>NZ_JBICVG010000003.1:466941-587458 GCF_043198875.1 Streptomyces sp. NPDC048718
GGTGGGGGGGGGGTGGGGGGTGGGGGGGGGGGGGCCGGTCCGGGGGTCGCGTTCTGCACTGCATGATTTACGGCGCGGAGCCCTCACTTGTGCGTAAAGCGTTCTTTTTCCGCGCCACAAATCACGCTTTACGTTTCGAACGCGACCCCCTTCCCGTCCCCCGCTCCCGTCCGTCTCGTGGCGCACCGCCCCGCACCCCTCCCGCTTTGAGTGGGGGATGGGGGTGGGTGCCGCCAGTTGGGTGGGAGGGAGGTGGGTGGGGGTGGCTGTGGTGGGGTTCCTTGCTGGTTGTGTGTGGGGAGGGGATTTCTGTTTTTTTTGGGGTCCCGAGGTACGCGAAAGGCCCGGCCCCACCTTTGTCTTGTGGTGGGGGCGGGCCTTTCGTTTGTGGGGTTACGCCTTGCGGAGGCGGAACGTGAGGGACAGGCCCTCGTCCTCGAACGCGGTGCCGTACGTGTCGTCGGCCTCGCCCTCGGCGTGGTCCGTCGCGAGGACCTCGTCGGCGATGAGGCCGGCGTGGGCCGTCAGGGCCTCCGTGGTCTCCGGGGAGGCGGAGGTCCAGCGCAGGGCGATCCGGTCCGCGACGTCGAGGCCGCTGTTCTTGCGGGCCTCCTGGATCAGGCGGATCGCGTCACGGGCCAGGCCCGCCTTGCGCAGTTCCGGGGTGATCTCCAGGTCCAGGGCGACCGTGGCGCCCGAGTCGGAGGCGACCGACCAGCCCTCGCGCGGGGTCTCGGTGATGATGACCTCCTCGGGGGTGAGGAGGATCGTCTCGCCGCCCACCTCCAGCGGGGCCTCGCCGGAGCGCAGGGCCAGCGCCAGGGCCGCCGCGTCCGCCGCCGCGACCGCCTTGGCCACGTCCTGGACGCCCTTGCCGAAACGCTTGCCCAGCGCGCGGAAATTGGCCTTGGCGGTGGTGTCGACGAGCGAGCCGCCGACCTCGGAGAGGGAGGCCAGGGAGGAGACGTTCAGCTCCTCGGTGATCTGGGCCTGGAGCTCCGGGGTCAGGTCCGCGAAGCCGGTCGCCGCGACCAGGGCGCGGGACAGCGGCTGACGGGTCTTCACGCCCGACTCGGCGCGGGTGGCGCGGCCGAGTTCGACCAGGCGGCGGACCAGCAGCATCCGCTCCGACAGCACCGGGTCGATCAGGGCGGCGTCCGCCTCGGGCCACGAGGCCAGGTGGACGGACTCCGGGGCGTCCGGGGTCACCGGGACCACCAGGTCCTGCCACACGCGCTCGGTGATGAACGGGGTCAGCGGGGCCATCAGCCGCGTGACCGTCTCCACGACCTCGTGCAGGGTGCGCAGCGCGGCCTTGTCGCCCTGCCAGAAGCGGCGGCGGGAGCGGCGGACGTACCAGTTCGACAGGTCGTCGACGAACGCGGAGAGCAGCTTGCCGGTCCGCTGGGTGTCGTACGCCTCCATCGCCTCGGTGGCCTCGGCCACCAGCGTGTTCAGCTCGCCGAGCAGCCAGCGGTCGAGGACCGGGCGGTCGGCCGGGGCCGGGTCGGCCGCCGACGGGGCCCAGCCGGACGTACGGGCGTACAGCGCCTGGAAGGCGACCGTGTTCCAGTACGTCAGGAGGGTCTTGCGGACGACCTCCTGGATGGTGCCGTGGCCCACCCGGCGGGCCGCCCACGGCGAGCCGCCGGCCGCCATGAACCAGCGCACCGCGTCCGCGCCGTGCTGGTCCATCAGCGGGATCGGCTGGAGGATGTTGCCCAGGTGCTTGGACATCTTGCGGCCGTCCTCGGCGAGGATGTGGCCGAGGCAGACCACGTTCTCGTACGAGGACTTGTCGAAGACGAGCGTGCCGACCGCCATCAGCGTGTAGAACCAGCCGCGGGTCTGGTCGATCGCCTCGGAGATGAACTGCGCCGGGTAGCGGCGCTCGAACAGCTCCTTGTTCTGGTACGGGTAGCCGTGCTGCGCGAACGGCATGGAACCCGAGTCGTACCAGGCGTCGATGACCTCGGGCACACGCACCGCTTCGAGGGAGCAGCCCTCGGCCGGGCACGTGAAGGTGACGGCGTCGATGTACGGGCGGTGCGGGTCGAGTTCCGACTGGTCGGTGCCGGTCAGCTCGGTCAGCTCCGCGCGCGAGCCCACGCACGTGAGGTGGTCGTCGGCGCAGCGCCAGATGGGCAGCGGGGTGCCCCAGTAGCGGTTGCGGGACAGCGCCCAGTCGATGTTGTTGTTCAGCCAGTCGCCGAAGCGGCCGTGCTTGACCGAGTCCGGGAACCAGTTGGTCTTCTCGTTCTCTTCGAGAAGACGGTCCTTCACTGCGGTCGTACGGATGTACCAGGACGGCTGCGCGTAGTAGAGCAGGGCCGTGTGGCAGCGCCAGCAGTGCGGGTAGCTGTGCTCGTACGCGATGTGCTTGAAGAGCACCCCGCGCGCGTCCAGGTCGGCGGTCAGCGCCTCGTCGGCCTTCTTGAAGAAGACGCCGCCGACCAGCGGGATGTCCTCCTCGAAGGTGCCGTCAGGGCGGACCGGGTTGACGACCGGCAGGCCGTAGGCGCGGCAGACCTTGAGGTCGTCCTCGCCGAAGGCGGGGGACTGGTGGACCAGACCCGTACCGTCCTCGGTCGTCACGTACTCGGCGTTGACGACGTAGTGCGCCGGCTCGGTGAACTCGACGAACTCGAAGGGACGCTGGTAGGTCCAGCGCTCCATCTCGGCGCCGGTGAAGGACTCGCCGGTGGTCACCCAGCCCTCGCCGAGCGCCTTGTCGAGCAGCGGCTCGGCGACGACGACCCGCTCGTCGCCGTCGGTGGCGACCACGTACGTCACCTCGGGGTGGGCGGCGACGGCTGTGTTGGACACCAGGGTCCACGGGGTGGTCGTCCACACCAGGAGCGCGGCCTTGCCTGCGAGCGGGCCGGAGGTCAGCGGGAAGCGGACGTAGACGGACGGGTCGACGACCGTCTCGTAGCCCTGCGCCAGCTCGTGGTCGGACAGGCCGGTGCCGCAGCGCGGGCACCAGGGGGCGACACGGTGGTCCTGGACCAGCAGGCCCTTGTCGAAGATGGTCTTCAGCGACCACCAGACCGACTCGATGTACGAGGGGTCCATGGTGCGGTACGCGTCGTCCATGTCGACCCAGTAGCCCATACGGCTGGTCAGCTCGGCGAACGCGTCGGTGTGCCGGGTCACGGACTCGCGGCACTTGGCGTTGAACTCGGCGATGCCGTACGCCTCGATGTCCTTCTTGCCGGCGAAGCCCAGTTCCTTCTCGACCGCCAGCTCGACGGGCAGGCCGTGGCAGTCCCAGCCGGCCTTGCGGGCGACGTGGTAGCCGCGCATCGTGCGGAAGCGGGGGAAGACGTCCTTGAAGACGCGGGCCTCGATGTGGTGGGCGCCCGGCATGCCGTTCGCGGTCGGGGGGCCCTCGTAGAACACCCACTCGGGGCGTCCCTCGGACTGCTCCAGACTCTTGGCGAAGACCTTGTTGTCGCGCCAGAAGTCGAGCACGCCGTGCTCGAGCGCGGGCAGGTCTACCTGGGCGGGTACCTGGCGGTACTGCGAAGACATCGATCTTCCTCCGGCGGATGTGAGGTGCCACGTTTCCGTCCGGAGGGACGAGAGCCTCGGCTCCCGCGGTACCACCCTCCTTGGCCACGGACACGACCGCGTCCGAAGCCCCCTCATTGGGGTCGCGACACCGGGTCTAGTCGCCGTGGGTCCACCACGGCTTTCTTCCGGCAGCTCCGGGGTGATGCTTCACATCGGGCACGCCCCCGGGCTCGCACCGTCCCCGGGTCGCTCATGGCTGCGTACGACGCTACTCGTCCCCATCCAAGCCTTTCGCTGCGCCCAGTGTACGGGGCCGGGCGCGGGTCGGCCGACCCGATTTCCGCCGGGTGGCGGGCACGGGCGGGGCCCCGGGCGCGCCCCCGGCCGTGCCCGGTCCGGCGTGACCCGAATGGCGACACCGCCCCGGTCGGACTTCGGCGGCGGTCGTACGGGGGAGCGGCGGCGGGACGGCCCGCCGCGGCGGGCGCGGCCGGGCCCGGTCCGCGCGGGGGGCGCCGCCGGGGCACGGGAGGGGGCGGCGTGCCCCGTTGCCGAGTGTCCCGGGCCGATTTATCGTCCCAGCACGATGCGCGCGCGTGATCACGAAGTGTGAAGGGGCCGCGACATGGTGGCGAAGAAGACCGCCGCGGAGAAGACCGCGCCGCCGGCCGGGAAGGCGGCGGCGTCCGGGGCGGCGCCCGGGGAGACGGCCGGGGAAACGGCGGGGGAGACGGCCCGGAAGGCCGCCGGGAAGGTGGCGAAGAAGGCCGTGAAGAAGGCTGCGAAGAAGGCGGTCGGGAAGGTCGCCGGGACGGCTGACGGGAAGACCGTCGGGCAGGCCGACGGGAAAGCCGACGGGAAGGCGGCGCCCGCGAAGAAGGCGGCCGCCGCCTCCGTGAAGAAGGCCGCCGCGTCGAAGAAGGCCCCGGCCCCCCGGGCCGCGCGTGAGAAGACAGGAGCCAGGAAGGTGCCAGCTAAGAAGACCGCGGGGGTCGCGACGAAGATCGGGGCCGACGCCGCGGTGCCCCCCGCCCGGGCCGGTGAGCTCGCCGTACGCCCGGGTGAGGATCCGTGGACCCCCGGGGAGGTCGCGGAGGCCCGCAACGAGCTCCAGGCGGAGGTGCTGCGGCTGCGCAGCGAGCTGATCCACTCCAGGGAGGAGCTGACCGGCCTGATGCGCGACTCCGGCGAGGGCGCCGGCGACGACCAGGCCGACACGGGCAGCAAGAACATCACCCGTGAGCACGAACTCTCCCTGGCCGCCAACGCGCGCGAGATGCTGGAGCAGACCGAGCACGCCCTGGAACGGCTCGACACGGGGACCTACGGGCTCTGCGAGATCTGCGGCAAGCCCATCGGCAAGGCCAGGATGCAGGCGTTTCCACGGGCCACGCTGTGCGTCGAGGACAAGCAGAAACAGGAACGCCGCGGCTGACGCGCGCGCGGGGGCGTGTCGTACCCTCGTGCACATGGCAGAGGCGGAGGGCGTCATCGATACGCCCGAATCAGCAGGAGCCGACGAGTCGGCCGGTCCCGAGACCGAGGAGCGCCCCCGCGGGAAGCGGAAGCTCGCGGCGCTGCTGGTGGTGGCTGTGCTCGCCTACCTTCTCGACCTCGGCAGCAAGATGCTCGTGGTCGCGCGGCTGGAGGGGCACGAGCCGATCGACGTGATCGGCGATCTGCTGCGCCTCAACGCCATCCGCAACAAGGGCGCCGCCTTCGGCATGGGCGAGGCGTACACGGTCATCTTCACCCTGATCGCGGCCGTCGTGATCACGGTGATCATCCGGCTGTCGCGCAAGCTCTACAGCCTGCCCTGGGCCATCGCCCTCGGTCTGCTGCTCGGCGGCGCGCTCGGCAACCTGACCGACCGGATCTTCCGCTCGCCCGGCGTCTTCCGGGGCGCGGTCGTCGACTTCATCGCGCCCGCGCACTTCGCCGTCTTCAACCTCGCCGACTCGGCGATCGTCTGCGGCGGCATCCTGATCGTGCTGCTGTCGTTCCGGGGCCTGGACCCCGACGGAACCCTCCACAAGGACTGAGCAGGACCGAGAAGGGCTGGGCGGGACGGGCCGCACGGCGCCGTGGAGCGCCGTGCGGGACCGGTGAGGCACGGGCCGGGCGCCGGTGAGGCGTGGGGCCGAAAGGCCGGTGAGGTCCGAGTGCCTTCCGGCACAAGGCATACTCGACAGGGTGAGCACGAGTCCCGAGATCCGCACCCTGCCCGTACCCGACGGCCTGGAGGGCGAGCGCGTCGACGCCGCCATCGCCCGCATGTTCGGGTTCTCCCGTACGAAGGCGGCCGAGCTGGCCGCCGCCGGCAAGGTCCTCGTCGACGGATCCGTCGTCGGCAAGTCCGAGCGGGTCAGCGGGGGTGCGTGGCTGGAGGTCGAGATGCCCGGCGCGCCCGCCCCGGTGCAGATCGTGGCCGAGCCAGTCCCGGGCATGGAGATCGTCCACGACGACGACGACATCGTCGTGATCATGAAGCCGATCGGGGTCGCCGCCCACCCCAGCCCCGGCTGGACCGGCACCACCGTGATCGGCGGCCTCGCCGCCGCCGGTTACCGCATCTCCACCTCCGGCGCCGCCGAGCGCCAGGGCATCGTGCACCGTCTCGACGTCGGCACCTCCGGTCTGATGGTGGTGGCGAAGTCGGAGTACGCGTACACCTCGCTGAAGCGCCAGTTCAAGGAGCGCGTGGTCGACAAGCGCTACCACGCCCTCGTCCAGGGACACCCGGACCCGCTGAGCGGCACCATCGACGCGCCCATCGGCCGGCACCCGAACCACGACTACAAGTGGGCCGTGACCGCCGACGGCAAGGCCTCCGTGACCCACTACGACCTCATCGAGGCGTACCGGGCGGCCTCGCTGCTCGACATCAAGCTGGAGACGGGCCGCACCCACCAGATCCGGGTGCACATGTCCGCCCACCGCCACCCCTGCGTCGGTGACGTCACCTACGGGGCCGACCCGACCATGGCCAAGCGCCTCGGTCTGACCCGGCAGTGGCTGCACGCCGTCCGGCTCGGCTTCGAGCACCCCGGCGACGGCCGCTGGGTCGAGTTCGAGAGCACCTACCCGGCCGACCTCCAGACCGCCCTCGACCGGATCGCGTCGGAGAGCCGGTGACCCTCGCCGCGGAGCCGGCGGGAGCCGCGGAAGTCGCGGGCCCGGCGGGCTCGGCGGATTCCGTACGGTCTCCTCTCGCGTACGCGGTGCGCGAGGTCGGTGGGCCCGCCGACCTGGAGGCCTGTTTCGCGGTGCGCCGCGAGGTCTTCGTCGAGGAGCAGGGCGTACCGGCGGACGAGGAGTTCGACGCGTACGACGAGACCGCCGCGCATCTGCTCGCGGTCCGCGCCGACGGCGTGCCGCTCGGCACCGGACGGCTGCTGTACGGGGCGGACGCCACCGCCAAGACCGGCGCCGACGCCTCCGTGGGCTCCCTCGGCCGGCTCGCCGTGTCCCGCGCCGCGCGCGGTCTCGGGGTCGGTGCCGCGCTGGTGCGGGCGATCGAGGAGACGGCCCGGGCGCGTGGCCTCGCCGCCGTCGACCTGCACGCGCAGACCCGGGCCCTCGGCTTCTACGAGCGGCTCGGCTATGTCGTGTACGGCCCGGAGTTTCCCGACGCGGGCATTCCGCACCGGGCGGTGCGCCGCGCGCTCTGAGCGGCGCGAAGAGGATTCCTGAACGGGCGAGGGGCCCGCCGATCATCTGATGATCGGCGGGCCCCTCGCCCTTTTCGGTGCCGCTCCTTGCGCGCGCGTGTGTGAGTAGCATCGCGGCTCACGGACGGCCTGTCGGGGGCATTCGCCGCCAATCCGGACGTACGTGACAGGGTAGGGGTCGTGGATCAATTGGCCCTGCTGTTCCTGCTCCTGCTCGGCGCCGTGCTCACCGTTCCGCTCGGAAGCCGGCTCGGGCTGCCCGCGCCCGTTCTGATGACCCTCATCGGGGTCGTGCTGGCCTTCCTCCCCTTCGTCCCCAACGTCGACATCCCACCCGAGTTCATCCTGCCGCTGGTGCTGCCACCCCTGCTCTACGCGGCGGTGCAGCGCACCTCCTGGCGGCAGTTCGCGGCCAACCGGCGGCCGATCTTCCTGCTCGCGGTGGCCCTGGTGTTCGTGACCACGGCCGCCGTCGGCGCCGTCGCGGACGCGCTGGTGCCGGGCATTCCGCTGGCCGCCGCGCTCGCCCTCGGCGCCCTGGTCGCGCCGCCCGACCCGGTCGCGGCCACCGCCGTGGCCGGGTCGCTCGGTCTGCCCCGGCGCCTGGTGTCGATCCTGGAGGGCGAGGGCCTGTTCAACGACGTCACCGCGATCGTGCTCTACCACGTGGCGATCACGGCCGTCGTCAGCGGGCACTTCTCCTGGTCGCACGCGCTGGGCGAACTGGTCCTGTCGGCGGTCGTCGCGGTCGTGGTCGGTGTCGCCCTCGGCTGGATCACCAACAAACTGATCGTCATCCTGGGCGATCCGACCCTGCAGACCGGTCTCACCCTCCTCGTGCCCTTCGTCTCCTACGTCATCGCGGAGGAGCTGCACGGCTCGGGCGTGCTCGGCGTGCTGGTCACCGCGCTGTTCCTGGCGGAGCACGCGAGCGACGCCGACGACGTGATGGGGCGGCTCGCCGGACAGACCTTCTGGGAGGTCGTCGACACCCTCGTCACCGGTATCGCGTTCGGTCTGATCGGCCTGGAACTGGTGCATGTCTTCGGTGTCGCGGAGGGGCACGGCTGGCAGATGGTCGGCTGGGGTACGGCCGTCGTCGGTGTGGTCGTCGGGGTCCGGCTGCTCTGGCTGCTGCCGGCGTCCTGGCTGGCGAAACGGCTGCACACCCGGCGGGACTACGCCGAGGAGATCCCGATGAGCTGGCGGGAGAGCGTCGTCATGTGGTGGGCCGGGATGCGCGGGGTGGCCTCGGTCGCGCTGGCGCTCGCCATCCCGTTGGAGACGAGCGACGGTTCGCCCTTCCCCGGCCGTGACGTGCTGATCTTCATCGCGTTCTGTGTGATCCTCACGACCCTGGTGCTCCAGGGGCTCACCCTGCCCTGGCTGGTGCGCAAGCTCGGGGTGAAGGCGGACGCGGAGGCCGAGCGGGTCTACGAGCGGGACCTGGCGATCCGGGCCGCCAAGGCCGCGCGGCTGCGGCTGAAGGAGGTCGAGGAGGTGGAGGAGCTGCCCGAGGACCTGGCCGAGCGGTTGCAGCGCGCCGCCTTCGACATCGGCGCCCGGATCAGCGCGGACATGGTGGACGACGAGCGGCGGGCCGCGTTCACCCAGCGGGTGCAGCGGATGGCCACCCTCCAGCGGGTTCAGCGGGAGATGATGTCGGCCGCCCGGCACGAGGTCCTGGCGGCGCGCAGCGAGCCGGGGGCCGACCCCGAGGTGGTGGACCGGGTGCTGCGCCAGCTGGACGTGCGCAGTATGCGCTGACGGACGCGGCGGCCTGGCCGCCGGACGCGACGGGAGTGCGGGACGGGCGGGCGGGGGAGCGTACGGCATATGCCGGTCCCCTCTCGCGCGCGGTAGGCATATGCCGCACCGCGGCGGCGGGCGCGGCCGGGACCGGATGGCAGGATGGGACGTATGGACATCATGCTCTTCCACTCCACCTACGGTCTGACGCCTTCCGTGACCGCCGCGGCCGAGCGGCTGCGGGCCGCCGGGCACCGGGTCTGGACGCCGGACCTCTTCGACGGCCGGACGGCCGCCACGGTGGAGGAAGGCATGGCGCTGCGCGACGCCCTCGGCAAGGAGGAGCTGCTGAAGCGGGCGGTGCTCGCGGCGGCCCCGTACTCGGATCAGGGCCTGGTCTACATGGGCCTGTCCTTCGGGGCCTCGGTGGCGCAGACGCTGGCGCTGGGCGACGAGAAGGCGCGCGGACTGCTGCTGTTCCACGGCACCTCGGACATCGCCGAGTCGGCGGCCGTGGACGAGCTCCCGGTCCAGCTGCACGTGGCCGAGCCCGACCCGTTCGAGACGGACGACTGGCTGTCGTCCTGGTATCTGCGGATGGGCCAGGTGGGCGCGGACGTGGAGGTCTACCGCTACCGGGGTGCCGGGCACCTGTACACCGACCCGGAGCTGCCGGACTACGACGCGGAGGCGGCGGAGCGCACCTGGGCGGTGGCCCTGGCCTTCCTCGACAGCCTCTAGGAAATCGGCGAGATCGTCCGAAGACGCGAGAAGCACGCGAGAAGCACGCGAGGGCCGACGGCCCCGGGGAGTCACCCGGAGCCGCCGGCCCTTCGTGTGAAGGCGGTGGAGCGTCAGCCGCGGTAGGCGGTCCAGGAGCTGCTCATGCGGGCCACCTGGCCGGCGGTGAACTGGTACATGCAGGAGTCGTACGTGTAGTCCATGAAGTTGTGGATCGGGTCCACACCGGTCGCGGTGCAGGTGTCACGGCCGGTCGGGCACTCGTACGCGGGGCTGGCCTCGGCCGGGGTGTCGCTGACGGAGTCGCCGCTGCCGGAGCAGCCGCCCTGGAAGGTGTGGTAGAGGCCCATCCAGTGGCCGACCTCGTGGGTGGCGGTGTCGCCCTGGTTGTAGTTGGTGGCCGAGCCGCCCGGCAGCGACGAGTTGAGGATGACGACGCCGTCCATCTTCGGGCTCGACTTGTACGAGGACGGGAAGGTGGCCCAGCCGAGCAGACCGCCGCTGAGGTTGGCGGTGTAGATGTTCAGGGCGTTGGAGCCGCCCTTGCGCAGGGCGTTCTTCATGTTCGTCTCGGCGGCGGTGCCGTCGCTGACGTTGTACCAGGTGGCGTTGTCCGTGTAGTCGGTGCCGGCCAGGGTGAACTGGAAGCCCGAGTTGGTGTTGCCGGTGCCCTGGCCCGCGTAGGCGGCGTTGAGGACGGCCATCTGGTTGTTGATGGCGGTGGCGCTCAGCTTGCCCGTCGTACCGCTGTGGATGACGTGGAAGTAGACCGGGATGCTGACCGCGGTGGCACCGGCGGCGGCGGTCGAACGGCCGGCGGCGCGGGCCGCGGAGACCTTCTTCGCCAGGTCGGCGTCCATGGCCTTGGCCTGGGCGGCGGTCAGCTCGTTGGGGTCGGCCTTGGTGGTGCTGCCCTTGGCCTTGCGGGCGCCGGAGAGCGCGGCGCCGCCGTCGGCGCACTTCTCGGCCGAGGCGAGGGTCTTGCCGGCGGAGGCCGGGGCGGCCACCGGGGCCGACAGCGGGGCCAGGGCCAGGGTTCCGGCCATCACGGCGGTGCCGAGCAGGCGACGAGACGTACGCGGCGATATACGGGCAAGAGCGGGCACGGATGACTCCTTGGGGGGTTGTGGGAGGTAGTTCCTCGCCACCGACTGCCGGGAGATTACGCGTTCATGTCAGGTCAAGTTCAGGAGTGATCAAGCCCAATCACCTGGCGGGCAAAGCGGGTCATTGGTGAGAAAAACTCGCGAGGGCTTTGGAGTTTGAAACAAGACCGTCACAGAAGAGGCGGCGAAGGCGGGTGGTGTGTCCGGATTCGATGCCCCGAACTCGCCACCCGCCGTAGCCATGTGATCTCCCGTTAACAGAAGGGATCATGGCTGAAAAGCGTCTGTCAACGTACTGGCTGGTACACCCGCTCGACATGCTGCGTTCCGCTGAGCGTGCGGTACGAACGCGCCCAGGCCGCCGTCGCGTTGCGATCGGCCCGGTCCGAGACCGTGTAGTAGTCCATCTGCGAGCGCTCGGACGTCACGTCGAGCACGCCGTAGCCGTGGTGGTCCAGGTCCACCCACTCCACATGCCGGTTGGCGGCCTTGAGGGCGGCCGCCGCGGCGACCGAGACGGTGCCCGCCGGCACGTGCAGGATGTCGTCCAGGTTGTCGGAGGTCACCGACGTCACCACGAACTCCGTGGCCGCCGACGCCGACAGCGGGTACGTCGCCGCCTTCACCGGCACGTCGTTGGCCCACGCCATGTGGATGTCGCCGGTCAGGAAGACGGTGTTGCGGATGCCCCGGTCCGTCAGGTGCGCCAGCAGCTCCTTGCGGTCGTCGGTATAGCCGTCCCACTGGTCGACGTTGAGGGCGATGCCGCCCTTGGGCAGCCCCAGCAGCTCCGCGATCGGTGCGAGGAGCTCGGCCGGCAGCGAGCCGAAGGCCACCGGCGAGATCATCACCGAGGTGCCCACCAGCTGCCAGGTCGCCGTCGAGGACGCGAGCCCGGACTTCAGCCAGTCCAGCTGCGCCCGCCCGGTGATGGTGCGGTTCGGGTCGTCCACCGCGCCGTCGGCGATCTTCGCCTGCTGCGAGCGGAACGAGCGCAGGTCCAGCAGATGCAGATCGGCCAGCTTGCCGAAGCGCAGCCGGCGGTAGACCGTGCCCTCGGTGGAGGTGCGCACCGGCATCCACTCGAAGTACGCGCGCTTGGCCGCCGCGACCCGGTCCGCCCAGTCGCCCTCGGTGCCCGGCGTGTGGTTCTCCGCGCCGCCCGACCAGGCGTCGTTGGCGAACTCGTGGTCGTCCCAGATCGCCACGATCGGGTGCGCCGCGTGCAGCGCCTGGAGGTCGGCGTCCGTCTTGTACGTGGCGTGCCGGATCCGGTAGTCGGCCAGCGAGACGATCTCGTGCGCCGGCTGGTGCCGGCGCACCGTGTACTTCGCGGCCGGGTAGGACCCGGTCGCGTACTCGTAGATGTAGTCGCCGAGATGCAGGATCGCGTCGAGGTCGGGCCGGGCCGCCAGGTGGCGGTACGGGGAGAAGTACCCGGCCTCCCAGTTGGCGCACGAGACCACGCCGAAGCGGATCCCGGCGGCCGCGTCGGCGGCGGGCGCGGTGCGGGTGCGGCCCACCGGGGAGACGGTCGCCTCGGCGGTGAAGCGGTACCAGTAGACGGTGGCCGCCCGCAGACCGCGGACGTCGGCCTTCACGGTGTGGTCGCAGGCGGCGGTCGCGACGGTGGTGCCGCGGGCCACGACCCGGGTGAAGGCCTGGTCCTCGGCCAGCTCCCAGCCGACCTGGAGGTCGGGGCCGAGGCCGGAGCCGGGCAGGGCGTCGGGGGTGGGGGTGACGCGCGTCCAGAGCAGGATGCCGTCGGGCAGCGGGTCGCCGGAGGCGACGCCGTGACGGAACGCGGGGGCCCCGGAGGCCGCGAGTACGGGCGAGGTGGCCCCGACCAGCGCCGGTGTGGCGACGGCGGTCACGGCGGCGGCCTTCACCACGGTGCGGCGGGTGGGGGCGGATATGTGGTTATGACTGGTCACGGCGCGTCAGATTACCGACAGGTAAGGCCCGGGGGCAGAGGGCGAGAGGAAGTTCGCCGACTCTTCGACGGGCGTTCTTCGGACCGGAACCCGATCGAGGCCGCGGACCGGAACGGACCCGGGGACGGCCCCCGCGCAGGAGCCGCCGGACATCCCCCGGACAAGCGGAATCCCCGCCCCGCCGCCGCCCGGAATCGCCCCTGCGCCGGCCCCGCCCGGCACGCCTTCCGGCCCCGCACCCCGCGCGTGAGCGGGGTGCGGGGCCGGAGGACGGAAAAGAAGAGGAGGGGAGGGAAAGGGGGGAAGGGTCAGGCCTTCAGCGCCTTGGAGATGGCCGCGTCGAACTGCGCGACCGTCATGGGCGCGTTCTCGCTGCCCTCGGCGGTCACCGGCTTGCCGTCCATCTTCAGCGTCGGCGTGCCCCGGACCCCGCTCTTGTCGAAGGTCTTCGACATCTTCATCGCCCACGCGTCGAAGGTGCCGCTCTCCACGTTCTCGCGGAACTTCGCGTTGCCCTTCAGCGCCGGAACGGTGTCCGCCACCTCCAGGAGGTAGGAGTCCTTCGAGAACTTGTCGTCGGTCTCCTCCGGGTGGAACTGCTGCGAGTAGAGCGCGTTCTTGTACGCGAGGAACGCCTCGGGGCTCACGTCGAGCGCCGCGCCGAGGGCCGACAGCGCGTTCTTCGACCCCGTGCCCTGGTCGGAGTTGTCGATGAAGGTGGCGCCGACGTAGCGCAGCTTGTACGTGCCGGCCTCGACGTCCTTGTCGACCTTGGCGCCCACGTTCTGCTCGAAGGTCGCGCACACCGGGCAGCGCGAGTCCTCGTAGATCTCCAGGGTCTTCTTCGCCTCGGCCTTGCCGATGACGACCGTGGTGCCGTTCTCGCCCTCGGTGTGCTTCGGGGCCGTGACGTTCTTCGCGTCCGCCGCCGCCACCCACTCGGACGGCTTGTTGGCCTGGACGACGGCGTAACCTATGCCGCCCGCGACGGCGAGCACGGCGACGGCCGACGCGGCGACGATCACCTGACGGCGGGCCTTGTCCTTCTTGGCCTGCATCTCGCGCTCGGCGCGCAGCCGCTCGCGGGCGGCTGCCTTGTTGGCCTGGTTGTTGCGGTTGCTCATGAGGAATCACTCCGTGACACGGGAAAAGGGGCGGTTGCCTGTTCCGAGGCCCGGTCCGACCCTGATCCGCCGGACGGCCTCTAAGCGAAGACGAGCACGGGCGCGCCGGCCGGAGCCGTACGCCTCGGGCTCGCCGCGCTCGGCGGCCCGCGCCGTCCCACGCACGTCACGAGCGGCCAGATCCGCGAACGGCGCGGCCGGTCCGCGGGGCGCCCGGCGCGGCGCGGGGCCGACCCGGCGGCGCGGTGGAGCGCGGTGATCAGCAGCAGCGGCCGGAAGGCCAGGGCCACGGCCGCGCGCAGCAGCCGGCCGAGCGCCCGCTCGCCGCCGCGCAGCCAGCCGGCCGCCGTCAGTCCGACCGCCACATGGGCGGCGAGCAGCAGCCAGGGCACCGAGGGGTCGGGCGAGGACAGCAGGGCCGCCGCGGCGTCGGTCCCGGAGGCGGTCACACCGGGCAGCGGCGTACCGACGGCTCCGCCGCACAGCGTGTCCATGGCAAAACCGACCGACCGCAGCGATCCGGAGACCGGCCCGCCCGCGGGGCCGTAACAGGCCACCTGTCCGCTGGTGAACAGGGTGTCCGCGGCCAGCTCCAGCGGGACCAGCAGCCCCGCGATCGGCCCGAAGCCGCGCTCGCGGCCGGCCAGCGCGAACGCGGTGGCGAAGACGGCCACCGCGACCGGGACGACCGTCCCGAGCGGCAGGGGCACTCCCGACAGCAGGACATGCGAGGCCACGGACAGCGCCACGGCCACTGCCGTGAAGAACGCCGCCCGGAGAGCTCTCAGCGGGATGCCTGCCATGTCCATCGCCGGGAAGTGTGCCACGACAGGCCATAAGAGGTCTCTAAAAGAGGGCTGTGAGCCGTGCCCGCCCGGACCCGGAGGACCTTCGGCCCGGGGCCTTCGACCCTCGTACGGCTCCCGCCGGGCCGGGGAAGAGGCCGGTCTCGGGGGAGGGACCGGGGGCGGATCAGGCAAGGAACAGGCAAGGATCAGGGGGGATCCGGGGCGAGAGCAGAGGGTGGACCAAGGGGGCGGATCCGGCCGGGCACACGGCCCGCGGGGCATATGACAAAGCGGACAGTCGTGCGACGCCTACACCATGCGACGGCACCCGCCCGGCGGCCGTCGTCACGCCTCCCGGAGACGTAGACTTCCAGGCCTACCCCCCCCAGAAAAGCAGCCGGAGGCAACCCCGTGTCCAAGCCGCCCTTCACGCACCTCCACGTCCACACCCAGTACTCCCTGCTGGACGGTGCCGCGCGGCTGAAGGACATGTTCAACGCGTGCAACGAGATGGGCATGACCCATATCGCGATGTCCGACCACGGCAACCTGCACGGCGCCTACGACTTCTTCCACTCGGCCAAGAAGGCCGGGGTGACCCCGATCATCGGCATCGAGGCCTACGTCGCCCCGGAATCCCGCCGCAACAAGCGGAAGATCCAGTGGGGCCAGCCGCACCAGAAGCGGGACGACGTCTCCGGTTCCGGTGGTTACACCCACAAGACCATCTGGGCCGCGAACGCGACGGGCCTGCACAACCTCTTCAAGCTGTCCTCCGACGCGTACGCCGAGGGCTGGCTCCAGAAGTGGCCCCGGATGGACAAGGAGACCATCGCCCAGTGGTCCGAGGGCCTGATCGCCTCCACCGGCTGTCCCTCCGGCGAGCTCCAGACCCGGCTGCGCCTCGGCCAGTTCGACGAGGCCCTGAAGGCCGCCTCCGAGTACCAGGACATCTTCGGCAAGGACCGCTACTTCCTGGAGCTGATGGACCACGGCATCGAGATCGAGCGCCGGGTCCGCGACGGTCTGCTGGAGATCGGCAAGAAGCTCGGCATCCCGCCGCTGGTCACCAACGACTCGCACTACACCTACGCGCACGAGGCCACCGCCCACGACGCGCTGCTGTGCATCCAGACCGGCAAGAACCTGTCCGACCCGGACCGCTTCCGCTTCGACGGCACCGGCTACTACCTGAAGTCGACGGACGAGATGTACGCCGTCGACTCCTCGGACGCCTGGCAGGAGGGCTGCCGCAACACCCTCCTGGTCGCCGAGCAGGTCGACACCACCGGCATGTTCGAAAAGCGCGACCTCATGCCGAAGTTCGACATCCCCGAGGGCTACACCGAGGTCACCTGGTTCCGCGAGGAGACCATGCGCGGCATGGCCCGCCGCTTCCCCGACGGCATCCCGGACGACCGCATGAAGCAGGTCGAGTACGAGATGGACACCATCATCTCGATGGGCTTCCCGGGCTACTTCCTCGTCGTCGCCGACTTCATCATGTGGGCGAAGAAGCAGGGCATCGCCGTGGGCCCGGGCCGAGGCTCCGCGGCCGGCTCGATCGTCGCGTACGCCATGGGCATCACCGACCTCGACCCGATCCCGCACGGTCTGATCTTCGAGCGCTTCCTCAACCCCGAGCGCATCTCGATGCCCGATGTCGACATCGACTTCGACGAGCGCAGGCGCGTCGAGGTGATCCGGTACGTGACCGAGAAGTACGGCGCCGACAAGGTCGCCATGATCGGCACGTACGGCAAGATCAAGGCCAAGAACGCGATCAAGGACTCCGCCCGCGTCCTCGGCTACCCGTACGCGATGGGCGACCGGCTCACCAAGGCCATGCCCGCCGACGTCCTCGGCAAGGGCATCGACCTCGACGGCATCACCAACCCCTCCCACCCGCGCTACAGCGAGGCGGGCGAGATCCGGGCGATGTACGAGAACGAGCCGGACGTCAAGAAGGTCATCGACACCGCCAAGGGCGTCGAGGGCCTGGTCCGCCAGATGGGTGTGCACGCCGCCGGCGTGATCATGTCCAGCGAGCCGATCGTCGACCACGCCCCGATCTGGGTGCGGCACACCGACGGCGTCACCATCACCCAGTGGGACTACCCGCAGTGCGAGTCGCTCGGCCTGCTGAAGATGGACTTCCTGGGCCTGCGCAACCTCACCATCATGGACGACGCCGTCAAGATGGTGAAGGCGAACAAGGGCATCGACCTGGACCTGCTCGCCCTGCCGCTGGACGACCCGAAGACCTTCGAACTGCTCCAGCGCGGCGACACCCTCGGCGTCTTCCAGTTCGACGGCGGCCCCATGCGGTCCCTGCTGCGGCTGATGAAGCCCGACAACTTCGAAGACATCTCCGCCGTGTCCGCGCTCTACCGCCCGGGCCCGATGGGCATGAACTCGCACACGAACTACGCGCTCCGCAAGAACGGCCAGCAGGAGATCACGCCGATCCACAAGGAGCTGGAAGAGCCGCTCCAGGAGGTTCTGGCGGTCACCTACGGCCTGATCGTGTACCAGGAGCAGGTGCAGAAGGCCGCGCAGATCATCGCCGGCTACTCGCTCGGCGAGGCCGACATCCTCCGCCGCGTCATGGGCAAGAAGAAGCCCGACGAGCTGGCGAAGAACTTCACCATCTTCCAGGCCGGCGCCCAGAAGAACGGCTACAGCGACGAGGCCATCCAGGCCCTGTGGGACGTCCTGGTCCCGTTCGCCGGCTACGCCTTCAACAAGGCGCACTCCGCCGCGTACGGACTGGTCTCGTACTGGACCGCGTACCTCAAGGCCAACTACCCGGCCGAGTACATGGCGGGTCTGCTGACCTCGGTCAAGGACGACAAGGACAAGTCGGCCGTCTATCTGAACGAGTGCCGCCGCATGGGCATCAAGGTGCTCCCGCCGAACGTCAACGAGTCGGAGGCGAACTTCGCCGCCCAGGGTGACGACGTCATCCTGTTCGGCCTCACCGCCGTCCGTAACGTCGGCTCCAACGTCGTCGAGTCGATCATCCGTACGCGCAAGAGCAAGGGGAAGTACAGCTCCTTCCCCGACTTCCTCGACAAGGTCGAGGCCGTCGTCTGCAACAAGCGCACCATCGAGTCGCTGATCAAGGCCGGCGCCTTCGACACCATGGGCCACACCCGCAAGGGCCTGGTCGCCCAGCACGAGCCCATGATCGACACCGTGGTCGCGGTCAAGCGCAAGGAGGCCGAGGGTCAGTTCGACCTCTTCGGCGGGATGGGCGAGGAGGACAGCGACGAGCCGGGCTTCGGTCTCGACGTCGAGTTCTCCGACGTCGAGTGGGAGAAGGCCTATCTGCTCGCGCAGGAGCGCGAGATGCTCGGTCTGTACGTCTCCGACCACCCGCTCTTCGGCCTCGAACACGTCCTGTCCGACAAGTCCGACGCGGGCATCTCCCAGCTCACCGGCGGCGAGCACGCGGACGGCGCGGTCGTCACCATCGGCGGCATCATCTCCGGCCTCCAGCGGAAGATGACCAAGCAGGGCAACGCCTGGGCCATCGCCACGGTCGAGGACCTGGCCGGTTCCATCGAGTGCATGTTCTTCCCGGCCACCTACCAGCTGGTCTCCACCCAGCTGATCGAGGACGCCGTCGTCTTCGTCAAGGGCCGGCTCGACAAGCGCGAGGACATCCCGCGGCTTGTCGCCATGGAGCTGATGGTCCCCGACCTGTCCAACGCGGGCACCAACGCGCCGGTGATCCTCACCATCCCCACGGTCCGGGTGACCCCGCCGATGATCAGCCGGCTCGGCGAGATCCTCCAGAGCCACAAGGGCAACACCGAGGTCCGCATCAAGCTCCAGGGCCCGCGCAGCACCACCGTGCTGCGGCTCGACCGGCACCGGGTCACGGCCGACCCGGCGCTCTTCGGTGATCTGAAGGTGCTGCTCGGCCCGTCCTGCCTGGCCGGTTAGCCGGCACCGTACCCAACGGCCTTACGCGCGAGGGGCGCGCCCGTCGTCACGGGCGCGCCCCTCGGTGCTGTGTGCCGGGCCGGTCAGTTGTGACCGAAGCGCTTCTGGCGGCCCTTGCGGGCGATGTCGCCCGGGGTGACCTGGCTTGTGCGCTGCTCCGACTGGGCCTCGAGTGAGGACCGCTGCGCCTGCTGGGTGCCGCGTTCGGCCGGGGTGGCGCGCTGCTGCTGTTGCTGACTGCGGTCCTGCTTGCGGTTCTTGGCCATGGGGTGGTGCCTCCTCGTGGGGGTCTGAGCTCTGGGGGCCGGGCCGCTGTCAGACTCACACACGGGGCAATGCGTCGCATTTTGGATCATTACGGACGGTAGGCGCCACCCTGAAGTGAGATTCGCCACGCCGATGATCCAGTTCCGGACCTCAACCACACCCCGGTCGGGCAGACTCGAAGAATCCTGGAGCACTTCCGATCCCGAGATCCCCGAAGAGTGTGGGCGAAAGAGGGTGGAACACGTGGACCGATGCGTCGTCCTGGTGGACGCCGGCTACCTGCTGGGCGCAGCCGCCAGTCTCCTCGCCGGAGAGCCGGCCCGCGCGCGGATCGCCGTGGACCACACGGCGCTCATCCGGCAGCTGCGCGAATGCGCCGAGGCCGACACCCGGTTGCCCCTGCTGCGGATCTACTGGTTCGACGGCGCGCCCGGCCGCGCACCCCAGCCCGAGCACCGCAGACTGCGCGTCCTGCCCCGGGTCACCGTCCGGCTGGGTGCGCTGACCCGAAGCGACGGCCGCTGGGCGCAGAAGGGCGTCGACGCCGCGATGCACACCGAGCTCACCGAACTGTCCCGTAACCGCGCCTGCTCCGACATCGTCCTCGTCACCGGCGACGGCGATCTGCTGCCCGGTCTGATGTCCGCCAAGGAACACGGCGTCGCCGTCCACCTCTGGGCCGTCCAGGCCGCCGACGGCGACTACAACCAGTCCGAGGACCTGGTGGCCGAGGCCGACGAGCGCCGGGTGCTCGACCGGGCCTGGATCACCCGGGCCATCCGCGCCAAGGAACTGGGCGGTTCGTGCGCCCAGCCGCCCGTGCCGCGTCCCGAGATCGCCGCGATCCTCTCCGCGCCGCTGCCCGAGTCCGGGCTCTCCGCCGCCGACCGGTCCGCGGATCGGGCCGCCGACCGGGTCACCGATCGGGGCATCGTGCCGGCGGACGGGGCCGCAGGGCCGGGAGCGGACCCGGGTCTCGACCGGAGCCCCGACCGGGGTCTCGACCGGGATCTCGACCGGGACCAGGGACAGGGACACGACCAAGGGCACGGGGAGGGGCACGACCACGACCACGACCACGACCGGGACCTGGACCGGGGACCGGGCCGCGAGTCGGAGCCGGAACCGGAGTACGCCGGAGTCGTCGTCCACAGCCGCGACGCGGACGAAGAGGAAGGCGGGGACCGGGAGCGGGACCGGGACACCGGCGCCTCGCTGAACGGCTCCGCCGCCCCCGCGCCCCCGGGCGGCCGGACGACCGTCCCCACCCCCAAGGACCTCGCCGGGCTGCGCGCCCCCGCCACCGCCCTCGCGTCCGCCCCGCAGCCGGCGAGCGCCACCCTGCGCTGGTCCTCCGACCGGGGCTGGATCGACCGCCCGCCGTCGCTCGGCGAACCCGCCGAGACGGCCCTGCTGCCCACCCTCGCCCAGCTCACCAGCGCCGAGCAGCGCTGGGCCGACCGCGAGGAGGACATCACCACCGTCGGCGGCGACCCCTACGAGGTGGGCCAGGTCTTCGCCCGCCGCTGGCTGGACCGGCTGCCCGAGCCCGGCCACGTGCCCCGGCTCGCCGCCATGTACCCGCGCATCCCGCACCGCATCGACGGCGAACTACTCCGCTATGCCGCGCGTTTCGGACTTCTCGCCCACAAGGACGACCAGATCGACGAGCACGACCGGTACGCGATCCGGGCCGGATTCTGGCGCGAGATCGATCTGCACGCCGCCGCCCGACCCGCCCCCGCGCCCGAGGAGGCGGACGCGACCACGTAGGCTCATCCCTCGTGAGTACGGTGTGCGAGGTGCGGGATCTGGTCAAGACGTACCCCGCCACACGCGGCAGGCGCGGCACTCCGGCGACCTCGGAGGTGCGGGCCACCGACGGGATCAGCCTCGATGTGCGCGGTGGCGAGATCTTCGGACTGCTCGGCCCCAACGGGGCCGGCAAGTCCACCCTGGTCCGCCAGCTCACCGGTCTGATGCGCCCCGACTCCGGCTCCGTACGCCTCCTCGGCCACGACCTGGTGCGCCACCCCGAGCGCGCCTCCCGGCTGCTCGCGTACCTCGGCCAGGAGTCCACCGCCCTCGACGAGCTGACCGTCGCCCTCGCCGCCGAGACCACCGGCCGGCTGCGCGGGCTCGGGGTCCACGAGGCCCGCGCCGAGCGCGACGCCGTCCTCGACGAGCTGGGCCTCGCCCCGATCGCCGGCCGGCCGCTGAAGAAGCTTTCCGGCGGCCAGCGCCGGCTCGCCTGCTTCGCCGCCGCCCTCGTCGGCGAGCGGCCCGTCCTCGTCCTCGACGAGCCCACCACCGGCATGGACCCCGTCGCCCGCCGCGCCGTGTGGGCCGCCGTCGACCGCCGCCGCGCCGAGCGCGGCAGCACCGTCCTGCTCGTCACCCACAACGTCATCGAGGCCGAGACCGTCCTCGACCGGGTCGCCGTCATCGACCGCGGCCGGGTCATCGCCTGCGACACCCCGAGCGGGCTCAAGGAGCGCGTCGCGGGGGAGGTCCGGGTCGAGCTGGTGTGGCGCGAGCGCGCCCCGCTCGACGTCCCCGAGGTGGCCGCGCTGCGCGAACTCGCCCAGGAGTCGGGCCGCCGCTGGGTGCTGCGGCTCGCCCCGGACGAGGCCCGGGCGGCGGTCGCCGCGGTGACCGGCGGGGCGGCGTTCGCCTCCCTCGACGACTTCACCCTGGCGACGCCGAGCCTGGAGGACGTGTACCTGGCGCTCGGCGGGCAGGCCCGGGGGCTGGTCAAGGCATGACAGGCACGATGGGCATGACGGGCGCGACGGGCACGGGCACGCACGGGGTAGCCTGCGCCGCACCCCACCGCACGAGCGAGGGCGCGCCCCTCGGCACGACCCGCGGCGTGAGCCACGGTGCGCCCCGTGCCGTGCCGGGCGCCGCGACCGGTGCCGCGCCCCGTCCCGCGACGGGTGGAACGACGTACGCATGGACTGTCAGGAGCTGGACGAGTTGAGCACCCTGCCCGCCGAGGCCCCGCCGGCCGCCGGCGCCGCCGCGGCCCGCCCGGCCCGGGGCGAGGAACCCGGCGCCGCGCCGCTCGCCCCCCGCGCCCGGCTGCTGCCCGCCCTCGCCGCCGTCTACCGCGCCCAGCTCTCGCGCGCCCGGGTCTCCCGGATCCCGCTGCTCTTCGTGGCCACCTTCCAGTCCGTCGGCATCATGATCCTGATGCGCGGGGTCGTGGACGGCGGCTCGGAGGCCCGGGCCGTGGTGGCCGGCTCCGCCGTCCTCGTCGTCGCGTTCGTCGCCCTCAACCTGCTCGCCCAGTACTTCGGCCAGCTCCGGGCCGGCGGCGGGCTCGACCACTACGCGACCCTCCCGGTGCCGCCCGCCGCCGTGGTCCTCGGCGCGGCCGGCGCGTACGCCTCCTTCACCGTGCCCGGCACGGTGCTCACGGCCGTCGCCGGTTCCGTCCTGTTCGGGCTGCCGCTCGGCCATCTGTGGATCCTGGCGGCCGTCGTCCCGCTGTCCGGGGCGGCGCTCGCCGGACTCGGCGCGGCCCTCGGCCTGCTCGCCCCCCGGCCGGAACTGGCCACCCTGCTCGGCCAGCTCGGCATGTCGGCGGCGCTGCTCCTCGGCGTCCTGCCGGCCGACCGGATGCCCGGCCCGATCGCCTGGGCCCGGGACCTGCTGCCCTCCACGTACGGAGTGGAGGCCCTGGCCCGCACCTTCGACCCCCACCCGGACTGGGTGGCCGTCGGCCTCGACCTCGCGGTGTGCGGGGCGGTGGGTGTGGTGTCGCTCGCGGTGGCGACCTGGGCCTACCGGCGGGCCGCGGTGCGCTGACGTCCCGGCGCGGCGGCACACAGACACACCTGGCACGATGGCGTGGTGACCGCACCCCTGACGCCCCCGCACGAGCCGCCGCCCGACCCCTTCGGTTTCGCGAACCCGCCGGAGCCGCCCGACGGCGGTCCCGTCACGCCGGCCGAGATCCGGCAGGCCGCCGTGGTCGCCCTCGTCTCGGGTGTGGCCGGGGTACTGCTCGGGCTGATGTGGCTGTGGCTGGCGCCGAGGGTCGGGCTGATCTCCGACGGCAAGGCGGTCTATCTGCGCAACAGCGAGGCGGAGGCGGCCGTCGGCGGGGACGGTACGTTCATCCTGCTCGCCCTCGGCTTCGGGGCCGTGGCCGGGATCCTGGCCTTCCTGGTCCACCGGCGCGGCGGGGTCCCGCTGGTGTTCGGCCTGGCGCTGGGCGGGGTGCTCGGTTCGCTGCTGGCCTGGGGCGCGGGCATCTGGCTGGGACCGGGGGGCGACGTGGTCGCCCGGGCCAAGGAGGTCGGCCCCAAGGTTCCCTTCGACGCGCCGCTCGAACTGAACATGGCCGCGGCCGCGATGCTGGCCTGGCCGATCGGCGCCATGATCACGCACCTGCTGTGCACGGCCCTGTTCGGGCCCCGCGACCCGCGGCCCGAGCCGCAGCTCTGGCCGCCGGTTCCGCCGGCGCCGCAGGCCCCCTCGCACTGACGCCCGGCGCGGCGCGAGAAGCGATCCGGCCCCTGTCCCCGCGCGCGTACGGCGAGGGGACAGGGGCCGGAGTGGTTCCCGAGCGCGGACGTGGCAGGCGGGGTCCCGGTGGCCTGGCGTCAGGCGCGGCCGATCGGGGCCAGGACGGCGCCGGTGAGACCCGCCAGATCCTGCGGGGTCAGTTCGACCTCCAGACCGCGCCGGCCCGCCGAGACGCAGATGGTCTCGTGGTCCGAGGCCGAGTCGTCGAGCACGGTCCGCAGCCGCTTGCGCTGCCCCAGCGGGGAGATCCCGCCCCGTACATAGCCGGTGGTCCGCTCGGCCGCCGCCGGGTCCGCCATCGCGGCGCGCTTGCCGCCGACCGCCGCCGCCAGGGCCTTCAGATCGAGCTGGCCGGCCACCGGGACGACCGCGACCGTCAGCTCCCCGTCCACGTCCGCGACCAGCGTCTTGAACACCCGCGCGGGCGACACCCCGAGCGCCTCGGCCGCCTCCCCGCCGTACGAGGGGGCCGCCGGGTCGTGGTCGTAGGAGTGCAGGGTGTACGCCGTGCCGGCCGCGGTCAGCGCGACCGTCGCCGGGGTCCCGCCGCCGCTCTTCTTCTGCTTCTTCGCCACCTGGAGTTCTCTTCTCTCGGACCGGCCGGGGCTTGGGGGGTGTCCTAGTTCGGGCTGGTCGGCGTACGGGTCAGCTCCACCGCCGGGAGCGACGGCAGATGGCGCAGCACCGCCGTCTCGGCCCGCAGCAGGGCCAGCTCCTCACGCAGCCGGGACGCGGTGTCCGGCGCCTGGAGCAGTCGTTGCTTCGCCGGGGTGTCCAGGACCGTCGCGGCGGCCACCAGATAGGAGACCACCGACGGGTCGTCGGGCAGCTCGCTCGTGGTCAGCGACCGCTCCCGGGCTCCCGCGAGCCGCTTCTGGTACGCGCGGAAGGCCCGCAGCACGCCCTCGGAGAGCGGACCGGCCTCCTCGCCCTGCTCCTCGGGGACGTCCTCGACCTCGGCCGTCAGGAACGGTCCGGTCGCGTCGACGGAGAGCAGCCGTACCCGGGTGGTGCCGGTGGCCATCACATCGAAGCCGCCGTCGGGGCGCTCGCGGATGGACACCGCGTCGGCCACGCAGCCGACCTCGTGGAAGGACCGGAGCGGGTCGGGGCCGAAGCCGGCCGCCGGTCCCTTCTCCGGGAGTTTCGTCTGGTCCGGCAGACCGGGCGCCGTCGGCGCGGTCTCCCGGCCGTCGCGGATGGCGACGACGGCGAAGCGGCGTGGCTCGGACTCGTCCGTCCGGAGCAGTTCGCGCATCAGGGCGCGATAACGCTCCTCGAAGACGTTCAGGGGCAGCACGAGGCCCGGGAACAGCACCGCGTTGAGCGGGAAGAGTGGCAGACGAGCGGTGGTCACAGCGGTCAAGCGTAATGGCCGCCGGGCCCGCCCCGGCCGGGCCGCCCGTTCGGACCCGTACGATCGGCCCCCGCGCCCGCGCCCCGGACCGCTTCCGGGACCGCTTCGGCGCGGCCCGGATCACCCGCCCGGGACCCTGGCAGGACCACGGATCCGGCCTCTGACGCGAGCCCGGATCCGACCTCGGATCCGATCTCGGCCTCGCCCCCGGCCTCGCCCCCGACCTGGGTCTCGCCTCCGGTGCGCAGCGGGGTACGGCGCGCCACCTCGCGTACGGCGGTGGTCCGGGCGTCCAGGAAGCCGCGCAGCGGGTCGTCGGCGATCAGCCGCCACGGGAACGAGGTCGCGTGCGGGCCGATCCGCCGGAACTCGGCCAGCGCGTCGTGCGGGCGGCCCCGCGCCACCAGGACGTACACCAGCAGATTGCGCACCTCGGCGGGCCACAGATCACCCGCCGGGTACTCCGCCGACAGTGCAAGCGCCCGGTCGGCCGCCGCGTCGATCCGCTCGCCGGGCACCCCGTGCTCGGCCCAGGCCCCGGCGATCAGCTGCGCGAAGGCGGCCCGTACCGGCAGCGCCTGAGCCAGGGACCCGGGCAGCGCGTCCTCGGCGGCCTGCTCGGCGAAGTCGAAGCACTCGCGGTGCGGGCGGTGGGGGCGGCCGCCGCCCCGCGCGCCGTCCTGGGCCGACAGGTACTTCAGGGCCGCCACATGGCTGCCGTAGTGGTGCGGGGCCCGGCGGACGGCCTGTTCCCACAGCGCCTCGAAGGCGGAGTGCCCGGCGCGGGTGCCGTGGGCGTGGTCCAGGGCCAGCCGCCAGGGCACCGGGTCGCGCGGGCAAGCCTCGGCCGCCGCCTGGATCAGCGGTCCGGTCTCGCGCAGCCGTTCGGCCCGCGCGGGGGAGTCCCAGGCGCGGCGGACCGCGAGCTGCGCGTGGACGAGCAGGGCGTCGGGGTCGTCGGGGGTGTCCGCGAGCCAGCGGTGCAGCCAGCCGTCCCGGTGGTACGCGAAGGCGGCGAGCCGGGTCACATGGCGGTCCCGGTCCTCCCACGCGGCGGCGTCCCGGGTGGCGGCGAGCAGCCCGGCGGCCGGCCCCGGGTCGCCGAGGGCGGCCGCGACCAGGGCCGGAGCCAGCCGGGTGTCCGGTACGTCGAGCAGCACGTCGTCGTCCGGCGGGCATCCGGCGGCGAGCCGGGGCGCGTGCCGGACCAGGCGTGCGGTGCCGATCAGGGCGCGGAGCAGTGACATCGTGCGCATCATTGAAAACCGCAGGTGAGGGCGGCGCCAGTGGCGGCCTGTGAAGCTTTGGTGGCGGCCGGAAGGTTGTATTGGCGGGGGTCAAGACAGCGTAAAGAAAGGGGCGAACCGGTGCTGATGCGACCCCCCTTTCTTCACCCCCGCCCCACCCACCACACCCACCACCCATCCAGCCCGCCCGCACCACCCACCCGCACAGCGCAGCGCCCCGCCCCCTACCCCCGCCGCAGCAACCGCGACGCCCCCGCCGCCACTGTTGTTGCCAGCACCCAGCCGACCAGGATCAGCCCGGTCGACAGCCATTGCCACAGACCTTCCATCCGCCAGAAGCCGACCTCACCCAGGTCGATGACCGGCAGCAGCAGGTCGAGCGCGTACAGCGTGGCGTCCCAGTGCGGCGCCTCGTCGGGCTTGAGCGCCACCGGTTCGTACAGCGAGAAGGCGTACGCGCTGGCCGCCCACAGCACCGCCATCCACAGCGCGGCCCGTCCGGGCCGGTAGCCGTACGCCACCGCCAGGTCCTGTACGTACCCCCACAGCTTCCCGGCGACCGGCAGCGTCTCGCGCCGCCGCCGCTGTTTGGCGAGCAGCACCTCGCGCGCGTCGGCGTCCTCGCCACTGTTGCGCAGCACGGTCGCGAGGCGTTCGTACGGCTCGGGCGCGTACTCCGGGGTGGCGGCCGCGACCCATTCCAGGCGCCGGGCCAGCGGGAAGTGCCCGTAGGGGACAAGGTTCTCGTAGACGAATCCGCTCATCGCGAGCCCGCCGGGGCCCGGCCAGCTGCCGGCCAGGTCGATCAGGGTCACCACCTTCGCCCCGTTGAGCACCACCCGGCCCTCCTCGGGGCGCTCTCCGACGAAGCGCAGTTCGGGGGTGACGATCCGGCGCAGCGAGAACTCCTCGCGCTGGGCTCCGTCCAGGACGAAGCGGGCGTGCGTCAGGTCCACCGAGTCGCCGAATCGTCCGTCGTCGAGCCGCACTCCGCCGTGGCACTCCACGGCCTTGCGCCGGCCGCCCTGGGCCGGGGTCAACCCGTACGGCGGAGTGGTCGTGGTGGAGGGCACCGAGCTGTCGTAGACCCAGGCGGAGTCCAGGTACAGGGTGCGTTCGACGGTCATCTGTGGCGCGTTCAGGGCGCGGCGCTGCTGGGAGCCGCGCAGCACGCTGCCCCGCAGGCTGAGCGACACGCCGACGCGCGCCCCGCGCAGGCTCACCTCCCCGTAGGTCTCGATCAGCTCGGCCTGGAAGTCCTGCGCGACCACCAGGCCGTCGGCGGTGATGGCCCGGCCGCGCCGGTCCGGCCACACCCGGGTCTGGTTGATCAGCAGGTCCGTCCCGATCTGCGCGTCGGTGAGCCGGATGCCCCGTTCGACCCGGCAGCGCGGCAGGTGCAGATCGCCGGCGGTGTGCAGGCGCGCCGCCTCCAGGCGGGGAATGGCGCACTCCACCATCCGCAGCGTCCCGAACCGGGCCTCCGGCAGGACCACCTCCTCGTCGAACCGGCACCCGTTCATTTCCACGTACGGGCCTATCTCGCCGCCCGCCAGATTCAGCGCTCCGGTGATCCGCACCCCGCGCAGCTTGAGCGCCGCGACCCGCCCGGCCCGCGCCGGCGGGCCGTGCAGCAGCAACAGCGCCACGATCTGGGCCCGTACGCTCCGTTCCTCGTCCCACACCTCGCGCACCGCGAACGGATCGTCCCGTTCGGCGACCCCTTCTCGCAGGTCACAGGTGTCACCGATCCGGAACGCCCGCCACATCTCCCGCTCGGGGCCGCTCAGGCCCTCGGGCATTTGGTCGTCCTCGCGCGGCTCGGTCACTGCCGCCCCCTCGCTTCCCACGATTCCGTTTCCCGGATTCGTACAGCCGTTCTTCCCGCTGTGTGACGGACTGAACGCTAACGGTCAGGAGTGGCGGGCAGTCGCCAGAGTGGTTCGTATCAGCCAGTGATACGAACGACCGGCTTCCTGGGGCGTCTGAGAGAATTGACCCGTGATCTCTCGAATCGATCTGCGTGGCGAGGCCCTCCCCGAGGGTTCCGCACTGCGCGACCTGCTGCCCCGTGCCGAGTTCGACGTGGAAGCCGCCCTGGAGAAGGTGCGGCCCATCTGCGAGGGCGTACGGCATCATGGCGCGGCCGCGGTGATCGATTACGGGGAGAAATTCGACGGCGTCCGGCCGGCGAGCCTGCGGGTTCCCGCCGAGGCACTGGCCCGCGCCCTGGAGGAGCTGGATCCGGCCGTCCGCGCGGCCCTGGAGGAGTCCATCCGGCGGGCCCGCATGGTCCACCGCGACCAGCGCCGCACCACCCACACCACCCAGGTCGTCCCCGGCGGCACGGTCACCGAGAAGTGGATCCCGGTGACCCGCGTCGGCCTCTACGTGCCCGGCGGCCGCTCCGTCTACCCGTCCTCCGTCGTGATGAACGTCGTCCCGGCGCAGGAGGCCGGCGTCGAGGGCATCGCCGTGTCCTCCCCGCCGCAGAAGGAGTTCGACGGCCTGCCGCACCCCACGATCCTCGCCGCCTGCGCCCTGCTCGGCGTCGACGAGGTGTACGCGGCCGGCGGCGCCCAGGCCATCGCGATGTTCGCGTACGGCACCGAGGGCGCCCGGGGCACGGCGGGCGAGCCCGGCTGCGCCCCCGTCGACCTGGTCACCGGCCCCGGCAACATCTACGTCGCCGCCGCCAAGCGCCTGCTCAAGGGCCGTATCGGCATCGACGCCGAGGCCGGCCCCACCGAGATCGCGATCCTCGCGGACGACACGGCCGACCCGGCGCACCTCGCCGCCGACCTGATCAGCCAGGCCGAGCACGACCCGATGGCCGCCGCCGTCCTCGTCACCGACTCGGCGGAGCTGGCCGAGGCCACCGAGGCCGAGCTGAAGGCCCAGGTCGCCGCCTCCAAGCACGTCGACGACCGGATCGTCCCGGCCCTCGCCGGCCGGCAGTCCGCGATCGTCCTGGTCGACGGCCTGGAGGACGGCCTCAAGGTCGTCGACGCCTACGGCGCCGAGCACCTGGAGATCCAGACCGCGAACGCCGCCGCCGTCGCCGACCGGGTCCGCAACGCGGGCGCGATCTTCGTCGGCCCCTGGGCGCCGGTCTCCCTCGGCGACTACTGCGCCGGCTCCAACCACGTCCTGCCCACCGGCGGCTGCGCCTGCCACTCCTCAGGCCTGTCCGTGCAGTCCTTCCTGCGCGGTGTGCACATCGTGGACTACACGCGCGACGCGCTCGCCGACGTCGCCCACCACGTGGTGACCCTCGCCGAGGCCGAGGACCTGCCGGCCCACGGCGCGGCGATCAAGGCAAGGTTCGGCTGGAAGGTTCCGGAGAACAAGTGACTTCGCACGACCCCGCACGGCCGGACGACGCGCTCGGCACGCCCGGCACACTCGGCATTGACGATCTCCCCATCCGCGACGAGCTGCGCGGCAAGACCCCGTACGGCGCGCCCCAGCTCGACGTGCCCGTCCAGCTGAACACCAACGAGAACCCCTACCCGCTGCCCGAGCCCCTGGTGGCCCGGATCGCGGAGCGGGTCGCCGAGGCCGCCCGCGGCCTCAACCGCTACCCCGACCGCGACGCGGTCGAGCTGCGCACCGAGCTGGCGCGCTACCTCACCCGTACGGGCGGACACGAGGTCGGTGTCCGCAACGTCTGGGCCGCCAACGGCTCCAACGAGGTCCTCCAGCAGCTCCTCCAGACCTTCGGCGGCCCCGGCCGCACCGCGATCGGCTTCGAGCCCTCGTACTCGATGCACGCGCTGATCGCCCGGGGCACCGGCACCGGCTGGATCTCCGGCCCCCGCAACGACGACTTCACCATCGACGTCGACGCGGCCCGCCGCGCCCTCGCCACCCACGCGCCGGACATCGTCTTCATCACCTCGCCCAACAACCCCACGGGCACGGCGGTCGAGACGGAGACGGTCCTCGCGCTGTACGAGGCCGCCCAGGCCGCGAAGCCCTGCATGGTGGTGCTGGACGAGGCGTACGTGGAGTTCGGCCACCGCCCCTCGCTGCTGCCGCTGCTCGACGGCCGGCCGAACCTGGTCGTCTCGCGGACCATGTCCAAGGCGTTCGGCGCCGCCGGGCTTCGCCTCGGCTATCTGGCCGCCCACCCGGCCGTGGTCGACGCCGTCCAGCTGGTCCGCCTGCCGTACCACCTGTCCGCCGTCACCCAGGCCACCGCGCTCGCCGCCCTGGAGTACACCGACACCCTCCTCGGGTACGTCGAGCAGCTCAAGGCCGAGCGCGACCGCCTCGTCGAGGAGCTGCGGTCGATGGGCTACGAGGTGACGGAATCCGACGCCAACTTCGTCCAGTTCGGCCGCTTCGACGGGCCCGGGGGAGCCCATGAGGCATGGCGGAAGATCCTCGACCGGGGTGTCCTGGTCAGGGACAACGGCGTACCGGGCCGGCTGCGGGTCACCGCCGGCACCCCCCAGGAGAACGACGCGTTCCTCGACGCGGTTCGTGAGTTGAAAAAGGAGCAGAGCGCATGAGCCGCGTAGGCCGCGTGGAACGCACCACCAAGGAGACGTCCGTCGTCGTCGAGATAGACCTCGACGGCACCGGAAGGGTCGACGTGTCGACCGGGGTCGGATTCTTCGACCACATGCTCGACCAGCTCGGCCGGCACGGTCTGTTCGACCTGACCGTGAAGACCGACGGCGATCTGCACATCGACTCGCACCACACCATCGAGGACACCGCCCTCGCGCTCGGCGCCGCCTTCCGGCAGGCCCTCGGCGACAAGGTCGGCATCTACCGCTTCGGCAACTGCACCGTCCCGCTGGACGAGTCGCTCGCCCAGGTCACCGTCGACCTCTCCGGCCGCCCCTACCTGGTGCACACCGAGCCCGAGAACATGGCGCCGATGATCGGCGCGTACGACACCACCATGACCCGGCACATCCTGGAGTCCTTCGTGGCCCAGGCGCAGGTCGCGCTGCACGTCCACGTGCCGTACGGGCGCAACGCGCACCACATCGTCGAGTGCCAGTTCAAGGCGCTGGCGCGGGCCCTGCGCTATGCCTCCGAGCGCGACACCCGCGCCGCCGGAATCCTCCCCTCGACGAAGGGCGCGCTCTAACCGTGAACGGCCTGTCCACCATCCTCATCGTCGTCGGGCTCTTCCTGCTCGGCGGCGTGTACTCCTTCGTCAAGCAGAAACAGTCGAAGAGCGTCATCACCGTCCTCGCGCTGAGCTCCGCCCTGAGCCTCGCGGCCGGCCTCCTGCGACTGGATCTGTGGTCATGAGCGCGCCGTCCAAGAAGGTCGTCGTCTTCGACTACGGCTTCGGTAACGTCCGCTCCGCCGAGCGTGCCCTCGCCCGGGTCGGCGCCGACGTCGAGATCACCCGCGACTACGACAAGGCCATGAACGCCGACGGACTCCTGGTCCCCGGCGTCGGTGCCTTCTCCGCCTGCATGGAGGGCCTCAAGGCGGCCCGCGGCGACTGGGTCGTCGGACGCCGGCTGTCCGGCGGCCGGCCCGTCATGGGCATCTGTGTCGGCATGCAGATCCTCTTCGAGCGGGGCATCGAGCACGGCGTCGAGACCGAGGGGCTCGACGAGTGGCCCGGCACGGTCGGCCCGCTCGACGCGCCCGTCGTCCCCCACATGGGTTGGAACACGGTCGACGCGCCCGCCGGCAGCGAGCTCTTCGCCGGTCTGGACGCCGACACCCGGTACTACTTCGTGCACTCCTACGCGGTGCGCGAGTGGACCCTGGAGACCGTCAACCCGAATATGCGCGCCCCCAAGGTCACCTGGGCCACCCACGGCGAGCCGTTCGTCGCCGCGGTCGAGAACGGCGCCCTGTGGGCGACCCAGTTCCACCCCGAGAAGTCCGGCGACGCCGGCGCCCAGCTCCTCACCAACTGGATCGGAACCCTGTGACTGTCCCGCCGAGCGGCACGCTCGAACTCCTCCCCGCCGTCGACGTCCGCGACGGCCAGGCGGTCCGCCTCGTGCACGGCGAGTCCGGCAGCGAGACCTCCTACGGCTCCCCGCTCCAGGCGGCCCTCGCCTGGCAGCGCGCCGGCGCCGAGTGGCTGCACCTGGTCGACTTGGACGCCGCCTTCGGCACCGGCGACAACCGCGCCCTGGTCCGCGAGGTCACCGAAGCGATGGACATCAAGGTCGAGCTGTCGGGCGGTATCCGCGACGACGCCACGCTCGCCGCCGCCCTCGCCACCGGCTGCACCCGCGTCAACCTCGGCACCGCCGCCCTGGAGACCCCCGAGTGGGTCGCCAAGGTCATCGCCGAGCACGGCGACAAGATCGCCGTCGGTCTGGACGTCCGCGGCACCACCCTGCGCGGCCGGGGCTGGACCCGCGACGGCGGCGACCTGTACGAGACGCTGGCCCGTCTCGACTCCGAGGGCTGCGCCCGCTACGTCGTCACCGACATCGCCAAGGACGGCACGCTCCAGGGCCCCAACCTGGAACTGCTGCGCAACGTCTGCGCCGCCACCGACAAGCCCGTCGTCGCCTCCGGCGGCGTCTCCTCGCTGGACGACCTGCGTGCCCTGGCCGGGCTCGTCCCCGAGGGCGTCGAGGGCGCGATCGTCGGCAAGGCTCTGTACGCGAAGGCATTCACCCTGGAAGCGGCCCTGGAGGCGGTGGCCGCCGGATGAGCGAGGACCGCGCCAAGCCGCGCAAGGTGGTGACCGGCGCCCCCTGGGAGGAGCAGTTCGGCTACTCCCGCGCCGTGGAACTGCCGAACGGCACCGTCCTGGTGGCCGGCTGCACGTCCGTCGTGGACGGCGCCGTCGTCGAGGGCGGCCCGTACGAGCAGGCCGTCAACTCCTTCGCCGTGGCCTTCGACGCCCTGAAGCAGCTGGACCTCGGCCCCGAGCACGTGGTGCGGACCCGGATGTACGTCACCCACGCGCGCGACGTGGACGAGGTCGGCCGGGCCCACAAGGAGCTGTTCGACGCCATCCGGCCCGCCGCGACGATGGTGATCGTCTCCGGCTTCGTCGACCCGCGCCTGGTCGTGGAGATCGAGGTCGAGGCGTACCGCTCCGAGCCCGCCGCCGAGCCCACCGTCGTGCCCGCTGCCGTGCCCGCTGACGAGCCGGCCTCCGTGTCCGCCGCCGAGACCGCCGAGGGAGGTGCGGCGTGAGCCTCGCCGTACGCGTGATCCCCTGCCTGGACGTGGACAACGGCCGCGTCGTCAAGGGCGTCAACTTCCAGAACCTGCGCGACGCGGGCGACCCCGTCGAGATGGCCAAGCTGTACGACGCCGAGGGCGCCGACGAGCTGACCTTCCTCGACATCACCGCCTCGTCCGGCAACCGGGAGACCACCTACGACGTGGTGCGCCGCACCGCCGAGCAGGTCTTCATCCCGCTGACGGTGGGCGGCGGTGTCCGCTCCGCCGACGACGTGGACAAGCTGCTGCGCGCCGGGGCCGACAAGGTGGGCGTGAACACGGCCGCCATCGCCCGCCCCGACCTGATACGCGAGATCGCCGAGCGCTTCGGCCGCCAGGTCCTCGTCCTGTCGGTGGACGCCCGCCGTACGGCCTCCGGCTCCTTCGAGGTGACGACGCACGGCGGCCGCCAGGGCACCGGCATCGACGCCGTCGAGTGGGCGCACCGGGCCGCCGAGCTGGGCGCGGGAGAGATCCTGCTCAACTCGATGGACGCGGACGGCACCAAGGACGGCTACGACACCGAGATGATCCGGGCCGTTCGTCGGCACGTGACCGTCCCGGTCATCGCCTCCGGCGGCGCCGGCGAGCTGGCGCACTTCCCGCCGGCCATCGAGGCGGGCGCGGACGCGGTCCTCGCGGCCTCCGTCTTCCACTTCGGCGATCTGCGGATCGGCGAGGTGAAGGAGACGCTGCGGGAGGCGGGCCACCCGGTCCGCTGAGCCGGCTTCGGCGAGGCATATGCCTGAATGAGTGTCATGAAGGGCCCCCGCGGGGGCCCTTCGTTATGTGCCGGCGCCGGGCCGGTCCGCCGATTTACGCAGGATCAGTTGCGCAATTTCTCTTGCGCAAGTTTTCTTTCGTATCTACGATCATGCGCATGACCTCGCCCTCGCAGGAGAACCGCCGGATCACCGACCTCGGCACCCTCAAGGCCGTCTCGCACCCGCTGCGGATGCGCCTCTACCGCGCCCTCTTCGTCGCCCGCACCGCGACCGCCTCGCAGCTCGCCGAACAGGTCGACGAGGCCGTCTCGCTTGTCAGCTACCACCTGCGCAAACTCGCCGACCACGGCCTCATCGAGGAGGCCGATCCGCAGTCGGCGGACGGCCGCGAGCGCTGGTGGCAGCCCAGCTCGTACGGGGTGTCCGTACGCGACGAGGACGTCCGCAACTCGCCCGAGCTGGTCGCCGCGAGCGACGCGTTCGGGCGCGTCGTCAACGAGCAGCGCGCCGCGCTCCACCGCCGCTTCCTCGACGAGCGCCTCAGCTGGTCCGAGGAGTGGCGCTCCGCCTCCGTCAGCTCCGAGTGGCTGCCCCTGCTGACCGCCGCCGAACTCGCCGCGCTCGGCGAGGAGCTGGACGCCGTCGTCCACAAGTACGACCAGAAGGCCCGCGCCGCCGAGGCGGCCGGCGACACCGAGGGCCGCGAGAAGGTCGCCGTCCACCTCTACGGCTTCCCGTACCGGGGCTGAGACCAATGACCGCGACCATGCCCGAGACCACCGCCACCGCTCCTGACGAAGCCGGTGCGGCCGTCACCCGCCCCGCCCACCGCAACCCCCAGGTCCTCCGCTGGCTGGGCGCGTACACCGCCTCCACCCTCGGCGACAGCGTGTACTACCTCGCCCTGTCCTGGGCCGCCGTCAGCAGCGGCAGCCCCGCCCAGGCGGGACTCGTCGTGACCGTCTCCGCTGTCCCCCGCGCCCTGCTCATGCTCGTCGGGGGAGTGGTCGCGGACCGGCTCGGCCCGCTCCGCGTCGTGATCGTCTCGGACGCGGTCCGCTGCCTGTCCACCCTCGGCCTCGCCGCCGTTCTCTTCCTCGCCTCGCCCGGCCTGTGGGTGCTCGCGGCCGTCGGCCTGGTCTTCGGCACCGTCGACGCCCTGTTCCTGCCGGCCGTGGGCGCCCTGCCGCCCCGGATCGCGGAGCGCGACCAGCTCGCCCGGGTCCAGGGCATGCGCGGGATCTCGTACCGGATGGGCTCCGTCCTCGGCTCCCCGCTGGGCGGCCTCGCGGTCGCCACCGGCGGCTCGAAGACCGCCTTCGCCGTCGCCGGTGTGCTCTTCGCGCTGTCCCTGCCCCTGCTGTGCGCGCTCAAGCTCCGCCCGCTGCCGGGCGGGGAGAGGCCCGGCGAGGAGCCGAAGAAGGCGGGCGCCCCACGGGGCGGCACCGCCCTGCGCGACCTCACCGGCGGCCTGCGCTACCTGCGCGGCCACCGTGTCCTCGGGCCGCTGATGATCGTCATCCTCCTCGCCGACCTCGGCTTCGTGGGCCCGCTCAACATCGGCCTCGCGATCCTGTCCGACCAGCGCGGCTGGGGCGCCGCCGGCATCGGCTGGGTCCTCTTCGGCTTCGGTGCGGGCGCGGGCACCGCCTCGCTGCTCCTCACCGTGCGCGGCCGGGTCCCGCGCGCGGGAGCCGTCATGGGCTGGAGCATGGTCCTCGGAGCGGTCGCGATCGGCGCTCTGGCCTTCGTGCCCCAGCTGTACGCCGCCGCGCTCGTCGCCCTCTCGATCGGCCTGCTCGCCGGACTCAACGGAGTCCTGTGCGGCTCCCTCGTCCAGACCGAGGCGGACCCCGCCTTCCTGGGCCGGGTCAGCGCCGTCTCCAGCCTGGGCAGCCTCGGCATCGCCCCGCTCAGCTTCCCGCTCACCGGCGCGGCCATCGGCCTGTGGGGCCCCGGCCCGGTCTTCGTGGCCAGCGCCTCGGTCTGCGTCGTCTCGGGCGCGCTCGCCCTGCTGATACCGGCCCTGCGCCGGGCCGAACTGCCGAAGTAGGGCGGGGCGGCGAGGCGTGTGCCCGGCACAGGTGGGCGCGGTGCCACACTCCCAGCATGACGACCCCGGAAGAGACCGCGCGGCGGCAGAACGAGCGGGATGACCTGGACGAGCTGATCGCCGAGTTCGAGAAGGTCAACGGGCCCGTCGATCCCGAGGCGGTGGCCGCCAAGCGGGCCCGGCTCACCGGCCAGGCGACATGACGGGCCCCGCCCGGATCGCCTAGGGGCTGTCCGGCGGATCTTGGTCGGGGCCGTAACGCCTGACACGGCATCTGGCTGCGTTGCCGAAATGCCTGAATAGCTCCGCTATTAAGACACTCCGGCGCCTTGCCATCTACCGCACCAGACGCCCCGGCCTATCCGACCCTGATCCGCCGGACAGCCCCTAGATCCCCAGCTGCTTGGATCCGCTCACCCGCTCCACGGCCTCCGGCTCCCCGTCCAGGTCCACCTTCGCCACGTCCTGCCGTCCGAACAGGAACATCATCAGCTCGCCCGGCTCCCCGGCGACCGTCACCACCGGGGTGCCGCGGTGCGCCACCACCGTCTGGCCATTCGGGCGCCGCAGCACGAGCCCGACCGGCGCCTTCCGGCCGAGCAGCCGCGCCGACTTCTCCAGGCGGGACCACAGCGTGTCCGCGAAGACCGGGTCCAGATCGCGCGGCGACCAGTCCGGCTGGGCCCGCCGTACGTCCTCGGCGTGGACGAAGAACTCGACGACGTTCGCGCCCTCGTCCACCTGCTTGATGGTGAACGGGGACATTCGCGGGGGACCCGTTCGGATGAGCTGGATCAGTTCGTCGTACGGCTTCCCGGTGAATTCGGCCTGCACCCGGTCGAGCCGCGATTTCAGTGCCGGGACCGGCACGACCGCGCCCGCCGCCGCGTCGGGGCGGCGCTCCCGCACCACCACGTGCGCCGCGAGGTCGCGGGTCAGCCAGCCCTCGCAGAGGGTCGGGGCGTCCGGGCCCGCGGCCTCCAACAGGTCGGCGAGCAGAAGCCGTTCACGCTTGGCATGGGTCGACATGTCCGCCACCCTACGGCCGCCGCCACCGGTCCGCCCAGTGGACGCCCCAGCGGTCCCGGTCCGCGCGGCGGCACAATGGCGCCATGAGCAGCACGCCCCGGACCCCCAGCGACCTCGACCCGGCCATCGCCGCCCGCCTCAAGCGCAGCGCCGACGGACTGGTCCCCGCCATCGCCCAGCAGTACGACACCGGCGAGGTGCTCATGCTCGGCTGGATGGACGACGAGGCGCTGCACCTCACCCTCACCACCGGCCGCTGCACCTACTGGTCGCGCAGCCGCGAGGAGTACTGGGTCAAGGGCGACACCTCCGGGCACGTCCAGCACGTGAAGTCCGTCGCCCTCGACTGCGACGCCGACACCCTCCTCGTCAAGGTCGACCAGGTCGGCGCCGCCTGTCACACCGGCACCCGGACCTGCTTCGACACCGACGTCCTGCTCGCGGCCCCCGTGGACGGATCCGCGAAGCCGGCTGAACCGGCCGATCCTGCCGAGCCGTCCGATCCGGCTGATCCGGCCGGGCGCTCCGACGCGGCCGAGTAGGGTCGAACGCCATGGATCTCGAGACCTTCCGAGGGCTGGCCGCGGACCGCCGCGTCATCCCCGTCAGCCGCCGGCTCCTCGCGGACGGCGACACCCCGGTCGGGCTGTACCGCAAGCTCGCCGGCGAGCGCCCCGGCACCTTCCTCCTCGAATCCGCGGAGAACGGCCGCAGCTGGTCGCGCTACTCCTTCATCGGCGTCCGCAGCGACGCCACCCTGACGGTGAAGGACGGCGCGGCGCACTGGCTCGGCACCCCGCCGGTCGGCGTTCCCACCGGCGGTGATCCGCTCGACGCCCTGCGCGCCACCGTCGAGACCCTGCACACCCCGCGCGACCTCACCGCGGGCATGCCCCCGTTCACCGGCGGCATGGTCGGCTACCTCGGCTACGACATCGTCCGCCGCCTGGAGCGCATCGGCGAGCACGGCACCGACGACCTCGAACTGCCCGAGCTGACCCTGCTGCTCACCAGCGATCTCGCCGTCCTCGACCACTGGGACGGCACGGTGCTGCTGATCGCCAACGCGATCAACCACAACGACCTGGCGACCGGTGTCGACGAGGCGTACGCGGACGCCGTGGCCCGGCTCGACGCGATGGAGGCCGATCTGGCCCGCCCGCTCGCCGGGGCGCCCGTCGCGCTGCCGGACTCCGAGCTGCCCGCCTTCTCGGCCCGCTGGGGCGGCCCCGCGTACCAGGAGGCCGTCGAGGACATCAAGGAGCGCATCCGGGCGGGTGAGGCGTTCCAGGTGGTGCCCTCGCAGCGGTTCGAGACCCCGTGCGAGGCCTCCGCGCTCGACGTCTACCGGGTGCTGCGGGCCACCAACCCGTCCCCGTACATGTACCTGTTCCGCTTCGAGAACGGCTTCGACGTCGTCGGCTCCTCGCCCGAGGCCCTGGTCAAGGTCGAGGACGGCCGGGCGATGATCCACCCCATCGCCGGCACCCGGCACCGCGGGGCGACCCCGCAGGAGGATCACGACCTCGCCGAGGAGCTGCTCGCCGACCCCAAGGAGCGCGCCGAGCACCTGATGCTCGTCGACCTGGGCCGCAACGACCTCGGCCGGGTCTGCGCCCCCGGCTCCGTCGAGGTGGTCGACTTCATGTCGGTCGAGCGCTACTCGCACGTCATGCACATCGTCTCCACCGTCACCGGCCGGGTCGCCGAGGGGAAGACCGCCTTCGACGTGCTCACCGCGTGCTTCCCGGCGGGCACCCTCTCCGGCGCGCCCAAGCCGCGCGCGATGCAGATCATCGAGGAGCTGGAGCCGTCCCGGCGCGGGCTGTACGGCGGGTGCGTCGGCTATCTCGACTTCGCCGGCGACTCCGACACCGCCATCGCCATCCGTACGGCGCTGCTGCGGGACGGGACCGCGTATGTGCAGGCGGGCGCGGGGGTCGTCGCCGACTCCGACCCGGCCGCCGAGGACACGGAGTGCCGCAACAAGGCGGCGGCGGTGCTGCGCGCCGTCCATACGGCCAACCGGATGACGGGGAAATGATCGTCAGCGGATGGTCACTTGATCCGTTCATCGATCCGTCCACCGGCCATCCATGGCTCCGTCCATCGGTCGTCCATCGAAACGGACACAAGCGGATAACCGGATGAACGGATCCTGGGACCGTAGGGGATAGTGGGGTACGTGAGTGCCGTACCCGTACCCCAGCCCCGCGCCGCCCGCCCCGGCGCCGCCTCGTCCGGTGCCCGCCGCAGCCTGGCCGCCGCCCTGCTGCTCGGCGCGCTCGGATCCACCGTCGTCCTGCTCTCCGCCGGTCAGATCTGGGCCCAGGGCACGGCGGCCGTCGGCGGCGGCACCGTCCCGGTCGAGGCCGACGGCGGCACGGTCACCGGTGTGCCGACCGCCCTCGCGGTGGTCGGCCTCGCCGCGCTCGTCGCCGTCTTCGCCGTCCGCCGCACCGGCCGCGCGCTGGTGTCCGGGCTGCTCGCGCTGAGCGGCGCGGGCGCCGCGGCCGCCGCCGTCCTCGGCGCCGGCGACAGCTCCGCGCTCGACGCGGAGGCCGCCCGTATCAGCGGCAACACGGCCGCCGCCGTCGACGGCCTCAGCCACACCGCCTGGCCGTACGTCACCGCCGGCGGCGCCCTGCTCATCCTGATCGCCGGACTCTTCGCGCTGCGCTTCGGCAAGTCGTGGCCCGCCATGGGCGGCCGCTACGAGCGCTCCGGCGCCCCCCGCCCGGCCCGCCGCGCCACGGCCGCCGCCACCACCGACCCCGACCGCCCCGAGGACCTCTGGAAGGCCCTGGACCGAGGCGAGGACCCGACGCACGGCGGCTGAACGGGACCGGCCACCGGTCGCCGGCCGGCGGCGGCCCTCGCGTGGGCGCAGGCGCGGACATCGGCTGTCGGACGTGATCACTACGCTTCCGGCGTGACGACACCTCCCGACGACCGGACGTTCCCGGCCGCGCTCGCCGCTGCCCTCGCCGCCCCCTTCGCGTACGACGACGGCCTGGGCATCGATTTCGAACCCTTCCCGGCCTTCCTGAGCGCCGAGGACACCACCGACTGGTTCCGGGCCTGGACCGGCAACCGGGAGCTGGACGGCGACGCCTTCCGCGTCCTCGGCCAGGACGGCACGGGCGGCTACGCGGCTCTCTGGCTGATCCGCCCCGGCGCGCCCCTCACCGACCAGCCCGTCGTCTTCCTCGGATCCGAGGGCGAGACCGGTGTCGTGGCCCGCTGCCTCGGCGACTTCCTCTGGGTGCTCGCGGGCGGCTTCGGCCCCCGCGAGGCGGCCACCGAGCACGAGCCCCACTGGATCCCGCGGCCCGACGCGGCGCGCGCCGCCGTCGCTCGGAGGTTCGCCCCGGAGCGGGAGGCCGCGGCCGAGGCGCTGATCGCGGCGGCGGCCCGGGAGTTCCCGGACTTCGACGACGCGCTGATGGCACTCTGCCGCTGACCCGCCGGACCCGGACGGCCCCCGGCCGGGAGCCGCCGGAGACGACCCCGCGCCACCCGCCGGACCCCGTTCCGCCGCGACGCGTGATCGCCCGGAGCCCCCCGAGTCACCACCGCGCGGTCATGTGCGGAAGAATGAGGCGTCAGCACCGAGCACCACCAAAGAGGAGCAACTCATGTCGGGCAGCGCCCACGGACACACCCCGGCCGCCTGGGCCGGTGTCATCATCGCCTTCATCGGTTTCTGCGTCGGCGGAGTCTTCATGGTCGGCGCCAACGTGGTCGGCTTCTGGGCCGGTATCGGCCTGATGGTCCTCGGTGCCATCGTCGGCGGCGTGATGAAGATGGTCGGCATGGGTACGCCGAAGCCCACCGCTGCCGTCCAGGCCGCCCGCGACACCGCCACCGCGAGCATCCGGGCCCGCGCCTGACGCTCCCGGCGGCCTTGCCGCTCACCTCGGAGGCGCAGTACGGAACAACCGTGCTGCGCCCTCGTGCGTCAGGAGCGACAATCACCCGGTGGACCCGAACCCGACGGCGGCGGCCGTGACCGAGCCCCAGCCCCAGAGCTCCGGGGGGACGCCCCCCGACCCGTACGCACCGGCATATGCCGACCCGTACACCCCGGTCCCGGCATATGCCCCGATGCACCCGTCTCCATCACCGGCAGCGGCCCCGTTCTCGTCCCTGCCGCTGTACGCCCCGCAGCCCCCGCCGCCGCTCACCCGGCGGCTGCTCACCCCGGTCGGCACCCTGGCCGCCGTCGTGGCCGCCTTCGCGTACGTCGGCACCGTCGACCCCAACGAGCCCGGCCACTACCCGGTCTGCCCCCTGCTGCGCCTCACCGGCCTGTACTGCCCCGGCTGCGGCGGGCTGCGCAGCGCCCACGCCTTCGCCCACGGCGACCTCGCCGCGGCCTTCGGCTCCAACGCCCTCGCCGTCATCGGCTACGGCATTTTCGCCGCCGTCATGGTCCTGTGGCTGGTCCGCGCCATCCGGGGCATCCCGATGCGGGTGACGCTCTCCCCGGTCTGGTGGTGGGGGATCGGTGCCGTCCTGACCGCGTTCACGCTGGTCCGGAACCTGCCGTTCGGTGCCGCGCTGGCCCCCTGACCTGCGCGGCCGGCACCCCGCGGGAGTCCCAGCACGTGGGACGGCGCCCCTTCGATGCGGATCCGGGGCGCACCTGCGGATACCATCGACCTTGGCTGTATCCAGACCGTCACCGTCCCGGAAGGGGGCTCCTCGCGTGAGTGTGCTCGACGAGATCATCGAAGGCGTCCGCGCCGACCTCGCGGAGCGGCAGGCGCGGGTCTCCCTCGACGAGCTCAAGGAGCGCGCCGCGAGAGCGCCGCAGGCCAAGGACGGCGTCGCCGCGCTGAGCGGTGACGGAGTCAAGGTCATCTGCGAGGTGAAGCGCTCCAGCCCGTCGAAGGGCGCGCTCGCCGCGATCGCCGACCCGGCCGGCCTCGCCGCCGACTACGAGGCGGGTGGCGCCGCCGTCATCTCCGTCCTCACCGAGCAGCGCCGCTTCGGCGGCTCGCTCGCCGACCTGGAGGCCGTCCGGGCCCGGGTCGACATCCCGATCCTGCGCAAGGACTTCATCGTCAGCGCCTACCAGCTCTGGGAGGCCCGGGCGTACGGCGCGGACCTCGCGCTGCTGATCGTCGCCGCCCTGGAGCAGGAGGCCCTGGTCTCCCTCATCGAGCGCGCCGAGTCCATCGGGCTGACCCCGCTGGTCGAGGCCCATGACGAGGAAGAGGCCGAGCGGGCCGTCGCCGCCGGCGCCCGGATCGTCGGCGTCAACGCGCGCAACCTGAAGACCCTCAAGGTCGACCGCTCCACCTTCGAGCGCGTGGCCCCCGAGATCCCGGACCGCATCGTCAAGGTCGCCGAGTCCGGCGTCCGAGGCCCGCACGACCTGATCGCGTACGCCAACGCCGGCGCCGACGCGGTCCTGGTCGGCGAGTCCCTGGTCACCGGCCGCGACCCCAAGGTGGCCGTGGCCGACCTGGTCGCCGCCGGCGCCCACCCGGCCCTGCGGCACGGGCGGAGCTGACCCGACATGTCCCGCCGCCTTCTCCGAAGCGACGCGCAGGGGTGCGTCCCGGGCCGTGATGCCCGGGGCGCCGCCGGTGCGCGCGCGGACGAGGGCGACCGGCGGCACGCCCCGCTGGCCCGGGGCTGCCGCCCGCGCGGCTGCCGCGCCCCCGCGCGCCGGGTCCACGGCCGCCGGGTGCGGTACGTGATAGGCGACGAGCCGGGCCAGGTCAACGGCATGCGATGGCGCGCGTCCACCGCGCGCGACTCCTGACACTTCCCGGTCACCACCGGGCCCTCGCGCGAGGTTTCCGGCCCGCACGCACGGGACGCCGTACCCGAAAACGGTGCCGCCCCGCCCGTGCGCCTTGCCGCACCCTCGCGGCCGGGGGCCGGAACGCCCCGCCGGGGTGCCTCGCCGGTGTGCCCTGTCCTTCGGGAAAGCCCTTCGAGTCCGTCCTTCGGGACCGTCCCTCGGGAAAGCCCTTCGAGGCCGTCCCGAGGTCACCTCGCAGGCCGCCCCGAGGGCCGGTGCGAAGCCCGCCGAGCGCCCGCCGCCCGTTCCGCGTACACGGAACGGCGCGAGCCGGTGCCACCAGGTGCGGAACGTGTCAGAGCATGCGCATAACGTGACCATCGTCCAGACGTCACCGGGGCCCCGCCCCGCGAGGAGCGCATCCGCATGTCCAGCATGTCGTCCACCGACCTGACCAGCGACTTCTTCATCCCCGACCCGGAGGGGTCGGTCCCCACCCCCGAGGGTTACTTCGGCGCCTACGGCGGCAAGTTCATCCCCGAGGCCCTCGTCGCCGCCGTCGACGAGGTCGCCGTCGAGTACGACAAGGCCAAGAACGACCCCGAGTTCGCCCGTGAGCTCGGCGAGCTGATGGTGCACTACACCGGCCGTCCCAGCGCCCTCACCGAGGTCCCGCGCTTCGCCGAGCACGCCGGCGGCGCCCGGGTCTTCCTCAAGCGCGAGGACCTCAACCACACCGGCTCGCACAAGATCAACAACGTGCTCGGCCAGGCCCTGCTCACCAAGCGCATGGGCAAGACCCGGGTCATCGCCGAGACCGGCGCCGGCCAGCACGGCGTCGCCACCGCCACCGCCTGCGCCCTCTTCGGTCTCGACTGCACCATCTACATGGGCGAGATCGACACCCAGCGCCAGGCCCTCAACGTCGCCCGGATGCGTATGCTCGGCGCCGAGGTCGTCGCCGTGAAGTCCGGCAGCCGCACCCTCAAGGACGCCATCAACGAGGCGTTTCGCGACTGGGTCGCCAACGTCGACCGCACCCACTACCTCTTCGGTACGGTCGCGGGCCCGCACCCCTTCCCGGCCATGGTGCGCGACTTCCACCGGGTCATCGGCGTCGAGGCCCGCCGCCAGCTCCTGGAGCAGGCCGGCCGGCTGCCCGACGCGGCCGTCGCCTGCGTCGGCGGCGGCTCCAACGCCATCGGCCTCTTCCACGCCTTCATCCCGGACGCCTCCGTCCGGCTGATCGGCTGCGAACCGGCCGGCCACGGCCTCGCGACCGGCGAGCACGCCGCCACCCTCACCGCCGGCGAGCCCGGCATCCTGCACGGCTCGCGCTCCTACGTCCTGCAGGACGAGGAGGGCCAGATCACCGAGCCGTACTCGATCTCCGCCGGCCTCGACTACCCGGGCATCGGCCCCGAGCACGCGTACCTCAAGGACAGCGGGCGCGGCGAGTACCGGGCCGTCACCGACGACGCCGCCATGCGGGCGCTGCGCCTGCTGTCGCGTACGGAGGGCATCATCCCGGCCATCGAGTCGGCGCACGCCCTCGCCGGGGCCCTGGAGATCGGCAAGGAGCTGGGCAAGGACGGGCTCCTCGTCGTCAACCTCTCCGGACGCGGCGACAAGGACATGGACACCGCGGCCCGCTACTTCGGGCTGTACGACACCGACGCCGAGGTGGCCGCCGACGCGACCGCCACCGCCGAGATCGCGGGGGACGCCAAGTGACCGGGAACATCCAGCTGCTCGGCGACACGCTCGCCGCCGCCAAGGCCGAGAACCGGGCCGCGCTCATCGCGTACCTCCCGGCCGGCTTCCCGACCGTCGACGGCGGCATCGCCGCCATCAAGGCCGTCTTCGACGGCGGCGCCGACGTCGTCGAGGTCGGTCTGCCGCACAGCGACCCCGTTCTCGACGGGCCGGTGATCCAGACCGCCGACGACATCGCCCTGCGCGGCGGCGTGAAGATCGCCGACGTGATGCGCACGGTCAAGGAGGCGCACGAGGCCACCGGCAAGCCGGTCCTCGTGATGACCTACTGGAACCCCATCGACCGCTACGGCGTCGAGCGCTTCACCGAGGAACTCGCCGCGGCCGGCGGCGCCGGCTGCATCCTGCCGGACCTGCCGGTCCAGGAGTCCGCCCTGTGGCGGGCGCACGCCGACAAGCGCGGTCTCGCGACCGTCTTCGTCGTCGCCCCCAGCAGCAAGGACGAGCGCCTCGCCACCATCACCGCGGCCGGCTCGGGCTTCGTCTACGCCGCCTCCCTGATGGGCGTCACGGGCACCCGCGAGTCGGTGGGCGAGCAGGCCGCCGACCTGGTGAGCCGTACCCGCACCGCCGGCGACCTGCCGGTCTGCGTCGGTCTCGGCGTCTCCAACGCGGCCCAGGCCGCCGAGGTCGCCCGGTTCGCCGACGGGGTCATCGTCGGCTCCGCCTTCGTCAAGCGCATGCTCGACGCCGACGGCGACGAGACCGCCGCGCTCGGCGCCGTGCGGGAACTGGCGGCCGAACTCGCCGCGGGCGTCCGCCGCACCGCGTAACACCTGCGGCGTTCCCGTCACACGTACGGGTGGAATACGGACCGGGGAGGCGTGCGCGCGCCTCCCCGGTTCGTTGCTGAGGGCGTGAGCGAGAAGAACCGAGACGGAATGCGGAGCGCGCGCGAGCGCCTCAAGCAGCAGCGCGAGCAGGACAAGACCCGGGAGAAGCGGCGGCGCGTCCTCATCGTGTCGGCCGCGGTCGTCGGCGTCCTCGGCCTGGCCGGGGTGGTCGGCGTGATCGCCGCCGCGGGCGGCGGCGGGGACAGCTCCGACAAGGCGGGCCCGATCGTCCCGCCCGCCGGGGCCACCGCCGGCGACAAGCCCGCCATCCCGCAGGGCCGGCCGGACGCCCCGTCCACGCTCGCGGTCTGGGAGGACTTCCGCTGCCCCGCGTGCGCCCAGTTCGAGAGCATCATGCGGACCAGCGTCCACCAGCTGATGGCGTCCGGCGCGCTCAAGGTCGACTACCACCTCGCCACCCTCATCGACGGCAACCTCGGCGGCACCGGCTCCCTGCGCGCCGCCAACGCCGCCGCCTGCGCGCAGGACGCCGGCAAGTTCACCGCGTACCACGACGTGCTCTACAGCAACCAGCCGCCGGAGACCAACGACGCGTTCGCGAAGAACGAGAAGCTGATCGAACTGGCCGCGAAGGTGCCCGGGCTCGACACCCCGGCCTTCCGTGCCTGTGTCGAGGACGGCACCCACGACAGCTGGGTCAAGACCTCGCACGCCGCGTTCAAGAAGAGCGAGTTCCGCGGCACGCCGTCCGTGCTGCTCAACGGGAAGCCGGTCTTCCCGCAGAAGGACGGCGTGCAGATCTCCCCGGAGAACCTGAAGAAGTGGGTCGCCGAGGCCAACAAGGGCAAGAAGGCGGGCACGGCGTCGCCGGCCCCGGGTTCCCCGGAGCACTGACCGCCGCCGTTTCCGGCCGGGCGGGCCCCCGCCCCCGGCCGGGAACCGGGGCGTAGTTACGGAGAAATTGCCGGGCGGGCTGCCCTGAGGCCCGTCCGGCAAGGTAGCGTCGGGGTTGCCATGGACCTTGCCTACATTCCCAGCCCGTCGACCGGTGTGATCCACCTCGGACCGATCCCGCTGCGCGCCTATGCCTTCTGCATCATTCTCGGTGTCTTCGTCGCCGTCTGGCTCGGCAACAAGCGCTGGGTCGCCCGGGGCGGCACCGCCGGCACCGTGGCCGACATCGCCGTCTGGGCGGTGCCCTTCGGCCTCGTCGGCGGTCGCCTCTACCACGTGATCACGGATTACCAGCTGTACTTCAGCGAGGGTAAGAACTGGGTCGACGCCTTCAAGATCTGGCAGGGCGGCCTGGGCATCTGGGGCGCCATCGCGCTCGGTGCCGTCGGCGCCTGGATCGGCTGTCGCCGGCGCGGCATCCCGCTCCCGACGTACGCGGACGCCATCGCGCCCGGCATCGCCCTCGCCCAGGGCATCGGCCGCTGGGGCAACTGGTTCAACCAGGAGCTGTACGGCAAGCCCACCAAGCTGCCGTGGGCGCTGGAGATCAGCGACGCTCCGAACCGCGTGGCCGGGCTCTACCACCCGACCTTCCTGTACGAGTTCCTGTGGGACATCCTCGTCGCGCTGTTCGTGATCTGGGCCGGCCGCCGCTTCGCGATGGGCCACGGCCGCACCTTCGCGCTCTACGTCGCCGCGTACTGTGTCGGCCGCACCTGGACCGAGTACCTGCGCATCGACGAGGCGCACCACATCCTGGGCCTCCGGCTGAACGTGTGGACCGCGCTCATCATCGGCCTGCTGGCCGTCGTCTACATCGTGATCTCGGCGAAGCTGCGCCCGGGCCAGGAAGAGGTCGTGGAGCCGCGGAAGGCGGCTGCGGAGGCGGCCGAGGGCGGCGGGGACGCGGAGCCGACGGACGCCGAGCCGAAGGGCTCGAAGGACCCTGAGGCCGCGAAGGCCGGGGCCGGGAAGTCCGGCGACGAGTTCCCGGCGACCAAGGCCAACGACAAGGCCGGGGCGGACGCGGAGACCAAGGCCGAGGCGGAGACCGAAGCCGAGGACAAGGACGAGGTCAAGGACGGCGCGGGCAAGCGCTGAGACCGCACGTACGCCCCGTACGCGTACGGACACCGACGACGGAGGGCCGTCGGGACCACGGGTCCCGGCGGCCCTCCGCCCATCCATGGGTCTTCGAGAAGGGACGGATGACCGATGCTCGCGCCACCGCATGGGACACCTATGCGCGGAGCAAGCCCCAGCGGCGAACGGCCAACACCAAGGGCGAGACCACATGGTTCGACTGGACCCAGTACCGGACCACGGCCCCGGCGCGGAGGTGCTCGGGCTCGCCCCGGGGGACCGCGTGCTCGATCTCGGGTGCGGGGCGGGAGGGAACAGCGCGCATCCCGCCACGCTCGGGATGACGTCCGTCGGGATCGACCTTTCCGCCGGGCAGCTCGGCAAGGCGCGCGAGCGGTGGGCCGGCGTGGGCGGGATGGAACTCCACCAGGCCGACGCCCTCATCCACCTCGCGGACACGTCCATGGTCTTCGACGCCGTCTACAGCGTGTTCGGTGCCATGTGGTTCACCGACCCGGGTCTGCTGCTGCCGGCCGTTCACGCGAAGCTCAGGCCGGGCGGCGTGCTCGCCTTCTCTCAGCGCCCTCCGGTGGAGGGGTGTTACGGCTGCCAGGCGTCGTACATCCCCCGAGGCCCGGATGAGGACCCCGTCGTCGTCAAGCGGTGGGACTACGAGCCCGACACGTGGGCGCTGATTCTCGGCGAACACGGCTTCACGGACGTGTCCGTCTCCGTGCTCGCCGCGCCTCCGGGAAACCGCCGCACGGGCACCCTGCTCGTCCGGGGCGTCCGGGGCGGTCAGGCCGTTTCCCCCGCCTAAGGTTTGTCCCGCTAACTGCCTGCTCAGTGCCCGATGGCATGATCGATGCGTGATCAGCGAACCCGGCCGTCCCGGCGCCATGCGGTATGTCCTGTTTGATGTAGATGGCACGTTGATCGACGCCGTGGACAACCAGCGCCTGGTCTGGCACACGTGGGCAGAGCGGTACGGACTGGACCCTGATGAGGTCTACCGAGTGGCGCTGCAGACGAGGCCGATGGAGACGTTCGCGCGGATTGCCCCCGATCAGGATCCCCAGGAGTGCCTGGCCGCACTGCATAAGCTGGAGGACGAGGACGTTCGAGACGGTTCATATGCGGCCTTCGACGGCGCCGTTGAACTGCTGAATGCCTTGGAGGGCGGGGCGTGGGCGCTCGTGACCTCGAACTACGAGCACCGGGTACGCGGACGTTTCGCGCGGACAGGATTGCCGGTCCCGAAGGTCGTCGTGGATGCGGCCGCCGTGGCGGAGGGTAAGCCGTCGCCGGTGCCGTATCTGCAGGCGGCCGCACAACTCGGCGCCAAGCCGGAGGACTGCCTGGTCATCGAGGATGCCCCCTCTGGGGTGCAGTCCGGACTGCGTGCCGGGATGACGGTGTGGGGCGTCAACACCCCTGTGGCAGTCGATGGCGTGCATCGTCACTTCGGCAGTCTGCGGGAAGCGGTCCGGGACATCCTTGCCTTCTCATCCGGGGTCCATCCCGACCGGCTGGAGGCTTGAGCCGCAATGGAATGATTTTGCTGTGGCTGGTGTGGTCACGGCGTCGAAGCCGTCTTGGATAGCCCCGTTCACCGGGCTGAGCCCGCACTGCTTCGGCAAGTTGATGACTGTCGTGCGACGCAAGGACCCGGACGAGCCGCGGCGCGGACGGCCCTGGAGCCTGCCGCTGGAAGGCCGGGTGCTGCTGGTCGCGGCCTACTGGCGCCCGAATTTGTCGCTGCGTCAACTCGCCCCGCTCTTCGGCGTCTCGAAGTCCGCCGCCGACCGGATCACTCGCGGGCCTGGTCGCGGGCCGGGGCGAGGGCCGCCTCGGTCTCGGTGCGGTACGGAATCGACGGGGACGCGCCCTCGCGCTGGACGGAGAGAGCGGCGGCGGCCGACGCCCAGGCCAGCGCCTCCGGCACGGGCCGCCCCTCGGCGAGTGCCACGGCCAGGGTGCCCACGAAGGTGTCACCGGCGGCGGTGGTGTCCACGGCGGCCACCCGGGGCGCGGGCACGGCGACCGGTTCCCGGCCGCGCGCGGCGTACAGACAGCCGGACTCGCCGAGGGTGATCACGACCTCGGGCACGTCGGCGAGGAGCGCCCGGGCGGCGGCGCGCGGGTCGGTGAAGCCGGTGAGCGCGGTGGCCTCGTGCTGATTGGGCACCAGCAGATCGGTGACGGAGAGGAGTTCGGGCGGCAGTGGACGGGTGGGCGCGGGTGCGGGGGTGAGGACGACGCGTACCTCGTGCGCGCGGGCGATCCGGGCGGCCTCGGTGACGGCGGGAAGGGGGAGTTCGAGCTGGAGCAGCAGGATGTCGGCGGTGGCGATCAGCGCTTCGTCGCCGTGGCCGAGGGAGATGACGGTGCCGTTGGCGCCGGGGACGACGACGGTCGCGTTGCCGCCCTCGTCGTCGGCGACGATGTGCGCGGTGCCGGACGGGTCTTCGACGGTACGCAGCAGATCGGTGTCGACGCCGCCGTGGTCGAGCGCGGCGCGCAGCCGGGTGCCGAGACCGTCGGCGCCGACCGCTCCGATCAGCGCGACCTCGGCGCCCGCGCGGGCGGCGGCGACGGCCTGGTTGACGCCCTTTCCACCGGGCACGGTGTGAAAGGCGCGGCCGGTGACGGTCTCGCCCCGGGTGGGGGCCCGTTCGACACGGGTCACCAGGTCCATGGTCACGCTGCCGAGCACCACGATGCCGGCCGGGCGTCCGGGGATCGGGCGGCCGGGCCGGGCAGGCCCCGCAGGCCCGGTGCGTCCGGCAGCGGCGACAGGGGCGACGGGGGCGGTGGGGTCGACAGGGGTGAGAGGGCCCGCGGGCGCGGTGCGGTCGGCGGGGCCGGTGGGGCTGGTGTGCCCGGTGGGTTTCGAGGGGTCGGCGGAGCTGGTCATGGGCGTACTGCCTCCGAATGCGTCAGTGCGGCCGGCGTGTCGAAGCCGACGCCGTCGAAGGACGGCACCGAGGTCGACAGCCGGTTCTTGAGAGGGGCGGTCCAGCGGGCGGCCAGGGCACGGGCGTCGCGGCCGTCCTCGGCGGCCTGCCGCGGTTCGTGGCCGACCAGGTCCTCCGGCTGGACCAGGTGACCCGCGGCGGAGGACCGTCGGACAGCGCGGGAAGGCCGGACAGCGGAGGAGCGTCGGACATCGTGGGAAGACCGGCCGGCGCGGGAACGCCGGACGGCGGGGGAGGAGGGGCGGCGGGGACGGGCGAGGTCACCGGGCCGCGCCCGTCAGCCGCGCGTACGCGGCCTCGTGCGCGCGCCGCCGCTCGCCGTCCCGGGCGAACACCTCGCGCGCCACGGCCGCCAGCGTGACCGCCGGCGCGCGCAGATCGAGCCGGCTCGCCTCCGCCACCCGCTTCGCCCAGGCGGCGGGCACCGCCGCCGCGCCGTGCAGGGCGCCCGCGAGCGCGCCCGCCATGGTGGCGATCGAGTCGCAGTCCCGGCCGTAGTTGACCGCGCCGAGCACCGTACGCCGGTAGTCGCCGTCGCCGACGAGCAGCATGCCGAGGGCGATGGGCAGTTCCTCGATCGCGTGTGTACGAGAGGGACGGCGGGCGTCGAGCGAGGGGGAGCGGTAGTCGGGGCCGACCGAGTCGTACGGTGCGACCGCCCGCCGCAGTGGCCCCAGCGCGGACTCGAAGTCCCGGTATCCGTCGGCCACTTCGGCGACCGCCTCGATGGCGGCCCGGGTGCCGTCCTTGGCGAGGGCGAGCGCGGTGTCGACAACCGAGCGCGGGCCGGCGCCGGGAGCGCAGGCCGCGGCGACGGCCGCCGCGAACACCCCGGCGGCCTCCCGCCCGTACGAGGACTGGTGGGCGCCGGCGATGTCCACGGCCTCCGCGTAGGCGCCCGCCGGGTCGGCCGCGTTGACCAGTCCGACCGGAGCCATGTACATCGCCGCCCCGCAGTTGACGATGTTCCCGGTGCCGGCCTCGCGCGGGTCGGCGTGCCCGTAGTGCAGCCGGGTCACGATCCACTTCTCGGCCAGGAAGACCCGCTGCAGAGGCAGCGCCTCGGCCTCCAGTTCCGGGATCCACACGGTGCGGCCGATGAGTTCGGGCACCAGGTGCTCGGCGACCGCGTACGCGTCGAGGTGGTCGCGGACCTTCTCGTACACCCGGATCAGGGCGTGGGTCATCAGGGTGTCGTCGGTGACATGCCCATCGCCCTTGTGGTACGGCGCGAGGGGCCGGGCCGTGCGCCAGGCGTCGCCGCTCCAGGGGCCGACGATGCCGGTGACACGGCCGCCGTGGCGTTCCAGGATCTGTTCGGGGGTGTAGCCCTCGACGGGGCCGCCGAGGGCGTCGCCGACGGCGGCCCCGAGGACGCTGCCGGCGATCCGGTCATCCAGAAGCGGAGTCATGTCCGGATTGTCCACCTGGGGTGGCCGGTTCCCGGGCCATGGCCGCGAGCCGACCGGCGAGTTCCACCAGATCGGTGCCCGCGAGCCAGGGCAGCGCGCAGCCCGCGAGGATCCGGCACGCCTCCCGCCAGGTCGCCGGGATCGAACTCCCGCCGCCCAGCGCCCCGGTGAGCGCCCCGGCCAGCGCCGGGGCGGAGTCCGCGACCCGGGACAGACAGGCCGCGGCCGGCAGCGCCGAGGCGGCCTCGCCCCGCGCGGCCAGGGTCAGCGCCAGGGCGACCGGCACCGTCTCGGCCGCGGCGACGCCGTAGCTGTAGACGCGGTCCACGATCCGGTGTTCGAGAAGCGGGACGAGTTCGAAGGCCGTGGCGGCGGCGCGGGCCAGGCCGACCGCGTACCGGCCGTTGCGGCCGATCTCCGTACCGGGCGGCAGTTCGGCCAGCGCAGCGTCCACCGCCTCGTCCGGGCCGGCTCCGCCGAGCGCGGCGGCGACGGCCGCGGCCATCGCGCGGGCGCCGTGGACGCCGTCGCCGTCCTGGGTGTAGCGGGCGTCGAACTCGGCGAGCGCCGCCGCCGGGCCAGGATTGCCGGGGTGGGCGAGGGCGAGGACGGCGGCGCGCACGCAGGCGGCGTCGTCGAAGTAGTGCGGGTTGTCGTGCCCGGTCGCGGGCGGGCGCAGACCGGCCGCGAGATTGCCGAGCCCGGCCCGCACCGAGATCCGGGCACGCAGCGGGAGCACGGCCGATTCGACCTCGGGCGCCCGCTCCGCCGCCGCGGCCACCTGGACGGCGAGCGTGTTCCAGACGAGGTCGACGGCGGCCCGCCGCCGGAGTTCCGGAGCGAGGGCCAAGGCGGCCGGGCCGGGCCGGGCCAGCAGTGCCTCGGCGGTGAACGCCGCCCACTCGGCGTCGTCGGAGGGCCCGAGCGCGAGCGGCTCGGGCGGCTGGTTGAGGGCGAGGGGGGACGGGCAGGGTGGTCGTCGCGTTCTCGTCGGCGAAGGCGTCGAGTTCCCGGGTGAGCCGCCGCGTCCACTCCGGCAGCCGCGCCGCCCGGTGCCGCGCGGCGGGCCAGCCGGCGGCGTCCCCGGCGGCGATCCCGAGCAGCAGCCCCTCGATCCGGTCGCGGTACGGGGGCCCGGCCGCGGATGCCGCGTGGGAGGGGAGTGCGCCGGCGGACGCGGGGCCTTCGGATGTACGGTCGCGTTCCGGCGTACGGACACGTCCCGACGTACGGAAACCTCTTGGCGTACGGTCGCCCGACGCGGGGCCGCCTCCTGACGTACGGTCGCCTTCCGCCGTGCCCGTGCGAGCCGAGCCGCCTCCCACCCCCGCGACGCCGGACGCCGGGCCCGCGCCTATGCCCGTACCCGCACTCGTCCCTCTGCCCATGCCCACTCCCGCCTTCGTGTCCGCGCTCGCCCCCGGGTTCGGCGGGCCCGGGTGTCGTCAGGTCCGCGCTCATGCCGTGTTCCCCTCGCACTCCTCGTACTCTTCGCACCCCTCGTGGTTCTCGTGGTCCTCCGGGGTCAGCAGATCCGCGATGTCCAGGACGTGGTAGCCGCGCATCGCGGGGAGGCAGCTGCCCGCCACCGGAGGGATGGCGTCGGCCCACTCCCCGGGGATCGCGGAGGCGCCGCACCGCGCGCCCGCGAGCGCGCCGGCGACCGCCGCCGTGGTGTCGGCGTCGCGGCCCATGTTGACGGCGGTGAGCACCGCCGTACGGAAGTCGCCTCGGGCGGCGGCGAAGGCGCCGAAGGAGAGGGCGACGGCCTCGGGGGCGAGGTCGGTCCAGGGGTGGCCGCCGATCACGACGGCGGAACGGACTGCGCGTTCGCGTTCCGGCGGGTCGGTGCCGGCCCGCCCGGCGGCGACCACCGCGCGGCGGATCGAGCGCGCGGTCCAGGAGTCCATCGGGATTGCCGAGAGCGCCGCCGCGACGACCGAGGTGACCGATCCGCCGCCCATGGCCGCCGCGACCCCCGCCGCGACCGCCTGGCCGCCGTAGATGCCCTCGCCCTCGTGGCTGACGCTGCCGTCGACCGCGACCAGCCGCGCCGCCTCGGCGGGCCGGCCGGCCGCGAAGACGCCGAACGGCGCGGCGCGCATGGCGAGCCCGTCGCTCCAGGCGTGCCGGTGCTGCGCGGAGATCGGCGCGGCCAGTCCCCGGCGCAGGTTCTCCAGGGTGCCGCGCTCGGAGAATCCGGCGCCCCGGAACGGACGTTCGTCGAGGTCGGCGATCCAGCGGTGCCAGGCCCGTTCGACGTCGGCGACGGTCAGAGCGGAGCCGTGCCGGGCGAGCAGCAGCCCGGAGAAGACGGCGTACTCGGTGTCGTCCGTGCCCGCCGGACGGTCCGTCACGAAGCCCTCGATCCGGCCCCAGCGGCGGCGGATCTCCGAGGGGCGCAGATTCTCGGCGGGCGCGCCGAGCGCGTCGCCCACGGCGAGACCGAGCAGTGCCCCCCTCGCCCGGTCGCGCCGTCCGACCTCCCGGTCACCGTCGCCGTCACCGTCGCCGTCACAGTCGTGCTCGCGGGTCGTCGCCGTCCCACCGGCCATGTCGCTCCCCTTTCAGGGTCGTTACATCTTTTCCACCCGGTGGGCGGCCCCTCACCGAATCGGGACCGTGACGTGGATGACACGACGTCGGGGAACGGCTCCGGAAGCGGCTCCGGAAGCGGCGCCGCGCCGGGGGCCCGGGGCGCCCCGCGAGCAGGCTCGGGAGCAGGCCTAGAAGCAGGTGGGACGGCGGACGGAGGGGCAAGGTGAGCCTTAGTAAGTACGGCCTGCCTTGCTGGCACGCCCCTTACATTCAGCGTATGTTCGAGGCCATGGAGGGGGCGGACACGCCGAACCCCAGGGGAGACAAAGGGGACCCGCATGTCCATCATCGAGACCGCCGCGCCACTGCACGAGGCCCACCGCGACAACCACACCCACCGCGACGTGAACGGCGGCTGGCTGCGCCCCGCCGTCTTCGGCGCGATGGACGGACTCGTCTCCAATCTCGCGCTCATGACGGGTGTGGCGGGTGGTGCGGTCTCCTCGCAGACCATCGTCATCACCGGCCTCGCCGGCCTCGCCGCAGGTGCCTTCTCGATGGCAGCCGGCGAGTACACCTCGGTCGCCTCGCAGCGCGATCTCGTCCAGGCAGAACTCGACGTCGAGCGCCGCCAGTTGCGCAAGCATCCGGTCGACGAGATGGAGGAGCTGGCCGCGCTCTACGTCTCCCGGGGCGTCGAGCCCAAGCTCGCCCGCGAGGTCGCCCTGCAGCTGTCCCGGGACCCGGAGCAGGCACTGGAGATCCACGCGCGCGAGGAACTCGGCATCGACCCCGACGACCTGCCGTCGCCGCTGGTCGCCGCGGTGTCGTCCTTCGGTTCGTTCGCGCTGGGCGCGCTGCTGCCCCTGCTGCCGTATCTGCTCGGTGCCACCGTGCTCTGGCCGGCCCTGCTGCTCGCCCTGATCGGGCTCTTCGGCTGCGGCGCGCTCGTGGCCCGGGTGACCGCCCGCAGCTGGTGGTTCAGCGGAATCCGCCAGCTCGTCCTCGGCGGCGCCGCCGCGGCCGTCACCTACGGTCTCGGCATGCTCTTCGGAGCGGCGCTGTAGCGCCCGTCCGTTCCGCGCGAGAAGACCGCCGCTTCGTAAGGAAGCGGCGGTCTTCTGTCATATGCCCGACGCGGCCTATGCCCGTGAGGTGGGCGTCGGCCAGGTGTACTCCAGCTCGGGAAGCTCGAAGCCCTGCTCGAACACGCAGATCCGTTCGTCGGTACGGAGGGCGCCGTGCCGCTCGTAGAAGGCGATGGCGCGCGTATTGGCGCGCAGCACCTCCAGATAGACGGGCCGGCCCGGGTGTTCCCCGGCGGCCCAGGCGAAGACGTGCCGCAGCAGCCGGCCGCCGATCCCGGACCCGGTCCGGCCGGGGCTGGCGTGCAGATTGTCGAGCAGCAGACGGCCGTCGGGCCGGGGCAGCACATAGGCGAATCCGTCGAGCCGGGCGCCCCCACTGAGCCCATCGCCCCCATCGCCCTCACCGAGCCCATCCGCCCCATCCGGCCCGTCAGTGCTCTCCACCACGAACAGGGCCGCCCCCGGCTCCGGCGTGTCGAGCCGGCCGCGCCACAGCTCCAGCCGGTCCTCCAGGAGCGGGCCGCGCAGAAAGCCGTCCGGCATGATGCCCGCGTACGCCGTGCGCCAGCTCTCGGTATGCAGAGCCGCGACCCGCTCGGCGTCGTTCCGTGTCCCCGTTCTGATCTTCATGGCGCCCAGCCTCACCCCTCGCCGAGGACGATGTCACCCCCCGAGCCCGGTCCGGCCCCGATCCGCCGAACGAACCCATGGGCCGGACGGGTGACCGTCGCGAGGTCGCGCGCGGGCCCCGCGCGGGCTCGCCGTTCTGTCCGGATTCTGCCGGGGTTCCGTCCGGGACCACCCCTCCAAGATCCGCGCGTCTTACGCGTCGTCGCAGGTGGAGGCCATGGGGGTGCGTTGTGATCTATCTCCCTGAGCGGATCCGCCGATCGGGTGGGAGACTATGCGCAGCGCCCCATAACGAGCCGGTTACCCGGCGGTTTCGATTGCTCGACCACCGGGCATGAGGCGTAAGCGCCGCGGGCAAGGACGCCCGCCCTGCGACGGGTCGATGGAGACCCCACCGTCGAATCCGTCCCCCGGCGGGCATTTCAGCAAAAGCCCGCGAGAGCCGAACGAGAATCAGCGACACCCCCGCAGACGCCCCGGACATCCCGCGGGCGCCCTGACGGACCCCTGAGCAGACCCCGACAGGCATCCGGGGATCCCCGAGATCCCCGACCCCCTGTGGGCACCTCCGCGGGCACTCCACGGCAACCCCGTGGCGTCCCCATCCGGTGCTCGCGCGGTGTGCCGTATCCGAGGCGGACAGGCGGGCGGGACAGGTGGAACAGGCAGGACGGGCGGGACCGGAACGAACCCGCCCGCCCCACCCCTGCCACCCCTGACCACCCCTGCGATGTCCGTATGTTGGAATCTTCTTTCCGACTGGCGAGAAGAAAGCCATCATGTAACCTGCACGAACTTTCGCGGAGGGCCAACGTCGTCCCTCGGCTGCTGCATATGCCACGACGACGACGGGAGAGCCGATGCGTACCCACGCCTGGTCGCCCCTGGACGGTCGCCCCGCCCCTCAGGGGCTGTACGACCCCCGCAACGAACACGACGCCTGTGGTGTCGGGTTCGTGGCCACCCTCACCGGTGTGGCCGACCACGAGCTGGTCGAGCAGGCGCTGACCGTCCTGCGCAATCTCGAACACCGCGGCGCCACCGGCTCCGAGCCCGACTCCGGTGACGGCGCCGGCATCCTGCTTCAGGTCCCGGACGCGTTCCTCCGCGAGGTCGCCGGATTCGAGCTGCCCGAGGCCGGGGCGTACGCCGTCGGCATCGCCTTCCTGTCCGCCGAGGACCCCGCCCCGGCCGCCGCCCGTATCGAGGCGATCGCCGCCGAGGAGGGCCTGACCGTGCTCGGCTGGCGCGACGTCCCCGTCGCCCCCGAACTGCTCGGCGCCACCGCCCGCGCCACCATGCCCGTCTTCCGCCAGCTCTTCGTCGCGGACGGCACCGGCGCCGGCACCGGCACCGGCGCCACCGGCACCGGCGCCACCGGCACCGGCGCCACCGGCACCGCCACAGGCGCCGACGGCACCCCCACGGGCCCCGCCACCGGCATCGCCCTCGACCGCAAGACGTTCGTGCTGCGCAAGCGCGCCGAGCGCGAGACCGGGACGTACTTCCCGTCGCTCTCCGCCCGCACCCTCGTCTACAAGGGCATGCTGACCACCGGCCAGCTGGAGCCCTTCTTCCCGGACCTGTCCGACCCCCGCTTCGCCACCGCCCTCGCGCTGGTCCACTCGCGGTTTTCCACCAACACCTTCCCGAGCTGGCCGCTCGCCCACCCGTACCGCTTCGTCGCCCACAACGGCGAGATCAACACGGTCAAGGGCAACCGCAACTGGATGACGGCCCGCGAGGCGCAGCTCGCCTCCGACGTCTTCGGCACCGGCCCGGACGGCCGCGGCGTCGAGCGCGTCTTCCCGGTCTGTACCCCGGACGCCTCCGACTCCGCCTCCTTCGACGAGGTCCTGGAGCTGCTGCACCTCGGCGGCCGCTCGCTGCCCCACGCCGTCTTGATGATGGTTCCCGAGGCGTGGGAGAACCACGGCTCGATGGACCCGGCCCGGCGCGCGTTCTACCAGTACCACTCCACGATGATGGAGCCCTGGGACGGCCCCGCCTGCGTCACCTTCACCGACGGCACCCAGGTCGGCGCGGTCCTCGACCGCAACGGTCTGCGCCCCGGCCGCTACTGGGTCACCGACGACGGTCTCGTCGTCCTCTCCTCCGAGGTCGGCGTCCTCGACATCGACCCCGCAAAGGTCGTCCGCAAGGGCCGCCTCCAGCCCGGCCGGATGTTCCTCGTCGACACCGCGGAGCACCGCATCGTCGAGGACGACGAGATCAAGGCCGCTCTCGCCGCCGAACGGCCGTACGAGCAGTGGCTGGAGACCGGCGAGATCGAGCTCTCCGACCTCCCCGAGCGCGAGCACATCGTGCACACCCACGCCTCGGTCACCCGCCGCCAGCAGACCTTCGGCTACACCGAGGAAGAGCTGCGCGTCATCCTCGCCCCGATGGCCCGCACCGGCGCCGAACCCATCGGCTCCATGGGTACGGACTCGCCGATCGCCGCCCTCTCCGAGCGCCCGCGTCTCCTCTTCGACTACTTCACCCAGCTGTTCGCGCAGGTCACCAACCCGCCGCTGGACGCCATCCGGGAAGAACTGGTCACCTCGCTGCGCTCCTCGCTCGGCCCGGGCAGCAATCTGCTCGACCCGACCGCCGCGTCCTGCCGCAGCGTCACCCTGCCCTTCCCCGTCATCGACAACGACGAGCTGGCCAAGCTCGTCCACATCAACGCCGACGGCGACATGCCCGGCATGAAGGCCGTCACGCTCTCCGGTCTCTACCGGGTCTCCGGCGGCGGCGACGCGCTCGCCGCCCGGATCCGCGACATCTGCGCCGAGGCCGACGCGGCGATCGCCGCCGGCGCCCGCCTCGTCGTCCTGTCCGACCGGCACTCCGACGCCGAGCAGGCTCCGATCCCCTCGCTGCTGCTCACCGCCGCCGTGCACCACCACCTCATCCGCACCAAGCAGCGCACCAAGGTGGGGCTGCTCGTCGAGGCCGGCGACGTCCGCGAGGTCCACCATGTGGCCCTGCTCATCGGGTACGGCGCCGCCGCCGTCAACCCGTACCTCGCCATGGAGTCCGTCGAGGACCTGGTCCGGGCCGGGACGTTCATCACGGACATCGAGCCCGAGCAGGCCATCCGCAATCTGATTTACGCCCTCGGCAAGGGTGTCCTGAAGGTCATGTCCAAGATGGGCATCTCCACGGTCGCCTCCTACCGGGGCGCCCAGGTCTTCGAGGCCGTCGGTCTCGACACCGCCTTCGTCGAGACGTACTTCAACGGCACGACCACCAAGATCGGCGGCGCCGGCATCGACGTCGTCGCCCGGGAGGTCGCCGCCCGCCACGCCAAGGCGTACCCCGCCTCCGGCATCGCCCCGGCGCACCGCGCCCTGGAGATCGGCGGCGAGTACCAGTGGCGGCGCGAGGGTGAACCGCACCTGTTCGACCCGGAGACCGTCTTCCGGCTCCAGCACGCCACTCGCACCAAGCGGTACGACATCTTCAAGAAGTACACCGACCGGGTCAACGAGCAGTCGGAGCGGCTGATGACGCTCCGCGGCCTGTTCGGCTTCGCCGCCGAAGGCCGTACCCCGATCCCTCTCGACGAGGTCGAGCCGGCCGCCGACATCGTCCGCCGCTTCTCCACCGGCGCCATGTCGTACGGCTCCATCTCCCGCGAGGCCCACGAGACCCTCGCCATCGCCATGAACCGGCTCGGCGGCAAGTCGAACACCGGCGAGGGCGGCGAGGACTCCGACCGGCTGTACGACCCGGAGCGCCGCTCCGCGATCAAGCAGGTGGCCTCCGGCCGCTTCGGCGTCACCAGCGAGTACCTCGTCCACGCCGACGACATCCAGATCAAGATGGCCCAGGGCGCCAAGCCCGGCGAGGGCGGCCAGCTGCCCGGCCACAAGGTCTACCCGTGGGTCGCGAAGACCCGGCACTCCACCCCCGGCGTCGGCCTGATCTCCCCGCCGCCGCACCACGACATCTACTCCATCGAGGATCTCGCCCAGCTCATCCACGACCTCAAGAACGCCAACCCCGAGGCCCGCGTCCATGTGAAGCTGGTCTCCGAGGTCGGCGTCGGCACCGTCGCCGCCGGTGTGTCCAAGGCCCACGCGGACGTCGTCCTCGTCTCCGGCCACGACGGCGGTACGGGCGCCTCGCCCCTGACGTCCCTCAAGCACGCGGGCGGCCCCTGGGAGCTGGGCCTCGCCGAGACCCAGCAGACGCTGCTGCTCAACGGTCTGCGCGACCGGATCGTCGTCCAGACCGACGGCCAGCTGAAGACCGGCCGCGATGTCGTGATCGCCGCCCTCCTCGGCGCCGAGGAGTTCGGCTTCGCCACCGCGCCGCTCGTCGTCTCCGGCTGCGTCATGATGCGCGTCTGTCACCTCGACACCTGTCCGGTCGGCATCGCCACCCAGAACCCGGTGCTGCGCGACCGGTTCTCCGGAAAGCCTGAATTCGTCGTCAACTTCTTCGAGTTCATCGCCGAAGAGGTCCGCGAGATCCTCGCCGAACTGGGCTTCCGCACCCTGGAGGAGGCCGTCGGCCACGCCGAACTCCTGGACACCAGCCAGGCCGTGACCCACTGGAAGGCCCAAGGGCTCGACCTGGCACCGCTGTTCCATGTCCCCGACCTGCCCGACGGCGCGGTCCGCCACGCCCTCGTCCCGCAGGACCACGGCCTGGAGAAGGCCCTCGACAACGAGCTGATCGAACTCGCCGCCGAGGCCCTGAACGCGCCCTCCGCCGAGAGTGCCGCCCCCGTCCGGGCCCAGATCGCCATCCGCAACATCAACCGGACCGTCGGCACCATGCTCGGCCACCAGGTCACCAAGCGGTTCGGCGGCGCGGGCCTGCCCGACGACACCATCGACATCACCTTCACCGGCTCCGCCGGCCAGTCCTTCGGCGCCTTCCTGCCCGCCGGCATCACCCTGCGCCTGGAGGGCGACGCCAACGACTACGTCGGCAAGGGCCTGTCCGGCGGCCGGATCGTGGTCCGCCCGGACCGGGGCGCCGACCACCTCGCCGAGTACTCCACCATCGCCGGCAACACCCTCGCGTACGGCGCGACCGGCGGCGAGATGTTCCTGCGGGGCCGCACCGGCGAACGCTTCTGCGTCCGCAACTCCGGTGCCCTGGTGGTGTCCGAGGGCGTCGGCGACCACGGCTGCGAGTACATGACCGGCGGTACGGCCGTCGTCCTCGGCGAGACCGGCCGCAACTTCGCGGCCGGCATGTCCGGCGGCGTCGCCTACGTCGTCGACCTCGACCACGGCCGCGTCAACCCCGGCAACCTCGCCGCCGTCGAGACCCCGACCGCCGCCGACACCGACCGGCTGCGCGAGATCGTCCGCCGTCACCACGAGGAGACCGGCTCGACGGTCGCCGAGAAGCTGCTCGCCGAGTGGGACACCGCCGCGACCCGCTTCAGCAAGATCATCCCGACCACGTACAAGGCCGTGCTCGCCGCCAAGGACGCCGCCGAGCTCGCCGGTCTCTCCGAGGCCGAGACCACCGAGAAGATGATGGAGGCGGCGACCCATGGCTGACCCCAAGGGCTTCCTGACCACCGGGCGCGAGATCGCCCCGACCCGGCCGGTGGCCACCCGCGTCAAGGACTGGAACGAGGTCTACGTCCCCGGCTCTCTGCTGCCCATCATCGGCAAGCAGGCCGGCCGCTGCATGGACTGCGGCATCCCGTTCTGCCACAACGGCTGTCCGCTCGGAAACCTCATCCCCGAGTGGAACGACTACGCCTACCGCGAGGACTGGGAGGCCGCCTCCGAGCGGCTGCACGCCACCAACAACTTCCCGGAGTTCACCGGCCGGCTGTGCCCCGCCCCCTGCGAGGCGGCCTGTGTGCTCGGCATCAACCAGCCGGCCGTCACCATCAAGAACGTCGAGGTCTCCATCATCGACCGGGCCTGGGACGCGGGCGGCGTACGGCCGCAGGTGCCCGAGCGGCTGTCCGGCAAGACCGTCGCCGTCGTCGGCTCCGGCCCGGCCGGTCTCGCCGCCGCCCAGCAGCTCACCCGGGCCGGGCACACGGTCGTCGTGTACGAGCGGGCCGACCGCGTCGGCGGTCTCCTGCGGTACGGCATCCCCGAGTTCAAGATGGAGAAGCGGCACATCAACCGCCGCATCGAGCAAATGCGGGCGGAGGGAACCAAGTTCCGTACCGGCATCGAGATCGGCCGCGACCTCACCGCGACCGATCTGCGCAAGCGCTTCGACGCCGTCGTCGTCGCCGCCGGCGCCACCACCGCCCGCGACCTGCCCGTGCCGGGACGCGAACTGCGCGGTGTGTACCAGGCGATGGAGTACCTGCCGCTCGCCAACAAGGTGCAGGAGGGCGACTACGTCACCACCCCCCTGTCCGCCGAGGGCAAGCACGTCGTCGTCATCGGCGGCGGCGACACCGGTGCCGACTGCGTCGGCACCGCCCACCGCCAGGGCGCGGCCTCCGTCACCCAGCTGGAGATCATGCCCCGGCCGGGCGAGGAGCGCAGCGAAGGCCAGCCCTGGCCGACTTTCCCGATGCTCTACAAGGTCACCTCGGCCCACGAGGAGGGCGGCGAGCGGGTCTACTCCGTCTCCACCACCCACTTCGAGGGCGACGAGGACGGCAATGTGCGGTTCCTGCACCTCGTCGAGGTCGAGTTCGCGGACGGCAAGCTGGTTCAGAAGCCCGGCACCGAGCGGCGGATCCCCGCCCAGCTCGTCACCCTCGCGATGGGCTTCACCGGCACGGACACCGCCAATGGACTCGTCGCGCAGCTGGGTCTCGACCTTGACGAACGCGGTAACATCGCCCGTGACAAGGACTTCGCCACCAACGTCGATGGCGTCTTCGTCGCCGGCGACGCCGGCCGCGGCCAGTCGCTCATCGTATGGGCCATCGCCGAGGGCCGTTCCGCTGCCCGCGCGGTCGACCGGCACCTGACCGGAGCCAGCTCGCTGCCGGCCCCGATCCGCCCCACGGACCGCGCGCTGACGGTCTGACCCACCGCCCCGGACCCGGGGCCCCTGAATCGTCCCGTACAACGACGTGCGGAACTGAGCGCGGCGCTCGCCCGAACTGTCCCCGACCAAGGACGACCTGGGCGGGCGCCGCGGCGCTAGTGGTGCGGGTGCGCGAAGCTTCGTGGTGGGCTGGGCATGCGGCCGTCGGCGGCGCGTACGGTCGCTGTCGGTTTCCGGGTGCGGGCGGTAGGGGGCGCGGACTGTTCTGGGCGGGGCGGTGCGGGACGGCCCGGTGCGGTGCGGGACGGCCCGGTGCGGTGCGGGCTACTGGAGGCGCATCCGGTGCGGGTGGGCCGGGTCGGCGGGGCAGACGAAGGCGCGGTATTCGCCGTCCCGTCCGACTCTGATCCCCGTCGCCCCGCCCAGCAGGTCGAACGGCTCCCAACTACAGTCCGGCCGGTTCTTCTCGTACGTGTCGATGGTCAGCAGCACCCGCATCTCCGTTCCGCAGGCGTCGCAGAACACCCGGACCAGATCGGTCCTGTGCCACGACTCCCACCCGCCGGCCTTCCAACCGGGCGCGAGGGACAGGTCGTACTGATAGCCGGGAGCCAAGCCGCCCATCCGTGCGATGAGTTCGTCCTCCCAGGCGTCGATGCGCGCGACGAGTCCGGCGGGCAGATAGTCGGCGTACGGATACTCGGTCACCTGCTCGGGATGCAGGACGCAGGGCTCCGGCACGTAGTACTCGCGGCCCACGACACCCGGCTCGGGCATGACGGCGAGCGGATCCGTCACGTCCGCCGCCCGTCGCCAGAAGAGTCGGGTGTACGGGCACCAGTGGGCGAACGGCCCGTCCTCGTGCTCGTAGAAGGGGCACCACAGCACCTGGAGCAGATCCGTCCCGGGCGGGGCGAACGGCGCCAGATCCGGGACGTCCCGTACGTACAACTGGGCCAGAGCGAGCAGCGGCAGCGGCCCGCCGTCGTGACGGTCCGGCCGCCCCTCGGTGCGCGTCAGTTCGTCGAGTTCGGCTCGCTCCTCGGCGGTGTAGGCGGGCCGCCCGTCCTCCGTACGCGGCCGCTGCCGGACCTCCCGCAGGATCCGCCGGTGGCGCCGCACCCGGTCCGGCGCCAACCCGGACACCCGCCCGTGCTCCGCGCACACCGGCCACGCCTCGCCCGCCGGCCACAGCAGCGGCCCGCCCACCGAACTCTCCCCGGCGGTCGGCGCGCCGGGCCGGGGGTGCAGCCGCGTGCCGGTGCGGGCCCACGGGATCAGCTCGGGAAAGGGGACGGTGACGTCGAGGGGGCGATACGGCGTGTGGAAGGCCATGACCACGACGGTACGGGGCGCGCTGCGGACCGTCTCCCGAGTTCGCGCGCGAGCGGGCGCCCGCGTCGGCAAGTCCCTTTCGCCCCCCTGTCATTCGGGCGCTGAGCTGGGAGAAGGGGGCCATTGGGCGGGCGGTGGCCTCTTTTGTAGACTCGCCGACGATCTTGACAGGCCGAGGGATGGGGGACGGCGAGTTGAACGACGGGCACGAGCACCGGTTCACGTACGTGCAGACGGGGGAGCAGGGGCAGGGGCGGGCGCCGGGGCGGGGGCGGTGGCTCAGCGAGCGGCTGGACGTGGCGTCGTTCCGTAACCCCAAGACCGTGGCGAGGGCGGTCTTCCACCCCGCCTGGGTGCCCGAGGGCGTCGACCCCACCGTGGAGAGCCTCAAGCGCGCCCGGGTCATCGCCGGCGCGATCACGGCGGTCGGCGTCTACACCTTCGTGGAGGGCGGCTTCGCCTTCGACGAGATGCTGGAGAACGTGCTGACGGCCAGTCTCGTCCTGCTCGTGCTTACCCCGCTGACGGTCGGCGTGATGCTCCTCGTGTGGCGGCGCCGCGCCGGAGCCGTCGGCCGCCACCTGCGCACCCCGCTCTTCAACTCGCTCAAGCTGCTGCTGCTCTTCATCGGCTCGGTCGTGCTGATGGTGACGACCTGGCGGATGGTCAACGGCAGTGGCTTCCTCGTGGGACTGCTGTGCCTCTTGGTGGGGCTGTGGCTCACCGTGTTCGTGGCCATCGGTGCCATGCACGTGTCCGGGAACTTCTTCGGCACGGCGGCCGTCCACCGCTGCCTGCCGCCGCTGCTCGCCACCGTGACGACCTGGCTGGTGGCGATCCCGGACCTGGTCAGCGGCGACTTGCACGGCCTCAGCCTCACCATGGGCATCGTCTTCATCCTGGGCGCGCCGGTCACGGTCACGGCGATCGCCCTGCTGGAGATGAAGCGCCTGCGCAGCCGCCACGGCATCCGCCTGGGCGACCACCCGGCGCCCCTGTCCGGGTACGGCCACCTGCCGCACCAGGACGGCCCGCCGGCCGGGAACCCGTATGCGGCGCCGCAGGGTCACATGCCTCCGACCGGCAACCCCTACGCGACGGGACACCGGACGCCGCCGGTTCCGCCGATGCCGTCCTCGCCGCCGCCGAACCAAACGCGGTAGGGAAGGTGGGGCTCCCGGCTGCGGGCGAGTGGCGGCCGATCTCGCGTTCGATGTGGAGTGGCCGGGGGCTTTCCGGGCGGGCGATAGTGACCCCATGTCTTCTCTCGTACGCCACGTCACCATCGATTGCTCCGACGCCTACACCCTGGCCTCCTTCTGGGCCCGGGTCCTCGATGCCAAGCTCGCCGAGGACGACAAGCCCGGCGCCCCCGAGGCCGTGGTGGACTCGCCCGGTGCCAGCCTCCTCTTCCTCCAGGTCCCGGAGGGCAAGACGGTGAAGAACCGCATCCACCTTGACCTCCGCCCCCTGGACCGCACCCGCGACGAGGAGGTGGAGCGCGTCATCGCCCTCGGCGCCACGCTCGTCGACGACCGTCGCCGCCCGGACGGTACGGGCTGGGCCGTTCTCACGGACCCTGAAGGTAATGAATTCTGCGTCGAGCGCAGCCAGGCCGAGCACGAGGCCACGCGGCGGCTCGCCGAGTAGCCCACCCGACGCGAAGTGTCGTCGGCCCGGTCCGATCGTCAAGGCGGTCGGGCCGAGCCGACGGTGCTTCCGGGGCCGGGGCCGGGGCCGGGGCCGGGGGCAGTGGACGGAATCTCGAAGCTATCGAGCGCGAGAGTTCTGCCCCCGTGAAGGGCCTCGTAGACGATCTCCGCGCGCAGTCTGTAGCCGCTGGTCACCTGCACCAGTCGCACTGTTCCGCAGGACACAGGACGAGCTGATCCCGAGGGTGAACCGGCTCCCGGGAAGGCGCGAAGCCGCCGGACGGCCGGACCTCAAGGGCACGGGCGTGCGGCGGCTTCGTGGGGCAGGTGGGACAGGTGCGTCAGCGGGAACGGCGTTGGGCGACGATCGCGCGGGTGACGATGGGCGGCAGCACGTCCTTGGCCAGCTTCCTGACCTTCGACTGCGGACGGCGCGCGGCGGCCACGGCGGGCTTGGGCGCCGGCTTCGGGGCGGGCGCGGGGGTGGGCTTCGGGGCGACGGGGACCGGGGCCGGCTCCGGGGCCTTGTAGCGGGACTGCGGCAGCGCCGGGGCTATGGCGCGCTTGCCGCCTATGCGTATCAGCGGTGCGCCGGCCACCTCCTCCACGCCGTGCCACAGGTCCTCGCGGGTCGCCAGCCAGGCCAGCATTTCCTCGCGCAGCGGCTCCGCGTCGCTCCACGTGGCGTACAGCTTGGAGCCGGTCACGCAGATCACCTGGAGGCCGTCGCGGGCCACGGCGCCCCAGACCGCCGCCGCCACACCCGGGCAGTGCTCGGAGCGGTAGTCGTCGAAGACGACCACGGCGCCCTCCGTCGCCACCGCGCGGGAGGCGGCGATGTCACCGTGCACGTGCTCGTACAGGTGCGAGGCGTCGATGTGGATGAACCGGCAGCTGTCCGCCTTCACCTCCTCGGTCACGACCGAGGTCGGCGCCATGACGATGGTCGGCAACTCGTCGTGGAACGCGAGGTAGTTGGCCTCGAAGGCGCGGCGCGTGAGCGTGGAGTACGAGGTCTCCATCTCCACCAGGTTCGACGCGTCCGGCGCGGGCGCGTCGAAGAGGTCGCACACCGTGAACCGTTCGCCGGACTGGAGGTACGACCCTATGAGAATGGCGCTCTTGCCCATGTAGGCGCCCATCTCCAGGAGATCGCCCCGCGTGTCGGGGTCGTCGTTCTGCTTCTTCAGGAACCAGTCGAAGAGCAGTTGGTCGACGGCCCAGAACCACCCCTTGACGTCTTCGAGCCGGGTGGGTGCCGTCAGCGCGGCGGCGGAATCTTGGGACATGGAGCGGTCATCCTCCGAAACGTGCCTCGGTCCGCCGCACAGCCTCTCTGTGCAGGGACCTCATAGCCTGCGAACGAACCTAGGTGGCGAATCCGCAGCATGCAACAACTCGTAGGAGAAACCCTGGTAATGAACGATCATCGGCAACCGCGCCGCCCGTCGCGCCCTCGCCTGCCGTGCCGCCGTGTTCCTGGCCGGGGGTGGATGTGGCCCGCCCCGTCCGGGGTGGAGGCCGGGCGGGGCGGGGGTCTTATGGGTGGGTGAGGAGTGTGGTGATGAGGATGATCCAGGCTGCGGTGGCGAGGACGGCTGTGGTGGTGCGCCACATCAGCGGGTTGTGTGGGGGGTCGGGGGTAAGGAGCGTTTGAGGGTCATTTTGGGTGGGTCGTGGGGGTGGTTGCGGATTTCGACGGCGCAGTCGACGGCCGCCGATTCGTCGTGGTGGGGTCCGTGGGCCGTGTAGTGGGTGAACCATGCGGCGAGGAGGGCGCAGACCGTGCAGCCGGGGGAGGGCTGGGGGTGGCGTCGGAGTCCGTGGTCGGTGGGGGGTTCTATTCGGCTGGTCACGGTTTCACCACCGGGGGGACGGGGGTGGTGAGGACGCGGATGCGTTCGGCTTCGGTTTCGGTGGGCGGGCGGAGGTCCGTGGTGGGGGCGGTCCATTCGGTTCCGCCGGTCACAGGGCGCAGGACGACGTGGCCGTTTTCGTAATCCATCACCCGGCCGGGGCGAGTTGTCGCCATGCGGGTATCGACCATGTAGGAGCCGACGGGGGGCATCGTCGCAGGCTGTGGGCTTGTTTGGGGCGTGTGTTCGGCCATCACCCGTTCCTTTCTGTAGTGGATTCACTACGAGGCGTCGCCAGAGTGGCTTAGAGTCGGAAGCTCCTTCAACTGGCGAGAACCGAAGGACAAGTTGTGGCCAACCTCAAGGAATTGCAGCCGGAGAGCAGCCCCCGGGCCGCCTTCGGCGCACAACTGCGCAGAGTGCGGGAAAGTCGGGGCTGGAAGCAGGAAGACCTGTCCGAACGGATCGGGTGTTCCAGTCAGCACATCTCCGCCGTCGAAACTGCGCGCAAACCGCCAACCCTTCCTTTTGCGCGGAAGGCGGATCAGGTCTGCGGCACCGCGAACACGGCCGATTCGTTTGAACGGTCGTGGCACGAGATGCGGCACGGCATCCTGCTGGAGGGCTTCCCGGAGTACGTGGACTACGAGGCGCGTGCCGTGGAGATCCGGTTGTTCCAGATCGGGGTCATTCCCGGGCTGTTGCAGACACCGGCGTACGCGCAGGCACTGGCCAACGGTCATGTCGAGCGGGGTTCCTTCACCCAAGAACAGGCGGATGAGGGTGTCGCGTTCCTTGCGCAGCGGCAGGAGGGGCTGGCGAGGGAGCACCCACCCATGCTCCTCGTGGTGATGGACGAGAGTTGCATCCGGCGTCCGGTCGGCGGCCCGGAGGTCATGGACGGGCAGCTCAGGCGATTGGTCGAGTTCGCCCGCATGCCGAACACCATGCTCCAGATGGCGCCCTACGCACTGGGGGAGCGGAGGCCGTTCAGCCTTCCGGTCAACCTACTGACGTTGCCGGACCGGTCCATGGTCTCGTACACGGAATCGCATGCCCAGGGCCATGTGGACCGTGAAATCGCCTCCGTCATGCCCATCCTGACGGCCTACCATCAGCTTCAGGCTGAATGCCTCTCGCAGGCAGACTCCGCGGCCATGATCGAGCAGGTACGAAAGGGCACCTTGTGACGACCGCATCCCCTCGATGGTTCAAGTCCTCCTACAGCAACACCAATAGTGACTGCGTCGAGGTCGCCACCAACCTCGTCGCCTCGCGCGGCACTGTCCCCGTCCGTGACTCCAAGGTCTCCGACGGGCCGTCGTTCAGCGTCTCCGCCGTCGCCTTCTCGTCGTTCGTCGCGGGCGTCAAGGACGGTCGGCTCGGCGCGTAACCGGCAACAAGCAGCCCTGCCTCGCCCCGCTCTGGGGCGGGCAGGGCTTCCTCTTGGAAATCCGGTGGTCGTGAGGGGCTGGGGCAAGAAGAATCCGGGCCATGACCCTGCTGACGCACTGGCCTCTCGCGGGCTTACGGTTGACCACTCCACGCCTGGAACTGCGGCTGCCGAACCTGGACGATCTCGCCGGGCTGGCCGCGCTGGCAGCCGAAGGTGTGCACGACCCGGAGGTGCAGCCCTTCACCGCGGCGTGGACGGATGTCGGGCCCGAGCAGCGAGCCCGGAGCGTCCTCCAGTACCACTGGCACCGCTGGAGTGCGTGGCGGCCGGAGGACTGGGAGTTGAACCTGGTGGCCGTCCGCGACGGGATCGTTGTCGGCACGCAGGGCATCAGCGCCCGGGATTTCTCGGTCCGCCGGGAGGTGGAAACGGGTTCCTGGCTCGGCCGGACCCATCAGGGCCAGGGCCTCGGGACCGAGATGCGTACGGCCGCCCTCCACCTGGCCTTCGCCGGCCTCGGCGCACAGCACGCCGTCTCCGCGGCGATGGCATTCAACGCGGCCTCGCTGGGCGTCTCGCACAAGCTCGGCTATCGCGAGGACGGCGTCGAGCGTCATGCCGTACGCGGCGAGCTGGCCGTCATGCGCCGGCTCCGCCTCACCGCCGAACGGTGGCAAGAGCACCAACCGTTCCCCGTGACGGTGGAGGGGCTGACGGAGTGCCTGCCCTGGTTCGGCCTGGGATGACCGCCAGGACGACGGCGGCGATCACGGCTCGGGGCGCCGGGCTCGTCATCAGGCCATGGCGGCCCGCTACCCCGTGACCACCCCCGTCTTCCGCCACTAGCATCGGTCCCAGGCTGAATCCGTGTCCCGCACAGGTTCGAAAGGGCATCCCCGATGACCGAGTCCCTGCGTTGGTTCAAGTCCTCCTACAGCGGCACGACCAGTGAATGCGTCGAAGTCGCTGCCGAATGGGTCAAGTCCTCGTACAGCAGTGCCACAAGCGACTGCGTGGAAGTCGCCGCCGACTGGTTCAAGTCCTCGTACAGCTCCAACGGAGGCGACTGCGTCGAAGTCTCTTCCCGCATCGCCGCCGCCCACCTCCGTGACTCCAAGGTGCCCGACGGGCCGTCCCTCTGCGTCTCCGCTGCCGCGTTCTCGTCGTTCGTCGCGGGCGTCAAGGACGGCCGGCTCGGCGCCTGACCATATCGCCTGGCCGTAAGTACGACCGCTGACCCGCCCCCGAACCGGGAGCGGGTCAGCGGTCCGCCTCCGTCAGCGACGACTCACCCTGTCGCCCCTCCCCGGGTCCCTCCGCGTCCGCGCCCGCTCCTGCATCCGCTGCCGCGCCCGCGTCCGTCTGCCCCGGGCGGGTCCGCTCGGCCCACGCGGCCACCGGCGGGCCCGCCGCGCCCACGCCCGCGAAGAGCACGGCGAGCAGGATCCAGCCCGGGTGTCCGAGCGCGAGGACCACGCCGGTGAGGAACGCGGGGGCGAGGGCCTGGCCCGCGTTGAAGCCGGTGCCGAAGAAACCCTGGTACTGCCCCTGGGCGTGGTCCGGGGCGAGGCTGAAGGCGAGCGTCCAGCCGCCCGAGGACTCGTACACCTCGCCGATGCTGTGGATGACCACGGCGAGGAGGGCGAGCACGAGCGCGACCCACGACGGTACGTCGGCGGACAGCGCCATCAGCGGGCAGCTCACCAGGAACAGGATCCCGGCGAGGCGGAAGGCGCGGCCGCCCTGGCGCGGGGTCTCCACCTTGGAGCCGAGTTTGCTCTGGAGCAGCAGGCACACGCCGTTGTTGACCGCGTAGACCGCCGCCACCGTCCAGCGCGGCGCGTCGGTGTGGGAGGTGAGCCAGATCGGCAGGAGCAGGGAGACGGTCTGGTATTGCAGGCCCATGGCGCTGTAGAGGGCGACGAAGGACACGTACGGCCGGTCGGCGAGGACGGACCACTGGCGGTGGCCCTTGGGCTTGGGCAGCGGCCGGTAGTTCGGGACGCCGAGGAAGGCGACCAGCCCGGCGAAGGCGAAACTGGCGGCGTTGGCGAGGATCAGCGCGGTGTACGCGGGGCGGGTGTCGAGCTGGATGGCGACCGCCGCGCCCAGGGTGCCGAGGACGACGCCGAGATTGACGTACGTACGGAGCTTGGCGCGGAAGGCGGCGGGGCGTTCGCCGCTCGCCTGTGCGATGACCGCGCCGCCCGCGGCGCCGCCGGCCGAGGCGGCCAGCCGGTCCACGGTGGCGACCAGGGTGAAGACGAGCCAGCTGTCGATGAAGACGAAGGCCGTCATCGCGACGGCCTGGATGGCGAAGGCCGCCAGCCAGATGGTGCGGGGGCCGTACCGGTCGGCCAGATTGCCCGCCGGAATCCCGGCCGCCAGGCCGAGGAGACCGGCGATCGTCAGGCCCAATCCGACCTGGGTGGCGGGGAGATGGACCACGAGGGTGAAGTAGAGGATCGAGGCGGTGTTGAAGAGGCCGTTGCCCACCCGGTTGATGAAACTGGCCACGATCAGAGCGCGTTGAGGGCCCGCGTCCGCGCCGCCGGCCTTCCGTGCGCCCCGGCCGCCCCGTATGCCGAACCCCCGTGTTGTCATGCGGTGAGGTTAACAAGGGCCTGGAACTGGGCTGTTGTACCCATGAGCGGTGCGGCGGAGTCCGGCGGACGCCATGGCCGCGCGCCCCCGTCGGCCGGTCCCGTACGCTCGGCGGACGGTACGCGAGAGAGAGGAGGACCCGGTCGTGGTCCTGAGTCTGCGCAAGGTCGAGGAGCGCGCGCCCGCGCTGGTCAGCCTGTACAAGAAGGCGGGGGACTCGCTCCGCAGGCACGGGATGGAGGGGCAGCGGGCCGCCGTCTACCTCGTTGTCGACTACTCCGGCTCCATGCGCCCGTACTACGCCGACGGCACCGTGCAGGCGCTCGCCGACCGCGTCCTCGGGCTCTCCGCGCACCTCGACGACGACGGGCGGGTGCCGGTGGTGTTCTTCTCCACGGACATCGACGCCCAGGCGGAGATCGCGCTCGACGACCACGAGGGGCGGATCGAGCGGATCGTGGCCGGACTCGGGCACATGGGCAGGACCAGCTATCACGTGGCGATGGACGCGGTCATCGACCACTACCTCGACAGCGGGGCGACCGCGCCCGCGCTCGTCGTCTTCCAGACCGACGGCGGGCCGACCAGCAGGCCCGCCGCCGAGCGGTACCTGTGCAAGGCGGCACGGCTGCCGATGTTCTGGCAGTTCATCGGGTTCGGCGACCCGGAGAGCCGACAGCTCGACTTCCTGCGCAAGCTGGACGAACTGCCGGTGCCGGCGAAGCGGTTGGTCGACAACGCCGGCTTCTTCCACGCCGGGAAGGACCCGCGCCGGATGCCGGACGAGGAGCTGTACGACCGTCTCGTCGCCGAGTTTCCCTCATGGCTCGCCGCCGCCCGGGCCGAGGGGATAGTCCGGCCCTGACCGCCCCGGTTGGTCACAGGCCCTGGCCGTCCCGGCCGCCCTGGTGGCCCCGACCGACCTGACCGAGCCGGCGAAGCCTGCCTCAGCCCGCTGGTCGCGGCGGCGGAGGGCCGCGTGTCGGCGTCCGCGACCTCCCCCGGGTGACGTCGCTCGTACAGTCCGCGCAATCCCGACGGAGGGTGTCGGGATTCCCGTGTTTCCTGAACGCATGGAAGACACCGGAATCAACTGGTCCGCCTTCGAGGCGGCCGACCCCGGACTCGCCGCCACCGTGCGGGAGCGCTTCGGGCAGTACACCCACCATGTCCTCGCCACCCTCCGCGCGGACGGCTCGCCCCGGCTCAGTGGCATCGAGGCCGACTTCCGAGGCGGGGAGCTGTGGCTCGGGATGATGGTGAACTCGCTCAAGGCGCGTGACCTGCGGCGCGATCCGCGCTTCGCGCTGCTCGCGAACCCGGGGGACGGCACGGACATGGGCGGCGGAGACGTCCGGGTATCCGGGCGGGCGGTCGAGATCACCGACCCGGAGCGGATCGCCTGGTACGTGGGGGAGTCCGGCGCGCCGGAACCGCTGCACCTCTTCCGGGCCGAGCCGGCCGAGGTGGTGCGCACCCGCGTCGAGGGCGAGGAGATCGTCTTCCAGGTCTGGAACCCGGGCCGCCCCACCCGGGTCCTGCGCCGTGGCAACGACGACAGCCCGCCGCGCGAGGACGCGCCGTGAGGGAGCCCGGCGGGGGGTGAGGGGCGCGAGGGGGGTGAGGGGTGCGGCGGGAGCGACCTACCCGACGGGTGCCATGGCCGCCACAGCCGCCCCTCCTGTCGAATGTCCGTCAGATCATTGACGCGAATATCCCCTGAAAGGGCGATTCAACGCTTCATGTGACATGAATCCCGGATGCGCCAACCAGGATCCCCTCGGCGCTTCACCCCCGAACCGCCATCGCGCCGAAGGGAATCCGAGGAACGATGAAGCTTGCCCGCGCCCTGTCCCTGGCGGCCTCCGCCGCCGTACTGAGCACTCTCACCGTGGCCGGCCAGACGGCACCGGCCTCCGCCGCGTCGTTCGTGGTCAGCGAGTCCCAGTTCAACCAGATGTTCCCGGGCCGGAACTCCTTCTACACGTATCAGGGGCTGATCAACGCCCTGGGCGCGTACCCGAAGTTCGCCAACAGCGGCAACAGCACCACCAAGAAGCGCGAGGCGGCGGCCTTCCTCGCCAACGTCAGCCACGAGACGGGCGGGCTGAAGTACGTCGTCGAGCAGAACACCGCCAACTACTCGCACTACTGCGACGCGTCGCAGTCGTACGGCTGCCCGGCCGGACAGTCCGCGTACTACGGGCGCGGACCGCTCCAGCTGAGCTGGAACTACAACTACAAGGCCGCGGGCGACGCCCTCGGCATCGACCTGCTCCACGACCCGTACAAGGTGGAGAAGGACGCGGCCGTCTCCTGGAAGACCGGGCTCTGGTTCTGGAACACCCAGAGCGGCGCCGGACGGATGACCCCGCACGACGCGATGGTCAACAACAAGGGCTTCGGCGAGACCATCCGCAGCATCAACGGCGCGCTGGAGTGCGACGGGAAGAACCCGGACCAGCGCGACTCCCGCATCAACCTCTACAAGAAGTTCGTCGGCATCCTGGGCACCGACGCCGGCGGCAACCTGTCCTGCTGAGGGCAGCGTGAGAAGGGGAGGAACGCCGGCCGGTCCGCCGACGTCCCTCCCCTTTCCGTCTCTCTCCCCTTCATCCCCCTCATCCCCCTCCGTCACCGCTCCTCCGGACGCCGCTCCTCGTCCGACACCGGGTCCGGGTAGGAGTACTCGTCCGCTGGGCCCGACGGCGACGAGTAGCCGTTCGACAGGACGGTGACATTGACGGTCGACGGCTTGTCCGGGCCGGTGACCCCGGACGGCGCGTTCACGGTGATCGTGTCGGGCGGCGCGACCAGGGCGCCGGTGGCCTGCACACTGCCGAAGGAGACCGTGGCGTCGGCGGTGAAGTTGACGCCGCTGATGGTGACCTGGGTGCCGCTCTTGCCACGCGTCGGATTGATGCCGGTGACCAGGACGGGCGGCGGGCCGCCGTACGCGAACTGGGCGGTCGGCACGGCGGGGGAGGTGCCGAGGCGGGTGGTGACCCGAACGTCGACCACCCCGATGCCGGGCGGGGCCCAGACGGTGATCGTGTTGTCGTCCTCGACGATGGTCGTGCCCGTGTACGCGACCGGGCCGAAGTCGATCGCGACACCCCCGGCGAAGCCGCTGCCGGAGATGGTGATCTGGGAGCCGGCCTGCCCGGCGTTCGGCTTGATCCCGGTGACCACGGGGCCGGGGAGGAGGGCGGGCGCCTGGAGCAGCCGGAGATAGACGTCGTTCGAGTGCTGGTGGGCGGCCTGGGCCATGAAGTCCTGGACGGACTTGCGCATCACGGCCGTGTTCTTGGTGTCGTAGTTCGGGTTCAGCGGGATGGCAGGGCCGGGCTGGGCGTACTTGTTGGGGCCGGGGAGCCCCGCGATCGCCGAGATCACCGCCTTGGCGTCGAAGTCCGCCGCCGGGCCGCCGTCCGGGTACCAGATCTTGGCCGTGTCGACGCTCGTCCAGGCCAGCGGCACCACGTCGTAGTTGTTGACGTACCGCTCGTTGACCACCCAGGACAGACCGGACGAGACGTACTTGGCGAAGTCCGGGCCACCGGCCGTCGGGGCGGCGAAGGTGTAGAGCCCGAAGGCAGGGGCGGAGGAGCCGGGCCAGGTCAGCGTTCGCAGGTGCGGGGCGACCATGGTGGCCAGAGCGCCGCCGAGGCTGTGGCCGGTCACCAGGACCGTCGGGTTCGGCGGGGCGGAGGCGAGGGCGCCGGCAAGGGCCTGCACCAGGGTGATTCCCTGCGTGCTCATCGCCATGATCTGACAGAACGCCTCCATCGCGCCTTTGGATACGTACGGCGGCGCCGTGTTCGACGACGTATGGAGGGCGGTGAACGGGACCACCGTGCCGACGTCCAGGTCCTCCAGCAGATCCGTCACGCTGCCGGCGACCGTGCCGCGCAGCACCACGGCGAACTGGTTGAAGCGTTCGTTGGTCCTGGCCAGGTACGCCATGTTCGCGTTGTCCTCGCTCAGCGCCGCCCACACCAGGCTCCAGCCGCCCTGGGTGGCGAGCAGGGGGACGGTGAGCTGCTGATTGACGCCGAGGATCATCCGGGCGCACTGCTCGGCGACCGACTCGCCCGAGGGACGGGGGGTGGCGGCGGTCGCCGCGATCGCGGCGAGGGTCATCGCCACCTGCTTCGTCGCCGGTGTGATCTGCTGGGCCGACATCCACGACTCCCTCGCCTCACGCCCGGCCTGACCGGGCGGGTCGTGCGCAATCTAGGACGTGGCGGGACCGGGGCAGGGGACCGGTGGCCGGACGGCGCCGGGCGTCACGCGGGCGGCCGATCGGGAGGCTGGTCGGGCGGTCGGTGGGGCGGTCGGCGGGGTGGTCGGCGGGGTGGCCGTTCCGGCGGCATTGATCATCGGAGCGGCCCGAAGGTAGCGTCACCGCCATGGAATCGACGACGGGTTTACGCATGGACACGCCCTCCACCGACCAGGCGCCGGCGGATCCGGTCGCGGCCGACGACATGCTCGCCACCCAGCCCGTCGGCTACTGGGCGGGCCTCGCGCACGCCGCCGTCACCCGCCACCTGCGGGACGCGATGGCCAGGATCGACGCGACGCAGCCGCAGTACTGGGTGCTCAACCATGTGAAGTACCGGCCGGAGGCACCGAGCCGCGAGGAGACCGTCGCCGCGCTGACCCCGCTCGCCGACGGCCCGCACGACATCGGCCGGGTCGTGGACCAGCTGATCCACCGTGCCTGGCTGAGGTCGGAGGGGTCGGAGGGGTCGGAGGAGTCGGAGGAGTCGGAGCGGTCCGACTCGTCCGGCGCCGGGCAGCGCCTGTACCTCACCGAGGCGGGGGAGACGGCCAGGACCCGGCTGCGCGAACTGGCGACCGAGCTGCGCGCCGTGGTCCACGAGGGCGTCAGCGACGAGGAGTACGTGGCCGCGCTCAGGGTGCTGCGCCGGATGATCGCCAACGTCGAGGCCCACACGGCCGAGGGCTGAGCCGGCCGGGGGCTGTCGGGCGGCGGAAGCCGGCGGGCAGCCCCCGGCATGGCGCTACGACGTGGCGTTCTCGGAAGTGGCCAGCCAGCGCTCGTCCTCGAACTCGGCGGGCACCTCGTCCTCCCAGGGGTCGATCCCGCGCCGCTCCAGTTCCTCGAACCAGCGGTCCCGTTGAGATTCGGGAAGGCGGTTTCCGCACCAGGGGCAGAATTCGATCGAGGAGCTCGACGTTCCACCGTCGTGGATGATCAGCCCGTACTCCTGGAACTTGGCGCTGAAGCGGATCAGCGCGTCCGGGCAGTCGAACGGGTCGTCGTGCAGGTCACAGCGCATGTTCACGTGGCGGGTCATCGTCTCGCAGCAGTGTCGGGGTGTCACGCCCGGAAGTAGAGCATGTCCGGCCGGTGGGCACCTCCCAAATTCTTCGCCCGGCGCCGGGTCACCGGCGCGGGTAGCGGGCGCGGATCGCGTCGACGCAGGTGTCCCGGGAGGTCGGGCCGCCGAACCGGAGGCGGTCGTACGCGGTGAACGCCGGTTCCAGAGCGTCGAGTTCGTCGACCAGGGCGTGAAGACGCGCGGACCACGGCGCCGAACCGGCGTCCGGCTCGTCCATGGCCGCTTCGATCGCGGCCGTCAGCTGCTCCTTGCGCTGGATGGTGGCCGGGGTCACGGTGTGCAGACAGACGTACTGCCCGCTGAGATACGCGTCCCACTCCGCCCGCCCGGTGGCCGGGTCGGCCGCCCAGTGCGCGGTGAACCACGCCTCCAGCAGATCGACGCCCCCGGCCTCGTCAGCGAGGCCGAACAGGTCGGCCGGCACCATCTCGGTGCCGTCGGAGCGCAGATATCCGGGAAGCGGCAGGCGCCCTGCCAGCATCAGTCGGCGGACCTCGTCGGCGTCACGGCCCCGCACCTCGCACAGCTGCTCCAGGGCGACGAACTGCCCGCTGACGTAGGCGTCATCGGCCTCGGTCATGGGATGGACGCCGTTGACCTCGTGGAACCTGTCGACGATTCGCCGCTTCAGATCGGTGGCCGGTGCGGCGGGCACGGCGGACATGGTGGACACGGTGGGCATGGGCGGTGTCGGCGGCGTGGTCGGCCGGGTCGGAATGTGCGGCACGGGGGTCCTTCGGTGGCGTCGGCGCGGGGTCTTCCGCGGGGACTTCGCACGCTAGAGGCCGGACGGTTCGGCGCTCGCCGAACGATGGGCGGCGAGGACCCGGGCGCGGCACCAGGACGGGGTGCCCCAGGCATCGCGAAGGGGGCGGGCCTTGCGGAGCCAGAGGGAGAGGTCGAGTTCGTCGGTGTAGCCGAGGGCGCCGTGGACCTGGAGGGCGGTGCGGGCCGCCGCGTACGCGGCTTCGCCGGTCGCGACCTTGGCCGCGGCGAGATCGCCGCTCGCGAAGGTGAGTGCGGCCCCGAAGAGGAGCGGGCGGGCGAACTCCAGGCCGATCAAGGTGTCCGCGAGCCGGTGCTTGACCGCCTGGAACGAGCCGATCGGGGCACCGAACTGGGTGCGCTGCCGGGCGTATGCCACCGTCCGGTCGAGCAGCGCGAGCCCCACGCCCAGCGACTGCGCGGCCGTCGCGAGCAGCGCCCAGTCGCGGGCCCGCCGCGCCGCCGCGCGCACCGCCGGCCCGGTGGCGAGGAGTTCGCCCCCGGGCAGGGGCCGGGCCAGGCGCCGCACCGGATCGGCCGAGACCCGTACCTCCCCGTGCCCCGGCGCGAGCCACAGTTCGTCCCAGGGGCCGGTGACGACCAGGACGGCATCGGCGGCGTCGGCGTCCAGCGCGTACGGCGAGCCCTCGGCGGCCAGGACGAGCGTCGCTATGGTCTCGCCCGCGACGAGGCCGGGCAGCAGCCGCTTCGCCGGGCCGGTCGCACCGCTCTCGCCTTCGGCCTCGCCCCCGCCTCCACCCTCGCCTCCACCCTCGCCTCCGCCCGGCTCGGCGAGTCGGGCGAGTTCCGCGAGCAGGACCGTCGCCGCGACCGACTCCACCAGCGGACCGGGTACCGCATGTCGGCCCGACTCCACGAAGGCGTAGGCGAGTTCGACCGGCAGGGGTCCCACCCCCTCGTACTCTTCGGGGGCCGCGAGCGCGAACACCCCGGCCGCGCCGAGCCGTGCCCACAGCTCCCGCGCCGGCGCGGAGTCGCCCGCCGCCCAGGCCCGTGCCACGCCCGGCGTACCGGCGGCGGTGAGCATCGCGTCCAGGGAGCGTGTGAAGGCGCGCTGTTCGTCGGTCGGCAGGAAACGCATCAGCGGCGGCCCTTCGGCAGGCCGAGCAGACGCTCGGCGATGATGTCGCGCTGGATCTCGTTGGTGCCCGCGTAGATCGGCCCCGCGAGGGCGAAGACATAACCCTCGGCCCACGGTGAATCCGCCCACTCTCCCTCCTCGCCCAACAGGTCCAGCGCCGTCTCGTGCAGGGCGAGGTCGAGCCCCGACCAGAACACTTTGTTCAGGCTCGACTCCGCGCCGAGATCCGCGCCCTCGGCCAGCCGCGCCGCGCCCGCCGCCGTGAACAACTGGTACGCGCGCGCTCCGATCACCGCGTCCGCCACCCGGTCGCCCAAGCCCGCGCCCGCCCCCACGACCCCTGCCGCCTCGTCCGCCTCCCCCGCCCCCTTCGCATCCCCGGACCGCTCCCGCCACAGCCGTACGAGCCGGTCGGCGGTGGCCAGGAAGCGGCCGGGGGAGCGGAGCGTGAGCCCGCGCTCGTTGCCGGTGGCGGACATCGCGATGCGCCAGCCCTGCCCGGGAGCGCCGACGACGTCCTCGTCCGGTACGAACACCTCGTCCAGGAAGAGTTCGGCGAAGGCCGGGCGGCCGTCGAGCCGGCCGATGGGCCGTACGGTCACCCCGGGCGCCCGCAGGTCGAACACCAGATACGTCAGGCCCCGATGCGGCCGGCCCTCCGCCGCCGGACCGGGGTCGCTGCGGAAGATCCCGAAGGCCCGGTCGGCGAAGGCGGCCCGTGACGACCAGGTCTTCTGCCCGGACAGCAGCCACCCGCCGTCCGTACGCACCGCGCGCGAGGTGAGCGAGGCCAGATCGGAACCCGCCTCCGGCTCGGACCACGCCTGCGCCCAGATCGTCCCGCCCGTCGCCATGGGCGGCAGCACCCGGGCCCGCTGCTCCTCGGTGCCGTACGCGAAGAGGGTGGGGGCGAGCAGGCTGACGCCGTTCTGCGAGACCCGGCCGGGGGCGCCCGCCGCGTAGTACTCCTCCTCGAAGAGCAGCCAGCGCGTCAGATCGGCGTCCCGGCCCCCGTACCGCTCCGGCCAGGACACCACCGACCAGCCCCCGGAGGCCAGTTCGGCCTCCCAGGCGCGATGGGCGGCGAACCCTTCCGCGGTCTCCAGCGACGGCAGCGGATCCGCCGGTACGTGGTCGCGCAGCCAGGCGCGGGCCTCGGCGCGGAACTCTTCCTCCTCGGCGGTGTAGGAGAGGTCCATCAGCAAACCAACTCCCTTAAGGAGCAGGCTGGTTGAAGGGGATCGGGAATGTCCGGCATGGCGGCTGCACATCCTTCCCTAACAAGTGTTTGGTAGGTTAACGTACGGCCATGAGCAGCGTCGAGGAGTTCCGCGCCGCGATACGCGACTGGCTGCAGACCCGGCTCACCGGCGAGTTCGCCGCCCTGAAGGGCCTCGGCGGCCCCGGCCGGGAGCACGAGGCGTTCGCCGAACGCCTCGCCTGGGAACGGCATATGGCCGACCACGGCTGGACCTGCGTCGGCTGGCCCGAGGAGTACGGCGGGCGCGGCGCGGACCTCGCGCGGCAGATCGCGTTCCACGAGGAGTACGCGCTCGCCGACGCCCCCGCCCGCGTCAACCACATCGGCGAACAACTCCTCGGCCCCACCCTCCTCGACCACGGCACCGAGGCGCAGAAGGCCCGATTCCTTCCCCGCATCCGAGCGGTGGAAGAGTTGTGGTGCCAGGGCTACAGCGAACCCGGCGCCGGCTCCGACCTCGCCGCCGTCCGCACCCGCGCCGTCCGCGACGGCGACGAGTGGATCGTGGACGGCCAGAAGACCTGGACCTCGCTCGCCCACCACGCCCAGTGGTGCTTCGTCCTCGCCCGCACCACACCCCGCGCCCCCGGCACCCGCCCCCACGCCGGACTGTCCTACCTCCTCGTCCCGCTCGACCAGCCCGGCGTCACCATCCGGCCCCTCACCCAGCTCACCGGCACCAGCGAGTTCAACGAAGTCTTCTTCGACGGCGCCCGCACCCCGGCCGGCCATGTCGTCGGAGCCCCCGGCGACGGCTGGAAGATCGCCATGGTCACCCTCGGCCACGAACGCGGCGTCTCCACCCTCGGCCAGCAGGTCGGCTTCCGCCGCGAACTCGACGCCCTCACCGCCCTCGCCCGCGCGAACGGCACCGCCGCCGACCCGCTCGTCCACGACCGGCTCGTCCGGGCCTGGGCCGGACTGCGCACCCTGCGCGCCCACGCGCTGTGCGGCACCGACCCCTCCCTGACCAAGCTCGCCTGGTCCCACTGGCACCGCGACCTCGGCGAACTCGCCATGGACATCCGCGGCGCCGCCGCCACCCTGGCCACCGCCGCACCGTACGAACTCGACGACTGGCAGCGGCTGTTCCTCTTCTCCCGAGCCGACACCATCTACGCCGGATCCAGCGAGATCCAGCGCAACCTCCTCGCCGAGCGGGTACTCGGCCTCCCGAAGGAGCCGCGCCCATGACCCCCCGTACGCCCGACCCGCCCCGTACGCCGGACACTCCCCGTACGCCGAACCCGGCCGCCGCGCCGCCCCGTACCCCCGCACCCCCTCCGCCGTACGTCCCCGGGCACGGGCTGCTCACCGGCCGCACCGCCGTCGTCACCGCCGCCGCCGGAGCCGGCATCGGCGGCGCCACCGCCCGCCGCCTCCTGGAGGAAGGCGCCCGGGTCCTCGTCAGCGACACCCACGCCCGGCGCCTCGCGCAGACGCAGGCCGCCCTCGCCGCCGAGTTCGGCGCCGGGCGGGTCGCCGCCCAACTCTGCGACGTCACCGACGAGACCCAGGTCCAGGCGCTGTTCGACACGGCGGTGCGGCTCCACGGCGGCCTCGACGTCCTCGTCCACAACGCCGGTCTCGGCGGCACCGCCGAACTCGCCGACATGAGCGACGACCAATGGCACCGCGTCCTCGACGTCACCCTCACCGGCACCATGCGCTGCACCCGCGCCGCCCTGCGCCACTTCCGCGACGCGAAGAACGCCCAAGGCGCCCAAGGGGTTCGGCGCACCGGCGTGATCGTCAACAACGCCTCCGTCGTCGGCTGGCGCGCCCAGGCCGGGCAGGCCCACTACGCCGCCGCCAAGGCAGGGGTGATGGCCCTGACCCGCTGTGCCGCCGTCGAGGCCGCCGCGTACGGCGTCCGCGTCAACGCCGTCGCCCCCTCCCTCGCCCTGCACCCCCACCTGGTCAAGGTCACCTCCGCCGAACTCCTCCAGGAGCTCACCGCGCGCGAGGCGTTCGGCCGGCACGCCGAACCCTGGGAGGTCGCCAACGTCATCGTCCTCCTCGCCAGCGACTACACCTCCTACATGACCGGCGAGACGGTCTCCGTCAGCAGCCGGCACCCCTGAGGACCGGGCCGGGGCGCGAGAATGGACAGGTGCCATCCACCAAGAAGAAGACGCAGGTGACGCCCACCCCGCCCGCGCGGCGCGGGGAACTCCTCGGCACCGCCGCCGAGGTGTTCGCCGCCCAGGGCTACGACGCCACCACCGTCCGCCAGATCGCCGACGCAGCGGGCCTGCTCGCCGGCAGCCTCTACTACCACTTCGATTCCAAGGAATCGATGCTCGACGAGATTCTCTCCACCTTCCTCACCGAACTGTGGGACGGCTACGACACCGTCCTCGCCGCCGGCCTCGGCCCCCGGGAGACCATCGAGGCCCTCGTCACCGAGTCCTTCCGCGAGATCGACCGGCACCGCGCCGCCGTCGCGATCTACCAGCGCGAAGCCCGTCACCTCACCGACCAGCCCCGCTTCCACTATCTCGTCGAATCCCAGGTCAGGTTCGAACAGGCCTGGCTCGGCACCCTGGAACGCGGTGTCGCGGCCGGCGTCTTCCGCGCCGACCTCGACATCCGCCTCACCTACCGCTTCGTCCGCGACACCGTATGGGTCGCCGCGAGCTGGTACCGGCCGGGCGGGCAGCACAGCCCGGAGGAGATCGCCCGCCAGTACCTGTCGATGGTGCTCGACGGGATCGCCGTACGCATGCCCTAGACGTCCGAGGGCCCGGGGTGGCCAGTGCCCGGGGTGGCCAGTGCCCTGGCTGCACGCGTGCCTTGGGTGTACGCGTGCACCGGACGTCCAAGGGCCGTCAACGCCCGCAGTCCACCAGGCACAGGAGGGACAGTCATGGCCGAGGCCTACATCGTCGACGCGGTTCGCACCCCGGTGGGCCGCCGCAGGGGCGGTCTCGGCGCGGTCCACCCGGCCGACCTCGGCGCCCACGTCCTGACCGCCCTGGTCCGGCGCACCGGCATCGACCCGGCCGCCGTCGAGGACGTCGTCTTCGGCTGCCTCGACACCGTCGGCCCGCAGGCGGGCGACATCGCCCGCACCTCCTGGCTGGCCGCCGGACTGCCCGAGGAGGTCCCCGGCGTCACCGTCGACCGCCAGTGCGGCTCCTCCCAGCAGGCCGTGCACTTCGCCGCCCAGGGCATCCTGTCCGGCACCCAGGACCTGGTCGTCGCGGGCGGCACCCAGAACATGACGATGATCCCGATCGCCTTCGCCTCCCGGCGGGCCGCCGCACCGCTGGGCCTCACCGAGGGCCCGTACGCCGGATCCGAGGGCTGGCGCGCGCGATACGGGAACGTGCCCGTCGATCAGTTCCACGGCGCCGAACTGATCGCCGCCACCTGGCACATCACCCGCCGCGACCAGGAAGAGTTCGCCCTGCGCTCGCACCGGCGGGCGGTCCGCGCGAGCGACGAGGGCCGGTTCGCGCGCGAGATCGTCCCGTACGGGCAGGTCACCGCCGACGAGGGGCCGCGCAGGGACACCAGCCTCGCCAAGATGGCGGGCCTCGCGCCGGTCGTCGAGGGCGGCACCATCACCGCCGCCTGCTCCTCCCAGATCTCCGACGGAGCCGCCGCGATGCTGCTCGCGAGCGAACGGGCGCTCCGCACCCACGGGTTGACGCCCCGGGCCCGGATCCACCACCTCTCCGTACGCGGCGAGGACCCGATCCGGATGCTGTCCGCGCCGATACCGGCGACCGCGCACGCCCTGAAGAAGACCGGGCTGACGATGGACGCCATCGACCTGGTCGAGATCAACGAGGCGTTCGCTCCGGTCGTCCTCGCCTGGCTCAAGGAGACCGGAGCCGACCCGGATCGCGTCAACGTCAACGGCGGCGCCATCGCCCTCGGCCACCCCCTCGGCGCCACCGGCGTCCGGCTGATGACGACCCTGCTGAGCGAACTGGAACGCACCGGCGGCCGTTACGGCCTCCAGACGATGTGCGAGGGCGGCGGCCAGGCCAATGTGACGATCATCGAACGGCTGTAGGGCGGATCCCTTACGGGCTGTACCCGATATACGGGTCTTACGGGGCCGTATATCGGTTGTCGACCGATAGGTGATCGGGGGACGGCTTACTGAGAGTCGACGTTCTCTTCGCGACGACCCTGGAGGCCCTCGTGCTCAGGCAGGCAGTTCTTCGAGTCATGATCGGCGGGGCGGCGGCCCTGGTGATCGGCGCCGTGGTCGTGCCGGCCGTGTCCGCTCACGCCACGACCACGGAGCCCGCCCCCGCGGGGACGGCGCCCAAGGGATGCAGTGGCAGCACCATGGGCTGCGTCTAACCCGGCCGTACGACGGGGACCGGCGATGACCGACATCGTGACGCGCCGCCTCCGGCTGCGCCGCTTCCGCGTCGACGACGCGCCCGCCCTGGCCCGGTATCGCTCCGATCCGTCGGTCGCCCGCTACCAGACCTGGCGCTCGCCGATCGGCCGGGCGGAGGCCGAGAAGATCGTCGCGGGCTACCGCGCGGAGAATCCCGAGGTGCCGGGCTTCTTCCAGTACGCGATCGAGCGCCACCGGCGCCCCGGCCTGATCGGCGACCTCGCCGTCGCGATCGAAGCCGGTGGTGGCCAGGCGGCGATGGGCATCACGCTCGCCCCGGACGTGCGGCAGCACGGCTATGCCACCGAGGCGATGGCGGCGGTGGCCGACCGGCTCTTCACCCTGGGCGTCCGGCGGATCACCGCCGCCTGCGACACCCGCAACACGGCGTCCGCGAGGCTCCTGCGACGGGTGGGCTTCGAAGAGTGGGGCCGGGAGAACCAGTACATAGAGGAGCGCGGCACCCACGCCGACCATCTGCTGTTCACGATGTCGAACGAGCAGCCGCGCCGCACCTCGTGAACCTGCCGGGAACCGACCGGTTCCCGGTGAACACCCCGCGCACCCCGCGCGGACACAACTCACAGGAGGACAACATGGTGGACCCGGGACGCGTCTCGGACCGTATCGCACCGGTCGACGCCGAGACCGAGAACGGAGCGCCGGCCGAGGAGGTGCGGAACCGGCCGGAGGAGCCGGGTGACGCGGAGGACACCGAGGCGTAGCCCTCGGACCCTTCGGGGTAGCCAAGGGCCGTAGGGGAGAGCATCCCTTACGGCCCTTACGGCCCTTACGGCCCTTACGGCCCTTACGGCCCTTACGGCCCTTACGGCCCTTAGGGGTCGGGGAGGACGTGTCTCTTGCGGCCTCCTACGGGCCCGCGTCCCCTACGGGCGGGGCAGGGTCCGCAGCGCCTCCGCCGCCTCCGTCATGATCCGGTCCACCAGCTCCCGGCAGCTCGGCAGATCCTCGATCACCCCGGCGACCTGGCCCGAGGCCATCACCCCCAGATCCGTGCGGCCCTCGACCAGCGCGGCCCTCAGCAGCATCGGGGTGTTCGCGGCGAGCAGGACCTGGCTCCAGGACAGATCCTTGCCGTGCCGCAGGGCCCGGCCGTCGCGGACCATCGCCGTCCAGGACAGCCCCGACACCCGGCGGAAGACCGCCGCCCGCCGGACCGCGTGTGCCAACGCCCGTACCCTGCCAGCTCGTTCGAGTGCGTCGACCATCTCGGTGCGCAGCATCCGGTGCGGCAGTCCGTCGACGGCGGTGGTGACGAGGGCGTCCCGGGGGGCCGCTGCCAGATAGCGGGCCTTGACGGCGTCGGGGACGGTCGAGTCCGAGGTGAGGAGGAAGCGGGTGCCCATGGCGATGCCCGCCGCCCCGTAGGACAGCGCGGCGACCAGACCGCGCCCGTCGTGGAAGCCGCCCGCCGCGATCACGGGGATCCCGACGGCGTCCACCACCTGCGGCAGCAGGACCGTCGTCGCCACCTCGCCGGTGTGCCCGCCGCCCTCGCCGCCCTGGACGACCACGGCGTCCGCGCCCCAGGCGGCGACCTTCTCGGCGTGCCGGCGGGCCCCGACCGACGGGATGACGACGACTCCGGCGTCCTTCAGCTCGGCGATCAGCTCCCGTGACGGCGCGAGCGCGAACGACGCGACCCGGACACCCTCTTCGACGATGATCCGGACCCGTTCCCGGGCGTCGCCCGCGTCCGCCCGCAGATTGACCCCGAACGGCTGGTCGGTGCGGGACCTCACCTCCCGTACGGCGGCCCGGAGCCGTTCGGTGCTCATGGTGGCGGAGGCGAGGATGCCGAGGGCGCCGGCGTTCGCGGTGGCCGACACCAGCCGGGGCCCGGCGACCCAGCCCATGCCGGTCTGCACGATCGGGTGCCGTACGCCGGTCAGTTCGGTCAGCGCCGTTCTCACCGGGGTCCCACCTCGCGCTCGCGCCGCCCGCCGGGGTCGAGGATCTCGCGGATCAGCCGCAGTTCGGCGGGGCTCGGTGCGCGCGTCACCGGTACCTCCTCGTCGGGGCCGTCGACGGCGAGGTCGAAGCCGGTCGCGGCCCGCACCTCGGCCACGGTGACGCCCGGGTGGGTGGACGCGAGTCGCATCCGGTGGTCGGGCGTCGCGAAGTCGAGCACGGCCAGATCGGTGACGACCCGGGGGAGATGGTGGTACGGGCCCGTGGCGTGGTCGTAGCCGACACCGCTGATCATGTCGACGCGCTCGACGAACACCCGCAGCGAATGCCGGGGAATCCAGTAACTCACCGGATGATTCAGCGTGTTGACGGGGGCTCCGCGTACGCCGAGGAGTTGGCGGGTCGGCCGGTGCCAGTCGCCGACGCAGGAGATGTTCTGGTTGCCGTACCGGTCGATCTGGCTCGCGCCCATCATCACGTGCCGCCGGCCGCCGGTCACCAGGGCCAGATGCCTGCGGTACGGCAGCCAGCCCTCGGGGCGCCCGTCGAGGCCGACCAGGAGCGCCTCGCCGTCGGTGAGCAGCAGCTCGGGGGCGAAGGTCCGCCGGGCGAGAGCGGCCCCGAGGGCCGGGACGAGACCCATCGGGCTGGCCAGGATCTCCCCGTCGCCCCGCCACGCCTCGGCGCAGGCCACCACGCAGACCTCGGCCCGGGTGGCAGGCGCGGCTTCGACGGAAGGGGCGGCTTCGGCGGTAGGGATGGTCTCGGCGGCGGGGGTCGCCGGGCCGCTGTCCGCTGTCGTCATGTCCGTCCCTCCTCGCGCGCGTCACTCGCGCTCCGTTCCTCGTGCCAGGCGCGGACGGCGGCCTGGTAGTCGTCCTCGCTCTTGCCGGACAGGAAGCGTGCGGCGAACGCGGGCCAGGGCGTGGTCGCGTACAGCTTCTGGAACGCCTCGTCGCGCCCGTGGTCGGGGGCCGCCGAGGTGAAGTGCGCCCCGTTCGGGGCCTCGGTGACCCCGGTGACGGTGTGCCGGGAGACCAGCAGGGTCTGCGGGACGGTGTCCGGCCCGAAGCCGTCGACCAGCCGTTCGCAGGAGACGTACGCGGTGTCGGCGGCCTCGCAGAACAGGTCGTCGAAGTACGGATCGGGCCCGAGGTACTGGCCGTTGCCCCGGCGGTCGGCGCGGTCCAGATGGACGAGCGCCGCGTCGAGGCGCAGCGCGGGCACGGCGACGAACTCCTCGCCGTCCTCGTACGGCGAACGCACCGTCCGCAGCCCGGGGTTTACCCGCATCACATCGGAGCCGAGGCCCGCGCGCACCGGCAGGAACGGCAGCCGGTTGGCGGCCGCGTGCAGGCCCCACATGAACATCGCCTCGTCCAGCTCGGTCAGTTCGAGGGTGCCGTGTTCACGGGCGGCCCGGAAATGGGGTTCGAGGGGGATCGAGTCGAGGGTGGCGAAGGGGGCGACGAGCCGGCGGATCCGTCCTGCGGCGGCGAGCATGCCGACGTCGGGACCGCCGTACGACACCACCGTCAGATCACCGATCCCGGCCCGGAGCACCGCTCTCACCAGCGCCATCGGCTTGCGCCGGGAGCCCCAGCCGCCGATCCCGACCGTCATCCCGGACCGCAGCCGGCCCGCGACCTCGTCGGGCGTGAGCACCTTGTCCGGACCGCCGGGGGCACCGGGCCTGTCGATCTCTTCGGTCCCGCCGCTCATGACCGCGCCTCCTTCGCGTCAAAGGAGCCGAACGTGTCGCGGACCCGGCCGGCGACGCCGTTCAGGTTGGCCTCGAAGGTGAAGCCCTGCTCGAAGCGGTAGCTGCGGCGGACGTCGACCGGATCGATGCCGTTCAGGGCGGCCTTGGCCAGCCGGAGCAGCGTGCCGTCCTTCGCCGCTATCTCGCCCGCCAACTCCAGTGCGGAAGCCAGGAGTTCCCTGCGCGGGACCACTCGCCAGACCGATCCGTGGGCGTGCAGCTCGTGCGCGGTGACGGTGCGCGCGGTGTAGTAGAGCGCGCGCGTCAGATGCTGGGGGACGAGACGAGCGAGATGGGTGGCGGCGCCGAGCGCGCCCCGGTCGAGTTCCGGCAGTCCGAAGACCGCGTCCTCGGCGGCCACGATCGCGTCGGCGTTGCCGGCGAGCCCGACACCGCCGCCCAGGCAGAAGCCGCCCACCGCCGCGACCACCGGCACCTCGCAGTCGTAGACGGCGGCGAAGGCCGCCGCGCAGCCGTGGTTGACGCCGATGAGCGCGTCATGGCCCGGGTCGCGCCGCAACTCCTTGATGTCGACGCCCGCGTTGAAGCCGCGCCCCTCGGCGGCGAGCACGACACAGCGGGTCCCCGGATCCCGCCCGGCGGCGCGGACGGCGTCGGCGAGGTCGTACCAGCCGCGTACGGGAAGGGCGTTGACGGGTGGGAAGTCGACGGTGACGACGGTGATGCCCGGTTCCGGGCGAGAGGTGGAGACACCCATGAGCGGATCAGCTACCTTTCCACCAAACGTTTGTTAGGTAACTCTGGGAGGAAGGTAGCAGCCGATGGAGCTGGAGGGGAGGGTCGCCGTCGTCACCGGCGGCACCCGGGGCGTCGGCGCCGGAATCGCCCGGGCCTTCCTGCGAGCCGGCGCCGAGGTCGTCGTCTGCGCCCGCCGCCCCCCGGACGCGCCGGTCGCGGCTTCCGGTCGCGAGGCCGCGTACCACCCCGTCGACCTGCGGCGGCCGGACGAGGTGACCGGCCTGTTCGCCCGCGTCGCCGAGCGGTACGGGCGGCTCGACACCCTCGTCAACAACGCGGGCGGCACCCCGTACCGCCTCCTCGGCGAACGGGCCGATACCGAACGGGCCGATACCGGACGGGCCGATACCGGACGGGCCGACGCCGAACGGAACGGTGCGGGGCTCGGCGGTACCGGACGCGGCGATGTCGAACGGCACGCCCGTGTCGTCGAGTTGAACCTGATCGCCCCGCTCGCCGCGTCCCTCGCCGGGTACCCTCTGCTGCGTGCCGCCCGAGGCTCCGTCGTCATGATCGGCAGCGTCAGCGGCGCCCGTCCCTCGCCCGGCACCGCCGCCTACGGTGCCGCGAAGGCCGGTCTGGAGCACCTGGCCCGCTCGATGGCCGTGGAATGGGCGCCCGAAGTCCGCGTGAACACCCTCGTCCTGGGCATGGTCCGTACCGAACTGTCCCACCTGCACTACGGCGACGCCGACGGCCTCACGGCCATCGGGCGCACCATCCCGCTCGGCCGGCTCGCCGAACCGTCCGACGCCGGCGAGGCCGCCGTCTTCCTCGCCTCCGACCGGGCGGCCTACGTCTCCGGCGCCTCGCTGCTGCTGCACGGGGGCGGCGAACGACCCGCCTTCCTGGCTGCGGCGACCGTCAACACCCGAACGGACAAGGAGAACTGACCATGGGTCTGTGCGACGAACGCGTGGTGATCGTGACCGGTGCCGGCCGCGGCCTCGGCCGCGCCCACGCCCTGGCCTTCGCCGCGGAGGGCGCGAAGGTCGTCGTCAACGACCTGGACGTCGGCCTCGACGGCCGGGGCTCGGGCGGCGAAGCGGCGGCCGGCGTGGTCGCCGAGATCCGGGCGTCGGGCGGCGAGGCCGTCGCGCACGGCGGCGACATCGCGAGCGAGCAGGGCGCGTCGTCCCTGGTGCGGATCGCGCTGGAGACATACGGGCGGCTCGACACCCTCGTCAACAACGCCGGCTTCCTGCGGGACCGGATGCTCGTCAACCTCACCGAGACCGACTTCGACGCGGTGCTGCGCGTCCATGTGAAGGGCCACTTCCTGCCCCTGCGGCACGCGGCCGCGTACTGGCGCACCGAAGCCAAGGAGGGCCGGCCCGTCGTGGGCCGGGTCGTCAACACCACTTCCGGGGCGGGGCTGTTGGGGAGCGTCGGGCAGGCCAACTACGTCGCCGCCAAGGCCGGGATCGTCGGGCTGACCCTGGTCGCGGCGGCCGAACTGGCCGGTTACGGGGTCCAGGTCAACGCCATCGCCCCGGCCGCCCGCACCCGGATGACCGAGCGGACCTTCACGGACCTCGCCGCGCCGCCCGAGGACGTCTCGCCGCTGGTCGTCTGGCTCGGCTCGGCCGCGTCGGCCGGGGTCACCGGCCGGGTCTTCGAGGCCGAGGGCGGGCGGCTGACCGTCATGGACGGCTGGCACTCCGGCCCCACCGCCGACAAGGGGTCCCGCTGGACCCCCACCGAAGCGGGCGAGGCCGCCCTGAAGCTCCTGGCCTCCGCCACCCCGCCGGGCCCCGTGTACGGAGCCTGACGCCGGCCGGACGGGGCTTGGCGCGGGCCTGACGCGGGTCGGGCGGTGATCGGATACGACGGGGCCCGCGGAGAACTGCTGTCTCCGCGGGCCTCGTTCGGGTGTCTCCGTGCGCGCTGCCGCCCTCCGCCTATCCGCGCGAGGCGCGGACGCGCGGGGGGTCAGAGCTGCGAGACGAAGTACGGCTCGACGGTCATGTAGCCGTTGTTGCTGGCGCCGTAGAGGGTGCCCTTGCTCTGCTTGGCCAGGGTGTACCAGCTGTCGACGTAGTCCGGGTCGTCGGTCCACCAGGAGTCCGGGATGGCGTCCAGGATCGCGTTCACCAGCGGGATGTAGGCGCCCTGGTCGGTGATCGTGAGCAGGACGGTCGCGATCGCCTTGGCGAGGTCGCGGTAGTTGGTGCTGCCGTCCTCCTCCATCATCACGACGTCGGCCAGGTTGTACTTGTAGTTCGACCAGTTGACCAGGAGCTGGTTCGGGTAGTAGACGACGCCGTCGTCCTTGATGTACGGCATGGTCACCGGGTCGACCCGGACCTTGCCGTCCTGGCCGAAGCCGCTGACGAGGCTGTAGATCTCGGCGCCGCCCTTGATCCAGGGCTCCTTGTCGTCCTTGAGGTGGACGGCCGTGATCTTCGTGCTCCAGTACCCGGCCGCCGCCGCGCCGGCCACGCCGGCCGTCTTCGACTGCGGGGCGGTGGTCGTGGTGTTCACGGCCCCGGGCCCGGCGGAGGGAACGCCCGCCTTGTTGAACTCCTCGCGCATGACGTCCAGACCGGCCGCCAGTGCCTTCTCGCCGTCGACGTCGACGACGTACACGGGCCGCGCGGGCGCCTTGGCGGCGTCCAGCCGGTGGGCGACGCCCCGGCTGTCGTAGGCGGTGACGGTGGTGAGGCCGTCGTCGGCGACGGCGGCGGCCACCCACGGCTCCTCGCCGGCGCGGAGCGCGGAGCGCATCGACTCGTCGCCGAGGCGCAGCTCCAGCAGCGAACCCGTCTTCGCGTCCAGGCCCTTGGCGCGGGCGATGTCCCGGTCGGCGGCGGCGAGTTGGGTCTTCAGGGCGCCGGGCGCCTTCGCGGCCAGGGGGACCTCGCCCGACTTCAGCGCGGCCGCGCGCAGGCTCTTGTTCCAGGCCGCGTCGCCGAGCGAGCGTGCGACGGCCTTCGCCGCCCGGTCCTGGGCCGAGGTGACGGCGGCCCGGGTGGCGGTACGGGAGTGGGCCGAGGCCGCACCCGCCACCCGGTCGTGGGACGGGGCCGGGGCGGGAGCCGCGGTGGCGGCGGAGGCCACGGACAGGGTCTGGGCCGCGCAGAGCGCGACCAGGGTCGCCGCGGTCGCGGCGAGGGTGCGGGGGCGTCGGGTGGGACGAGATCTCACGGCTCGATCCTCCAGGGTGGGAGCGGTCGGGGGGGGCGTGCGGGTGGGGGGTGCGGGTGTGCGCGTGTGCGTGGGGGCGTCCGCCCGGTCGGCGGGGTGGTGCGAGGGGTGTCGAAGCAGACCCGGAAGGGGGGTGGAATCCCGGGTCTCGTAGGCGATCTATGCGGGTAGATTCTTTCCGCGAAGCTCATGATGGCGTGTGCATGTCATGTACACAAGGTCTGCCGGACACGAGCCCGCCGACTTGTCACCGGCCGCCGGAAACAACACGGTTCGAGCCGCAGGCGACACGGATCGAGGGGAGGGGCAGTCGGCGGCGGCTCACCGGCCGCGCGGCACGGTCCACTCCAGACGGGTCCGGACCCGCGGGTCCGCGAGGTGTTCGAGGGCCGCCAGCGCCGTCTCGCGAGCCGGTCCCTCGGGGTCACCGTCCGCGAGAATCGCCGCCAACACCTCGATAGCGCGCGGATCCTGACGGATCGCCAGCCCACGCGCCGCCTCGGCGGCCGTCTCCGGATCCGGGTCGGCGAGCCGCGCCGCGAGCGCGTCCCGCACCACGGCCGTGTCGTCGGGGAGTTCGGCGAGCGCGAGCGTCGCCCAGTCCCGTACCCGCGCCACCGGATCGCGGGCGAGCCGCACCAGCACCCCGGTCGCCACCGTGTCCCCGGCGGGCACCAACCCCGCGAGCGCCGCGCCCACCTGCTGCCGCACCTGCGGATCGGGATGCCCGGCGAGCTCCAGCAGCTCCGGAACGGCCGCCGGATCCGCCAGCCGCCCGAGCGCCACCACCGTGGACAGCGCGGGCTCCCGCGCCCCGAGGGCCCGCGGATCCGCCGACCGGTACGCCCGCGCGCACCCCGCCGCCAGCGCGCGCAGCACCTCCACCGCGTCCCCGGCGCCCCCCGGCCCCGCGGCGAGCTCACCCAGCACCCGGGCCCCGAACGCACGGCGCAGCGGATCCGGATCCGCGCACCAGGCGCCGGCGGCGGCCAGCACGTCCGGCGCCCCGGCCCGCTCCACGAGCGCGGTCGCGGCCGTGGTCCAGTCCTCCTGCTCCGGATCACCGCATCGCAGCGCCCGCCCGGCCAGCTCCTCCGGTACGGCCGGCAGCCCCAGCGCGCCCTCCAGCAGCGTGGCGATCGCCGCGTGCCCAGTCTGCCGCTCGTCGCCGCTGCCCGGCGCCCCGTCCTCCCGCAGCAGCTCGACGACCACCGTGATCCCACCGTCCTCGGGCACCCGCCGCACCACCGCCTCGTAGGTGTCCTGGGCGCCCCCGCCCCGGCCCTGAACGAGCCCGCGCCGCAGTTCCGCCGCCATGTCGACACCGATCCACCGCCGCGCCTCGGCCAGCGCCCGGGCCACCGCCTCCCGGTCCCGGCTCGCGCCGTGTTCGAGCAACGTCCGCACCAGGGACGACGAGCCGCGCCGGGCGGCGGCCGTCAGCGGGTCGAGCCCGTCCGGACCCGGCCGACCGGGGTCGGCGCCGGCCGTCAGCAGCTCCCGCGCCACCTCCGTGTGCCCGAGCCGAGCCGCCCAGGCCAGGGCCGTGTATCCGAACTCCTCCTCCTGGTCGGGCGCCGCGCCCGCCGCGAGCAGTGCCCGGACGACCTCGGTGTGCCCGCCGCACGCCGCTCCGCACAGCGGCAGATCGACGGAGTCCTCGCCGCTCGCGCGCCCCGGGTCGGCACCGGCGGCCAGCAACAGCCGTGCGGTGCCGGGCCGGTTGTGGACGGCCGCCGCGTACAGCGGCGTCTCGCCCTCGTCGGACCTGCCCTCGGGATCGGCACCCGCCCGCAAGGCCCGGACGACCGCGTCGTCCCCGGCGGTCAATGCGTCGAACAGCGTGTTCATGCGCCGATTCTGGCCCACGCCGGAGCGGCGTCGCACTCGGGATGCGGCCCGGGAGATCTCTCGGACCGGCGGGTTCACCGGCCCGTGCTGCCGTACGGAGGCCGGGCCGGTCCTGGGGTGCGCGAGGCGGTCTCTCGCGGGGCTGTCCCGCCCGGGCAGGCGAGTCCCGTACGACTGTGTGACCGTACGACGAGCCCGGCGCCCTCGCGTCGATCAAGGGCCTTCGCACCCGGGACGGGACCGGCTCAGAGCGCGCACTCCAGGACCGTACGGCACACCCCGCACCGGGCCCTGACGTCGCGTCCGCCATGTCCGCCACCGTGTCCACTGCCATGACCGGTGCCGTGTCCGGCGTCCGCGCCGCCGTCCGGGACCCGCAGTCGCTGCGCGCAGACGGGACAGGGGAAGACCCGGTCCCCGGCGGCCCGGGCGCGGCGGCGGGCGGCCCACCCCGCGCCCGCCAGTGGTGCCCGCCGCCAGTCGCGCGCCGCCTCGGCCCGGCCCCGTACCCACGCGTCGTACGCCACCGCGCTGGTGAACCAGGGGGAGGGGTCCTCGCCGAACACCCCGGCGCGTTTGGCGAGGACGTAACCGAACTCCTCCGGCGTCAGATAGCCGAGCTTCTGGCTGGACATGCCGTCCTGCCGGAACGCGTCGAGCAGCAGCCAGCCCGCGCCGAGGTAGGTGGTGACGACATCGGTGAGGATCTCGTTCTCGGCGGTCGTCGGGAACGAGAGCCCGAGCCGGTGCAGCAGCACATGGGTCATCTCGTGGGCGAGCGCGGCGCCGATGTCGGTGCGGTGGGTGCGGAAGCGTTCGTTCAGTTCGACGGCGTACACGGTGCCCGCGGCCGGGTCGACGCTCGCCGCGTGCTCCATCGAATGGAAGGTCACCAGGGTGGGGGCGTCCGGGAGTCGCAGATGCTGTACGAGCGCGCGGGCGGCGCGGGCGGCGCCGGTGTGCGGATCCTCGGCCGTGCCGACCGCCACCTCCGAGGCCGGGACGCTCGACTCGTAACGGCGCACACCGTCGGGGGAGAGGCGCCGGTAGAGGGCCGTGATCGACGATCGGACCGTGTCGAGATGCGGGAACCCGTGCTCGACGCGGGAGACTGCTTCGCTGTGCGGCACGTTCGGCACGCCGGACCACCCCCTGCCGTCCAGGGTACGGCCGGTGACCCGGCGTTCCCCGGCCCTTGTCACCCGATCGCCCCATCCTCCCCCCGCGCCCCCGCTCCGTTCCCCTCCCCCTTCCGTATCCCGCCGCTTCCTCCCGCCGCTCGGGCCGCTCCCGTCCCCTTCCGTCTCGTCTCGTCTCCTCCCGTCTCTTCCCGCCTTCCCTGCCTCTCCCGCCCCCTCTGTCTCCCTCCACCCCGCTCCGTTCCCCGGCCTCTCCGGGCCCTCCGATATCTCCTGTTTCTCCAGCCTCAGGATGATCCCTCCCGGACTTCGCCGATCTGGCCGAAAAGGCCACCTTGTGACTCCTGTCGGGTGCTGTCCATAATCCGGGACATGCCTTGACGGGCTCATGTCATCAAGGCCAACCCCCCACGAAAGGGCAGTCGCATGCAGCAGAAGAAGAACAGACTGGTCCGCGCCCTCCAGAGGCTCGCCGCGACCGGAGCCGTCGTTCTCGCCGCCGTCAGCCTCCAGCCCACCACGGCCACCGCCGCGCCCAACCCCGTCGTCGGCGGCACCCGCGCCGCCCAGGGCGAGTTCCCCTGGATGGTCAGGCTCTCCATGGGCTGCGGAGGCTCCCTGATCAGCCCCCAGGTCGTCCTCACCGCCGCGCACTGCGTCAGCGCGACCGGCAACAACACCAGCATCACCGCCACCGCCGGCGTCGTCGACCTCCAGTCCAGCAGCGCCATCAACGTCCGCTCCACCAAGGTCTACCGCGCTCCCGGCTACAACGGCATGGGCAAGGACTGGGCCCTCATCAAGCTCGCCTCGCCCATCAGCGGCCTGGCCAACCTGAAGCTCGCCGAGACCACCGCCTACAACAACGGCACCTTCACCATCGCCGGCTGGGGCGCCGCCAGCGAGGGCGGCGCGCAGCAGCGCTACCTGCTCAAGGCGACCGTCCCGTTCGTCTCCGACGCCGCCTGCCAGGCGGCGTACGGCAGCGACCTCGTGCCCAGCGACGAGATCTGCGCCGGCTACCCGCAGGGCGGTACCGACACCTGCCAGGGCGACTCCGGCGGCCCGATGTTCCGCAAGGACGACACCGGCGCCTGGATCCAGGTCGGCATCGTGAGCTGGGGCCAGGGCTGCGCCCGGCCCAACTACCCCGGCGTCTACAGCGAGGTGTCCACCTTCGCCGCCGCCATCAAGGCGGCCGCGGCCACCCTGTAGCGACGAGCCACGACGCGACGCCGCCCGCACGCGCGGGCGGTCATGCGGCACACACCCAGCGGTGCCCGGGGCCACGACCGGCCCCGGGCACCGTCGCACGAGGGCGCCGCGAGGCCCCGTACCGCCTGCCGCTCCCGCCCCTTACCGCACCACCGGCTCGCCCCCGCCCGTCACCGCTCCACCGGCTCGCCCCCGCCCCCTGCCCACTCCACCAGCTCGACCCCGCCGCCCGCCGGCCCCGCCAGCTCCAGCACCCACACCTCGTTCGCACCCGCCCGCAGCACCGGACCCGGGACGAAGAGGGAGTCCTGCGGACCCGCGTTCCAATAGCGGCCCAGGCAGAACCCGTTCACCCACACGAAGCCGCGGGTCCACCCCGGCAGCCGCAGCGCCGCGTCACCAGGGGAGGGGACCCCCACCACCGCACGGAACAGGCCGGGACCCGGCGTCGCCGGCACCGCCGTGAACGGCACCCGCGCCACCGCCTTTGGCACGAACGTGTCCAGCCGCAGCGCCTGGGACCGCACACCGTGCAGATACTGCCGCTCGTGCAGCACCCCGCCCGTGACGCCCTTCGGCTCCGTCAGCCGAGGCCCGTAGTTGACCCGGCCCAGCGACTCCACCCACAGCTCCACCGCCGCGGGCCCCGCCACCGGCTCCGGCAGCACCGCGTCCGCCGTGTCCAGCACCCCGGCCAGGGCCCCGTCCACGTACACCGTCGCCAGATCCGCGAGCCCCGCCACCCCCAGCGGGTACGGCTGCCGCGGCCCCGGCACGTCCAGCCGGTAGCGGACCACACCCCGGTCCACCCCCAGCTCCTCGAAGGACGGCGGCACCGCCGTGTGCCGCTCCTCGTCACCGAGGACCTCCATCACCCGCGCCGGCGAGGCCCAGCCGTCCACCGTGCCCACCGCCGGCGCGCCGATCCGTGCCGGCGGCTTTGGCACCTCGGGCAGCGGCCCCTCCGCGTACTTCTCCAGCACCTCACGGAACAGCCGGAACTTCTCCGTCGGCAGCCCCGCCTCGTCGATCGGCGCGTCGTAGTCGTACGAGGTCACCGTCGGCCGCAGCTCGCCCCGGTGCAGCTCCCCGTCCCGGTTCGCCCCCGCCCAGCCGCCGAAGCTCGTCCCGCCGTGCGCCATATAGATGTTGACCGACGCGCCGCACTCCAGGATCTCCCGCAGCGTGTCGGCCGCGTCCGCCGGCGCCCGGCCCACATGCTCCCGGCCCCAGTGGTCGAACCAGCCGCACCAGAACTCCATGCACATCAGCGGACCGTCCGGCCGGTGCCGCCGCAGCGTCTCGAAGGCCTTCCGCGCGCCCGAGCCGAAGTTCGCCGTCGCCAGCAGCCCCGGCACCGAACCGCCCGTCAGCATGTGATCCTCGGGGCCGTCCGACGTGAACAGCGGCACCTCCACCCCGCACGCCACCAGCAGATCCCGCAGCCACTCCAGATACGCCGTGTCGGTGCCGTAACTGCCGTACTCGTTCTCCACCTGAACCATGAGCACCGGGCCGCCGCGCCCGATCTGCCGCTCGACCACCTGCGGAAGCAGCCGCCGGAACCAGCGCTCCACATGCTCCAGATACGCGGCGTCCCGGGTACGCACCCGCAGGCCCAAAGGGCCCGTCAGCCAGTGCGGCAGCCCGCCGTTCTCCCACTCGGCACAGATGTACGGGCCCGGGCGCACGATCGCCCGCATCCCGGCCGCCGCCACCGCGTCCAGGAACCGGCCGAGCGCCTCGACGTCCCCGTAGCGGCCCGGCTCCGGCTCGTACAGATTCCACGGCACGTATGTCTCGACGCAGTTCAGGCCCATCGCGCGGAGCATCCCGATCCGGTGCTCCCACTGCTCCTCGTGCACCCGGAAGTAGTGCAGCGCCCCCGACAGCAGCCGCACCGGCCGCCCGTCGAGCAGGAAATCCTCGTCACCCACCACGAAGTCACTCATGGACCCACCCTCGCGCGTGGACGGCGGACCGGTCCATGGACAAAAATCAGGGCGGTTTGGACCTTTCTGTACGCGACGGGAGCGGGCCCCGCCCGTGCCGGGGACGTACGACAGCCCCGGCAGCCCCACCAGCCCCGGCAGCCACACCACCCCCGGCAGTCACACCGCCGACAATCGCGGAGACGGCACCACCGCACCACGGCAGCACCGCACCAACGAGGCCAGGAAAGCAGCCACGCGATGTACGAGACCTGGATGCGCTTCTTCACACCCAGCCCCGTCCACCACCGACTCGGTCTGGTCTGCCTCGGCGTCGGACTCCAGCACGGACCCCTGCCCACCGTCGGCCCGCGCACCCTCGACCACCATGTCGCCGTCGTCGTGGCCGCCGGCAGCGGCTGGTTCCTCGGCCCCGACGGCCACCGCGCCCCCGTCACCGCCCCCGCCCTGCTCTGGCTCACCCCCGGCGTACCCCACCACTACTCCGCCGACCCGGACACCGGCTGGGACGAGTCCTTCGTCGACTTCTGCGGACCGGCCACCGCCACCTACACCGAACTCGGCTACATCGAACCCGACCGGCCCGTCGTCCCCCTCTCCGACGCCGCCCCCGCCCGCGCCGTCATCGGCCGCATCGCCCGCGCCGCCCGCCCCGGCAACCCCCTCCTCGAAGTCGAGACCGCCGCCGCCGTCCACGAACTCCTCGTCACCCTGCGCCACGCCCGCGCCGACACCACCGCCGACGGCGCCCCCGTCCTCGCCGCCCTCGCCCGCGACGCGTTCACCCCGCTGACCGTCGCCGAACACGCCGCCCGGCACGGCATGTCCACCGCCGAACTGCGCACCGCCGTCCAGCGCACGGCCGGCCGCAGCCCCAAGGACTACCTGCTCACCATCCGCCTCGGCCGCGCCAAGGAACTCCTCGCCGGCACCGAACTGTCCGTCTCCGCCGTGGCCCGCCGGGTCGGTTACGACGACCCCGCCTACTTCTCCCGGCTCTTCACCCGCCGCGTCGGCACCGCGCCCGTCCGCTTCCGCGCCCAGCAGCGCGTCACCCTCCCGGACGGCTGGAACACCACCGTCCCCGTCCCGGATCCCGAACACGAACCGGCCGTTTCCCCCGGTTCCGGCTAGGCTCCCCGCTCATGAGCGACACCCCCGACGACACGACGAACAGCCACCGTGAGACCGGCGGCCAGAACAGCGGCGAGAACAGCGGAGACAGCGGCGGTACGCGCGGCGTCGACCCGGCCGTCCAGGCCGAGCTGAACCGGCTGCGCGCCAGCATCGACAACATCGACGCGGCCGTCGTCCACATGCTCGCCGAACGGTTCAAGTGCACCCAGCAGGTCGGCGTCCTCAAGGCCGAACACAATCTGCCGCCCGCCGACCCCTCCCGCGAGGCCCGTCAGATCGCCCGGCTGCGGGAACTCGCCGAGAGCGCCCGGCTCGACCCGGCGTTCGCGGAGAAGCTGCTGAACTTCATCATCGCCGAGGTCATCCGCCACCACGAGACGATCGCCGACGAAACGCGCTGAACCGCGCCGCCGGGCCACGCCCCGACGTACCGTAGGCCCGCGCGCGTACACGTACACGTACCCGAACTCCGCACCGGAACGTGTACGAGCACGCGGGCACAGGCACAGGCACGGGCGACGGGAACGGGACAGGGCACCCACATGACCGACCACGACACACCCCAGCACACCGACACCAGCACCGACCCCGACCCCAGCACCACGACCGCCTTCGCCGCAGCCGAACCGGCGCGCCGCGTCACCGTCCTCACCCTCGGCGGCACCATCTCCGCACGCGGCGGCGGCGCCGACACCCGCCTCAGCGGCCGGGAAGTCCTCGACACACCCGGCATCACCCCCGACGGCGTCCGGGTCGAACTGCGCGACTTCCGCCGCGTCCCCAGCTCCTCCCTCGCCTTCGAGGACCTGACGGCCCTCGCCGACGAGGTCCGCGAGGCCGTCGCCGGCGGATCGGGCGTGGTCGTCGTCCAGGGCACCGACACCCTGGAGGAGACCGCCTTCCTCCTCGACCTGCTGTGCACCACCGAGCGGCCCATCGCCGTCACCGGCGCCATGCGCCGCCCCGACCTGCCCGGCGCCGACGGCCCCGCCAACCTCGCCGCCGCCCTCGCCGTCGCCGCCGACCCCGGCTGCCAGGGCCTCGGCGTCCTCGTCGTCCTCGCCGACGAGATCCACGCCGCCCGCCACGCACACAAAGCCCACACCACCTCCGTCGCCACCTTCACCTCACCCGGCGCGGGCCCCCTCGGCACCGTCGTCGAAGGCGTCCCCCGCGTCCTGCTCCGCCCCACCGTCCCCACCCGGGCCTGCGCCCTGCGCTTCGACCCCACCCTCCGCGTCGCCCTGCTCACCCTCACCCTCGGCGACACCGGTGAACTCCTCGACGCCGTCGCCGAACACCCCGAGCGCTACGACGGCCTGGTCGTCGCCGCGTTCGGCGCCGGCCACGTGCCCGCCCCGCTCGTCGCGCCCCTCGCCGAACTGGCCGCCCGGATGCCCGTCGTCCTCGCCTCCCGTACGGGCGCCGGTACGACGCTCTCGCACACCTACCGCGGCCCCGGCTCCGAAACCGACCTGCTGCACCGCGGCCTCATCCCCGCCGGCCCGCTCGCCCCCGCCAAGGCCCGCCTGCTGCTGCACGCCCTGCTCTCCAGCGGCGCCCGCGGCCCCGCCGGCTACGACCGCCCCCGTATCACCGCCGCCTTCGCCCACCTCGACGGCGCCGGCCTCGCCTGAGGACCGGTCGACATGAGCGAGCGGGGACGGAGCTATCGGTATGTCGGACCGGTCGAGCTGAAGGCCGCGGTCCGGCCCGGCGACGGCGGCCGACGGATCGGCTCGGCTGCGGACTTCGCTCGCTGGAGCACCGAGCGGCCGGCGGCGGAGACGGTCGAACCGTTCACCTTCGTGGTCGGCATGGACGGCGTTCTCCGGCTGGCGCCGCGGCGAAGCGAGCACGTGGCCTGCGCCGGCGGAGACATGGTCCTGGCCGCCGGTGAGATGTCCTTCCTGCGCGAGGCGGACCGGTGGACCGTGAGCGAAGTCAGCAACCAGTCCACCGGGTACTGCCCGGACGCAGATTCCTGGGCGGCGGTCGCCCGTGCCCTGGACCTCGCGGAACTCCGGCGGCCTTCCGGCTTCACCCACGAGATCGTCTTCCGGCGGTGCCCCGACTGCCAGGAACACAACATCGTGCGCGAGGACGACTTCGTCTGCGTCTTCTGCGACGGCGAGCTGCCCGCGGAGTGGAATGTGGACCGCACCGACTGACGGCCGCGGGCCGCAGCGCGGGCGGGCGGGCACGGATCTCGCAGGAGACGCCCCCGGCCCGCACGCGACGTAGCGTCCTCCCCGCCCTCCGTCCCCCTCCCGCGCGTCCTGATCCGCCTCACCGCCCAGTCCCGCCTGAGCTGTCGGTGAACCCCTCTCCCCCTGAAGAAGACCATCAGGCAGCATGAGCGCATGTCCGTACTGACGCGCGACGAAGCGCAGACCCGAGCCCAACTCCTCGACGTCCAGCACTACACCGTGGACCTCGACCTCACCACCGGCGACGAGACCTTCGGGTCCACCACCACCATCCGGTTCACCGCCCGCGCCGCCGGGGACACCTTCGTCGAGCTCAAGCCCGAGACGCTCCACTCCGCCGCCCTCGACGGCACGCCGCTCGACCCCGCCACCCTTGACGGCAACCGCCTCCCCCTCACCCTCACCGAGGGCGAGCACACCCTCGACATCGCCACCACCATGCGCTACTCGCACACCGGCGAGGGCATGCACCGCTTCACCGACCCCACCGACGGCGAGTCGTACACGTACACCCAGCTGTTCATGGAAGACGTCCAGCGCGTCTTCGCGGCCTTCGACCAGCCCGACCTCAAGGCCGTCTTCGCCTTCTCCGCCACCCTCCCCGACGGCTGGACCTTCCTGTCCAACGGCCGCACCGAACAGCGACCCGACGGCCGCTGGCAGGCCGCCCCCACCCCCCTGCTGTCCACGTACTTCGTCTGCGTCGCCGCCGGCCCCTGGCACTCCATCCGCACCGAACACGCCGGCCTGCCCTTCGGCATCCACTGCCGCCGCTCCCTCGCCCCCCACCTCGACGCCGACGCCGACGAGATCCTCGCCGTCACCCGCGCCTGCTTCGACCGCTTCCACGAGAAGTTCGACGAGCCGTACCCCTTCGACTCCTACGACCAGGCCTTCGTCCCCGAGTTCAACCCCGGCGCCATGGAGAACCCCGGACTCGTCACCTTCCGCGACGAGTTCGTCTTCCGCTCCGCCGTCACCGAGACCGAACGCATGACCCGCGCCATGGTCATCGCCCACGAGATGGCCCACATGTGGTTCGGCGACCTCGTCACCCTGCGCTGGTGGGACGACATCTGGCTGAACGAGTCCTTCGCCGAGTACATGGGCTACCAGACCATCAACGAAGCCTGCTCCGACCTCTTCGCCGACACCTGGCTCGACTTCGGCATCGACCGCAAGGCCTGGGGCTACGAAGCCGACCAGCGGCCCTCCACCCACCCCGTCGCCCCCGACCCGGCCGCCGTCCCCGACACCGCCTCGGCCCTCCTCAACTTCGACGGCATCTCCTACGCCAAGGGCGCCTCCGCGCTGCGTCAACTCGTCGCCTGGATGGGGGAGAAGGACTTCCTCGCCGGCATCAACATCCACTTCAAGCGGCACAAGTTCGCCAACGCCACCCTCGCCGACTTCATCGACAACCTCGCCGCCGCCACCGACCGCGACGTCCACGCCTGGGCCGACACCTGGCTGCGCACCACCGGCGTCGACACCCTCACCCCCCGCCTCGAAGGCGAGGCCCGCACCTGGCGCCTCACCGTCGACCGCGACGGCAGCCGCCCGCACCGCATCGCCGTCGGCATCTACGACCGCGACGCCGCCGGCGACCTCGTCCTGCGCGACCGCCCCTGGGTCGACGTCCCGCAGACCGCCCCGCTCGAACTGGACGGCCCGCGCCCCGCGCTCGTCGTCCTCAACGACGGCGACCTCACCTACACCAAGATGCGGTTCGACGCCGTCTCCCAGGAGACCGCGCTCCGCTCCCTCTCCCGCATCCCCGACGCCCTCACCCGCGCCGTCGTCTGGAACGCGCTGCGCGACATGGTCCGCGACGGCGAACTCGCCGCGACCGCCTACCTGGAGACGGCCGCCGCCCACCTCGCCGACGAATCCGAACTCGCCGTCGTCCAGGGCGTCCTGGCCTTCGCCCGCACCCAACTCGCCGACCGCTACGTCACCGAGGCCGACCGCCCCGCCGCGCTCGCCACCCTCACCGCGATCAGCCGCGACCTGCTGCGCCGCACCGAGGACGGCGACGCCCCCGACCTGCGCCTCGCCGCCGTCCGCACGCTCATCGACAGCGCCACCACCCCCGACAAGATCGCCTCCTGGCTCGACGAGGGCACCGTCCACGGCGGCCCCGAACTCGACCCCGAACTGCGCTGGCGCATCCTCGCCCGCCTCGCCGTCCTCGGCGCCACCGACGAGACCGCCATCGCCGCCGAACTCGACCGCGACCCGAGCGCCACCGGCCAGGAAGGCGCCGCCCGCTGCCGCGCCTCCCTGCCCACCCCCGAGGCCAAGGCGGCGGCCTGGGCCGCCATGTTCGAGACCGACGACCTGTCCAACTACCTGTTCAACGCCACCGCCCGCGGCTTCTGGCAGCCCGAACAGGCCGATCTCGTACGGGAGTACACGACCCGCTACTTCCCGGCCGCCATCGCCCTCGCCGACCGCCGCGGCCCCGCCATCGCCGAGGCCGTCGGCCGCCACGCCTTCCCCACCCACGCGGTCGACGCCGACACCCTGGCCCTCGGCGAACACCACCTCGCCAAGGACACGATGACCCCGGCCCTCCACCGCAAGCTGGTCGACCAACTCGACGACCTCCGCCGCGCGCTGCGAGCCCGAGGCTGATTTCCACCCCCTTCCCCCTCCCACCCACCTGCCGCACCCGCCCCCACCCCCCCTCCACTCAAGCGGACGGGGTGCGGGGCGGTGCGCGGACGACGGGCGGGAGCGGGGGCTGGGGAGGGGGTCGTGTTCGAAACGTAAAGCGTGATTTGTGGCGCGGAAACAGCAACGCTTCACGCGCTACGAGGGCGCCCGCGCCGTAAATCATGCAGTGCAGAACACGACCCCCGGACCGGCCCACGCGCACCCACCACGAACCCCCAGCGCACCACCCCGCAACCCCGAACGCGCCCCCACGCCCCGCCACCACCACGCCCACCCGCACCGCAGCGCGCAGCACCCCGCAGCGCCACGCGTACCTCGTTCGGGTCACACTTCCCCCGTCCCCGGACACACCGCCCAAAACCCCGGCACCCTGTCGTCCATGTGTGCCGTATCCCTCGCCGGTGGCGCCTTTGGCGCAGACGCCCTCCGCGAGCTCCTCCCCCCTCTCCTCGACGCCCTCCACGAAGGCGCCACCACCCGCGGCGGCCCCCTCCCCGCCGGCGGCCCCACCGCCGTCACCCGCCATGTCACCGCGACACTCGGCCCCGTCCTCCCCGAACACGGCACCGGCGCCGAAGAAGCCCTCCGCACCCTGGTCCGTACACTCGCCGCCGGCGCCGCCGACCCCGCCCACCCCCTGTGCGCAGCGCACCTGCACACCCCGCCGCTCGCACTCGCCGCGGTCGCCGACCTCGCCGCCTCCGCGCTCAACCCCTCCCTGGACTCCTGGGACCAGGCCCCCGCCGCCTCCACCCTCGAAGCCCTCGTCACCCACGCCCTCGCCGCCGAGGCGTACCCCGACGCCCCCCGCCCCGACGCCCTCGTCACCACCGGCGGCACGGAGTCCAACCAGCTCGCGCTCCTCCTGGCACGCGAGCGCCACCCCGGCCGTCCGCTCCGAACCGTCGTCGGCGCCAACGCCCACCACTCGTTCCTCCGCGCCACCTGGCTGCTCGGCCTGCCCGCGCCGGTCGTGCTTCCCACGCCCCGCGGCACCGTCGACCCGGCGGTCCTCGACCACGCGCTCGACGACCTCGCCGGCCAGCCGGTTCTCGTCGCCGCCACCGCCGGTACGACCGACGCCGGTCTCGTCGACCCGCTCCCCGCGATCGCCGACCGCTGCGCCGCCCACAACACCCCCAACACACCCGGCGCCCCCACCACCCCCAACACCCCCACCCCCGGCGCCACGCCCGCCGACCTCCACGTCGACGCCGCCTACGCCGGCCCCCTCCTCTTCAGCGCCACCCACCGCGAACTCCTCGCCGGCCTCGACCGCGCCCGCACGGTCACCCTCGACCTGCACAAACTCGGCTGGCAGCCAGCCGCCGCCGGACTGCTCGCCGTCCGCGACAGCAGCGACCTCGCCGTCCTCGGCCACACCGCCGACTACCTGAACGCCGACGACGACACCGACGCCGGGCTCCCCGACCTCCTCGGCCGCTCGCTGCGCACCACCCGCCGGCCCGACGTCCTCAAGACCGCCGTCACCCTGCGCGCCCTCGGCCGCACCGGCCTCGGCGCGCTCGTCGACGCCTGCATGACGCTCGCCCAGGACCTCGCCGACCAAGTCGAGAAATCGCCCCGCCTGGAGCTGAACGCCCGACCGACACTCACCACGGTCCTGTTCCGGCCTTACGACGCGGACGACCCCACCGTCGCGTCGATCCGCCGCACCCTCCTCACCGAGGGCCGCGCCGTGCTCGGCCGGGCCACCGCCGACGGGCGGCTCTGGCTCAAGGCGACGCTCCTCAACCCCCACACCACCCTCGACGACCTCGTCCAGCTCATCACCCTCGTGGAAGGCAGCACCCCCCGATGACCGGCACCACCGGCGGCACGACCAGCACCACCGGCACCACCCGCGTGACCAGCCCCACCAGCAGCACCCGCACCACCCGGCACCCCCACACCCCCGGCGAGGGATACGGCCCGGACCACGCTCCCGACCACGGATCCGACCGCCCCTACGACCTCGTCGGCGTCGGCATCGGCCCGTTCAACCTCTCCCTCGCCGCCCTCGCCCACGGCACCCCCGGCCCCCTCGCCACCGCCTTCTACGACCAACGGCCCGCCTTCCACTGGCACCCCGGCCAGCTCATCGACGGCGCCACCCTCCAAGTCCCCTTCCTCGCCGACCTCGTCACCCTCGCCGACCCCGCCAGCCCCTGGACCTTCCTCAACTACCTCCGCGACCGCGACCGCCTCTTCCCCTTCTACTTCGCGGAGAAGTTCCACATCCACCGCGCCGAATACGACGCCTACTGCCGCTGGGTCAGCGAACACCTCCCCGGACTGCACTTCGGCCACCAGGTCGACACCGTCCGCTGGAACCCCGAACACCGCCTCTTCGAAGTCGACTTCACCCAGCTCGACGCCGACGGCGAAGCCACCGCCCTCGGCCGCGCCCACACCCGCAACGTCGTCCTCGGCGTCGGCACCGCCCCCCACGTCCCCGAACCGCTGCGCCCCCTCGCCGACGCGCCCGACGTCCCCGTCATCCACTCCGCCGACTACCTCGCCCACCGCGACACCCTGCTCGCCGCCGGACACGTCACCGTCATCGGCTCCGGCCAGTCCGGCGCCGAGATCTTCCTCGACCTGCTCCGCGCCCGCCCCGCCGGCGCCGAACGCCTCCACTGGCTCGCCCGCACCGAGGCCTTCGCCCCCATGGAGTACTCCAAGCTCGGCCTGGAGCACTTCACCCCCGACTACACCCAGTACTTCCACGCCCTGCCCGAACAAGCCCGAGCCGAACTCCTGCCACTGCAATGGCAGTTGCACAAGGGCATCGACGCCGAGACCCTCGCCGCCGTACACGACGAGCTGTACCGCCGCACCCTCCACGGCGGCTGGCCCGACGCCGTCCTCACCCCCGGCGTCCAGGTACGCACCGCCGGCCGCGTCGCCGGCACCCACCTCGAACTCCACCTGGAACACGTCCGGCAGGGCACCCGCTCCCGCCTCACCACCGAAGCCGTCGTCCTCGCCACCGGCTACCGCGAACGCCCCCTCGACCACCTGCTCGCCGGCCTCGACCCCCACCTGCGCCGCGACTTCGCCGGCCGGCCCCGCGTCGACGCCGGCTACCGGCTGGTCCTCGACGGCATCGACTCCGATTCCGACACCGACTCCAGCTCCGGCCCCGCCGCCGGCTCGGGCGCCGTCTACGTACAGAACGCCGAACGCCACACCCACGGCGTCGGCACCCCCGACCTCGGCCTCGCCGCCTGGCGCAGCGCCGCCATCCTCAACTCCGTCACCGGCAAGGAGCCCTACCCGCTGCCCCGCCGCACCGCCTTCACCACCTTCGGCCTGGAAGCGCGAGAGGCGCCGAGCCTGCCGGCCCAGAGCCGGAAGCTGACGCCTCTCGCGGAAAACGTGTGACGGGCCGAAGGGCCCGGAAGCCCCGGGAAACCCAGGAGCCCCGGGAAGCCCCGAAGGTCACAGAGACCCCGCAGACCCCGGAGCCCCCAAGCCCCTGGATCCCTGAGCCCCCTGAGCCCCCTACGCCCCCCGAACCACCGGAGATCAGAACACCGGAACGCCGTTCCGCGTCAGCTTCCAGTCCACCGAGGCGAACACCGCCGGGTCGATCGACCCCTTGGCCCGCACCCACTGGATGATGGTGTTACGGATCTCCTCCGAGTTCGCCCACAGCTGCTGGGCGCCGGCCACGTGCGGGAACGCACCGCCGCCGCTCGCCCGGTAGTTGTTCACCGCGAACACGAACCGCGCCGCCGGGTCCAGCGGCTTGCCCTCGAACGACAGGTTCACGATCCGCTGGCCGACCGGCTTCGCGATGTCGATGTCGTACGTCAGACCCGACACGGCGTCGTAGTTGTAGTCCGGGGTGTCGCCCGCGTTCGTCAGCTTCGACGTGTCGACCGGAGCACCCGCCGCCGTCTGGACGTAGTACTTCGCCGAGTACTCCAGGTAGTCCTTCAGCTGGGCACCCGTCAGCAGGCGGGCCTCCAGGGTGTTCTCGAACGGGTACAGCCCGGCCGCGTCCTTGATGGTGATCTCGCCCGCCGGGATCCGCGCGGTCCGCGAGAAGCACGACGCCTGCGACAGCACCGGCAGATCGGCGTACGCGCCACCCGCGAGCGCCTCCCGCACCGTCTCCGCCTGGACGACGTTGATCAGGTCGATGATCGGCTCGTCCTTCCACGGCGCGTCGGCCGTGGACATCGCGGCGGCCGAGTGGCCGATCACCTGGTTGACGTACGCGACGACCTTCCGGTGCTCGTCCACCAGCAGCCCGGTGACCGCCGGGTCCTCCGGCACCGTGTTGGAGTTCAGGACCCGCGCGCCCGCCTTCTCGACGATCCAGCTGCCCTTCTCCCACACCACCTCGAAGTCGAACAGGGTCAGCCGCTGACCCCACTTCGCCGGCTCGGACAGCACCACGTCCTTGCCGGTCTCCTTGTTCTTCACCCGGTACTCCGGGATCTCCGCGTGCGCGTGACCCACCAGGATCGCGTCGATCCCCGGCACCTGCTCGGCCACCAGCGCGGCCGCGTTCTCCACGTACGGCAGCTGGTCACCCCACGACGACGTGCCGTTCGAGCCCGAGTGCGCCGACACGATCACCACGTCCGCGCCCATGGAACGCAGCTTCGGCACCCACACCGCCGCCTGCTCCTCCAGGCCCGGGAAGACCATCTTGCCGGAGACGTTGGCCTTGTCCCACAGGGCGATGCCCGGGTTGGTCAGACCGAGGACGGCGATCTTCACGTCCCGGCCCTGCGGGGTGGGCAGCGTGTGCATGCTGTACGGCGGGAAGGCCGGGCGCAGCGTCTTCGCGTCCAGCGCGTTGGCGCCGAGCAGCGGGAAGTCGCACTGCTCCTGGAACGCGCGCAGCACCGGAATGCCGTAGTTGAACTCGTGGTTGCCGAGCGCGACCGCGTCGTACCCGATCTTGTTCATGGCGACGGCCATCGGGTGGACCGGGCCGCCCTTCTTGGTGATCGGGTCGATCTTCGCGTAGTAGTACGCCAGCTGGGTGCCCTGGATGGTGTCACCCGCGTCGATGAGCAGCGTGTTCCGCCGGCCCTTCTCGGCGCGGACCTGGTTCACCAGGGTGGAGATCTTGGCGAGACCGACGTCGTTGTGGGCCTTGTCGTCGAACTCGTGGTCGGTGAAGTAGTCCCAGTTGAACACGTTTCCGTGCAGGTCGGTGGTGCCCATCACCGTGAACGCGTACCGCTTCTGCGGGTGCGGACTGTTACCGGCGGCGGCACCCGTGGCGGACTGGGCGGCCTCGGCCGGGGCGACGACCGCGCCCGTGAGGGCCACACCGGCCCCGGCGGCGGCCGAGCGCTCCAGGAACGTCCTGCGGTTCAGCGGCATGTGTTCTTCTCCTTGGGTGGTTCATTGGCGTCATATCACGCACAACGCGCGTAGATTCTGGCCCACGATTCACGGTCGCAACAGGCCTATCGGGTTACGGACTGGGAAAGTGTTCGGCACGAAACGGACGCCTCTCCCCGCCCCCGCGAAGCCCGCCACCCGCCCCGGACCAGCGGAACCACCCCCGTCCACCCGCTGAGACAAACCCCCGAAAGCCCCCGCGACCGCTCATCGGAGCGACCACCCGCACACATTCAAGACTTGTCAACAACCTTTCACGTAAAGCTTGTTGAGTCGTCATTCCGGAGCCCTTCGCTACCCGTAAGTAAGCCCTAGGGTCGTGCCCATGCGCCGAGCGAAAATCGTCTGCACCCTTGGACCCGCCACCGCGGCATACGACCAGATCAAGGCACTGCTCGAAGCCGGAATGAACGTGGCCCGCCTCAACCTCAGCCACGGCACCCACGCCGAACACGAGGAGCGCTACCGCAGCGTCCGTAAAGCCGCCGACGAAACCGGCCGAGGCGTCGCCGTCCTCGCCGACCTTCAAGGCCCGAAGATCCGCCTCGGACGCTTCCGCGAAGGCCCCGTACTCCTTGAACGCGGCGACCACTTCACCATCACCGTCGAACCCGTCGAAGGCGACCGCCACCACTGCGGCACCACCCACACCGGCCTCCCCGACGACGTCACCCCCGGCGAACGCGTCCTCGTCGACGACGGCCGCGTCACCCTCGAAGTCACCGCCATCGACGGACCCCGCGTCCACACCCGCGTCCTCGAAGGCGGCATCGTCTCCGACCACAAGGGCCTCAACCTCCCCGGCGTCGCCGTCTCCGTCCCCGCCCTCTCCGACAAGGACATCGACGACCTCCGCTGGGCCCTGCGCACCGGCGCCGACGTCATCGCCCTCTCCTTCGTCCGCACCGCCCACGACATCGACGACGTCCACCGCGTCATGGACGAAGAAGGCCGCCACGTCCCCGTCATCGCCAAAATCGAAAAACCACAGGCCGTCGACAACCTCGACGCCATCGTCGCCGCCTTCGACGGCATCATGGTCGCCCGCGGCGACCTCGGCGTCGAAATGCCCCTCGAACAGGTCCCCATCGTCCAAAAGCGCGCCATCACCCTCGCCAAGCGCAACGCCAAACCCGTCATTGTCGCCACCCAGATGCTCGACTCGATGATCGACAACTCCCGCCCCACCCGCGCCGAAGCCAGCGACGTCGCCAACGCCGTCATCGACGGCACCGACGCCGTCATGCTCTCCGGCGAGACCAGCGTCGGCAAATACCCCGTCGAAACCGTCCGCACCATGAGCCGCATCGTCGAAGCCGCCGAACACGACATCCTCGCCGACGGCCTCCCACCCCTCACCGAGAACACCAAACCCCGCACCCAGGGCGGCGCCGTCGCCCGCGCCGCCGCCGAGATCGGCGACTTCCTCGGCGCCCGCTACCTCGTCGCCTGCACCCAGTCCGGCGACACCGTCAAACGCCTCGCCCGCTCCCGCACACCCATCCCCCTCCTCGCCTTCACCCCCGACCCCGGCACCCACGCCCAGCTCAACCTCACCTGGGGCGTCGAAACCTTCCTCGGCCCGCACGCCGACTCCACCGACGCGATGGTCGCCCAGGTCGACACCGAACTCCTGCGCCGAGGCCACTGCCGCGAGGGCGACCTCGTCGTCATCACCGCCGGCTCCCCGCCCGGAGTCCCCGGCTCCACCAACATGGTCCGGGTGCACCGCGTGGGGGATCCGGTGACGAACTGAGGGGGGCGGGGGCGGGGGTGGGGCCGGCGGGTCCGGGGAGCGGTGCGGCGGTCAGTACTTGGGGCCGATGTGGGTGTCCATGAGGGCGACCGCCTCCCGCCGCGCCACCGAGACATCCTGCACGCCGTTCTTCCGGCGCCGGCTGCGCCAGGCGACGCCGAGGCGGTCGAGCGTGTCCGTGAACAACCGCACGATGTCGTCGGAGACGTTGGAGAAGAAGTAGCGAGGGTACTCGTACCGCTTGCGCTCGCCGCCGACAAGGCACGAGGCCCAGTTGACGATCCGCGCGCCGTCGGAATGGATCAGCCCCCGGATGAACTCCCAGGGGTGCGCGTCGACGATGCCCTGCTGCCAGTCTTCGAGGACGATCCGGCGGTCGTGCTTCTTGCCGGGACCGTGCTGCGGGAAGAGGCATGTCCAGTGGCGGCCGTAGCTGGTGACCGCGACGCATCCCTGCTTCCGTACGAGGCACACGGAGCCGTATGGTTGCACGGCCCGCATCGCGTCGCGGCACGCCTCGATCAGCCCTGGCCAGGCGTCCGCGCAGGCGATCCGAAGATGCTGGCTCCCCTGACGGTGCGGGCTGACGCAGCCGTCGCCGAGGTAGAGCCCGAGAAGATAGGCGTACGCCTCCACGGCTTCGGGCAGGCCGGGGGTGGGGCGGCAGCGGACGCAGGGCGCGCGATGGGCGGACATGCGCGGGCGAGGTTCGAGGTGGATCTGCCAGCTGCGGAGAGCGGCTCGGGAGATCCCCGTCTGTTTGCTGACGGAGTTGAGGCTGCGACCTTGGTCGACCAGTGCCAGGGCGCGACGGCGCGTACTGATGTCGTACATGCGGCCGAGCGTGGCGAGGTGGTTCGCACTGTGAAGGGTGAATAGCCGGATTTCACACGTGTGGGTGACGAATGCTCAAGATGGCTCGACCATGGAAATGAAGGTAAAGTGCCCCGGGTGGGATTCGAACCCACGCTGGATGGTGTTTGAGACCACTGCCTCTACCGCTGGGCTACCGGGGCTTCCTTTGAAACAAAGGTTGGCGGTCACCCGCCGTGCTCCTACTTTACAGGAGGTGGGTAGGCTCGTGTCAGCAGTAGTTGCCCCGCAACGAGGAGCCCGCGTGACCGCCCCCGAGTCGCCCCAGCCCGCCGCCGAAGACGACGCCGTCGACGCTTCCCACGTCCCCCCGCTGACGACCCGTGTCGTCATCGCCGAGGACGAGGCCCTCATCCGGCTCGATCTCAAGGAGATGCTGGAGGAAGAGGGCTACATGGTCGTCGGCGAGGCCGGTGACGGGGCCCGGGCCGTCGAGCTGGCGCGCGAGCACCGGCCCGATCTGGTGATCCTGGACGTGAAGATGCCCATCCTCGACGGCATCTCCGCGGCCGAGAAGATCGCGGGCGAGTCCATCGCCCCGGTCCTCATGCTCACCGCCTTCTCCCAGCGCGAGCTGGTCGAGCGGGCCCGGGACGCCGGTGCCATGGCGTATCTGGTGAAGCCGTTCAGCAAGAGCGATGTGGTGCCGGCCATCGAGATGGCCGTATCCCGGTTCGCCGAGCTGCGGGCCCTGGAGAAGGAGATCGCCGATCTCAGCCAGCGTCTGGAGACCCGCAAGCTGGTCGACCGTGCCAAGTCGGTCCTGCAGACGCAGTACGGGCTGACGGAGCCCGCCGCGTTCCGGTGGATCCAGAAGACGTCGATGGACCGGCGGATGTCGATGCAGCAGGTCGCGGAGGCGGTCATCGAGGACGCCGAGGAGAAGAAGGCCGCGAAGGCCAAGGAGCAGTAGGGGCCGGTACGTACGGGACAGGGCCCGCGCCACGTTTCCGTGGTGCGGGCCCTGCTGGTTCCCTGGCCGGTACCGGAGGGGCTACTCCTCGCCGAGGTACGTCTTGCGGACCTCGTCGTCGACGAGGAGGTCCGCGCCGGTGCCGTGCAGTTTGATCGTGCCGACCTCCAGCACGTATCCGTAGTCCGCCAGCGAGAGGGCGGCCTGCGCGTTCTGCTCGATGAGCAGGATCGTCATGCCCTCCGCCTTGAGGGTGGCGATGGTCTCCATGATTTTCTGCATCATGATCGGGGAGAGGCCCATGGAGGGCTCGTCGAGCATGAGCAGCTTGGGCTGCGACATCAGGGCCCGGCCCATGGCGAGCATCTGCTGCTCGCCGCCGGACAGGGTGCCCGCGGCCTGCTTGCGGCGTTCGCCCAGGATGGGGAAGAGGTCGTAGGCGCGCTGGATGTCGCGGGCGATGCCGTCCTTGTCCTTCCGGAGGAAGGCGCCGAGCTGGAGGTTCTCGGCGATGGAGAGCTTGGGGAAGATGTGCCGGCCCTCGGGGGAGTGGGCCATGCCGCGGGCGACCATCTTGTGGGCGGGGATGCCGTTGAGCACCTCGCCGTTGAAGGTCATCTTGCCGCCGGCCGGTTTGATGAGGCCGGAGAGGGTGCGCAGGGTGGTGGTCTTGCCCGCGCCGTTGGTGCCGATGAGGCTGACGACCTGGCCGGCTTCGACGGAGAAGGAGATGCCCTTGACGGCCTCGATCTTGCCGTAGGCGACCCTGAGGTTCTCGACCTCCAGGAGTGCGGTCACTTGGAGTCTCCTTCGGTGGTGCTGTCCGCGTCGGCGGCCGGGGTCGCGGCTTCGGCGGTCTCGGGAGCTTCGGCCGCCGCGGCGGGCTTCGAGGGCTTCGCGGGCTTGGCGTCGGCCTTCGCCGGCGCCTCCTCCTTGGCCGTACCCTCAGCCGAGCCCTCAGCCGACCCCTGGGCCGTGCTTCCGGCCGCGTGGGCCTCCGCCGCCGCGACCTCCGCCGCCTCCTCGGCGCCGGGGGCGCCCTCGAAGGGGGTGCCGAGGTACGCGGCCACGACGCGCTCGTCGCCCTGGACGACCTCGGCGGTGCCCTCGACGAGCTTCTGGCCCTGGACGAGGACGGCCACCCGGTCGCACAGGTTGAAGATGAACTTCATGTCGTGCTCGATGACCAGGACCGCGATGCCGAGGTCGCGGATCGCGAAGACCAGTTCCTCGGTCGTGCGGGTCTCGTTCTGGTTCATGCCGGCCGTCGGCTCGTCGAGGAGCAGCAGGCCGGGGTCGCTGGCGAGGGCGCGGGCGATCTCCAGTTTGCGCTGTTCGCCGTACGGGAGGTTGCGGGCGAGGTGTTCGGCCTTGGCGGCGAGGCCGACGAACTCCAGGAGTTCCATGGCCCGTTCGCGGGAGGCGGCCTCGGCGCGCTTGAAGCCGGGGCCGCGCAGGAGCGCGGACCAGAGGCCTTCCTTGGTCCGGGTGTGGCGTCCGACGAGGACGTTCTCCAGGACGGTCATGTTGGAGAAGAGCCGGATGTTCTGGAAGGTGCGGGCGATGCCGGCCTGGGTGACGAGGTGCGGCTTGGGCGGCAGGACCGTGCCCTTGTAGCTGACCCGGCCCTCGGTGGGGATGTACAGGCCGGTGAGGCAGTTGAAGAAGGTGGTCTTGCCGGCGCCGTTGGGGCCGATGAGACCGACGATCTCGCCTTCGCGGACGGTGAGGTCGACGCCCTGGACGGCGGTGAGGCCGCCGAAGCGCATGGTGACGCCGCTCGCGTCGAGGACGGTGGCGCCGGCTTCGGTGGTGGCCGTGCCGGTGGTGGTCGTGGTCGTCGTCATGGCGTTCACGCACCCGCCTTCGCGGTTGTGGCGCCGGACTCGGCGGACTGCCGCCGCTCCGGTACGTCGTGCTGGTCGGCGCTCTCCTGGTGCTCGTGGAACTCCAGCTTGGCGCGCCGGTTGGGGATGAGGCCCTCGGGGCGGAAGCGCATGAGCAGGATGAGCGCGAGGCCGAACGCGAGGAGCTGGTAGTCCGCGAGGAAGGCCAGTTTCGCGGGGATGAGGAAGAGCAGGGCGGCGCCGAGGATCGGGCCGCGGATGGTGCCCATGCCGCCGAGGATGACGGCGGCGAGGAGGAACGCGGAGTTCGGGGCGACCGGGCCGGAGAACATGTACATCTCGGGCAGGACGGTGCCCTGGAAGTGGGCCTGGACGGTGCCGGCGACGCCGGCGAGGGTGGCGCCGAGGGCGAAGGCGATGAGCTTGACGCGGAAGCCGTTGATGCCCATGGCGGTGGCGGCGGTCTCGTCCTCGCGGATGGCGACCCAGGCGCGGCCGATGCGGGAGTCCTGGGCGCGGCTGAAGACCACGACGACGAGGACCATGACGAGCAGCATCAGCAGGTAGTAGTTGGCGTACAGGCTGATCTCCAGGCCCAGGAAGGTGTGGGTCTGGCTGAAGTCGTAGCCGAAGATGTCGAGCGCGGGGATGTTGGGGATGCCGTTGGGGCCGTTGGTGATCTGGGGGCCGTTGTCGCCGTCCATGTTGTTGACGGTGATGCGGAAGATCTCTCCGAAGCCCAGGGTGACGATGGCGAGGTAGTCGCCGTGCAGCCGCAGGGTCGGGGCACCGATGACGACGCCGAAGACGAGGGCGACGACGGCGCCGATGACGACGGCGGCGAAGAAGGGCAGTTGGACGCCGAGGGCGGAGGCGGTGGATCCGGAGACCAGGGCGGCGGTGTAGGCGCCGACGCCGAGGAAGGCGACGTAGCCGAGGTCGAGGAGTCCGGCGAGGCCGACGACGATGTTGAGGCCGAGGGCGACGGTCGCGAAGATCAGGATGTTGACCGCGATGACCGTGAAGGTGTCGTTCTCCTGGGTGAAGGGGAAGACGGCCGCGGCGACGAAGGCGGCGATGACGGCGATCTGCCGGTGCGCGGAGGCGATGGCGGAGACGCGGCTCATCAGGCCGGACTTGTTGAGGGCCGCGGCGACGCAGCCGGCGAGGATCAGGTAGCCGATGAACAGCTCGCCGTATTCGGTGGAGATGCCGTAGGAGACGGCGTACAGGCCGATCGCGAAGGCGGCGACGAGGACGAGGATCTGCGCCCAGGAGGGGAGGTCCTTCGGCTCGGCCGGGGGGCGGGCGTCCTGGGGGAGGGCGAGCGCGGCGAGCGGGATCGCGGAGGCGACGGCGGCGACGAAGCCGCCGGGCTCCAGGTTGACCAGGCCGCCGAGTTCGACCGCGATGGCGAGGACGGCGTACCAGGTGGTGCCGAACGCGCCGAGGGCGAGCAGGCGCAGGGCGTTGGTGGAGCCGGCGGGGGTGAGCCAGCGCAGGCCCTTGACGCCGAGGCCGGCCAGGGCGAAGAGGGTGAGGAGGAGGCCGGCGACGAGGGTGAGGACCTGGAGGCCGCCGGGGTAGCCGGTGACGGTGAGGTTGCCGGGGAATTCGGTGGTGTAGGTCCAGGCGAGGAAGGTGGACGCGAAGGTGGCGAGGCCGCCGGCGGCGACGATCCAGTGGAGGAGGCCGGGGGACTTGGTGCCGGTGGCGCCGGTGGTGGCCTTGGTGGCCGTGGCCGCTTTGGTTTCCTCGGCGTTCTTCGCGGCCTCGGTGCTCGGGATGTTCTCGCCAGGCTGGTTGTTCTTGTCGTTCTCGTTGTTCTTGTCGGGCTTGGTGGTCATCGTCATCACGCCCTGTCCGCTGCGCGCTGTCCGAGCAGCCCCTGGGGCCGGAACAGGAGCACGAGGATGAGGAGGGAGAAGACCCAGATGTCCTTCCAGGCGCCGCCGCCGAACTGCGCCATGCCGGGTATGTGCTCGACGTAGGCGATGGAGAGCGTTTCGGCGAGGCCGAGGACGAGGCCGCCGATCATGGCACCGTAGATGTTGCCGATGCCGCCGAGGACGGCGGCGGTGAACGCCTTGAGGCCGAGCAGGAAGCCCATCTCGAAGCGGATCTGGCCCTTGTCGAGGCCTTCGGCGACCGCGGCGACGGCCGCGAAGGCGGCGCCGATGGCGAAGGCCATCACGATGATGCGGTCGGTGTTGATGCCCATGAGCTTGGCGGTGTCGGGGTCCTGGGAGGTGGCCTGCATGGCGCGGCCGCTGCGGCTCTTCGAGACGAAGAGGCCGAGGGCGATCATGCACACGGGCGCGGCGACGAGGACGAAGAGGTCCGAGCGCGTGATGGCCAGGTTGTCCATGAGCTGGAAGCTGTCGCCCTTGAACTCGGGGAACTTCACGGGCTTGTTGGCGCCGGGGTAGAAGCCCCAGACGAGCTGCTGGAGCACGATCGACAGGCCGATCGCGGTGATCAGGGGCGCGAGGCGGGGTGCGCCGCGCAGGGGACGGTAGGCGAAGCGCTCGGCTGCGGTGGCGACGGCCACCGAGACCACCGCGCCGCCGATGAGCATCACCGGAATGGCGAGGGCGAGGGTGGTGCCGTCGGGGAGGATCGTGTACGCCGTGAGGGCGCCGAAGCCTCCGACCATGAAGATCTCGCCGTGGGCGAAGTTGATGAGCTGGACGATGCCGTAGACCATCGTGTAGCCGATGGCGATGAGACCGTAGAGGGCTCCGAGGGCAAGGCCGTCGGCCAGTTGTTGCGGCAGTTCGTTCACCGCGGGCCTCCGATGAGCTTTGTCGGATATGACACCGCGCGAGGGCGCTGAGTGCGCCCTCGCGCGGTTCGGGTCGGGTGATTCGGGTGATTCGGGTGGTGCGGTGGTTCACGTGGTGCGGGTGGTCCAAGTGGTGCGGGTGAAGCGGTGGTTCAGGTGGCGCGAGGGGCTGCCGGGTCCGGTCAGTCCTTGAAGGTCTCGGACTTCAGGTCGGTCCAGGCGCCGTTCTTCACCGTGTAGACGGTGAGCTGCTTGTTGGTGGTGTCGCCGAACTCGTCGTACGAGATGGTGCCGGTGACGCCTTCGAAGTTGACCTTGGCCATGGCCTGGGTGACCTTGGCGCGGGCGTCGGCGGGCACCTTGCCGCCGTTCTCGGCGACGACGGCCTTGACGGCCTGGATGATGGACCAGACGGCGTCGTAGGAGTAGCCGCCGTAGGCCGAGTAGGCGTCCTTGTATCCGGCGGCCTTGTAGTCGTCGATGAACTTCTTGGCGTTCGGGAGCTTCTCGATCGGGTAGCCGACCGAGGTGGCGAGGTCGCCGTCGTTGGACTCGCCGGAGGCCTTGATGAACTCGGGGTCGTAGAGCGCGTCGCCGCCCATGGTGGGGATCTTGGCGCCGGCCTTCTTGACCTGGTCGGAGAGCAGGCCGCCCTCGGGGTACTGGCCGCCGAAGTAGACGGAGTCGGCGCCGGAGCCCTTGATCTTGGTGGCGGTGGAGGAGAAGTCGGTCTCCTTCACGGTGACGGAGTCGGTGCCGACGACCTTGCCGCCGAGGCGCTTGAACTCCTGCGAGAAGATCGAGGCGAGGCCGGCGCCGTAGGTCTGCTTGTCGTTGACGACGAAGACCTTCCGCTTGCCGGCGTCCTTGTAGAGGTAGTTCGCGGCGAACTTGCCCTGGATGACGTCGGTGGTGGCGGTGCGGAAGTAGGTGGGGAAGGGGCGCTTCTTCTCGCCCTTGCCCCAGTTGTCGCCCTGGGACAGCGAAGGGCTGGTGTTCGCCGGGGAGACCTGGGTGAGGTTGGCGCGGGCGAAGTCGGCCTGCATCGACTGGGAGACGCCGGAGTTGAGGGGGCCGACGACGCCGAGGACGTCCTTCATGCCGACGAGCTTGGTGGCGTTGGCCTTGCCGGTGGCGGGGACGGCCTGGTCGTCGAGCGCCTCCATCTTGAAGGTGACGCCGGGGACTTCCTTGTTCTTGTTGGCGATGTTGATCGCCAGGTCCGCCGAGTTCTTGATGCCCATGCCGAGGGCGGAGAGCGAACCGGTGATCGGGGCGTCGACGCCGATGACGACCGTGGTGGTGCCGCCGGCGTCGGTGTCACCGCCGCCGTTCTTGCCCGCGTCGCGCGAGCCGCAGGCGGTGAGGGTGAGTGCTCCCGTGGTGAGAACGCTGGTGAGGAGGATCAATGAACGGTGTCGCACGAAGAATCCTTTCCCTGGCGCGGCCCCTCGAGCCGAGGCGGTGCCGGAGCAGTGGAGCAAGAGAGTGCCGTTTTCCGTTGCCGGGCCGTACGGGGTGGAGCGGCCGTGCAGAGAGGGGGCGCCCGGCGGCGCGGTGACTGGCCGTGACTCTAGGCGCAGGTAGGGAAGGACGGTTAGCGCCGAGGTCAGGATGTGACTGTCTTGTTATGCCGGGGGGTGGAGTCGGTGTGCGGGCCGGGGGCAAAGCCGGGCACAACGGTCGGCCGGCGGGTGACCGCATGGTGAGAACGCCCAGGCCCGCTAAGGAGCTTGAGCCGATCATGGTCCTGTCGGGGGATGGGGGAGGCGCTCCGGATATCGGACAGTCGGCCGTGTGTCAGCGGACGGTCCGGCGGTATGGGGAGGGGTTGTGGGGTGTCCGTTGCGACAACCGGTGTATGTGACACAGAGTTACCTCTGTGGGGTCGGTGATGGCCGGGATCGATCGGTCGGGATCTTCCGCTCGCCGGGTGGACGCCGGTTCTCCGGCCTGTCCGTCGGGTCGTGCGCGGCCGCATGGAGCCGCCCTGTCTCCCGGTCGGCGAGCGCGACCGTGACCGAGGTCGGGCGCCCGGCTCGCCGTTCCCTGGCGCAGACGGTGAGCAAGTTCCTCTCGTGGAGGGCGAGTTGTGCGTGACGAGTCCCTTTCCGCTCCGGGTCACCTCCGCCCCCGGGGCCGTTCATGAGGGCGTCGCGCACCCCGTACGACTCCAGGTTCGCGCGGACATCACAGAGGTCGGCCGGCGAACCGACCTGCGGCGGCGCCGAGTTGGTTGTCGTGGTGCGGGCGGCGAGCGGGAGGACCGGTGCGGGGGTGGACAACAGGACGGCGGTGGGCGGCCGGTGGGCCGGAGGGCGGGGGCGTACGTCGGTCATGGCGGCCCCTTGCGCGGTGGGCGGAGCGCCAGTGAAGCGCCTGCCGTGCGGCCCGGACAAGAGGGCGGGCAAGAGGTCGGACAAGTGGGCGGGGGGAGGGATGTGGCGCGGACGGCGGCCGGAACGCGCCGCGGGGGGGGGGGGGGGGGGGCGGGGGGGCGGGGGGGGGGGGGGGGGGGGGGGGGCGGGGGGGGGGGGGGGGCGGGGCGGCGC
>NZ_JBICVG010000004.1:0-536343 GCF_043198875.1 Streptomyces sp. NPDC048718
CGCCGAGACGGAGCGAGCGAAGCGAGCGCAGTGCACCAGACGCCGCAGGCCCCGCCCTCCGGGCGGACGGAGCTACTTTCGAAACACGCCCTAGAAGTCCTCGTCCAGGTCCACCGAACCCTCGACCGCCACCTGGTACGCCGACGGGCGGCGCTCGAAGAAGTTGGTCAGCTCCTGGACGCCCTGCAGCTCCATGAACGCGAACGGGTTCTCCGAGCCGTACACCGGCGCGAAGCCCAGCCGCGTCAGCCGCTGGTCGGCGACGCACTGGAGGTACTCGCGCATGGACTCGGTGTTCATGCCCGGCAGACCCTCGCCGCACAGGTCGCGGCCGAACTGGAGCTCCGCCTCGACGGCCTCCTTCAGCATCGCGGTGACCTGCTCCTGGAGCGCGTCGTCGAAGAGCTCCGGCTCCTCCTTGCGGACGGTGTCCACGACCTCGAAGGCGAAGTTCATGTGCATCGTCTCGTCCCGGAACACCCAGTTGGTGCCGGTGGCCAGACCGTGCAGCAGACCGCGCGAGCGGAACCAGTAGACGTACGCGAACGCGCCGTAGAAGAACAGGCCCTCGATGCACGCGGCGAAGCAGATCAGGTTGAGCAGGAAGCGCCGGCGGTCGGCCCGCGTCTCCAACCGGTCGATCTTTTCTGCCCCCCTTTCCCCATCCAGGGCGGCCATCCACTTGAAGCAGAACTGCGCCTTGTCGCGGATCGACGGGATGTTCTCGACGGCCGCGAAGGCCGCCGCGCGCTCCGCCGGGTCGGGGAGGTAGGTGTCGAGCAGCGTCAGATAGAACTGGACGTGCACGGCCTCCTCGAAGAGCTGGCGCGAGAGGTAGAGCCGCGCCTCGGGGGAGTTGATGTGCTTGTAGAGCGTCAGCACCAGGTTGTTCGCCACGATCGAGTCGCCGGTCGCGAAGAACGCGACGAGCCGTCCGATCATGTGCTGCTCGCCCGGGGACAGCTTGGCGAGGTCGGCCACGTCGGAGTGGAGGTCGACCTCCTCCACGGTCCAGGTGTTCTTGATGGCGTCGCGGTAGCGCTCGTAGAAGTCCGGGTAGCGCATCGGACGCAGGGTCAGTTCGAAGCCCGGGTCGAGCAGGTTCTTCTGGTTCTTGTCGGCGGTCATTACTGGCAGGCCTCGCAGGACTCGGGGTTCTCAAGGGAGCAGGCGATGGCGTCCGCGTCGGGCGCCGGGGACTGCGCCGGTACGGGGGCGGCGGCGCGGGCGGCGCGGGCGATCCGGGTGGCCGGGCGCGAGCGCAGGTAGTACGTGGTCTTCAGACCCTGCTTCCAGGCATACGCGTACATCGACGACAGCTTGCCGATGGTCGGCGTCTCCATGAACAGGTTCAGCGACTGCGCCTGGTCCAGGAACGGGGTACGGGCCGCCGCCATGTCGATCAGACCGCGCTGCGGGATCTCCCAGGCCGTCCGGTACAGCGCCCGCGTCTCGGCCGGCACCCAGGCGAAGTCCTGCACGGAGCCCGAGGACTCGCGCAGCGCCTCGCGGGTCTCGGCGTCCCAGACGCCCAGCCGCTTCAGCTCGTCCACCAGGTACGCGTTGACCTGGAGGAACTCACCCGACAGCGTCTCGCGCTTGAAGAGGTTGGAGACCTGCGGCTCGATGCACTCGTAGACACCGGCGATCGAGGCGATCGTCGCCGTCGGCGCGATCGCGAGCAGCAGGCTGTTGCGCATGCCGACCTCGGCGATCCGGGCCCGCAGCGCGGCCCAGCGCTCCGGCCAGGTCAGCTCCACGTCGTAGTGGTCGGGGTGCAGCACACCTCGCGCGGTGCGGGTCTTGTCCCAGGCGGGCAGCGGACCGTTGCGCTCGGCGAGGTCGGCGGACGCCTCGTACGCGGCGAGCATGATCCGCTCGGAGATCCGGGTGGACAGCGCCCGCGCCTCCGCCGAGTCGAACGGCAGCTTCAGCTGGAAGAAGACGTCCTGGAGACCCATGGCGCCCAGGCCCACCGGACGCCACCGGGAGTTGGAGCGCCCGGCCTGCTCGGTCGGGTAGAAGTTGATGTCGACGACCCGGTCGAGGAAGGTGACGGCGGTGCGGACGGTCGCGTCGAGACGCTCCCAGTCCAGTTCGCCGGTGGCCGTGTCGACGAAGGCGCCCAGGTTGACCGAGCCGAGGTTGCACACGGCGGTCTCGCCGTCGTCCGTGACCTCGATGATCTCGGTGCAGAGGTTCGAGGAGTGGACGACCGAGCCGGGCTCGGCGGTCTGGTTCGCGGTCCGGTTGGCGGCGTCCTTGAAGGTCATCCAGCCGTTGCCGGTCTGCGCGAGGGTACGCATCATCCGGCCGTACAGCTCGCGGGCCGGCAGCGTCTTGCGGGCCAGGCCCTTCGCCTCGGCCGCGACGTACGCGGCGTCGAACTCCGCGCCGTACAGGTCGACCAGCTCGGGCACGTCGGCCGGGGAGAACAGTGACCAGTCGGCGTCCGCGTTCACCCGGCGCATGAACTCGTCGGGGATCCAGTGCGCCAGGTTGAGGTTGTGGGTGCGCCGGGCGTCCTCGCCCGTGTTGTCGCGCAGCTCCAGGAACTCCTCGATGTCCGCGTGCCAGGTCTCCAGGTAGACCGCGGCGGCGCCCTTGCGCCGGCCGCCCTGGTTCACCGCGGCGACGGAGGCGTCCAGCGTCTTCAGGAACGGGACGATGCCGTTGGAGTGGCCGTTGGTGCCGCGGATCAGCGAGCCGCGGGCGCGGATGCGGGAGTACGCGAGACCGATGCCGCCCGCGTGCTTCGACAGGCGCGCGACCTGGTGGTAGCGGTCGTAGATGGAGTCCAGCTCGTCCTTCGGGGAGTCGAGGAGGTAGCAGGACGACATCTGCGGGTGGCGGGTGCCGGAGTTGAACAGCGTGGGGGAGGACGGCAGGTAGTCGAGCCGGCTCATCAGCCCGTACAGCGCCGCGACCTCCTCCAGCGCGCGCACGCTGTCGTCCTCGGCGAGACCGGCGGCGACCCGCAGCATGAAGTGCTGCGGCGTCTCGATCACCTTGCGGGTGATCGGGTGGCGCAGCAGGTAGCGGGAGTACAGGGTGCGCAGACCGAAGTACCCGAAGCGGTCGTCGCCGGCCGGGTCGATCGCGGCGTCGAGCCGGTCGGCGTGCAGGGCCACGAATTCCGCGGTCCGGTCGGCGATCAGACCCTCGCGGTGACCGGTGGCGACGGACTCGGAGAAGGAGACCGCGCCCTGTCCGGCCGCCTCCTCGGCGATGGTGAGCGTGAGCAGCCGGGCGGCGAGCCGCGAGTACGCGGGGTCCTCGGCGATCAGGCCGGCCGCCGCCTCGGTGGCGAGTTCGCGCAGCTCCGCCGTGTCCGAGCCGGGGTGCCGGCCGCGCAGCGCGGCGGCGGCGACCCGGCCGGGGTCGGTGTCGGTGAGGTCGGCGGTGAGGTCGGTCAGGATCCGCAGCAGCGCGGTTCCGGGGCCGTCGCTCTGGGCCGCGATCTCCTCGGAAGATACAGCCGAAGCCGGATCGGCGGGCGCGATGGTCACTGGGGGCTCTCCCTCGCTCGGCTCGTGGCCTGCACGGGGGATACGGGGACGAGCGGGGGCCGGGATACGCGCGGCGCGCCGCGTCCACCGGCCCACTCCGCGAGGCCCGGACGTCTGTGGCACCCGGAACGGACGGACCGGGTGCGCTGTCCACAGGTCTTCGGACTCCGGCCGCGCGAAAGAGCACGAACCATACCGTTGCGGGACAGTTCCGGATTTCCACCGGATTCCCCTGCGACGACAGCGAGGACGAGCATACATGTGGGGGGCGCCGCTTGCGGCACCCCCCACATGTTGTGTCCCGGCGTCAGGCCTCAGACCGTGTCCCGCAGCTCCAGACCGTAGGAGAGCAGGGTGAAGTCCACCCCGGGAACGGGCTGCCAGTCCCGCTCGGGGGCCCGGACGAAGCCGAGCCGGGCGTAGACCCGGTGCGCTTTGGTCATGGTCCGCTGAGTGGACAGGACGATCCGCGCGCAGCGGGGGACGGCCCGCGCGCGGTCCACGCACGCCCGCACCAGCGCCTCGCCGACGCCCCGGCCGCGGGCCGCGTGGTCGACGGCCAGCATCCGGAATTCGGCCTCGTCCGCGCGGGCGGTGTCCGCCCACTTCTCGCCCCCGGTGGTGAAGGTCACCCCTCCGAGGACCGTCTCCGCCGCGTCGACCGCGACGAGCACCTCCGCCTCGGCGGCGCGCCCGGCCACGTCGCGCAGCAGGTCCGTATAGCCGTCGGCCTCGCCGAACGCCAGGAAGCCGTCGTCGCGGTAGGCCCGTACGGTGATCTCGCCGAGGCGCTCGTAGTCCTCGGGGCGCGCTGCTCTGATCGTGAAGTCCATGGAGGCCAGTCTGTCGGGGGCAGAGGGCCGGCGCGGGAGAATTTCAGCCACCGACCCCCACGCTGTTGTCGGGCGCGCCGTCGCCCTCCGCGGGCAGATCGCCGCGCTGTACGGGTGCCCCGCCGCCCGCCGGCTTCTCGGGCAGCACGTCGTCGAGTTCGCGGGCGTCGGCCCGGTGCGCCCGCTCGGCGGCGGCACGCAGCCGGTCCTTGCCGACGGTGAGCGGGGCGCCGAGGGTGATCCGTACGCCGTCCTCGACGCGGATGTACGTGTGCTGTCCGTCGGACGTGCGGTACCAGCCGGGCTTCTCCGGCGCGCAGGGGGCGGACTTCGGGGAGGCGGCGCAGTCCTGGTCGGTGAAGGTGCCGCGATCGGCGCCGAGGGTGACCTGGGTGCCGTCCTTGGCGACGTACGTGGCCTGGAAGCCGTCGTCGCCCATGACGCCGACCGACTGGCGGGCGAGGGTGAAGCCCTCGATCTCCGTGACGTACACATGGTCCAGGGAGAGCTGCGCGTACCCGGCGCGCTCCTCCAGCTCGGCCTGGGAGGGGGCGCCGGCGATCACGCTGCCGCAGCCGGTGAGGGCCAGCGCCAGGGGCAGGGCCAAGGGCAGAAGCAGCGGGCGGCTGGTCAAAAACGTACGAGAGTTCATCCGTTCATACTCGCGGGAGAACGGGCGGGGCCGCCGGGCTTTCCCTCGGGAAGGCCCGGCGGCCCCGGAACTGCTCCGTGTCGCTGTCGCGGTCGGCCGAGGCGTCAGTGCCCGGCGCCGACCTTCGGCAGCTCGGTGACGACACCCTTGTCGCCGGCGTCCGCCGTGTAGTCCTCCGGCGAGGTCTCGTCGACCCCGTCCGGCGTCCCGACGGCGCGCAGCACCAGGGTGAGGACGACGGTGACGATCACGTTCAGGGTGAAGGCGGTGAGGCCGATGTAGCCGATCTCGCCGATGCCCGGGATCTCCGCCGACGAGCCGCCGAAGTGCTTCTGCGTGGGGCTCGCCACCCCGTATGCGGCGGCTGTGCCGTAGATCATGCCGACGCCCCAGCCGACGAGCAGCGCCCAGCGGTGGAACCAGCGGGTGAACAGGCCGCCGACCAGGGCCGGGAAGGTCTGCAGGATCCAGATGCCGCCCAGCAGCTGGAAGTTGATGGCGACGGTCTTGTCCATGGTGAGGACGAAGATCAGGGCGCCGACCTTCACCAGGAGCGAGACCAGCTTGGAGACCTTGGTCTCCTGCTCGGCGGTCGCGTTCGGCTTGATGAAGTCCTTGTAGATGTTGCGGGTGAAGAGGTTGGCCGCGGCGATCGACATGATCGCGGCCGGCACGAGCGCGCCGATGCCGATCGCGGCGAAGGCCACGCCCGCGAACCAGTCCGGGAACATGTCCTCGAAGAGCTGCGGGATGGCGAGCTGACCGTTGCTCACCTTCACCCCGGCCGCGATCGCCATGAAGCCGAGCAGCGCGAGCAGGCCCAGCATCAGCGAGTACAGCGGCAGGATGGTGGTGTTGCGGCGGATCACGTTGCGGCTCTTGGAGGAGAGCGTCGCGGTGATCGAGTGCGGGTACATGAACAGCGCGAGCGCCGAGCCGAGCGCCAGCGTGGCGTACGTCCACTGGCCCGCCTCGCCGGGGGCCAGCGTGCCGCGCGGCTTGCCGGTGGCGGGGTTGGTCGTGGCGAACGCCTCGCTCGACTTGGCGAAGATCTCGTCGAAGCCGCCCAGCTTGATCGGGATGTAGATGATCGCCACCGCGATGACGATGTAGATCAGGGTGTCCTTGACGAACGCGATCAGCGCGGGCGCCCGCAGACCGGACGAGTAGGTGTACGCGGCCAGCACGCCGAAGGCGATGAGCAGCGGCAGGTCCTTGACGAACCAGTTGGTGTTCTCGCCGCCGCCGACGCCCATCACGTCCAGGACGGCCTGGATGCCGACCAGCTGGAGCGCGATGTACGGCATGGTCGCGAGGATGCCGGTGACGGCGACCGCCAGCGACAGACCCCGGGAACCGAACCGTCCGCGCACGAAGTCCGAGGTGGTGACGTAGCCGTGCTTGTGGGAGACCGACCACAGGCGGGGCAGGAAGGTGAAGATCAGCGGGTAGACCAGGATGGTGTACGGCACGGCGAAGAAGCCGGCCGCGCCCGCCGCGTAGATGGCCGCCGGGACGGCGACGAAGGTGTACGCGGTGTAGAGGTCGCCGCCGAGCAGGAACCAGGTGATCCAGGTGCCGAACGAGCGACCGCCCAGACCCCATTCGTCGAGGCTGTTCTCGTTGGTGGGGCGGCGCCACTTGGCCGCCAGGAAGCCCATGACCGTGACGGCCAGGAAGAAGAAGATGAAGACGCCGAGCGCGACGCCGTTCACGCCGTCCTTCACTTCGCGTCACCCCCCTTGCGCGCACGCTGGTCGGACTGCCACAGCAGGTAGGCGATCACGGTGAGAGCCGTGGAGATGAGCACCCACAGCATCTGGTACCAGTAGAAGAACGGGATGCCGATGAAGGTGGGGTCCACCTTCGCGTAGGAGCCCACCCACAGCATCGCCACGAAGGGTGCGACGAGGAGGAGCCCGATCACCACCCTCAGGGGTGTGACGACTGGTGGTTTTCCTTGTTGCGTGGCTTGTGACATGGCCGTCCGTCCCCTTGGTGATCACCGCGTAATGGGTGGGAAATCTAGGGGACGGGCTCACCTCCGCGTAACCCTTTCCCGCATAACGGATGCGACTCGCCAGGGACTCGTTTTCGATTGAATCCGGCCATATCTGGTCATGATTGGCCTGGAGTAGACCAATTAGTGTCGCCAAATCTCAATATGTGGACCGGATGTGGCGAGAGCGCTTCCGGTGCGTGGCGTGAAAACGGCGAACGGCCACGCTCCGCAAGGGGGAGCGCGGCCGTTCGCCGCGGCAGGGGGAAAGCGGGAGAAAACGGGAGGGGTCGCGGGTCAGTCCAGCGGGCGCTGGAGGCGGGCGACGAACTTGTACCGGTCGCCCCGGTAGACCGAGCGCACCCACTCGACCGGCTCGCCCCGCCGGTCCACGGAGTGGCGGGAGAGCATCAGCATCGGCAGACCGACATCGGTGCCGAGCAGCCCGGCCTCGCGCGGGGTGGCCAGCGAGGTCTCGATGGTCTCCTCCGCCTCGGCCAGGTGCACGTCGTACACCTCGGCCAGGGCCGTGTAGAGCGAGGTGTACTTGACGAGGGAGCGGCGCAGCGCGGGGAAGCGCTTGGCCGAGAGGTGCGTCGTCTCGATCGCCATCGGCTCGCCGCTCGCGAGCCGCAGCCGCTCGATGCGCAGCACCCGGCCGCCGGGGGAGATGTCGAGCAGCCCGGCGAGGGTGTCGTCGGCCGTCACGTACCCGATGTCGAGGAGCTGGGAGGTGGGTTCGAGGCCCTGGGCGCGCATGTCCTCGGTGTACGAGGTGAGCTGGAGGGCCTGGGAGACCTTGGGCTTGGCCACGAAGGTGCCCTTGCCCTGGATGCGCTCAAGGCGGCCTTCGACGACCAGCTCCTGGAGGGCCTGGCGTACGGTGGTGCGCGAGGTGTCGAATTCGGCGGCCAGGGTGCGCTCGGGCGGCACCGGGGTGCCGGGCGGCAGGGTCTCCGTCATGTCGAGCAAGTGGCGCTTGAGGCGGTAGTACTTGGGTACGCGCGCGGTGCGGGTGGCGATCCCGCTGTCCGTCTCCGTACTGCCCGCGTCCGTGGCCATGGCCCGCCTTCCCGACTCCTGTGCTGCTGCCGTCACCGGCTCCTCCGTCTGTCGCGGCTCACATGGTGGCACGGACCGGTCGAGGGTCATCGCCCTCCCTCAGGTGTCGGTCCGATAACGGACGCGACTGCCCTTCTTATACACCCTTGACACCCCTAAAGGTCTAGGCCAAGCTCCGGGTACTGGTCTAAACCATTAAAGACCAGGTCCCGGCCCCACAGCTGTACTCGACGTACGTCTTCGCGTGGTGGGTCAGGGGGAGCAGGCATCCCTGAGGAGGGTGGCGTGAAGCGCAAGCTCATCGCGGCGATCGGTGTCGCGGGCATGATGGTCGGTATCGCGGCGTGTGGTGGCGGCGACGACAAGGGCGGTGCGAAGGCCGGCGGCGACGCCAAGGAGCTGACCGTCTGGCTGACGGTCGACGCCCAGAACAACTGGCCGGAGCTGGTCAAGGCCGCCGACGACACGGTGGCCAAGAAGCACCCGGGCATCAAGATCAAGCACGAGTACTACGGCTGGCCGGACAAGAACACCAAGCTCGACGCGGTGCTCGCGACCGACAAGGCCCCGGACGTTGTCGAGATGGGCAACTCCGAGATGATCAGCTACATGGCCAAGGGTGCCTTCGCCGAGGTCGACCCGTCGAAGTTCGAGAACTCCGACAAGTGGCTCGACGCCCTCAAGGACTCGGTCACCTACAACGGCAAGACCTACGGCGTCCCGTACTACGCCGGTGGCCGCGTGGGCACCTGGCGCAAGGACGTCGCCACCGAGGCGGGCGTCAAGGCCGCCCCGAAGACCTGGGCCGAGCTGACCGCCGCGCTCGACGCCATCCAGAAGAAGAAGGGCGACAAGTTCAGCGCCTGGTACCAGCCGTCGCCGGACTGGTACGCCGCGATGTCCTTCGTCTACGACGCCGGCGGCTCCATCGCCAAGCAGGACGGCGAGACCTGGAAGGCCAACCTCTCCTCCACCGAGTCCCTCAAGGGCCTGACGGAGTACAAGAACATCGTCGACAAGTACATGCACGGCGACAAGACGAAGGACGAGGCCGACCGTCCCGTCGTCTTCGGCCAGGGCAAGTCCGCGACGATCTTCGCCGCCGGCTGGGAGGGCGCCACCGCCGCCGACCCGAAGACCGACAAGGTCGGCGGTCTGAAGGACAAGCTCGAGAACTTCGTCATGCCCGGCCCGTCCGGCAAGAACCTCCCGGTCTTCCTCGGCGGCTCGGACCTGGCCGTCCCGGTCAAGTCCAAGGCGCAGGACGTCGCCGCCGAGTGGATCGCCGCCTTCACGGGCGCCGAGGGCCAGAAGGGCCTCGTCGCCAAGGGCAACCTGCCGAACAACAAGGCGGCCCTCGCCCCGCTGAAGAGCGACCCGGCCACCGCCGTCCCGGCGACCGCCGCCGAGTCCAGCTGGTTCGTCCCGACCGCCCCCGGCTGGGGCCAGGTCGAGAAGGCCCAGATCCTCAAGACGATGCTCATCGAGATCGCCAACGGCAAGAAGCCGGTCGAGCAGGCCGCCAAGGACGCCGACGCCGCGATCGACAAGGTCATCAACACCAAGTGACCTGATGTCGCAGGGTCCCGCCGCGCGGGGTCTGTCCACTGGGCAGGCCCGCGCGGCGGGACCCTGCCGCCCGTATCACGAGAGGGATCGCTGAGGAGCACGGGATGAGTGCCGCTGACACAACCACCGCGAAGGTGCCGCCGGTGCGGCAATCGCCGCCATCGGGCTCCAAAGCCGCGAGCCCGGCTTCCGGGGGCGGCAAGAGAAAGGGCGGAGCGGGCATACCCTGGCTGCTCCTCGCGCCCTGTCTGATCGTGCTGATCCTGGTGCTCGGCTATCCGCTGGTGCGCCTGGTCACCCTCTCGTTCCAGCGCTTCGGCCAGCCGCAGCTGTGGGGCTTCAAGGAAGCCGAGTCGGCCGGCTTCGACAACTTCACCGCGATCCTCGGCGACGGCGAGTTCTGGACCGTCGTGCTGCGCACCGTGATCTTCGCGGCCGGCGCCGTGATCTTCACCATGGTGCTCGGCATGCTGATCGCCCTGCTCCTCCAGCGCGTCTCGGGCTGGGTCAAGGCCCTGATCAACATCGTGCTCGTGGCGAGCTGGGGCATGCCGATCATCGTCTCCACCGCCATCTTCAAGTGGCTCTTCGACGCCGACTACGGCGTGCTGAACTGGCTGCTCAGCAGGCTGCCCGGGGTCGACATGATCGGCCACAACTGGTTCGCCAGCGGCCCCCAGGGCCTCGCCGTGATCATGCTCCTGGTGGTCTGGGGCGCCGTGCCCTTCGTCGTCATCACCCTGAGCGCCGGCCTCACCCAGGTGCCCAAGGAGCTGGAGGAGGCCGCGCGCCTCGACGGAGCCGGCGCGATCGGCGTCTTCCGCTACGTCACCCTGCCCATCCTCAAGCCCATCATCGTCATGCTGACGACGCTGTCGGTCATCTGGGACATGGGTGTCTTCCCGCAGGTCTACGTGATGCGCAACGGCCACCCCGAGGCCGAGTTCCAGCTCCTCACCACGTACTCCTTCGACAAGGCCTTCGTCGTCAACGACTACGGCACGGGCTCGGCGATCGCCGTCGTCACCGTGCTGCTGCTGCTCGGAGTCGTGGCGGTGTACATGCGCCAGATGCTCAAGATCGGAGATGTCGAGTGAGCGTCACCAAGGCATCCGCACCCGCACCGGCACCCGTGCCCGCCGCCGCACCCGCCGTCTCCCCCCGGCCGGCCAAGGCCCGCAAGCCGCGCAAGTCGAAGGCCGGCTGGAACCTCCTCGGCCTGCTCGTCTTCGTCACCCTGGGCTTCCCCGTCTACTGGATGCTCAACACGGCCTTCAAGCCGGCCAAGGACGCGATCGACCCCGACCCGCACTTCTTCCCGTCCACCTTCACGCTGGAGAACTTCCGGCGCGCGCTGGACATCGCGGACTTCTGGGGCCCGGTCGGACGCAGCCTCGTCGTGTCGGCCGTCGTGGTCGTCATCGGCATCGCGATCGGCCTGCTCGCCGCCCTGGCCATCTCGCGCTTCGCCTTCCGCGGCCGCAAGGTCGTCATCGTCGGCATCCTGGCCGTCCAGATGGTCCCGCTGGTCGCGATGATCATCCCGGTCTTCCTGCTGCTCAACGACCTCGGTCAGTACGACAAGCTCAGCGGCCTGATCATCACGTACCTGACCTTCATCCTGCCCTTCACGGTGTGGACGCTGCGCGGATTCATCGTCAACATCCCCAAGGAGCTGGAGGAGGCCGCCCAGGTCGACGGCTGCACCCCGACCGGCGCGTTCCTGCGGGTGGTCTTCCCGCTGCTCGCCCCGGGCATGGTCGCCACCTCCGTCTACGGCTTCATCCAGGCGTGGAACGAGTACCTCTACGCCCTGATGCTGATGAGCCAGCAGAACCAGACGGCCACCGTCTGGCTGTCCAACTTCATCACCAAGAACGGCACCGAGTACGCCCCCATGATGGCCGGCTCGACCATGATGGCCGTCCCCATCGTGATCCTCTTCCTCATCGTCCAGCGCAAGATGGCCGCCGGTCTGACGGCCGGCGCGGTGAAGGGATAACGGAGCCCCATGACCACTCTCGTACGCGGTTCGGACACCCTGACCCGTGACGCGCTCACGGTCCTCCAGCCCGGATTCGTCGGCACCACCGCCCCCGACTGGCTGCTCCGCCGCATCGGCGAGGGCCTGTCCTCCGTGGGCCTTTTCGGACGCAACGTCGCGAGCCCCGAGCAGCTCGCCGCCCTCACGGCGCGGCTGCGCGCCGAACGCGACGACGTCCTCGTCGCGATCGACGAGGAGGGCGGCGACGTCACCCGCCTGGAGGTCAACGAGGGCTCCTCGTTCCCCGGCAACTACGCCCTCGGCCGTGTCGACGACGTCGAGCTGACCCGGGCCGTGGCCCGCGAACTCGGCCGCCGGCTCGCGCTCTGCGGCGTCGACCTCAACTGGGCGCCGTCCGCCGACGTCAACTCCAACGCCGACAACCCGGTCATCGGGGTCCGCTCCTTCGGCGCCGACCCCGACCTGGTCGCCCGGCACACCGTGGCGTACGTCGACGGCCTGCAGTCCGTCGGTGTCGCCGCCTGCGTCAAGCACTTCCCGGGCCACGGCGACACCAGCGTCGACTCGCACGACGCGCTGCCCCGGATCGACGTGGACCCGGCCACCCTGCGTGCCCGGGAACTGCGCCCGTTCCGCGCCGCCATCGAGGCCGGCACCAAGGCGGTCATGAGCGCGCACATCCTGCTGCCCGCGCTCGACCCGGAGCGCCCGGCCACCCTGAGCCCGCGGATCCTCACCGGTCTGCTGCGCCGGGAGATGGGCTTCGACGGCCTGATCGTCACCGACGGCATGGAGATGCGGGCGGTGGCGGCGACGTACGGCATCGAGCGCGGATCCGTCCTCGCGATCGCCGCGGGCGCCGACGCCATCTGCGTCGGCGGCGGGCTGGCCGACGAGGGCACCGTCCTGCGGCTGCGCGACGCGCTGGTGACCGCGGTGCGGACCGGTGAACTGCCCGAGGAGCGGCTGGCCGACGCCGCCGAGCGCGTCCGCGCGCTGGCGTCCTGGACCAGGGCGCACCGGGTCGCCGGGAGCGTGCCGGGACCGGGCGCGGCGGCGTCGGAGGGGACCGCGCCCGGCTCCGGCTCCGGCGCCGACGTAGGACTCGTCGCGGCCCGCCGGGCTCTGACGGTCACCCCGGGCGGGGCGCCCTTCACCCCGCTCGCCGACGCCCCGTACGTGGCCGCGTTCACGCCCACCGCCAACTTCGCGGTCGGCGACGAGACCCCCTGGGGCGTCGCCGCCGAACTGGGCCGGCTGCTGCCGGGGACCCGTACCGGCTCGTACGGCGCGGACGTCACGGCCGACGAGGTCCTGACGGCGGCGGGGGAGCGGCGCGTGGTCGCGGTCGTCCGGGACCTGCACCGTCATCCGTGGATGTCCGCGGCTCTGGACGCCCTGCTCACGGACCGTCCGGACACCGTCGTGGTGGAGATGGGCCTGAACGAGTCGGAGCCGCGCGGCGCGCTGCACATCGCCACGCACGGCGCCGCCCGCGTCTGCGGCAGGGCGGCGGCGGAGGCGATCACGGGCCGCTGAGGCCGCCGCTCTCCGAGGAGCGATCCGGGGGGCGTTCCGTCGGGCATATGCCGAGGCCCGGCACCTGGATCAGGTGCCGGGCCTCGGCATATGCCATACCTGCCGCCGCGGGAAGCGGTCAGATGCTCTGCCAGGCGGGCTTGTTCGCGAAGGTGTGGCGGAAGTAGCCCGCGAGCTTCAGCTTCGAGGCGGCGGCCTCGTCCACGACGACCGTCGCGTGCCGGTGCAGCTGGAGCGCGGAGGCCGGGACGAGCGCGGCGACCGGGCCCTCGACGGTCTGCGCGACGGCCTCGGCCTTGCCCTCGCCGGTGGCCAGCAGCACCAGGTGGCGGGCCTCCAGGATGGTGCCGATGCCCTGGGTGATGACGTGGTGCGGCACCTGCTCGATGTCGTCGTCGAAGAAGCGCGCGTTGTCGATCCGGGTCTGCTCGGTGAGCGTCTTGATCCGGGTCCGGGACGCGAGCGAGGAGCAGGGCTCGTTGAAGCCGATGTGCCCGTCGGTGCCGATGCCCAGGATCTGGAGGTCGACCCCGCCCGCCTCGGCCAGCGCCTTGTCGTAGGCCTCGCAGGCGGCCTGGACGTCCTCGGCGGAGCCGTCCGGCCCCATGAACCGCTCCTCGGTGAGGCCGAGCGGCTCGACGACCTGGCGCAGCACGGTCGAGCGGTACGACTCGGGGTGCCCGGCCGGCAGGCCCACGTACTCGTCGAGCTGGGCTATCCGCGCGCGCGAGGCGTCCACGGAGCCGGCCCGGACCAGGGCGGTCAGCGCGTCGTAGATGGGCAGCGGCGTCGATCCGGTAGCCACGCCGAGCAGCGCGTCGGGCTTGCGGCGCAGGAGACCGGCGATGCCGTCCGCGATCAGCTCGCCGCCGGCCTTGGCGTCCTTGACGATGACAACTTCCACGCTGTGCCTGCCGATCTGATCAGGGGCTGGTGAGGACCGAGGTGGTATAGACCAATCTCCTCAAATCTAGCAGAGCGGGGGCCGTTTGTGCGGTTCCCGGACAGCTCTTCCCGGCTCTTCCGGGCTCGTTCGGGGGCCGTGGGCGCGGGGGCGCGGGGCGCCGCGAGGGCCCGCTTCTCATCGTCTGCCGCACGGGCCCCGGCAGCCACTCGGATGGCGGAGGCGCGGGCGGGGCGCGAGGGGGCGCGAAAGGGGGCGTGCGGCGCGGTGGAGAGGCCGGAAGAGGGGCCTCGGAAGGGGCCTGGGAAGGGGCCTGGGAAGGGGCCGGGGAGAGCGCGGGGCGGGCCGGGGTGGGAGCGGTCGCGTCGCGTCAGGCGGAGGCGAAGACGAGGGAGATGCCGAGGGCGACGAGGACGCCGCCGATGGAGCGGTTCAGGACCTTCTGCCGTCGCAGCATCCGGGCGCGCAGGGTGCCGGAGGAGAAAAGGACGCCGGCGAGGCTGAACCATCCCAGGTGGGCGAGTGCCATGAACAGGCCGTATCCGGCCTGCTGGACGACCGGGGTGTCGTGGTGGACGACCTGGGTGAAGGTGCTCACGACGAACAGCATCGTCTTGGGATTGAGGGCGTTGGTGAAGAATCCGTTCCGCAGGGCCTGGCCGCCGGTGAGGGCGCCCTGGGCGGCGGTGGTGTCCACTTCCGCGCGCGAGGAGAAGGTCTTGTAGCCGATCCAGACGAGGTAGCAGGCCCCGACGATCTTCAGGGCGGTGAACAGCTGCGGAGTCCTGGCGAGCAAGAGGCCGACGCCCAGCATGGTGTAGGTGACGTGGACCAGGACCCCGAGGCTGATGCCGGCCGCGCTGAGGAACGCGGCGGTGCGTCCGTGGAGGTAGCTGTTCCGTACGATCACGGCGAAGTCGGCGCCCGGGCTGATGACCGCGAGGACGGTGATGACGGCGACCGCGACGACTTCGGCCATGACGGGACTCCTGGGGTGTCGTCCAGCCCGGAAGCCCAGCGGAACATCTCCCGGCCGGGGGCGTGTGCCGCGGTGTGCCGCGGTCGGGCAAACGATTTCCGCAAGGGGCGGCGTCATCAAGCGGGAACGGCACGACTGACCGGATCGGGTCGGTGAATGGCAGGTTCGGGGCCGTCGGTGTCCACGTGGCGAGAGTGGCGCTCCCGGTCGCACGCGCCGGCGACCGGATCGTGGTCACCTGGCTCGACTGCTCGCACCGTGCTCCGGAAGGACCCGGAAGGACCCGGAAGGCCGCGGAAAGACCCGCGGGCCGCGGCGCCTGACGGGACCCTCAGCCCATCTGGCACCGCAGCCCGGAGTTGCCCGGCCGTGGGTGTGCGGTCCCCGGCCGTGAGGAGGCCATGGCGCAGTCAGGGCAGAGAGCGCCGGGTGGCCTCGTCCACCCTCCTGTGCGGGGAGGGTGGAGGCTTGCGGAAATATTGTGGACTAGACCATTCTCGCCTGTCCACGCAGGTGAACGATCGTTTCCACGTGTCCCCCATACTCCACCACGGACGCCCGGAGATCCAGGTTCACCGCCTATTCATTCCGCGGGTACTCTCGCACCCGTGCCCTCCATGAACGACCTCGTACGCCAGCACACCGCTCTTGGCGAGTCCGACCTCGAATGGCTCCACCTGCTGGTCTCGGAGTGGCAGCTGCTCTCCGATCTCTCCTTCGCCGACCTGGTCCTGTGGGTTCCGACCCGCGACGGCACCCGGTACGTCTCCGTCGCGCAGATGCGGCCCAACACCGGCCCCACCTCCTACCAGGACGACATGGTCGGCCATCTGATCCCGCGCGGCCGCCGGCCGCTGCTCGACGCGGCGCTCGACGAGGGCCGGATCGTGCGGGAGGGCGACCCCGAGTGGCGTGAGGAGGTCCCGGTCCGGGTCGAGTCCATCCCCGTCCGCCGTGAGGGCCGGGTCCTCGGCGTCATCGCCCGCAACACCAATCTGCTCACCGTGCGGACCCCGTCGCGGCTGGAGCTGACCTATCTCCAGTCGGCCTCCGACCTCGCGCAGATGATCGCCGCCGGCGAGTTCCCCTTCCCCGGCGAGCAGGTCGACATGGATTCCTCTCCCCGGGCCGGCGACGGGCTGATGCGTCTCGACGCCGACGGTGTCGTCCAGTACGCCTCGCCCAACGCCCTGTCCGCGTACCACCGGCTCGGCCTCGCCGCCGACCTGGTCGGCCAGGACCTCGGCCAGATCACCACCGAGCTGGCCCCCTCCCGCGGCCCGGTGGACGAGGCCCTGGTCAAGATGGCCTCCGGATACGCCCCGAGGGAGTTCGAGGTCGAGGGCAACGACGGGGTGATCCAGCTGCGCGCCATCCCGCTCAAGCCCAAGGGCACCCGCATCGGTTCGCTCGTCCTGCTCCGGGACGTCACCGAACTGCGTCGCCGCGAGCGCGAGTTGATCACCAAGGACGCCACCATCCGGGAGATCCACCACCGGGTGAAGAACAACCTCCAGACGGTGGCGGCCCTGCTGCGGCTCCAGGCCCGCCGGATGGACTCCGAGCGGGGGCGCGAGGCGCTCAACGAGGCGGTACGGCGCGTCGGTTCGATCGCCATCGTGCACGAGACGCTGTCCCAGAACCTCGACGAGCGGGTCGAGTTCGACGACATCGCCGACCGGGTGATCGCGATGGTCGCGGAGATCTCCCCGGGCAAGGTCGCCTGCCGGCGCAACGGCCGCTTCGGCATTCTCGACGCCGAGGTCGCCACCCCGCTCGCCATGGTGCTCACCGAGATCCTCCAGAACGCCCTGGAGCACGCCTTCGCGCCGGGGGAGCAGGGCACCGTCGAAGTCACCGCCGTACGCGGCGAGTCACGACTGGACGCCAGGCTGTTGATCACCGTGAAGGACGACGGTCGCGGACTGCCCGAGGGATTCGATCCGCAGCGGGCCGGAAACCTCGGTCTCCAGATCGTGCGCACCCTGGTGGAGGGGGAACTCGGCGGCGGTTTCGACATGCAGCCGGGCGCGGAGCGCGGTACCCGGGTGGTGCTCGACATTCCTGTGCGTCCGCAGAAATAGACGGATCGTCAGTCTTCGCTCCGTATTCCAACGGCCCTTTAGGAAAAGGCCGTTCGAAATCCCTTCAAAGATCCTTCGAAGAAGCCTCGAAGATCCTTCGAAGGCGTTCGGTCACGGAACGCACAAAGGCGAACGCGGTGCGGACACAGCAGCGAGCCCCGGGCCGAAAAATCGGCCCGGGGCTCGAATGCTGTGGGTTACTGCGCGCGCTGCGGCTCAAGGGGCGGTGATTGCGTACACGATGTGCGCGCCGCCGGCCTCGGTCCGTAACGGGTGGCTCAGGCGCTGGCGTTGCGCGCCCGGTTGCGGGCGGCGCGGCGCTTCATCGCGCGACGCTCGTCCTCGCTGAGGCCACCCCAGACGCCGGAGTCCTGGCCGGACTCGAGCGCCCACTGCAGGCACTGCTCCATGACGGGGCAGCGGCGGCAGACGGCCTTGGCTTCCTCGATCTGCAGCAGAGCAGGACCGGTGTTGCCGATGGGGAAGAACAGCTCGGGGTCTTCCTCACGACAAACGGCGTTGTGACGCCAGTCCATGGCTGCTACCTCTCTTGGTGTTACGTGCAGGATGTGCTTGTGAATGTGAACGCTTTCACGAATCCCCCGACAAGGGAAGGGCCGACTGCCAGGTGAACTGGTGTGGTCCTGGGTTTGAGGAGGGGTTCTGGCTTTCAGTGGAGGCTGGTCTTGCGGGCCGTCCCGATCGCCAAGAAGAGACTCGCAAACCTCGGCAGCGGATACAACCCCTTCTGGAAAGTTTTTTTGGAATCCTCGGTGTCGGCTCCGTCACAGCCGTACATCTAGGGGGTGGATGGCAGCCTAAACGTTCGAGTGGAAGGACTTTCGGTCCTTCTGGTCACACAATCACACGCAGTGCACGGCGTACGCCTGTGAACGTCACGCTCGTACGCAGTCCGAGGTGGTCTCCGTCCATCTGGAGGGGGAGCGGAACCTTCGAATGCAAGGTGAAGTCGGTGAGGTCGTGCAGGGATATCGCGTGCTTGCCGCGCGGCCCGCGCTCCGGGGTCGACGTGAGCAGCTGGGTGCCGTACCGGGCGACCGCCGCGGTCGACAGCCGGGTCAGTCCGAGCACGTCGAGCGCCGTGTCGAAGGACGCGTCCGGCGACGCGTACACCGGCCGGTTGCCGAGATACGTCCAGGGCGAGGTGTTGCAGATGATCGACAGGACCAGATCCTCCACAGGATCCTCGCCCGGCCGCTCCAAGGTGATCGTCCCGTGCCGGCGGTTCCGCTCGCCCAGGAACTGGCGCATCACCTGACGCAGATAGAGCGCGTGCGTCGAACGCTTGCCCCGCTCCCGCTGCTGCTCGACCCGCCCGATCACGCTCGCGTCGAAGCCGAGCCCCGCGCAGAAGGTGAACCAGCGCTCCGGCACTCCCTCGTCCTCGGTGTCGGGGGTCCCGGACGCGAGTCCGAGGCTGACCGTCCGGGTCCGCCGCTCGCGCAGCGCGTCGAGCAGGGCGCCGGTGGCCTCCACGGCATCGTTCGGCAGACCGAGCGCTCGCGCGAAGACATTGGTGGAACCGCCCGGCACCACCGCGAGCCCCGGCAGCCCCTCCGGATCGGGCCCCCCGTGCAGCAGCCCGTTCACCACCTCGTTGACGGTGCCGTCGCCGCCGAGCGCCACCACCAGGTCGATGTCGTCCGACTCCGCCGCCTTGCGGCCCAGGTCACGGGCGTGCCCGCGGTACTCGGTGGTCACCGCGTCCAGCTTCATCTCGCTGGCCAGCGCGTGGATCAGCACATCACGGGTGCGCGCACTGGTGGTGGTTGCTGCCGGGTTGACCACGAGAAGCGCGCGCATGACCGCCAGCGTACCTACCCGGCGGTACACGGGCCCACTCCGGTGCCGGACCCGGTCCGGCTACCCTGCCTGGTATGAGCAGCGCCGACAAGAGCAGTACGGAGCGGGCCGCGGAGCCCACGGACCAGGGCCCGAGGCCCCGGCGGCTCACCGCGGCCGCCGCGGTGGCCGGCGTCGAGGCCCTCGCCCTCCTGGCGGGCGGTCTCTACCTCCTGGTGACAAGTGTCACCGGCCACCCCGACGATCCGACCTCCGCCCTGATGGGCGCGGTCACCCTGATCGCGCTCGGGCTGATCCCGTTCGCCGCCGCCCGCGGACTGCTGATGCGGCGCTCCTGGAGCCGCGGCCCCGCGGTGATCACCCAGATCCTGGCGCTGCCCGTCGCCTGGCAGCTGCTCCAGGCCGACAGCGTCATGATCCCGGCGGGCATCGCCCTCGCGATCCTCGCCGTGAGCGGACTCGTTCTGCTGGCCGGCCCCTCCACCACCGAGGCGCTCGGCATCAGGCGCCCGGGCCAGGACGCCTCGTAGCGGGAGCGGCGGGCCTCGTAACGGAAGCGGTGCGGGCGACCCCATCCGTACCTCCGCACCCGTCGTTCGTTCGCGCATATGCCAGGACCCGCCGGGGCGCGCTGCCCCGGCGGGCCCTGGCATAGGACCGTCCGCGCTCACTCCTCCACGAGGAGCTTGTCCCGCAGCTGCGCGAGCGTGCGCGCGAGGAGCCGGGACACGTGCATCTGCGAGATGCCGACCTCCTGCGCGATCTGCGACTGCGTCATGTTCCCGAAGAAGCGAAGCAGCAGGATCCGCTTCTCCCGGGGCGGCAGGTCCTCCAGGAGCGGCTTGAGCGACTCCCGGTACTCGACCCCTTCCAGGGCCTCGTCCTCCGCGCCCAGGGTGTCCGCGACCGCCGGCGACTCGTCGTCCGTGTCCGGGACGTCCAGCGAGAGCGTGGAATAGGCGTTCGCCGACTCCAGCCCCTCCAGGACCTCCTCCTCGGAGATCCCGAGCCGCTCGGCCAGCTCGTGCACGGTCGGCGAGCGCCCGTGCAGCTGCGAGAGCTCGGCCGTCGCCGTCGTCAGCGAGAGCCGCAGCTCCTGGAGCCGGCGCGGCACCCGCACCGCCCAGCCCTTGTCGCGGAAGTGCCGCTTGATCTCGCCGACCACCGTCGGGGTCGCGTACGTGGAGAACTCCACCCCGCGCTCCGGGTCGAACCGGTCCACCGACTTGATCAGGCCGATCGTCGCCACCTGCGTCAGGTCGTCGAGCGGCTCGCCCCGGTTGCGGAAGCGCCGGGCCAGATGCTCCACCAGTGGCAGATGCATCCGGACCAGCCGGTCGCGCAGCGCGGCCCGCTCGGCGGAGCCCTCCGGCATGTCGCGCAGCTCGACGAAGAGGGCCCGGGCCCCGCTGCGGTCGTGCGGATCGGCGGCCCCGCGACCCGCGTGGGTCCCGGCTCCGCCGCGCCCCGCGGGAGCGGTGCGGCCCTCGCGACCGCCGCCGTGGTCCGCGCGGCCTGCGTCGTCGGCTTCGTCGGCTTCGTCGGCGTTGTCCGTGTGACCGGCGTGCTCTTCGTCGGCCGTGTGGTCTGCGAGGCCGTCGTCCGCGTCCGCGTGCTCGTCGCGCTCCGCGCCGCCCGCCCGCGCGCGCTCGCGCAAGTGGCCACCGGAGTCCGAGGGCTCCCGGGGGGCCGGGGTCTTCGGCACCGCGTCGTGCTGCTCGTGCTCGCTCATCTGGTCCGCCTGCTCCGCGTGATCCGTAGCGACCTCGGCCCCGGCGCCGGCCTCCGGATGCGGCCGTGCCTGCTGCTCAGGGATGCCGGCCGTCGCCTCCCCGTTCCTCACGCCGGGCCTGGCCCCGCGCCGCGCTGTTTGTACAGGCTGATGGAGACCGTCTTGTCCTCGGCGACGGACGACTCCACCTTCCCGGCCAGCGCCGAGAGCACCGTCCACGCGAAGGTGTCCCGCTCCGGCGCCCGGCCGTCGGTCGTCGGGGCCGACACGGTGACGTCGAGCGCGTCGTCGACCAATCGGAACACGCAGCTCAGTACCGACCCCGGCACCGCCTGCTGGAGCAGGATCGCGCACGCCTCGTCGACGGCGATACGAAGGTCCTCGATCTCGTCCAGAGTGAAGTCCAAACGCGCCGCGAGACCGGCCGTGGCCGTACGCAGCACGGACAGGTAGGCACCCGCAGCGGGCAGCCGGACTTCCACGAAGTCCTGGGTCCCGGGCTCGCCTGCGATCTGGGACACCCTCACCTCCAAGGTGGCACATGCTCTTTCGGGGTCCGGGGAGGAGCCCCCAGGACCGGTGCGGTACGCGGTGGTCGCGCGGTCCGCCGAGACGCTATCGCGATCCTTCCCGCCGTGTCGCCAGGGGTCCGGAAGGACCACCTCCGCACGGCGGCCGCGGAGAACCCGCGGAGGGGTGACGTACCCACACGTCAGACGATCGAACCGTCCACGAAGCACCAGCGCCAGTGTTCACCCGGCTCGAACGTACGCATCACCGGGTGACCCGTCGTACCGAAGTGCGCGGTCGCGTGCCGTCCCGCCGACGAGTCGCAGCACCCCACGTGCCCACAGGTCAGACAGAGCCGCAGCTGGACCGGGTGCGTGCCGTCGGCCAGACACTGGGGGCAGGTGGCGTTCAGCGGAGCCGGTTCGGGGCGCGGCAGTTCGGCAACGTGCGGACACTCGCTCATGATGGCCAGGTTACGTTGTGGCCGCGCGCCGTCGGCACGCGGCGAAGGGTCGGGAGACGGCGCGAGGACCGGGCCGGCGCGGCGGCATGACGGGACGCGACGGGACATGACGGGGCGACCGGGGACCGCGCACGTCCACGACGCGCACCGCGGGCACGGTGGGCACGGCGGCGACGGACGGGCACGACGGGGACGGACGGACAGGCGGGCATGGACGCATTGCACCTGGTGGGACTGGTCGCGGCGAGCGCCGCCGTCGCTGGCTTCGCCCGCCGGACCCCGGTGCCCGCGCCGCTGCTCCTGGTCGCGGCCGGCCTCCTCGCCTCGTACGTGCCCGGCGTCCCGGACTACACCCTCGACCCGCACATCGTGCTGCCGCTGATCCTGCCGCCGCTGCTCTACACGGCCGCCGTCGACTCCTCCTACCTCGACCTGCGCGCGAACATCCGGCCCGTCGCCCTGCTCTCCGTCGGCTACGTGCTCTTCGCGACCGTCGCCGTGGGCTGGCTCGCGTACGCCCTCGTCCCCGATCTGCCGCTGACCGCCGCGCTCGTCCTCGGCGCGGTCGTCGCCCCGCCGGACGCGGTCGCCGCCACCGCCATCGCCCGCAAACTCGGGCTGCCGCACCGGATCACCACCATCCTCCAGGGCGAGTCCCTGGTGAACGACGCCACCGCCATCACCGCGTACAAGGTCGCCCTCGCCGCCGCCGTGGGCGAGGGGATCGGCTGGGCGGGCGGCCTGGAGGAGTTCGCGCTCGCGGCGGTCGGCGGCATCGTCGTCGGTCTGATCCTCCAGGTCCCGATCCACTGGCTCCGTACGCATCTGCGCGAGGCGCTGCTCCAGAACACCCTGTCGCTGCTCGTGCCGTTCGTCGCGTACGCGGCGGCCGAACAGGTCGGCGCCTCCGGGGTGCTCGCGGTCGTCGTGGTCGGGCTCTTCCTGGGCCACCACGCCTGGCGGGTCGACTTCGCCACCCGGCTCCAGGAGGAGGCGGTGTGGAAGATGGTGGCCTTCGTCCTTGAGTCGGCCGTCTTCGCGCTGATCGGTCTGCAACTGCCGTACGTGGTGCGGGGCCTCGGCCCGTTCGGGATCGCGGAGTCCGCCGGATACGCGGTGGGGGTCTTCGTCTTCGTGGTCGTGGTGCGCTTCGTCTGGGTCTTCCCGGCCACCTTCCTGCCCCGGTGGCTGTCCGCCCGGATCCGGGAACGGGAGCCCGGGGTGGACTGGCGGGCGCCGGTGATCGTGGGCTGGGCCGGGATGCGCGGGGTGGTCTCGCTGGCCATCGCCTTCTCCATCCCGGTCGCCGCGGCCGGCGCGCCGTTCCCGGCCCGCAACCTGATCCTCTTCCTGACCTTCACCACGGTCATCGGCACCCTCGTGGTGCAGGGGCTGACCCTGCCGCCGCTCATCCGGATCCTGAAGCTGCCCGGCCGCGACCGCACCCGGGAGACCCTGGTCGAGGCGCAGGCCCAGAGCGAGGCGTCGCAGGCGGCGGAGGAGCGGCTCGAAGCCCTGCTCGCCGACGAGCGGGGCGCCCTTCCGAAGCCGCTGGCCGACCGGCTCCGCGCGGTGATGGAGCGGCGCCGCAACTCCGTCTGGGAGCGGCTCGGCGCGGTCGACGAACGTACCGGCGAGACCGTCGACGACACCTACCGGCGGCTGGCACGGGAGACGATCGACGCCGAACGGGAGGTCTTCGTGCGGCTGCGCGACGCCCGCCGGATCGACGACGAGATGATGCGGACGCTGCTGCGCCGGCTCGACCTGGAGGAGGCGGCGGCCTACCGGGAGGAGGCGGGCTGAGCCTCGGGGTCGGTACCGGTCTTCGTGGGGTCGGAGCCAGGGGCCCGGGGTTCCGGGGCGCCGGTGATCACGGCCGCGATCCGGGTGCCGGGGGTGAAGGCTCCCTCGGCGGCCAGCGTCACCACGGCGTGCAGCATTTTGGCCACATACAGTCGTTCGATGGCGAGTGTGCGCCACATCCCGTGCCGCTCTTCGAAATTCCTTGCGAAAGCGTCGAGTTCCGGGGTGGTACGGGCGTAGCCGCCGCAGTGGAAGCGCTCGTCGAGCCACCAGTCGCCGCGCGGACCGCCGAACGCGGCCTCCTGGAGCGCCCGGACCTCCGCGCCGAGGAAGCCGCCCTTGAGGACCGGGACGCCGAGTGCCCGCTGTCCGGGGGCGAGCCCTGCCGCGAGGCCCGCCAGGGTGCCGCCGGTGCCGACCGCGACGGCCGCCACGTCGGCTTGCCCCGCCAGTTCCCGGCCCAGCTCCACGCAGCCCTGGACGGCCAGGGCGTTGCTGCCGCCCTCGGGCACGACGTACGTCTTCGCCGGGGCCTCGGCCAGGGCCAGCAGCCGGGCCAGGGCCTCGGGGCGGTGCTTCTCGCGGTACGTGGCGCGGTCGGCGAACACCAGGCGCATGCCGTCGGCCGCGCAGCGCGCGAGCGACGGGTTCAGCGGCCGGCCGGCCAGCTCGTCGCCGCGTACGACACCGATCGTGGCGAAGCCGAGGAGCCGGCCCGCGGCGGCCGTGGCCCGCAGGTGGTTGGAGTACGCGCCGCCGAAGGTGAGCACCGGACGGCCGTCGGCGGCCCGGAGATTGAGCGCGAGCTTGCGCCACTTGTTGCCGGGCAGATCGGGGTGGATCAGATCGTCCCGCTTGAGCAGCAGCGTCAGCCCGTACCGGGTGAGGCGCTCGTCCTCCACCGGCTCCAGAGGGGATGGGAGCCGGGGCCGCAGCCGGGCGGGATCGAACGCGTTCACCCGGACATTGTCGCCGGTCGGGGCGGGGATCGGGGCGCCGGGGCCCGCATCTGGAGGCCGGCACCCGGGTTCGGACACCGGCCCCCGCCCCGACCGGCGTCCGGGCCCCGGCGGTTCCCGGGGCCGAGGCCCGAGGCCCGAGGCCCGGATCCTGGGCCTCGGCCCCGGGCCCTGGGCCCGGTCAGTCCAGGCGTCCGGCGATCCGCTCGCGCATCGACGCCATGGTGAAGCCGCGCGGATCGACCTTTCCGGGCTGCCATTCCAGGTGGCCGATGACCGAGCGCTGGGTCCAGCCGTGCACCCGGCACACCGCCGCGGCGGCCTTGGCGATGGCGTCGAGCTGCGCCGCGGGCCACGGGTCCTGGCCGTCGCCCAGGTTCTCGCACTCGAAGCCGTAGAAGTGGCGGTTGCCGTCCGTGCTGGCCTCGTTGTCCGGGGGGAGGTCCCGCTCGGCGATGACCGCCTGGAGGACGTCGGGGTCGCCGGCGCCCGCGTGGTTGGCCCGCCCGAAGCCGACCAGGTGGACGGTGCCGTCCTTGGCTATCACGCCGTGGCACAGCGGCCCCGGCAGTGACGTGTAGCCGTCCCGGCAGACGCGGACGGTGCCGTCGGTGCCCTGGGTGGCGGTGTGGTGGATCACCACGCCGTGGACGGGCCCCCAGGAGCCCTTGCTGTTGCGGTTGTGGTGACTCCAGTCGCCGACCTCGACGACCGTCAGACCCTCGTCGCGCAGTGCGGAGAGGAAGCGGCTCGCGGACATGGGTGTGGCCATGGCTGGCTCCTTTTTCAGGCCAGGCACGCGAAATTGCGATGCCTCATCCGGAGTACCGGAGGGCCCAGCTCCGCTGCCATCTGTTCGGACCGTGTGCGAGCCGATCCGGACATCCTGGGGCCGGTTCGTGGAGCGATCGTCCATGCGGTGCGCACCCGCGCGGGTGACCCGGACGGGTGCATTACGGGGCGGGCGGGGGTGGAAAGCGCGCGCCTTGCCCCGATCGGACGCTCTTCACACCCACTCTTTTGTGTAATGGCGTGAGTACGGTCCGTGCTGAAAGGCTTCCTCTCGCAGATCTGTCGTACGAGAGGGAGTTCCATGTCTGTTGGTTCGGTTGGTTCGGTTGGCGACGGGATCCGCGCGGATCAGGCCGCACCGCAGCAGAGTCTCGGTACCGCCGCCGCGCGGAACCTCGCCAGCACCACCAAGTCGGCCCCGCAGATGCAGGAGATCACCTCCCGCTGGCTGCTGCGGACGCTGCCCTGGGTGCAGGTGAACGGTGGCGCGTACCGCGTGAACCGAAGGCTCAGCTACGCGGTGGGGGACGGCCGCGTCACCTTCGTGCAGACCGGTGAGCGGGTCGCCGTCATCCCCGCCGAACTCGGCGAACTCCCCGCCCTGCGCGGCTTCGACGACGCGGCCGCCCTGGACGAACTGGCGGCCCGCTGCCGCCAGCGCGTCTACGCGGCGGGCGAGGTCATCGCCGGCCGCGGCGAGCCGACCGACCGGGTCCACCTCCTCGCCCACGGCAAGGTCGAGCAGGTCGGCGAGGGGCCGTACGGGGACGAGGCGATCCTCGGAGTCCTCGCCGACGGCGCCTACTTCGGCGAGGACGCGCTCACCGACCCGGACGCCACCTGGGAGTGGACCGCCCGCGCGGCCACGAGCTGCACGATCCTGGAGCTCACCCGTACCGAGGTGCAGAACCTCGCCGCGCGGGCGGGCAGTCTGGCCGGTCATCTCGCGGAGTTCGCCGCACTGCCCGAGCGGCCGTCCAACGCCTACGGCGAGGCGGCCATCGATCTGTCCGCCGGCCACGTCGGCGAGGCCGTCATCCCGCACGCCTTCGTGGACTACGAGGCGTCCCCGCGCGAGTACGAGCTGAGCATCGCCCAGACCGTGCTGAAGATCCACACGCGTGTGGCCGACCTGTACAACCACCCGATGAACCAGACCGAGCACCAGCTGCGGCTCACGGTCGAGGCGCTCCGTGAGCGCCAGGAGCACGAGATGGTCAACAACCGCGAGTTCGGTCTGCTCGCCAACTGCGACTACGGACAGCGCATCCAGCCGCACGACGGCGCGCCCGGCCCCGACGACCTGGACGAACTGCTCTCGCGGCGCCGTGACTCCCGGCTGTTCCTGGCCCACCCGCTCGCCATCGCCGCCTTCGGGCGCGAGCTGAACCGGCGCGGGCTCGTCCCCGACTCGATCGACGTCGACGGCACCCGGATCACCACCTGGCGCGGAGTGCCGATCTTCCCGTGCGACAAGATCCCGGTCACCGACGCCGGCACCACCTCGATCATGTGCATGCGTACGGGCGAGTCCGACCAGGGGGTGATCGGTCTTAGGCAGGTCGGCCTCCCGGACGAGATCGAGCCCGGTCTGTCCTGCCGTTTCATGGGCATCAACGAGCAGGCGATCATCTCCTACCTGGTCACGGCCTACTACTCGGCCGCCGTCCTCGTCCCGGACGCCCTCGGCGTCCTGGAGAACGTGGAGATCGGCCGCCGGCGCTGACCGGCGCTGACCAGCGCACCAGTCCGGTGAGCCGAGCCGGTGCGCCGGGGCGTGGGCACCGCCGACCTGCCCCCGCCCCGGCGCCCGTCCGCTCCCCGGCCTGTCCGGCGGATTGCCGGACCCCGGCCGGACCCCGGCGGGGGCCGGGACGCCGGGCACGGCCCGGGAGCGCGGCCGGCCTGCCCGCCGCGCCTTTGGCCGTCTGAAGAGCCCCGCCGCACGGTGCTTCGGCGCCTTGCGCTCCTTCCCTCCCGGCCCCCTGCGGGCCAGGAGGGACCTCAGCCCCCGGTCCCGGTGGGCCCGGGGGGACTCCAACCCTCGGTCCTGGCGGGCCTGGGGCGACCTCATGCGCCGGACGCCCCGGCTTTCCGGCCCTGATCCATGGACCGGCCCCCGGCCCGCCAGGCCGCGACGAAGGTGACCGCGAACCCCATGACCACGATCAGCGCCGATACCGCCACGACCGGAGAGCGGAGCGCCCTGCGGCTCCTGGACCGGGCGCGTGGCGTCGTCGGCCCCCGACTGCGTACCGCCGTCGACACTCTCCCCGGTGATCTGCGGCGCATCGCCGCCTACCACTTCGGCTGGGAGGAGGCCGACGGCAGCCCGGCCGCCGGTCCGGCCGGCAAGGCCATCCGGCCCGCCCTGGTGCTCGCCGCCGCGCGGGCCCTCGGCGGCGAACCGGATCCCGCCGCCGGGGCCGCCGCCGCGGTGGAGCTGGCCCACAACTTCACCCTGCTCCACGACGACATCGTCGACGAGGACCCGACCCGGCGTCATCGCCCCACCGCCTGGGCGGTGTTCGGCATTCCCGACGCGTTGCTCGCGGGCGACGCGATGTCCGCGCTCGCGCTGCGGCTGCTCGCCGAGGACCCGCACCCGGCGGCCCTGGCCGCGCAGAACCGTCTCGCCTCCTGTGTCATCGAGCTCTGCGCGGGCCAGCAGGCGGACTGCTCCTTCGAGCGCCGCGCGCCGCGCGAGGTTTCCGTGGACGAGGTGACGGCGATGGCCACCGCCAAGACCGGGGCCCTGCTCGGCTGCGCCTGTGCGCTCGGCGCGCTGTACGCGGGGGCGGACGAGGAGACGGTCGAGGCGATGGACGCCTTCGGCCGGGAGGCCGGACTCGCGTTTCAGCTGATCGACGACCTGATCGGCATCTGGGGCGATCCTGGGCGCACCGGCAAGCCCGCCGGGGCCGATCTGATGGCCCATAAGAAGTCGCTTCCCGTGGTGGCCGCGCTGGCCTCCGGGACCGAGGCGGGCGAGGAGCTGGCCGCGCTGTACGCCCGTCCGGTGCTGGACGCCGAGGCGGTCCTGGCGGCTGCGGACGCGGTGGAGCGGGCCGGCGGCCGGGACTGGGCGCAGAGTCAGGCGGCGGAGCGGATGGCCAGTGCGGTGGAGCAACTGTCCCGGGCCGTCCCGGACTTGTCGGCGGCGGGGGATCTGCTGGCACTCGCGGAGTTCGTGACGCGGCGCAGTCGCTGAGGGCGTACATAAGGGCTTGCGTAACCACTCCATCCGGAGCACTATGAATGCAGTGGTCAACGCGACCGCGCCTTCCTCTGCCCCCCATGGAAAGAGACCGGCTTGCGCAAGCTCACCTATTACGTGGCCTGTTCCCTCGACGGCTTCATCGGCGACCCGCACGGCGACGCCACGTCCATGTACGCGTTCGCGGACGAGGAGTACATGGCCTTCATGCACGCCGAATTCCCGGAGACGGTCCCGACCGCCTTCCGGGAGGCGGCGGGTCTCGTCGGTGTGCCCGCCCGGCGGTTCGACACGGTCGTCCAGGGCATGGGGTCGTACCGCCTCGCCCTGGACACCGGCGTCACCAGCCCGTACGCCCACCTCCGCGAGATCGTCGCCACCCGCTCGCTCGCCGAGTCGCCCGACCCCAATGTCGAGCTGGTCAGCGGTGATCTGGCCGCCCGCATTCGCGAACTCAAGGCGGAGGACGGCCCGCTGGACATCTGGCTCTGCGGCGGCGCGGAGATCGCCGGGCAGCTCGCCGACGAGGTCGACGAGCTGATCATCAAGTCGTACCCCCAGGTGTACGGCTCCGGTATGCCGATGTTCGCCGCGGACTTCGCCGCCCGGGACTTCACCCTCGATGGCGTGCGCGTCTTCGGCAACGGGGTCGTGGTGCGCACGTACACCAGGAAGCGGTGACGCGGGGAGGGGTGGGGGAAGCGGCGGAGCGCCGGTACGGGGAGCGGTGACGCCGGAAGCGATGGCGGAGCCGCCGCTCTACCCTGGAGGCATGGCCGAGGAGGTGCCGCGCACGACGCGCGACCCCCGCGCCGAGCCGCCGTGCCCGGCGTGCGGGGAGCGACGGCGGGTGGCCGCCCGCCGGCACAAGGTTCTCGGGGCCTGGGTGCCGGAGTGGGACGTGCTGCCGTGCCGCAATCCGGACTGCGCGCTGTACGAGCCCCCGGAGCCGGCCGACCCCGCCGACCCCACAGGTCCAGCGGACCTCACAAGCCCAGCGGACCCCGCAGGCCCCGCCGATCCGGGCTCGGAACCGGCCCGCTAGAGCGGCCGGAGCGGGAACGGAACCCACTATCACGTGAGCGACCGGCGAGAACGGCGAGAACGGGAGAAGTCCGGCTGCCGGGTGACCGGCCGCGCGCGGGAGCCGGTCATACCGCTACAGTCCGCGCATGTCATCGGAGTCGACACAAGTCTGGACCGGCTGGTACCGGGACCGCCGTGGTGCGGAATCCATCGTCATCACGGCCGACGGGGGCCACCTGGCCACCCGTATCAGGGGAATCGAGTACGAGGGCGCGAGCTTCGCCGCCCTGCGCGCCGCCGCGGACGGGGGTGGAACGACGCTCACCGGGTGCGTCCTGGAGTGGGATCTGCCCCTGCCCGTCGTCGCGGACGGCGCCGCCCAGCAGGCGACGCTCAGCTGCCTGCTGACCCTCGGCGAACGCGCCGACCTCAGCCTGACACTGCACTACGCGGGCGCCGCCTTCGAGTCCGGCATCGCGGGCGGCGACTTCGGCGAGGCGCTCGACCGGGTCAGGCGGCAGCTGCCACCCGGATCCGACTTCGGCGGACGGCTGGCGCAGGCCGCCTGAGCGAGGGATGGGATGGGGCAGGGCGGTCCGTACGGCTGAAGGAGCCGTACGGACCGCCCTGTCGGTCGGTCACCCCTGCCGGGTCGGGCGGGGGCGCGCGGTCAGCCGGCCTTGAGGGCCGAGGTCAGCCCGTACTGCCACAGCTGGTTCACCCGGGCCCGCTCGGTGGCGTTCGGGGTGGAGTTCGTGCACGAGGTGCCGGGGCCGCCGCCGGACATCAGCTCGCTGCACGGCCCGCTGTAGTGGTCGGGGAGGCCGAGCACGTGCCCGGTCTCGTGGGCGGTGACGCGGGTGGAGTTGTACTGCTGGTTCTGCGCGTAGTCGAGGAAGATGTAGCCGTTGCCGTGCCCGTCGGTGCTGGCGTACGAGCCGCGGGAGTCGTTCCCCTCGTAGTAGGCGAAGTCGGGGTTGGAGCCCTCGGCCAGCTTGACGTTGGTCACCGAGCTGTTCCATATCCGGGCCGAGTTGGAGATCACCGAGCGGAAGCTCGGCGCGTTGGCGGTGCTGTAGACCACCGTGACGGCGGTGGCACCGGGCGCGGCGGCCTGCTTCTTCGCGACCGAGGCGAGCACGGCGTCGAAGAACGCCTGGTTGGCCTTCGCCTCCTCGGCCGACCCGGCGTAACCGGCGCCCGGGGTAGGCGCGGTGGCGCCGGCCGGGGCGGCGGCGAGGGAGAACGTGAGGCCCGCGCCGAGAGCGGCGGTCAGCAGGGACGTGAGGATCTTCGGGTGTCGCATGGGGGCTCCTCCTGTGGGGTCCAGGAGAGTCTCGGGGGCACCGGAACGTCCCGGGAATGATGCCGTTCGGCGATAACTCCGTGAAATCACTGGCGAATTGACGCTCTGGTGCACACAGATGCCCCGGCCTACCCTCGGGGCCATGGAGCTGGAGGTGAGGCATTTACGGGTGCTCTGCGCCATCGCGGACAGTGGCAGCCTGCACAAGGCGGCACGCCAACTCGGCGTCAGTCAGCCCGCGTTGACCAACCAGCTGCACCGGATCGAGCAGTCGCTCGGCGCCGAACTCTTCTCCCGGGGCCACACCGGCTGTCACCCCACCCCGCTCGGCCGCACCGTCCTCGGCCGGGCCCGCCCCCTTGTCGACGGCATGGCCGCGCTGATCGACGAGACCCGGGCCGCCGCCCGTTCGGCGGGCCCCCTGCTGCGCGTCGGCTCCACCGCCAGCCGCGCCCTGCCCGGCTGGCTGCGCCGACTGCGCCAGGACCTCGCCACGGACGTCGATCTGCGGGTGGGCGTCTCCTCCAACGACCTGCTGCGCACGGTCGCCTCCGGCGGGCTCGACCTGGCCTTCGTCCACGAGGTGGAGGGCTGCCCCCTGCGCGTCCCGGACGGGGTGCGGGGCCGTGTACTGGTCCAGCGGGAGCCCCAGTTCGTCTCCATGGCCCCCGACCACCCGGCCGCCGCGCACGAGGTCGTGGACCTCGCCGATCTCGCCCACGACCGCTGGACGGTGGACCCGTCCGTCGACGGCGAGTGGGACGGTCTGCGCCGTGTCCTCGCGGGCGCGGGACTCGACCCGCCGGTCCTGCACGCCGACTATCACACGGCCGCGACGCTCATCGTCCTCGGCGAGGCGGTCGGCCCCTGCCAGCCCACCTCGGGCCCGCGCGACGACATGGCCATCCGCCCGCTGCGCGGCGACCCGCTGGCCGTCCGCCTCCTCCTCTTCACCGCCCCGGGCACCCCGCTGGACCGTCCGTACGCGGCCCTCACCGCCGCCTACCGCGAAGCCGCGCTCCGCGCGACGCCGTACCGCCGCTGGCTCCACGCGGGCGGCTCGGCGGGACCGTGCCTGGAGGCGGCGTGAGGGTGGGCCGAGGGGGCTTGGGCCGAGAGGGCGTCGGGAGAGGTGGTGTGTGGGCGGGGTGCGCGGGCCGGGGCTCCGACGCTCAGCGGCGGCGGGCGAAGACCATGCCGCCGAGCGGGCTTTCGGCGGACGTCAGCGTGGTCCGTGCCTCGACGGCGAAGCCCGCTTCGTCGAGCAGGGCGGCCAGCCGGGCGGGGCGCCGGAGGTGGACGTACACCTTCATGGGATGGCCGCCGTAGCCCTGGGTCTTCAGTCGCGACCCGTCGCCGACATGGAAGGCCAGCAGCAGTGGGGCACCGGGGCGCAGGGCGTGCCAAAAGCCGGCGAGGACCGCCGGGACCTCGGCGTCGGGCACGTGGATCAGTGAGTACCAGGCGACCAGCCCTGCCACAGAGGCGCCGGCCAGGCCGAGTTCGGTCATGGAGCCGGTCTCGAAGCGGGCGCCGGGATGCTCGCGCCGGGCCGTCTCGACCATGGCGGGCGACAGATCGATGCCGTACGCGTCCACCCCGAGCCCGCGCAGATGCGCCGTGATCCGCCCCGACCCGCACCCCACGTCCACCACCGTGCCCCCGCCGCCCTCCCGCACGGACGCGGCGAACAGCGCGAGCGCCGCCCGTTCGTGGGGCGTCTCGTCGAGCAGGTCGCGCACCGTGTCGGCGTAGCTCGCGGCGACGGTGTCGTAGGACGCGCGGGTGTCGTCCAGCCAGTCCGGGGTGTGCAGGGTGTGCAGGGTGTTGTCCACGCGCGCAGGTTACGGACCGGGCCCGGGGCACGGGAGTCGGAGACGGCCGGCGCGTGCCCGCCGGGTGAGGCCGTCGGGCACCCGGCGGCGACCCTCAGGCGCCGCCCCCGGGGGACTTCACCCTGCTCAGCGGGATGCGTACCGCGAGAGAAGCTCCCCGCTCGCTGTTCGCGACCGCCAGTGTTCCGCCGTGCCGAGTCGCGATCTCACGGGCGATGGGCAGTCCGAGACCGGCTCCGCCGTCAGAGCGTGAACGAGCCTCGTCGAGTCGGGTGAAGCGGGCGAACACCCTCTCCCTGTCGGCGAGGGGGATGCCGGGGCCGTCGTCGGCGACTTCGGTGACGACCGTCCCTTCCTCTATGCGGGCGCGGACGGTGACGCGGTGGCGGGCGTGCCGGCAGGCGTTGCCGAGCAGGTTGCGCAGGAGGCGTTCCAGCTGCACGGCGTTTCCGCGGACGATGACATCGGCGGGGAAGTCGCAGGCCAGGTCGAGCCCTTGTGCGGTGGGCAGGTGCTGGTGCTCACGGACCAGATCCTCCGCGAGGGAGGAGAGATCGACCTCCTGGGCCGCCGGTGTGGTGCGCGGGGCGCCGTCCATCTGCGCGAGGAGCAGGAGATCGTCGGCCAGGGCCTGTAGCCGGACGACATCGGCCACGGACTCGCGGACGACGGCCGGCCAGTCGACGCCCGCCTGGTGCCGCAGCGCGGACTCGAGTTGCGCGCGCAGGCCGGCCAGCGGGCTGCGGAGCTCATGGGCGGCGTCCGCGACGAACTGCTGCTGTCGGGTGGACGCCTCTTCCAGCCGGTCGAGGGTGTCGTTCGTGGTGCGCGCCAGACGTGCGATGGCGTCCCCGGTGTCCGGGACGGGGACACGCTGGTCCAGGGAATGGCTGGTGATGTGGGCCAGCCGCCGGCGGATCGCTTCGACGGGCCGGAGAGCACGGTGGGCGGTGACATGGGTGAGAAGCCCGGTGAGTGTGCCGACGGCCGGGGCGCCCATGGACAGCGCGACCCAGTAGACCGTGTCGATGTTGCCCCACTCGTACTGCACTTGACGCAGCAGACAGATGGCGAGGATCAACAGCGCGGCGCTCGTCGTCGCTGCCGTCAGGACGAGACGGCTCCTGAACGGGATGCGTTGTGCGCCGCCGCCCAACGTGGTCCAGGCGGCCACCCCGGTGAGAAGCCCGGTGGTCGGTGCGACGAAGAGGAGTCCCCACGTGAGAGCGGCGTCCGCCGTGGCGTAGGGGAGGGTCGAGTTGTAGTGCTGGACCCACTGCGCCTGGGTGAAGAAGAGAACGCAGGCAGTACCGCCGGCGGCTGCGGACGTGCGCGCGCGCACCGGTACGGCATGCCCCTTGGTGGCCAGCCAGCACGACAGCGCCACGCAGGCCGTTCCGAGGAGGAGACCGGCATGCCGCAGGAAGTCGATCTGCGGGCCGACGCGATCGGTGGTGAAACGCTCGGGGCCCAGGGGCGCGAGCGGTCCGGCGAGGTGATCGGCGTACTGGAGCCACGCGGCTGCCAGAGCGACCACGAGGGCCGATGCGAGCGCGGTGGCCCAGGCGGGGCGTGGCGGGCGCATGCTGAGGTTAGTCGCTGCCGGTTGCACGGATGCGGTAGCCCCCTCCGCGGACCGTTTCGATGGATTCGGTACCGAAGGGCACATCGATTTTTCTCCGGACGGCACTGATGTAGACCTGCACGATGTTCGGATCCCCGGTGAAATCCGCGGACCACACTTCTTCCAGGAGTTCGTGCTTCGTCACCACTTCTCCACATCGACGCAGAAGACTCTCCAGAACGCCGAATTCCTTCGGAGTCAGGGAGATGGCCGTCTGATTTCGTCCGCATGTCCGGCGAGCGGGATCGAGCCAGAGGTCACCCGATTCCAGTATTGTCCGAGTCCGTGAACCTCCGCGGCGGAGCAGAGCCCGAAGTCTCGCTTCGAGAACCACGTACGAGAAGGGTTTGGCCAGATAGTCGTCGGCTCCGGTGTCGAGCCCCTCGGCCTCGTCGTACTCTCCGGTCTTCGCCGTCAGCATGAGTACGGGGACGTCGTTCTTCTCCGCGCGGAGCCGCGAGCACACCTGATAGCCGTTGAGCCCGGGGAGCATGATGTCCAGGAGTATCGCGCTGTACGGGAATTCTCGCGCCATGTGCAACCCGGTGACGCCGTCGCGAGCCACGTCCACCGCGTAACCGACCGCCGACAGGCCCCGTTGCAGAGAGGCAGCCAGCCGCTCTTCGTCCTCGATCACCAGAACTCGCACGGCCTCAGTATGTGCGCTCCGCGGAACCGAAGCTGAGGAAATCCTCAGCTTCCTTCAGCCCATCCTCAGCGGGCGAACCGCACCATCTGTGGATGCTGTCGACCACCACACGCGTTCCGACCGGTCCGCCACGCGAGCTCATCGGGGCTCAGCGGCGACACCCCGGGGGGTGGTATCTGCCGGCTGTCCTGGCTTCGGCGGTGTTCCTCGTCTACATGGTCTACGCCCTGCGTGAGCATGCCCGGTTCGGCACGACCGGCTATGACCTGGGGATCTTCGACCAGGCGGTGCGCTCCTACGCGGAGGGGAGGTGGCCGGCCTCGGAGCTCCGGACGGCCACCGCGCCCCCCGGCTTCACGGGCGAGGCGTATCCGCTGCTCAGCGATCACTTCCACCCGATCCTCGCCCTTCTCGCTCCGCTCTATCTGGTGGCGCCCCACGTGGAGACCCTGCTGATCGCGCAAGCGGCGCTGATGGGGGTCTCCACCTTCGTGATCACGCGCGCCGCCCAGCGCCATCTGCGGACCCGGTGGGCCGCTTTGGCGATCGGTCTGGCCTACGGCTTCTCCTGGGGGCTTCAGCAGCTGATCGGGTTCGACTTCCATGAAGTCGCCTTCGCCGTACCGCTCCTGGCGCTGGCCGGCAGCGCCTACCTCGACGGGCGGTGGGTGGCCGCCGCCTGGTGGGCGGCCGCCCTCCTGCTGGTCAAAGAGGATCTGGGAGCGACGGCCGCCGTCCTCGCCCTTCTCCTCCTTCGCCATCACCGCCGGGCCGGCCTTCTGCTCGGTGCCACGGCGCTGGCCGGTACGGCCTTGACCGTCCTCGTGGTGATTCCGGCCCTGGCCCCAGACGGGCAGTACGGCTACCTGGCCCAGCCGCAGCCGTACGGGATGCTGGACGGCTGGCCGTTGAAGGCCCTCACCATCGGGGCGCTGGTGGTCATCATCGCGGGCGTGGCCCTGCGAAGCCCGTTCGCCCTGCTTCTGCTGCCGACGCTGGCGTGGCGCCTCTTCTCGCCGAATCCGGCGTACTGGGGGATGGGGCTGCACTATTCCGCCGTCCTCATGCCCATCGCGTTCATCGCGCTCATCGACGTCCTGCGCAGAGGGGTGCGCCTGCCCGTCCTCGTCCCCCTGGTGATCGCGGCGATGCTGTTCCCCGCCCAGCCGCTCCGCTTCCTGGTGACGCCGGGGTTCTGGCAGGACGGCCCCCGCGAGACGGCGGCTCGGAGCGCGATCGATCTGATCCCTTCCGGCGCGCGGGTGGCCGCGAGCAACAGCCTCGCGCCCCACCTCAGCGACCGGGCGATCGTCGACCTCGTCGCCGACGGTGTGCTCACCCGGCGCAAGGACATCACCTGGATCGTGGCCGACACGACCGACCCGTTTCCCATCGGGGGCGTCATTGCCGTCATCCGGCAGGCGGAGGAGAATGGCTGGCGCAGCGTCTACGCCGAGGGTGGCGTGGTGGTTCTGCGGAGTCCCGCCGGCTCGGGGCCTTCCTGAGCGGGTGATGTCCGCGGGTTTCCCGAGTCGATGCCATGTACGGGCCGGGGCCCGCCCTCTGCGACAGGGCGGGCCCCGGTCTCACTCACCGGTGAAGGCGACGGATCAGCTCCACTTCTGGTAGCTGCCGCTGTTGGCGGGGTACGTGTAGACCTGCTTGCGGGCGTTGCTGTCGAGCCTGAAGCCGGTGGCCACGTTCTTCAGCCGGTAGGCGCTGCCGACCTTCGATATCGCCCACTTCTGGTAGCTGCCGCTGTTACAGGCGTGCGTGTAGACCTGCCTGCGGGCGTTGCTGTCCAGGCAGAAGCCGGTGGCCTTGTTCTTCAGCCGGTAACCACCGCTGACCTTCGAGACCGTCCACTTCTGGTAGCTGCCGCTGTTGCAGGCGTGCGTGTAGACCTGCTTGCGGGCGTTGCTGTCCAGGCAGAATCCCGTGGCGACGTTCTTGAACTGCTCGGTACCCGGAACAGCGGCCTGTGCCGGAGCGGTCACGGTGAGAACTCCGGCGCCGGCCACGACCGCGGTCACTAAGGCCGAGGAGAGGGTCTTTCGCGTGAACATGAATTTCCTTTCGGTGGTGGCTGATTGCCGATTCGAACGTAACCGAGGGGGATCAATCGAGACAATGATGGTTATGGTTATCGCCGCTTCGGCCGGTATTTATGCGCCAAGAGTTCGCTTGTGGGGGCGTGGTCGCGATGTCTGTGATATGGGTGTGACGCGCAGCGAAAGCGGAATGCGGAATCAAACACTCTGAGCAGCGGAATCGGAGGTTTCCCTACCGCGTGTAGAGATCCGCACGCCGAGGGAGGCGCTTTTATTTTCGCTTGTCCGCATCTGGGGTATTTTTCCGGAGTGCGGAATTCCTCCCCGGGGATAGGCGCGATCTCAATGCCGGCGCATCGAAAACGAGCCTGCCTCCACGCGCACGACCGTCGGCGCTGTTGTGTACGGCCTGTGCGGCATGTGCGGCCGGCGTGATCGTCGTGGTGGGGCTGGGGGCGTGACCGGGGGCGTGCCGGGTGCGGGTGCGCCAGGGGCACCGGCCGGTAGGCGTCGATTCCGCGCCGTCCCGCGTGATGGAACGTCCACGACGTCCTCGTGCGTGTCAGGGTGGCGGCCGTGGGCGGCGGGGTCATCGCCGTCGGCCGCGCCTCCGCTCCATGCCGCGGGATCCGCCTCTCGGTCATGCCGGCCGAGGCGGTCGCCCCGCTCGCGGTCGAACAGGCCGAGGCGATGGCGCGTGTGATGCCGCCGTACATCCGCACGGCCGTGGTCGTCCTCGGCGAGCGAGGACCGGGTGGGACGGGGCCCGTAAGACGCTCTGGGCGGTCGAGGGCGGGGTCGCCGAGCGCGAGATTCGTAAGCCCGTCGAGTCGTCGCACCGGGGCGCCCGTGATCCGCGCCTCCGCCCTCATCGCCGGCGGCGCGGGCGTCAGGCGGGTGCGGCCGGTCTTCGGGTAGGCGTCCGTCGCCATCGAGCTGCGGATCCACACCCTCGGGGCCGGGAAAAAGAGACCGCACCCGGCCGTCAGGGACGCCCCTGGGCGGGGCGGCCTGCGGGCCGGGTGCGGGCGGGTAGACCAGACGATTGGGAAAATCGTAGGTCAAACGGCATGACCTAGGGTCAGGCCTTCTTCGTCTCCCCGCGATGGGGTGGGTCGGCGACTTGCGGTGATGGGTGCTGCGGGTCGCTGACCTGGCCTTTTGCTGGTTGCTGGCGATGGGGTACGACGGTCTTGACCGGGTGTCCTGCGGACTACGTGCAGACTGCGGCAGTGCTTCGCCGTTGGCCAGCGGTGGCCTTGCTTCTCTGGCGCAGTGCCGGTTTAGGAGGAATGGGCCTTCCTTATGTCTCAGCGCGTGTGGAAGGAGTGATGGACCACGGGGTGCTGATGGTGCCGTCCGGCTCCCAACCGTAGTCATTCAGCCGCTTCGCTTCCTCGCGGCGTCCCATGGATCCCAAAACCCCCACCGCACAGTCGATTCGATCATGGGAAGCGTCAGGGGCGCTGATTGATCTGAGCCAAGTGAGGGCCTCGGATGCGCGATTGGCGCGCAACAGCAGTCTCACCGCGCCGGAAGCTGCATTATGCCTGCCGTCCTCTGCGCTCTTCTGGTACCAGATTACTGCCTCGTCGAGCTGCCCCTTCTCCTCAAGGATGCAGGCCAATTCGTACTGAGCCCGAGAATCCCCGGCCTTTGCCAATGGGGATAGAAGCGAAACTGCTTCATCGCTCCTGGACTCCCGCCGCAGAAGCTCAGCGAGATCGTATGTCACGCCGATTTCGTCTTCGATTTGGGAGTAAAGGAAGTCGATTGCCTCATGGGTTCGACCTAGGTGGCGCATCAGTTCAGCAAAATCGCTGGCCGCCGAACTGTTCCCGTTTGTGATCATTTCCCTCAGGGCGGTCACGCATTCTTCCTCGAGTCCCTCCGAGAGCATTGTTTTTTTCAGGGCCATGGGGGCAAAGATAGATCCCGTATGGCTGCTGTGCCCGAGCTCCTTCAGGTATGACAATACAGAATCAACTCCGTCGGACAGTCGCTTCTCTTCGCAAACTGTATACATTGACATAAAGTCGCCATCGAGTGTCGATTGTTCGAGTATTTTCAATCCTCTCGCTCGTTCCCCTGTCCCAATGAGAAATTTTCCCAGGTTATGCTTCGTGTCGAACTTCTCGCACCAGGTCAGAGCCGCCTCTATGGAGACGTGGTTCCAGGTTTCCATAAGGGCATCATGAAACCACTCGTCCGAATCCCCGTCATATTCCCATTCCCTCATGTGCTCCCGGCAGTCAACGAGCGCGAAAATGTCGCCCTGGCGGGCTGCTCGCTTGTAATGGCTCTTCGCGGAATCCCAGTCGGCCTCATCGCATGTAACCAGAGTTTGCGCGGCTAAACGCAGCGCGTGGGAATCTCCGAGGGAGTGCGCCTCCTCGTACCATTCGAAAGCTTCTCTTCTCCTGTTCGTCATGGAAAGAATCTCGGCAATCTGGAGGGCTGCCTCACTGCTTCCGGAGTCGGCGGATTTCTTGTAGAGAGCGATGGCAGTGCGGTACAGGCCGCGGTATTCTGCCGATCTTCCGATGTTCAGCGCCTCGGTTGGGGGTGAGTGATACACCAGGAGGTCCCAAATTCCTGGTGGAGGGGAGGTTCGGCACCGCTCTTCCCGCCCCAGATGATCCAAGGGATCTGCCAGGCGATACCGTACCGATCCTTCCGTCACCCCTTTGTTTCGTGGGCGAATCCGAGTCAATGGCCCGCGGATCCCTCGTTGAGGTTTTGCCGCATAAGCCAGGGCAACTTCCAGCCAGTCATCGGGCAAGTAGTCGAACTCTAGGTCGGTCAGGTATTCGTATGCTGCGGTTTCGAGCAGCTCCAATGGGATGTGTTCGCCATATCCAAGCCGACGGATGTCCATCGCTGCGTCGATGAGGGCTCTAAGTGGTGGCGGCGCTGTCTGGTAGCGCTGAATCAGCGCTGGCACTCCGGCCAGATACTGGGTCACCTGACATTGTTCCGCGTGTTTTATGGCTTGAGCGAGCCGGGCATCGTGTGTGGCGGCTTCTCTCAGGTTATCCAGGTCATTCGGCACGAAGGTGACCGGAACGCGTATGGAACTCCCATTGAGCACGTGGCGCGCGTGCGGGTGCAGGTCTCTTTGGCCGTCGTGTGGTTCCGATGTCAACTGGTCCCAGTACTTGGGCCAGAGGGTAGCCAGGATCAGTACGGGGCGTCGCTCAGATGAGTGCATAATCCGTCGAAGTGCGGCCGCTACTTTCTCGCCTTCTGCAGGATCGGCTGTGAGGAGAAAACGCTGGGCCTCGTTCAGCCACACCACTGTGTGCGGACCGACCTTCTCGATTTCTGCTGCCAGATCAGCGTGCGGAGCGGAGTCCAGAGCTTTCCAGAGGCGCCACTTCGGGGGTAGTTGTTGGATTGCTTCCCAGAGTGTTCGGGTTTTTCCCGTCGAGGATTCTCCGACGAGTGTGACGATCACGCTCTGTTCCGAAACCGCTCGGTCGATTTTCTCTCGAACGTGGTGGTCGTGATCACGTGCCACATAGGCGGGCAATGTTAGCGTGTGCCCACCTTCGGCGACGGTGATGGACTGGTGGACTTCGAGAGCGTAGGGGTCGAGTTCGCTCAGCGGCTTGCCCGGAGGCTCGGCGAGGAGCGCCTTAATCCATGCAGTTCGGACCCGTTCCGTCGCGTCCGTGACATCCCAGCGGGCCTCGCGGGCCAGTACCGCTGCAATTGAGACAACATTCGCCTGTTGCGCCGGGAATTCACTCGAACCAATGATCCTGTGCACGGTGTCCTTCGAAGGGGACCCTGGGAACAGATCGTCGGGGTCGTCGGCGATCAGATCGGCGATCCGTGCCACGGGGGGAGTCCTGGCCTCCACGTAGAGGCGATAGAGCAGCAGCTTCAGCTCACGCAACGGGCCCGGAGCGACTCGTGGTGCGGGAATTCGGCGCTGCCCACCGCTGCTTGACTCCCCGTGCTCTCCCTTGTCTCGGCTCATCGCAGCATCATCCCGCTTCCGTCTCACCTCGGCAGGGTTTCTCCAGGTTCGGGCCCCGCTGGTGATCCTGCCATCGCAACTCATCGTGTGCCCTCCGCGGCCCCGCAGCGTGGTCACGTGAGCGGGCAGGAGACACGCCCGCCGGACGCTCAACTGGAGGCGAACGTGCGTAAGAAGAAGCTGGACAAGCGCAACGTCCGGCGCGGGCTGCGACTGGCCCGTGCCGAGCGAAACACTGTGCTGGCGGCGGCAGTCGGCGGTGTGTCGACTGCCTTTGCGAACGGGCTTTTCGGCTTCGTCGTCGAAGCCGTACGGGCCGTGCTGGGGCAATGACCCGCAGTTGGCATCTCTATTGCCAGCCGTTGAGGGAGACCTCCGAGCCTCCTGTGAGGTATCGGCGGAGGGCGCATGAGGTGGTGTCCACGAAGTTCTCAGGGATTGCATCGGCGTCGTCCCATAGGACCTGGGAGTGCTTGCGGGGTTCGCGGTTTTGGAGTTCGCCGGTCCAGTCGTGGGTGGCGAAGACGACGGTGAGGAAGCCGTTGGGGGCTTCGACGCCCCAGGCGCCGTGGATGATGTGGGCGACCTTGAGAGACTCCGGCTTCACGGTGAGGCCCGTCTCCTCGTAAAGCTCGCGGACCGCGGTCTCCGTGATGGGTTCGCCCGGTTCGCTCTTGCCGACGGGGAGGTCCCACATGCCCTGGGCGAACTTGGCGTTCTCGCTGCGCTGGAGGAGGACGACGCGGTTGGTGGCCTTGTCATGGACGATGACTGCGGCGACCAGCAGGGTCATGGATTCGAGCGCCGGCTTGAGGGCCTTCGGCTGGTCGTCGGTTTGCTGGGTCACGGTGCTCCCTTCGTCGGGCGGGTTGTTGGGCATGTGAGAGCGAGGGCTTCGCGGGCGCGGCTGGCGAGATCGGCGGCGCCGGGGACACGGCGGCGCTGGTAGACCGCGAGGGTGGAGCGGATTGAGGTGATCGCCTTGCGGGTGCGGTCGGAGGTTATGCCCTCCATGAGCACCAGGGCTTGCGTCCAGGCGGCGACCGCTTCGTCGGCGCGGGCCTGGGCGGCGAGGCTGTCCCCGAGGTCGGCGTGAGTGCGGGCGTGGACGCGCTTGTACTTGGGGTCGGCGGGTGAGGGCGCCGCGGTGCTGCTGCTCGGTGCCGATGTGGTCGGCGAGGGTGCGGGCGGTGTGGCTGGCCACGGTGCCGGTGGCGGGGCCGCTGACGCGGGAGTAGTGGGCGGCAGCGCGTGTCGCCGGGGGAGCGGCGACTCTTCTCGTACAGCCGGATCCGCACCTCGGGCTGCTGCCCGAGCACCTGGCTCAGGTCGCGTGCTGGACCTCGCGGCTATCCGCGGTTCGTGCCGTCTCCTGACCGATCCCCCTCGCGGTCGTGGTCGGAGAGGGTCTTCGCGCGCTGCGGATCCACACCCTCGGGGCCGGGAAAAAGAGACCGCACCCGGCCGTCAGGGACGCCCCTGGGCGGGGCGGCCTGCGGGCCGGGTGCGGGCGGGTAGACCAGACGATTGGGAAAATCGTAGGTCAAACGGCATGACCTAGGGTCAGGCCTTCTTCGTCTCCCAGAAGATGCGGTCGATCTCGGCGATGAGCTCCAGCGCCTTCTGGCCCGTCTTCGGGTCGGTCGACGCCTTGGCGGCCGAGAGGGCCTTCAGGGTGTCGTTGACCAGCGCGTGCAGCTCGGGGTACTTCTCGAAGTGCGGCGCCTTGAAGTAGTCGCTCCAGAGCACCGAGACGTGGTGCTTGGCGAGCTCCGCGCGCTGCTCCTTGATGACAGTGGCGCGGGCCTGGAAGTGCGGGTCCTCGTTCGCGGACATCTTCTCCTGAACGGCCTTGACCGACTCGGCCTCGATGCGGGCCTGGGCAGGGTCGTACACGCCGCAGGGGAGGTCGCAGTGGGCGCTGACCTTCACCTTGGGGGCAAACAGGCGGGAGAGCATGCGGCTGTCCTTCCTCGTGATCGTCTTTTCAAGTGGGACATTACTCGGTGAGAAGCATGTTTTCTTGAGCGCCCCCTGGGGCTTAGGACAAAAGTCCAGGGCCAGGATGGGACCCGTGGACGACTGGAGCAGGAGGCGGCGAATGGTGGAATCGGGGCAGGCGGCGGGTCGGGAGACCGGGGCCCCGTTCGGGATCGCCGAGGTGACAGGCGTGTCGATGGTGCCCACGCTGCTCCATGGCGACCAGTTGTTCGTGCACTACGGGGCGCGCTTGCGGCCGGGTCAGGTGGCCGTGCTGCGGCATCCGCTCCAGCAGGATCTGCTCATCGTGAAGCGGCTGGTGGAGCGCCGGGACGCCGGGTGGTGGGTGCTCGGGGACAACCCTGACGCGGAAGGGGACAGCCGGGTCTTCGGGGTCGTCCCCGAGCCGCTGGTGCTGGGACGGGTGCGGGTGCGCTACCGGCCCGTCACCCGGGGCCGTCAGCGCTCGGCCGGGGTGCTGCTGTCCTGGCTGCTCACCTCGGTGCGGCCGGTGCGTTCGGCCTCCGCCGCCTCCTGGCGCTTGCGGGCCCGGTAGGCGGCCACGTTGGCGCGGGTGGCGCAGCGGTCGGAGCAGTAGCGGCGGGAGCGATTGGTCGAGGTGTCGAGATAGGCGTTGCGGCAGGGGGCGGCCTGGCACAGGCCGAGCCGATCGGCGCCGAACTCCGTCAGGTGGATGGCCAGACCCATCGCGGCGATGGCGGCGAAGCCGGAGGTCGCGTTCGACGGGTGGTCGGCGAGGTGCATGTGCCAGCGAGGCCGGCCCTCCTCGTCGAGGTAGTCGTGGCCGGAGATCTGCGGACTGACCGGGAACTCCAGGAGGAGGGAGTTCAGCAGGTCCACCGCCTGGGTGTGGTCGCCCTCGTCCGCCGCCGTGAAGACCGCGCGCAGCCGGGCCCGGACCGAGCGGAAGCGGGTCACGTCGGCATCCGTCGCCCGCCGGGCCATCTGCGAGGCCTCGCCGAAGAGGTCGCGGACCGCCTCGACGGAGGTGAGGGAGTCCGTGCCGCGGGCCGGCTCCTCGGTGTTCACCAGACGCACGGCGTAGTCCGAGTAATAGGCCAGTTCCACTTGTAGTCCTTACTCCAGCGGGCTAGGGTCAGGGCGGGGAAGGGTAAGCGACGCTTTCCCTTCGAGGGTATTACGAAGAGGGTGGAGGCAGAACCATGACCGACACGGCCCGTACTACCGACTGGTCCGCTTGGCAGCACAGCTGGGACCGGCAGCAGGAGTGGTACATGCCGGACCGTGAGGAACGGTTCCGCGTCATGCTCGACATGGTTGAGGCGACGGTGGGGCCGGAGCCCCGCGTGCTCGACCTCGCCTGCGGTACGGGAAGTATCACGGACCGGCTGCTCCAGAGGTTCCCGAACGCCACCAGCACCGGTGTCGATCTCGACCCGGCCCTGCTCACCATCGCCGAGGGATACTTCGCCGGCGACGACCGCGTCACCTTCGTCACCGCCGACCTCAAGGACCCGGCGTGGACGCGGGCCCTGCCGCAGGAGTCGTACGACGCCGTCCTCACCGCCACCGCCCTTCATTGGCTGTACAGCGAGCCGCTCGCCGCGCTCTACGGGCAGCTCGCCGGGATCGTCCGCGAGGGCGGTGTCTTCATGAACGCCGACCACATGATCGACGAGGCCACCCCGCGCATCAACGCCGCCGAGCGCACCCGGCGACACGCCCGGATGGAGGCGGCGAAGGCCGAGGGTGTCCTCGACTGGGCCGACTGGTGGGCCCTCGCCGCCAAGGACCCGCTGCTCGCCGAGGCCACCGCCCGCCGCTTCGAGATCTACGGGGAGCACGCCGACGGCGACACGCCCTCGGCCGGCTGGCACGCCGACACCCTGCGCGCCGCCGGATTCGGCGAGGCCCGCCCGGTCTGGTGCTCGCCCTCCGACACCATGGTGCTCGCACTGCGCTGACCGGCCCGCGCGGCCGGGCCCCGGGTCGCCGGCCGGGGAAACGCGAGGGGGCGGTACGGACATTCCGTACCGCCCCCTCGCGTATGCATCCGCTCTACGGCGCCACAGCCCTACAGGACCTTGGACAGGAACGCCTTCGTCCGGTCGTGCTGCGGATTGCCCAGGACCTCCCGCGGGTGGCCCGACTCGACCACCACGCCGCCGTCCATGAACACCAGCGAGTCGCCCACCTCCCGGGCGAAGCCCATCTCGTGCGTGACGACGATCATCGTCATGCCCGACTCGGCCAGATCGCGCATGACGTCGAGGACGTCGCCCACCAGCTCCGGGTCGAGCGCCGAGGTCGGCTCGTCGAAGAGCATCAGCTTCGGCTCCATCGCGAGCGCGCGGGCGATCGCGACACGCTGCTGCTGGCCGCCGGAGAGCTGCGAGGGGTAGTTGCCCATCTTCTCGCCCAGCCCGACCCGGTCGAGCAGCCGCTCGGCCCGCTCGCGCGCCACGGCCCTGCTCTCGCCCTTCACCTGGACCGGCGCCTCCATGACATTGGCCAGGGCCGTCATATGCGGGAACAGGTTGAAGCGCTGGAAGACCATGCCGATGTCGCGGCGCTGGAGCGCGACCTCGCTGTCCCGCAGCTCGTAGAGCTTGCCGCCCTTCTCGCGGTAGCCCACCAGATGGCCGTCCACCGACAGCCGGCCGCCGTCGATGCGCTCCAGGTGGTTGATACAGCGCAGGAAGGTCGACTTGCCGGAGCCGGACGGGCCGACCAGACAGAAGACCTCGCCGTTGCGGACCTCCAGGTCGATGCCCCGGAGGATGTGCGCGGCGCCGTACGACTTGTGGACGCCTTCGGCCTTGACCATGGGCTCGCCGGTCATGCCGACACCTCCGAACGCTTGACCGTGGTCAGATTCGCCTTGATCCGCTGCCACGGGGTGGGCGGCAAATTGCGGGTGGACCCGCGGGCGAAACGCCGCTCCAGGTAGTACTGACCGACACTGAACACGCTGGTCAGCGTGAGGTACCAGATCGACGCCACGAAGAGCATCTCCATCACGGCACCGGCCGTGGTGCCGATGTTCGAGGAGGCCCTCAGCAATTCCGTGTACTGCACGGCCGAGACCAGGGACGAGGTCTTCAGCATGTTGATGAACTCGTTGCCGGTCGGCGGCACGATGACCCGCATGGCCTGCGGCAGGACGACCCGCCACATGGTCTTCGGCTGCGACATGCCGAGCGCGTGCGCGGCCTCCGTCTGGCCCTCGTCGACCGACTGGATGCCGGCGCGGACGATCTCCGCCATGTACGCGCCCTCGTTGAGGCCGAGGCCGAGCAGCGCGACCATGAACGGCGTCATGACGTCGACGGTCTCGTTCTTGTAGATCGGCCCGAGGTTGATGTACTCGAAGATCAGCGACAGGTTGAACCAGACCAGCAGCTGCACGTACACCGGCGTGCCGCGGAAGAACCAGATGTAGAGCCAGGCGACCGCGCCCGTGACCGGGTTCTTCGACAGGCGCATCACGGCGAAGAGGATGCCGAGCACCAGGCCGAGCGCCATCGACGCGACGCTGATGACGACCGTGCTCCACAGGCCGCCCAGGATCGAGGTGTCGAACACCTTGTCCCGGACCGTGGTCCAGATGATGTTGCCCTGGGAGAAGGCGTAGATGAGCCAGGCGAGGAGAGCGACCACCACGACGGCGCTGACCCAGCGGCCGTAGTGCCGTACGGGAATGGCCTTGATGGCCTGGTACGGGATGGCGACGGCGGGGGCGGCGCCCGCGGCGGCGTCCGGGAGGGTCTTCGAGAGGCTGGGGCCGGACGGATCGCCGTCCGGGACCTTGTGGATCTTGTCAGTCATGACGACTGCCCTTCAGGTGGTGCGGGGAAGGTCACTTGCCTGCGTTGACGGTCGCCGACGTGACGGCGCTGCCCTCGACTTCCCACTTCTTCAGGGCCGCGGCGTAGCTGCCGTCCTTGATGATGGCGTCGAGCGCGTCCTTGATGGCATCCCGCAGCTGGGTCCGCTCCTTCGACACGCCGATGCCGAAGAGACCGACGTCGCTCTGGCTGCCGACGACCTCGAAGTCGTTGCCGGAGTTGGACGTCTTCGCGATGTAGGCGGCGACCGGGTAGTCGTTGAGGTCGGCGACCGCGCCACCGGCCTTGACGCGGGTCTGCGCCTCGGCGTCGGTGTCGAACTTCTGGATCGTCAGCTTTTTCGCGCCGCACTTCTTCGCCTGGGCGACGAAGGTGTCCTCGTAGATCGTGCCGCGCTGCACGGCCACGGTCCTGCCGCACACGTCGTCGAGCGTCTTCAGGCCCTCCGGGTTGCCCTTCTTCACCAGCAGGGAGACGCCGGAGCTGAAGTAGTCGACGAAGTCGATGCCCTTGCCGATCTTCTTGCCGTCGTCGTCCAGACCCTCCTGACGCTTCTTGTTGTCCGTCATCGAGGACATGATCACGTCCTGGCGGCCGCTGTAGATCGAGGTGATCAGGCCGTCGAAGGTGCCCTGCGTGAACGCGAAACGGACACCGAGCTGCTTGCTCAGGGCCTCGGCGATGTCGGGGTCCACACCCACGATCTTGGAGCCCTCGGTGAACTCCATCGGGGCGTACGAGGCGTCCGCGCCGACCTTGATGACGCCCGCCTTCTGGATCTCCGCCGGAAGCTTCGAGAAGAGAGGAGCCTTGGCGGAGTCGGCGGAGGCCGCGCCGCCCTTCGGCTGCTTCGCGCCGTTGGTCTGGTCACCACAGGCGGTCAGCAGCATGGAGCCGGCGACCGCGACGGCGGCTACCGCGGCAAGACGGGAGGTGCGGGTCTTGGCGGCGGCCGTGCTGCGCGTGGAGCGTGCGGTCATGGTCGGGTTCCTCCGGCGTGTTCGGGGGGAGTTGCCATGGGTCGCGTACGGATCTTCGAGCGCCGCGACCTCGTGTGATTACGGCATCCTGCCATTTGGACTGCCCGAATCCGACGGCCACGGATGTCAAAATCGGATAACGGGTGGTTGCGGAACCCCGGTCCCCAGTTCCCCCTAGGCAAAACCTTCTTCGGGGTGTTGTGGTGTGCGCCGTAAATTCTCCTGCCCATCTCGCTATTCGGACGAGAAGAAGGCCGTTATTCGGGTCGGGAAAGCATCTTTCCGGACATCGAGTGACGTGTCGATCTCCGTACCCCTGTGGTGGCGCTCGGTATGAGCCACGTCACCGAGGCACTATGAACTCGTGCGGGGACCGGTCCGTCCGGTAAGAAGGATCCTTACACCCCTCATCCGGGGCTCAGGGCGCGTTGTGCGGCGCGCCCGCGCGGCTGCCCCACACGGCGGCCGCGGGACCCGCCCACCGCTCCGCAACAAGGGAGCGGCCACCCTCAAACGAAGAAGACTTAAGGGGTCAACCCAATGGCAGCGGAGATCGTCAACCATCGCAGCGAGAGCGGTACCGAAGGGGCTCCCGAGCCCTTCGATCCGGCCTTCGCGCTGCACCGCGGCGGCAAGATGGCCATCGCGGCCACGGTGCCTCTGCGGGACAAGGACGACCTGTCCCTCGCGTACACGCCCGGCGTCGCCAAGGTGTGCACGGCGATCGCGGAGCAGCCCGAACTGGTCCACGACTACACCTGGAAGTCCCAGGTCGTGGCGGTCGTGACCGACGGTACGGCGGTGCTCGGACTCGGCGACATCGGCCCGGAGGCATCGCTCCCGGTCATGGAGGGGAAGGCGATCCTCTTCAAGCAGTTCGGCGGCGTGGACGCGGTGCCGATCGCGCTCGCCACCACCGACACCGACGAGATCGTCGAGACCGTCGTTCGGCTCGCCCCCTCCTTCGGCGGCGTGAACCTCGAGGACATCTCGGCCCCCCGGTGCTTCGAGATCGAGCGCAAGCTCCAGGAGCGCCTCGACATCCCCGTCTTCCACGACGACCAGCACGGCACCGCGATCGTCTCCCTCGCCGCCCTGCGCAACGCGGCGAAGCTGACCGGCCGCACGCTGGGCGACCTGCGCGCGGTGATCTCGGGCGCGGGCGCGGCCGGTGTGGCCATCGCGAAGTTCCTGCTGTCGGCCGGGATCGGCGACGTCGCCGTGGCCGACCGCCGGGGCGTCGTCAGCCGCGACCGCGACGACCTCACCGAGGTCAAGCGCGAGATCGCCGAACTCACCAACAAGGCGGGCCTGTCCGGCTCCCTGGAGAAGGCGCTGGCGGGCGCCGACGTCTTCATCGGCGTCTCCGGCGGTACGGTCCCGGAGGAGGCGGTCGCCTCCATGGCGCCGAACTCCTTCGTGTTCGCCATGGCCAACCCCAACCCCGAGGTGCACCCGGACGTCGCGCACAAGTACGCGGCGGTCGTGGCCACCGGCCGTTCGGACTACCCGAACCAGATCAACAACGTCCTCGCCTTCCCCGGCATCTTCGCCGGTGCGCTCCAGGTCCGGGCCTCCCGGATCACCGAGGGCATGAAGATCGCCGCGGCCGACGCGATCGCGGGCGTGGTCGGTGACGACCTGGCCGCCGACTGCGTGATCCCGTCGCCGTTCGACGAGCGGGTCGCCCCGGCCGTCGCGGCCGCGGTCGCCGCCGCCGCGCGCGCCGAGGGCGTCGCCCGCCGCTGACCCGGCGTCATCTCCGAAGGCCCCGCACGGTTCCACCGGACCGCGCGGGGTTTTCGCGCATACGGGACCGGCGCGCGCGGGGCCGGTGGAGCGACGCGGGGGCGTGGGACGCGCGTCACACGGGTGCGTGGTTCCGGGATCTCCCCGCCGCCGCCTAGGGTCGGGCCCATGTTCGCTGCCTACGCTGCCCGAATCGACCGCGACCAGCCCCTGAACGGCCTCGAACTGGGCGAACGCCCCGAGCCCGAGAAGCGGCCCGGCTGGACCACCGTCACCGTCAAGGCCGCCTCGCTCAACCACCACGACCTGTGGTCGCTGCGCGGCGTCGGACTGCCCGAGGACAAGCTGCCGATGATCCTCGGCTGCGACGCCGCGGGCATCGACGAGCACGGCGACGAGGTCGTCCTGCACTCCGTCATCGGACAGACCGGCCACGGAGTCGGGCCCGACGAGAAGCGCTCCATCCTGACCGAGCACTACCAGGGCACCTTCGCCGAACGGGTCACCGTCCCGGCCTGGAACGTGCTGCCCAAGCCGAAGGAACTGTCCTTCGAGGAGGCCGCCTGCCTGCCGACCGCCTGGCTCACCGCCTACCGGATGCTCTTCACCAACGCCGGGGTGCGGCCCGGCGACGCGGTCCTCGTTCAGGGCGCCGGCGGTGGTGTCGCCACCGCCGCGATCGTCCTCGGCAAGGCGGCCGGCCTGCGGGTGTTCGCCACCAGCCGCGACGAGGCCAAGCGCAAGCGGGCCGTCGACCTCGGCGCCGTCGAGGCGTTCGAGCCCGGCGCGCGCCTGCCGCAGCGGGTGGACGCGGTCATCGAGACGGTCGGCGCCGCCACCTGGTCGCACTCCATCAAGTCGCTGCGGCCCGGCGGCACCGTCGTCATCTCCGGTGCCACCAGCGGCGATCGGCCCTCGCACGCCGAGCTGACCCGCATCTTCTTCCAGGAGCTGAAGGTCGTCGGCTCGACGATGGGCTCCAAGGACGAACTGGCCGACCTGCTGGCCTTCTGCGCCACCACCGGCGTACGGCCGGTCCTCGACCAGGTGCTGCCGCTCGACCGGGCCCGCGAGGGCTTCGAGCGGATGGAGACCGGCGACCTCTTCGGAAAGATCGTGCTGACGACGTCTTGATGACACGTCGGACGTACTGATGGGATCTCCCGCACCCGCACCTCGCCCACACCGCCGTGCCGGAGGTCCCTTCGTGCTGCGAACCACTTTGACGGCAGCCTTCGTTGCCGCATCCCTGATCGCACCCGCCACCGCCCACGCCAGGACCACCACGAGCACGGCCGGCAGACCCGGTGCCGGGCAGTCCGGACCCGGGGGCTCGGGCATACCAGCCCTCACCGACGACCAGGGCCGGACCCTGACCCTGCGCGGCTGGAACGTCGAGGACAAGTCCCACCGGGGCGAACAGGCCCTCTCCGCCATCACCGAGAAGCACTTCCGCGACATGCGCGCCAAGGGCTTCGACTTCGCCCGGCTCCTGGTCTTCTGGGACGACCTGGAGCCCCGGCCCGGCCAGTACAGCAAGGACTACCTCCGCAAGATCGAACGCGTTCTGGACTGGGCCCACACCTACGGCGTCAAGGTCCTCATCGACGCCCACCAGGACGTCTTCGGGCCCGCCTTCGGCCACCGCGGCATCCCGGAGTGGGCCACCCGGACCGACGGACTGCCCTTCACCCCGCACCCTGACGACTGGTTCGCCGAGTACTTCGAACCCGCCGTGCAGCGCGCCTTCACCCATCTCTACGAGGACCCGGACCTGCGGCGCGCCCAGGCCCGGATGTGGCGGACGCTCGCCGACCGCTTCGGTGACCATCCCGCCGTCCTCGGCTACGACCTGATCAACGAGCCCATGGGTGAGCCGCGGGAGGGCGAGGACCTGCCCACCGCCGCCCGCCGTATCGAACGCGACCAGCTCACCCCGATGTACAACCGTCTCGCGGACGCGGTCCGCCAAGCCGACCGGGACGGCTGGGTGTTCGTGGAGCCCACCCCGATCGTCGGCGAGGGCGTGCCGACGGGACTCGGCCGGATCCACGACCCGAAGACCGTGTACGCCCCGCACTTCTACAACTCCGCGATGGAAGCCGGTGCCGACTACGACCCGGCGGCCGGCTGGATCGAGGCCTACGAGCAGGCGGTCACCCGCTACCCGAAGGCGTACAAGGTCCCCGTGGTGGTCGGGGAATGGGGCCCACTCGAAAACTCCCTTCCGAACATGAACCGCTTCTACCGCGAGGCGATGGCCTCACTCGGCCGCTACAGCTCCGGCTGGGCGGGCTATGTGTGGTGCTACGGCGGTGGCTACTGCGCGGTGGACGACTCCGGCGCCTTCCGTACGAACAAGGAGCTGACCGCGGAGCCGTACGCCGAGGCCGTCGCCGGGACGGTCCGCTCCGCCTCGTACGACTCCGCCGCCCGCGTCTACCGGCTGGAGTACGACGCCGCCCGGCGCGGCTCCCGGGTCACCGAACTCTCCCTGCCCCCGGGCGAGTGGCGGGTCGCGGCCCAGGGGCGGGCCGTCGTGTCCCGCACCACCAAGGGCGGGAACCGGGCCTCGGTGGTCGCCGCCCCCGGCGCCCGAGTGACCGTGACCGTGACGGCGAAGGCGCGGTGAAGCGGCGGTGTCGGCGAAGGCACGGGGTGACGGCGGTACCCGCCGAGGCTGATGTGTCCGGCGGGCCGGGACAGAGCCCGGTGGCGAGGCCGGGGGCGAAGGTCCTCCCGCGAGGCCCGGGAGGGGAGTTCGGGATGGCCCGCGCAGGTGCCGAAAGGCTCCCACTCAGTCCCGGCCCGGCCTCCCCGCACGCCCCCTGAGGTGCGGTCGGCGGGCCCCCGGGCGGTCGTCGGTGACCGGAGCCCCGGCTCCGGCCCGCCCGCAGCCGTACCCGCGTCCCCGCCCGGTTGCCGGCCCGCCCTCCATCGGCCGGTGCCGCCCCTCCCGGCCACCGCTCCCGCCCCGGGGCGGGTCAGCTCTTTCTGTGCTCCGGGCTCAGCAGGTTCAGGATGCTGTCCGCCGCCGCCCCCAGGTGACGGCGGGCCTCGGCGGCCTGCTCGCGGCTCACCCCGTGGTCACGGGCCGCGTCGCGGATGTCGTCGCGGAAGCGGTCGAGGAGGCGGTCCAGCTCGCGGGCCGGTTCGGCCGACTGGTCCAGATCCCTGGCCCAGTCGGAGACGGCCTCCTCGGGGGTGGCCGGACGGCTTCCGGCCGGTCCGTGGGCCGTACCCGTGATCAGGTCGCCGAGCTGGGCCGTGATGCCCGAGATGCCTTCCCAGACGCCCTTGGGCCACTCCCCGCGGCTCATCTGGACCTGTTCCTGCACCTGGTCCTGGACCTGCTTGGCGATCCGCTGGAACTCCTTCGCCTGCCGCTTGGCCGACTGGGCCTCGGCGCGCGCCTGCCGGGCCTGCTCCTTCCATTCCTGCTTGGCCTTGCGCAGCTCGTCCTTGGCCTCGGAGAGCGACGAGCCCCCGGCGGTCCGGGACGCGCTCGCCGCCGCCCGCATCTCGTGGCGCAGCTTGCCGGCGGCGCCCCGTACGTCGTCGCGGATCTCCGCGGCCAGTTCGGAGACGGACTCGCGGATCTCCACTTCGAGATCGGCCAGCTCGCCGGCCCGCGCGGCCAGTTCGGCCCGTCCGGCGTCGGTGATCGAGTAGACCTTGCGGCCGCCTTCGGTGGCGTGGGTGACCAGACCCTCGGCCTCCAGCTTCGCGAGCCGCGGGTAGACCGTGCCCGCCGAGGGGGCGTACAGGCCCTGGAAGCGCTCCTCCAGGAGACGGATCACCTCGTATCCGTGCCGGGGGGCCTCGTCGAGCAGCTTGAGGAGGTAGAGGCGCAGACGGCCGTGGGCGAAGACGGGAGGCATGTCAGAGGACCTTTCCGGACGCGGGGGAGGGGGCGGACCAGTCGTCGCCCTCCGGCTCGGGGTCGGGGCGGCGCAGCAGCGCTATCGAGCCGGTGACCGTGGTCGCCTTGAGGGTGCCCCGGCCGGAGCCGAGGGTGCCGGTGATGCTCTTGGCGCCCCACTGGCCGCCGACCCGCAGATCCTCGAACGCGTTGGAGAGGGAGCCGCTGGTGGTGCTCGCCTCGACCTGGGCGTCCGCCGGGTGCGGCAGCCGGATGGCGACTTCGCCGGAGACACTGGCCAGCCGGATGTCGGCGGGCGGCCCGTCCCGGCCCGAGGCCGGGTCGAGATCGACGACCAGGTCTCCGCTGACCGTCTCGGCCCGCACGGCGGCGCCCGCGCCCTCGACGACCGTCACATCGCCGGTCACCGAGGTGATCGAGAGGTCCCCGGTGACGGACTGCGCCTCCAGGGCGCCCGAGACGGTCTCGGCGCGGACCGGACCGGCCAGGCCCACGAGCGTGGTGTCGCCGGTGACACCACGGACCTCCGTGGCCCCGGTGATGCCGGAGATCACGGTCTCGGCGTCGACGGCTCCCACCTCGACGTCGGCGCCCGCCGGGATGGCGAGGGAGACGACGGCCCGGCGGCGGTGGCCCTTGGGGCCCAGCCACTTGTGGAGGTTCTTCCAGTGCAGGTCCTCGTAGGTCACGGTGAGGACGGAATCCTGCTCGGTGACGACGAGCGGCGGGCCCGAGATCTCGGAGACGTCCAGACGGGCGGAACTCTCGTCGGTTCCCACCACGTTCACCGCCCCGCTGACGACTCTGACCCGGACCCGGGTCACGGGGCCGGTCGACGTGATCTTCCTGGGTTCGGCGACGGACCACTCTGGCATGGTGCTGACCTTCCGTGTGCGGGCCGGTGCCGCCGGCCGGCGAGCCCGGCGGCGACCGAGACGCAACATATCGCGTCTCTGATGAACACGATATATCGCGGCCAGGTCAAGTCAACCCTGATTCACCCCTGAGGAGGAGCCGGGGTCGACTCAGGGGTGCGGAGGGGGCGTGGAGAGGGCGTGGAGAGGGCGCCCGGAGTGACGGGATGGCGTGTGCCCCGGTGCATGTGCCGTCTTACCGGGACAAATTGACCTAGCGTGGGGGCATGAACGCGACACCGGGATCCCACCCCGCCGGGGCTCTGCTGCTCTGCCGGGCCCAGCCGCCGGCGGTCCGCTCGTCGGCCGCGCTGCTCACGGAACGGCTGCTGCTCGCCCCCGCCGGACCCGAGTGGAGCGTTCTCGTCCCGGAGGGCAGGCCGTGGCGCGAGGGCGGCGAACCCGTCGAGCGGGTCGTCACCGGCTGGTCCACCGCCCTCGCCGTCGCCCTGCCCGGCCGGCCCGTCCTCGCGCTGTGGTGGGACCCCGACCGGGCCGGCTTCACCCTCGCCGCGGGCTTCCGCCGCACCGTCGGCTACGTCTGGCTCGCCGACGGCACCCCGGCAGGCGAGGACGAGGCCATGTACACGTTCGCCGGCCGCCTCGGGCTCGACCCGGTGCTCGACGTCCAGGCCCTGGAGGCCCTCACCCGGCCCGACCCGGACGCGGACGCCGACGCACGGCTCGTCGGTCTCACCGCGGTCCTCGCCCGCACCGGACTCGCCCTGCCCGCCGGCATCGCCCCCGGCGCGAGCGCCGAACGACTCGCCGCCGCGGCGCTCGCCCACGGCGGCGAACCCGTCGTGGGAACCGGCTGGCGCGAGGCGGTCCGCGCGGAACTCGGGGCGGTCGACGTCGGCCCGTACGGCCCGTACTTCCGCGGCCCCCGGGCCCGTCTGCTCGGCGCGGCCCAGCTCGCGGCCGGGGTGCCGCTGCTCGCCTGGGGCATCACCCGCCGCAGCGGCGGCTGGGCGGCCACCGGCGCGCTCCTCGTCGCCCACGGGGCGCTCGGGATCGTCTACGACCGGCTCCGGAAGGCCCCGCAGGGTCCGTAGGCCGTGCCGTGTCTTCGCGCTGCCTTCCCGGGCGTCGCCGGGGAGGGCCACCCCCGTCATGCGGCGCCGGCCGGCAGGCGGTCCCCGGCGGCTCTTCGGGTACGGCAGGCGCCCCGGGTCGCGTCGTACCGGATCATCCGTGCGTGTCCCGTGCGAGGACGGCCCTCCGTCGTCCGCGCGATCGCCGATCGCCGCCCGTGGCACTCAAGGAAGAAGTACGGAAGGACCGAAACGCCGCCGCACGGCCCGGCCTCCGGCCGGACGACGGCATGGTGAAGAAGTGAAGAGACGGCCCGGGCGAAGACATCGCCCGGGCGAAGGCCCCGTCCCGTCCGGGACCGGCCGGGTGTTCCCGGGGCCGGGGCGGGGTCCGGCTCGCCCCTACCCGTTCCTACTCGTCGTCGTCATCCTCGTCGTCGAGGCGCGCCAGCCAGGTCGCGAGGCGCTCGACCGGCACCTCGAAGTCGGGGTTGAGGTCGACGAAGGTACGCAGCTGCTCGGCGAGCCACTCGAAGGTGACCTCCTCCTCGCCGCGCCGCTTCTCCAGTTCCTCGATGCCACGGTCGGTGAAGTACATGCGATCAGAATATGCTGTGGCACGGACACGGCCCGCGTCCCCTGTTCCTCTCCGGCACCACGGTCTAGCCTCGTTCATCATCCTTCCGGGGAGCGGGGGCCGCTGTGGCACAAGGGATCGCTCGTATTCGGCTGGACGACGGCACGTCCGTCTGGGCCCGGGTCAGCGGGACGGAGGAACTGGACCGGGGCTCCGGTTTCCAGGACACCGGCTTCGGCGACCGGGTCGTGTCGATGGCCGGAGGTCTTACCGACGTGGTGCGCGGGGTGGTCGGCTCGCTGCGCGCTGGGCTCACCCCCGAGGGGCCCGTCGAGGTCGCCGTCAGCTTCGGCATCGAACTCTCCGCGCAGGCCGGCAAGGTGATCGGGGTCCTCGCCGACGGCGGTGGCACGGCCTCCGTCAACGTGTCTCTCACCTGGACCGAGCCCGGCCGCCGGGCCGCCGCCGAGGCCGCCGCGGCAGCGGCAGCGGCCGCGCGGGAAGCCGCCGGCACCGTCCCACCGGCCCCCGGCGCCCCACCCGGCACGCCCCCCACGCCCGTGCCCGCGCCCGCACCTCCGCCCCTGCCGTCGTACGCTCCCTCCTCCACCCCGGCCCCGGACCCGGGCTCGACCTTGGCCGATCCCACGGCCTCCGGGATCCCCGCGCCCCCCCACTCGCCGGAGAATGGCCCCGGAGCCGTATGAGCGCCTTCGACGCCCTTGTGCGCCCCTCGCTCGTACGCATCGCGGCCCCCGGCTCCGGGTATGACCCGCACGGCGACCCGTACTGGGGCACGGGCTACTTCATCGCCCCCGGCTGGGTGCTGACCTGTGCCCATGTCGTGGCCAAGGGGGGTAGTGCGGTGTGGCGGAGCGAGCCGGCCCTCGGCATCACCTGGGCGGGTGGCCGGACCACCGGCCGGGTCGTGCTGGCCAAGCCGCGCCCCGCCACCCCGGAGGCGGAGCTCGCGTCCTGGAGCTTCCCCGACCTGGCGCTGGTACGGGTCGAGGGCGCCGAGGACGCCGTCTGCGTCCGGCTCGGTGAGCGGGCGCCCGCCGCGCCCACTCCGATCCGGCTGTACGGCTGGTCGTACCGGACCGGCGAGCCGGCCGTCCTGTCCCTGAGCGGCGAAGTGCGCGGCTCCGAGGGCAAGGCCCTGCTGCTGGACGCGGTACCCACCGAGGGCTGTTCCGGTGGCCCGGTCGTCGACCTCGGACGCGGCACCGTCATCGGTGTCGTCAAGGGACGCGCGCGGGACGGGCAGGGGCCGGCCCAGGGCGCCGCCACCTCGCTCGCGTCGCTGCGCGAGCTGTACGACGTGCCCGGCGGCCGGATCCTGCACGAGGTGCTGCGTGCCCACGACGGCTTCCATCTCGCCCAGCACCGTTCGCTGACCGTCCGCCAGACCTGGACCGCCGTCCAGCGGGACCTGTGGGCCGGCACCGGCATCAGTCCCGCCACGCGCGTGCAGCTCTACGGACGCCTGGCCGCGCTCCCGTCGCCCACCGGTCCCGGCGAGGTCATGGACCTCGTCGACAGGGTCAAGCGCCGGGTCCTGCACCCCGAGTACCAGGCCGTCCTCGAGACCGACGCCCGCACCTGGCGCGACGGCGTCGGCCTGCTCCGCGAACTGCACGCGGGTGATCCGCGGACCGCCGACCTCCGGCCGGGTGATCCGAGGGCCGCCGAAACCCTCGTCTACGCGCGCGGGGACCGGTCCGGCTCCGCCGACTCCGGACGCGACGCCGTCCTGCTGTACGCGGCGCACGTCGTCCGTCATGTCACCGGGCGGTACGGTCCCGTGCCCGGCGCGGCAGGACTGGCCGACTGGATCGGCGAGGAGGCATATGCCGCGCACGCGGCCGTACGCGAGGACATCGCCGTCCTCCTCGACCCCGACGGGCCGCACACCGGAGCCGGGAACGGGCGGGAACCGGGCGCGCGGGCCGACGTCCGGATCGAGATCGACGCCGTTCCCTGGGCCACCCCGCGGCGCTACGCCTGGCGGGTCATGCTCCGGTTCGCCGGCGGCGGGGACGGCCACGGCGGCCATGACGGCCATGACGGCCATGACGGCCATGGGAGCCACGACGGAGCCGGAAGCACCATCAGCCCGCTGCGCGGCGACGACAAGGGCGTTCCGCGCGAGCGGCTGCGCGAGACCCTGCGCGGCCCGCTCGCCGAAGCCCTCGCGCTCGGGGACAGCGGCGACCACCTGGCGCGGGTCGAAGTGGTGCTGCCGCGTGAACTGTTCGACGAACCCGTCGACACCTGGCGGCTCGCCCCCGACGACGAGCCCTTCGGAGAGCGCTCCCTGCCGCTCGGTCAGCGGCGGGTCGTCTTCCTGCGCGACCGGCACCGCAGCCACCACCCGCCGTCCCCGGAGTGGCGGCTGCGCTGGCGGGGCAGCACGGCCGGGCCGCTGCGGGCCGTACCGCTGCGCGAAGAGGTCCTCACCCCGGGCGCCGAGGGCCACGGCCCGCAGTTGCGCCGGGAGAGCAGGATGGCGGTGTACGCGCGCCTCGGCGCGGCCGGCGGCGGCAGCGTACCCGTCTACTGCGGCCCGGTCGCGGCCGGCGACGGCCGGCGGGCGATGGAGGCCGCCCTCGCCGCCGGGCATCCGATCGCGCTGTGGCGGCGCGCCGACGACGACCACGGCGACTGCGCCGCGTTTCACAAGCAGGCCGACGCGTTCCTGCGGGACGCCGGCCGCGCCGACGGGATGCACCAGCCCCTTCGCATGCTGCGCCTGCTGGCCGGGGACACCGAGGCCGACCCGCAGGGCCGCTCGGAGCACGCCTGGGCGGAGGACCTCGCGGTCCTCTACGACCCGCCCGACCAGGCGCTGTTCGACGCCCCACTCCTCGGCCCGCTTCCGCTCGACGACACCCGCGGGGCGGAGGGGGCCGATGGGGCGTACGGGAGTGGCAAGGCCTACGGAAGCGGCGGGGCCCACGGGAACGAGGGAGCCCGCGCGAACGGCTGGGCGAACGGGACTTCCGGGAGCAAGGGGAGCCACACGCCGAACGGGACCCCCGAGGCGAACGGGAGCCCCGGGATCCCCGGGCCCGAGGAGACCCCCGCTCCCGACGGCACGCGCGCGAGGCGGCCGTGAGGGCGCGTGAGCGGCCCGCGCGAGGCGCGCACAGGACGCGCGCGAGGCGCGAAGCGGCGCGTGCTTCGAGACGCCCGGCTTTCTCGCGAACAAGCCGGCTTGGGCGTCGGCAGACCGGCCGGGCGAGCGGTACCGTCGAGAGGCCCGGCGTGCACCCCACCGTGTCACGAGCCAGGAGGGTTCAGTCGTGAACGATTGGCGGATCTACCGCGGGGCCGGCCATCCGCACGACGAGGTGCGGCGGCTGCCGCCGCCCCCGCCCTGGCGGGACTTCTCCTCCGGCGGCCCGGACGACACGCTCGCGGGCTCCGACCGGCGGCTCGGAGTGCGCCGCCGCCTCGTCCAGAACCACCACCCCCGGCCGGCCGAGACCGACGCCGTCAACGCGGCTCTCTATCTGCGCCGGCCGCTCCTCGTCACCGGCAACCCCGGCACCGGCAAGTCCACCCTCGCGCACGCCGTCGCGCACGAACTCGGCCTCGGCCGGGTCCTGCGCTGGCCCATCGTCAGCCGCTCCACCCTCCAGGACGGCCTCTACCGCTACGACGCCATCGGCCGTCTCCAGGACGTGCAGTTGGAGCGGGCCCGGGCCGACGCCGAGGGCACCGCCGCCAGTACGGCCGGCATCGGCTCGTATCTGCGGCTCGGCCCCCTCGGCACCGCCCTGCTGCCCTCCGAACTGCCCCGGGTGCTGCTCATCGACGAACTCGACAAGAGCGACCTCGACCTGCCCAACGACCTCCTGAACGCCCTGGAGGAGGGCGAGTTCGCCATCCCGGAACTGGAGCGGCTCGCCGACCGCGAACCGGTCGTCGACGTGCTCACCGAGGACGGGCGCAAGGTCCCCGTGCGTGGGGGAAGGATCCGCTGCACTACCTTCCCGTTCATCGTGCTCACCTCCAACGGCGAACGGGACTTCCCGGCCGCCCTGTTGCGCCGCTGCATCCGGCTGGAGCTCGAACCGCCCGGCGAGGAGCAGCTCGGCGCGATGATCGAGGCCCATCTGGGGCCCGGAGCGGCCACGTCCGAACCCGGTCTCGTCGCCCGTTTCCTCGACCGCGAGCCCGGCGAGGTCATCGCCACGGACCAGCTGCTCAACGCCCTCTATCTGACCCGGCACGCCCCGCGCACCGAGCGGGTCACCCGGGAACGCATCGCGGACATGCTCATGCAGCCGCTCGACCGGCCGAGGTGATCGCGGATGGACCCTGGGCGTCCGTCGCGGCTGGCGGAGCTGACCCGCAGGCTCCGGGCCGCCGGACAGGATCCGACGGCCGAGGAGATCGCGGACGCCGTCTGGCTCGCCCAGTGGCTGCCGTCGCCCGGTGCCGGCGGGGGGCCCGACGGGGGAGGGGCGGCCGGCCCGCTCGCGGGTGCCGGCTCCCACGGGGTTCCGCACGGAGGCGCCGGATCCGGTTCGGGGTCCGTTTCCGGTGACCTTCCGGGTCCCGAGGGGGACTGCCGGGACCCGGCCGCCCCGGGTCCGCAGGCCGCCCCGACCGGACCCGACCCCGACTCCAACTCCGACCACGACCCGGGCGCCACCCCCGCCTCCGTTCCGGGGCCCCGGCGCGCGGAGTACGTCGACCTCCGGCTGCCCGGGGGCGTACGCGCGCGTACGAGCGGAGGCGCGGGCGCGGGACTGGGCGCCGCGCTGCCCGTACGCGCGCCCGGCGCCAACGCGCTGCCCGGTCTGCTCGGCCTGCAGAAGGCGCTCCGTCCGCTGCGCCGTTACGCCATCGGACTGCCCGCCCGGCCCGGCGAGGGACGCCTGGACGAGGAGGCCACCGCCGAGCGGAGCGCCGCCCTGGGCATCCTCACCCCCGTACTGCGCCCCGCCGCCGGCCGCCGTCCCGATATCCAGCTGCTCATGGACACCGGGCCCGCCATGGTCGTGTGGGAGCGGATGGTCGAGGAGCTGCGTCAGGCGTGCCAGCAGTCCGGCGCCTTCCGCGACGTCCAGGTGCACCGGCTGTACGACACCGGCGAGGGGCCGCCGTGCGTCACCACCACCTCGGACCCTGAGGGCCGCCCCCGGCTGCGCCCCGCCGACCAGCTCCACGACCCCACCGGCCGCCGTCTCACCCTGCTGGTCAGCGACTGCGTCGGGCCGCTCTGGCAGCGCGGCGCGGCCCAGCGGCTCGTCCACCAGTGGCCCCGGCACGCGCCGCTCGCCCTGGTCCAGCCGCTGCCGCCGCGGCTGTGGTCCCGTACGGCGCTGCGGGTCGAGCCGGGCGCGCTGCTGCGGCCTCCCACGCCTGGCGGGCAGGTCTGCTTCGAGCCGGACGAGGAGGAGTGGGAGCCGGTCGCCGGGGACCGGCGGGTGCTGCCCGTGCTCACCCCGACCCCGGAGGCGTTCGCGTCCTGGGCGCGGTTGCTCACCGGGCACGGCGGGGGCGCGGTGCGCGGCTGGGCGGCCCGGGTCGGCCCGCCGCCGGGCGGTCCCTTCGCCCCGGCCGGTGCGATCACGTACGAACGCACCACCGCGAGGGACGCGCCCGGCGCCCCCGCGTACGCGCCCCTCCCGGCGCACACCCCCGTCCCCGAATACGCTCCCGGCGCCGCCCGGCGCGCGGACGACGAGCTGTTACGCGCCTTCCGCGCCGGAGCCTCCCCCGGCGCGGTCCGGCTCGCCGTCCATCTCGCGGCCGCCCCGCTCGCCCTGCCCGTGATGCAGCTCGTCCAGCGCGCGATGCTCCCCGACACCGGCCCCATGGAGCTGGCCGAAGTCCTGCTCAGCGGACTCCTCCGACGGCTTCCCGGGGCCACCCCGTACCCGTGCTTCAGCTATCCGCCGGGTGTGCAGGCGCATCTGCTCGGCTCGCTCGACCGGGGTGCCGCCGCGCTGGTCCTCAAACACTGCTCGGAGTTCGTCGAACGTCACTTCGGGCAGGGCACCCGGAACTTCCCCGCCCTCGCCGCCGCCCGCCTCGCCGGACACCCCGCCGACGCGGCGGACGAGCCCCCCGGCGCCCCCGGCGCCGCGGCCGGCGCCTCGGGCGGTCCCGCGCGCGCCCCCGCGCAGGCCGACTCCTCCGACTCCACCGGTTCGCTGCTCTCCGCCGGCCCGGGGGAGGAGGACGAGCAGCCCGCCGGCGCCGCCGCGGAGCTGTTCGCCCGTATCCCCGCGCGCGTGCTGCGTTTCTACCAGCCCGACCTGGTCGCCCCCGAACCGTTCGCCGCCGCCCGTCGGCTGTTCGCCCAGTGGCGCGGTCAGTCGGATCCGGCGCTGCTCGCCACCGCCCGCGAGCTGGCCGAGGCCGCGCTGAGCGGTGGCTACGGGAGCGGCGGCGGAAACGGCGGCGGGATCGGGGCCGGCGGGGTCGGCGGGGTCGGGGAGGGTGCGCCCGTCCGTCCCGAAGAGATCGCCGGGGCCCGGCTCGTGCTCGGGCAGGTGCTGTTCGCGCAGGCCGGGACCGCCGCCGTACGCGACCGGGGGCAGCGCCAGGACCTGCTGACCCGCGCCCTCGGCGAACTCGCCCTCGCCGCGCGCACCGCCCCGCCCGGCAGCGCAGACTGGGCCGAGGCCCGCCTCGAACAGGCCGCCACCCTGCACGCGCTGTGGCGGCACACCGGGGACACCGCCCGGCTCGACGCGGCGCTCGACGCGCTCGCCGGTGACCCGGCCGGGTGGCCCGAGAGTCACCGGCACGCCCTGTTCGCACGGCGCGGCCGGCTGCTCCTCGCGCGCGGGGAAGGCCCCGGCGCGGTGGCCGCGTTCACCGAGGCCCTGGCGGTGCGCGAGACCGGCCCCCTCCTGCTCGACCTCGCCGACGCCCTGCGTCTCTCCGCCTTCTCCCCGGACCCGGACCCGGACCCGGACCCGGACCCGGACCCGGCCCGGGCCACGGCCCCCGCCGCCACCCCCGTTTCCGTCCACGACGCCGAGGCCGACGCGCTCGACCGCGCCGAGCCCCTGCTCGGCGACTCCACCGCGCTCCGGCTGCGCTGGACCACCGCCCGGGCCCGGCTGTACGACGCCACCGGCGACGGGCCAGCCGCCGATGCGGCGTACGAACGCGCCACCCTGCTCACCCCCGCCGACGGCGAACAGCGCGGCCGGCTCCTGCTCACCTGGGGCGAGTCCCTGCTGCGCCGCGCCGCGACCGGCACCGGCACGGCCCCCGTCGACCGCGCCGAGTCCGTGCTGCGCGAGGCACTCACCTCTCTGCCCGCCGACACCCCGGTTCGCGCCCGGGCGCGGGTGCTGATCGGCAGCGTCCTCGCCCTCCGCTACGACCGGGCCGGGTTCCTTCCCGATCTGTACGAGAGCCGCCACCTCCTCGAACAGGCCGTCCGCGCCGCCCGCACCCCCGCCGAGCGCGCCGAGGTCTGGCTGCAACTGGGCTGGGTGCGGCTCCGGTTGGGCGAGACCGGTTGGGACGAGGGGCCGGACCAGGCCCTGCTCGCCTACGAGCGGGCCGCCGAGGACGCCCGTGCCGCGCACGGTGACACCCCCGGCACCGTCACCCTGGCCCGCGCGCTGCACGCCGAGGGTGCCGTCCTGCGGCTCACGGGCCGGCACGGCCGGGCCGTCGACGCCCTGCGGACCGCCGCCGGGCAGTGGCGCAGGCTCGATGCCGCGCTCATGGAGGTCGACCAGACGGACATCGCGCGCACCCGCGCGCTGCTCGCCGAGGCGGAGGCCGGACCGGGCCCGCTGCCCGGCCGGATCCCGCCCGCCGAACGGCGCCGGATCGCGCCACCGTGGTGGCCCTGGCGGGAGGTGGCCGGATAGCGATGTCGGCAGGCCGGTGTGGCGGCGAGCGACCGGATCGGCAACGGGGGCGCGAATGGGGGCAGTTGAGGTGAATCGGGTTTCCGCCTTCACGGCGTCGGGAAGAACCGCTGCGCCACTGCGGCCGTGGGGGACGAGGTCGGTGAGGAGGATCCGAGGGTGTTGGAGCACGCGGAGCCGGCGGCCGGAGACGGCCGGGAGACCGGACGGACGCCCCCGAACCCACCCAACCCGCTGTGCCTTCCCGCACCGCTCGATCTGCTCGATCCGCCCGGTCCGTCCGCCCCGCGCGACCTGCGCGAACCGTCCGACCTGCCCGACCTGCGCGAACCGTCCGACCTGCCCGACCTGCCCGGCCCGGCCGACCCGGCCGAGTCGTCGGATCTACCGGGGCTGCCCGATCTGGCCGCCGCCGGTCTGCGGGCCGTACGGCTCCTGGACCACCCCGCCCTGCTGGAGCGCGCCGAGCAACTGCTCGACCGTTCCGCCGACCTCGCCGAGGCCTGGGCCGGAGCGAGCGGCGATGGCCTGCCCTGAAGCCCGCCCCGGGGCCGACGGCCGGCGCTTTCCGGCCGGATGCGCGCATCGGCGGGGAGCGGCGGAGGTACGGGGAGCGGCGGAGGTACGGGGAGCGGGTCCGCGAAGTGCGCCGGGCGCGCGCCACGCACCGGACACGCCCCTGACCTCCCGTACGGGACGCGCGAGCCCGGGAGCCCGTACGCCCACCGGAGCCCGTACGCCCAGCAGAGCGGACACGCCCGCCCCAGCCGCCAGGGCCGCTCGCCCCGCCCCCGCCGTCCGGAGCCGGTCATGACCTCCGGGCCGCTCTCCGACACCGCCCTCACCCGGCTGGCCCACACCCGCCCCGAACCGGCCGGCACACAGCTCCTCGGGGCCGCCGTCCGCGCTCGCCGGCGCCTGCTGCTCAAGGCCCTGCGGCTGCGCGTCGACCGAGGGCGCGACGGCCCGCGCTCCGCGCCGTACACCCGGTTCGACGCCTCCTGGGCCCTGCTGGAACGCGCCGAACGGCATCACGCCGGCGCCGTCCGCGCGGTCGTCGACTACCCGGCCACGGGAACCTGGCTGGCCGCCGTCCTGGCCGCCCCCGAAGGCCCGGCGTTCGAGACGCTGCTCGCCCACTGGGACACCCTCGCCGTGGCGGCGTCCCTGCGCGCCCGCTGTCCGTTCGACCGGGAGCTCGTCACCCCGGGCGGCGTCCTCGCGCTGACCGGTGTCGGGCGGCTGCTGACCGGCGCGGAGCGCACCCGGGTCCGCTTCGTGGGCGGCCGGAGCGTCCGGATCGGCCCGGCCGGTGCCCCGCTCCCGCGCGCCTTTCCGTACGCCCTGCTGGTCGCCTCCGGGCCGCCGCCCACCCGGGTGCGCGGCACCGGACCTCAGTGGAGCCCGCTGCGTGCCCTGCCCGGCGGGTACGCGGTCCTGGACGACCTCGACCCCTACCGGGTCCCGCCCGACGGCGCCGGGCTGTCCGGCCGCCGGGCCGTCGGTCACGCCGCCGACGCCTACCCGCTCTGGGCGGCGCACTGGCAGGGCGCCCGCACCCTGCTGGCCCGTACCGACCCCGACCGGGCCCGGGAGATCACCCGTGCGGTCCGCGCCCTCGTCCCCATGGACCCCGCCGGCCCCACCGGCCCCACCGGCCCCACCGCACATGCTGGCCCCATGGACCCCACCGCCCCCGCCCGCCCCTTCGGTGCCACCCTCGCCGCCGCGCCCGGCGCCGTGCTCACCACCCCGCCCGCGAACCCCCGGGAGCTGGCCGAGACGCTGGTGCACGAGGTGCACCACGGCAAACTCGCCGCCCTGCACGCCCTCGCCCCGCTCTACCGCCCCGGCGGCCAGGCCCTCCACCGGGTCGGCTGGCGCGCCGACGAGCGGCCGGTCTCCGGCGTCTATCAGGGCGCGTACGCCCATCTCGCCCTCACCGACCTGTGGCGCCGGGCCGCCGACGGGGACGGACTGCCCGCCGCCTGGCGGACCCTCGCCGGGGAGAGGTTCGAGCGCTATCACGACGAGGTGGGCGACGCCCTGTCGATACTGCTTCAATCCGATCAACTCACCGACTCCGGACGAGAGTTCGCCGAACGGATGCAGCGGCACCACGTGAGTCTCGGGAGTACCGCCCGGGGCGTCCCGTAGGTGACACTGTGAAGGCGACCCGTGACACAACGTGGCACGCGAGCGGTGGGAAGTGAGCAGCGAGCACGACGAGCACGAGCACGACGAGTACGAGCACGAGCGACGAGGGAGCGCAGATGGCGGAACAGGGGCGGTCGGGCGGCGGGGCCGCCGCGGACCGGGGTGCGACGACGGCACCCGAACACGTCCTGGTGGTCTTCCCGGGCTATCACCGCCCCTGGGCCACCTGGATCGCGCAGCGCCTGGAGTCCTACGGCGTCCGGGTCACCCAGCAGCGCTGGGACCCGCCCCGCGAAGTCCCCCTCGAAGACTCCCTCGGCGATCTGCTGCTCGCCCGAGGCCAGGTCCTTCTCGTCCTCAACGACTGGTTCTTCGAACTCGGCCCGCGCCCCGCCGGCGAATGGAACGACGTGCTGCGCGGCTTCGTCGCCGCCCACGCCGAGCGCTTCGCCGCCGTCAACCTCACCAACCGGTCGCTGCTGCCCGCCACCGCCGTCCTCGAACCCGTCAGCCTCTGGGGCGTCAGCGAGGACGAGGCGGAGGCCCGGGTGCTCAGCCGCCTCGGCATCGAACCGCGCCGGACCGGCGGCCGCCGCGCCGCCCTCGGCCCCCTCGCCCGCTACCCCGACACACCGCCCGAGATCTGGGGCGAGGTCCCGCGCCGCAACCGCCGTTTCACCGGCCGCGACGACCTCCTCACCGAACTCCAGCAACGTCTCATGGACGCCGACCGGGGCAACGCCACCTGCACCCTCCTCGGCATGTCCGGCATCGGCAAGACCCAGATCGCCGCCGAGTACGCACACCGCTTCAGCCCCGACTACGACATCATCTGGTGGGTCAGCTCCGACGACCGCAACATCCAGCGCGACCGCCTCGGCGGCCTCGCCGTCGCCCTCGAACTGCCCGTCGGCAACGAGCCCGGCGAACGCATCCGCGCCGTCCGCGAGGCCCTGCGCCGAGGCACCCCGCACTCCCGCTGGCTGGTGGTCTTCGACGGCTGGGACGACACCGACGGCATCGACGTGATGCTCCCGCAGGGCCCCGGCCATGTCCTCGTGACCTCCCGCAACCGCGCCTGGGCCGATCACACCGACGTCATCGAGGTCCCGAGCTTCGACCGCGCCGAGTCCACCGCGTACCTCATGCGCCGCGCCCAGCATCTCACCGCCCGCGAAGCCGACGAGGTCGCCGCCGAGTTCGGCGACGTACCCCTGCCGCTCGTCCAGGCCGCCGCCTGGCTCGGCGAGTCCGGCATGGAGGTGGACGAATACCTGCGGATGGTGCGCGAGGGACGGCTGACCACCATGGACGAGCCCACCGGCGACGGCTTCCCGCACGCCTCCCTCACCTCCTGGTCGATACTGATCAACCGGCTCCGGCGGGCCCAGCCGCAGGCCGTGGAGATCCTCAGCCTCTGCGCCTCCTTCGCCCCGGGACGCATCCCTCTCGGCCTCGTCCGCACCCACCCCCAGGCCGACCTGCCCGAGGATCTGCGCTGGATGGCGACCGACCTCGCCGCCTGGACCCGGGCCCTGGACACCCTGGTCAACTACTCGGTCCTCACCCGCGACAGCCGGGGTGTCGCGAGTTCCGAGACCGGCCCCCACCAGGAGTCCGTGCACATGCACCGGCTCGTCCACGACATCGTGTCCCGGCTCACCGACGGAGAGCAGCGGGCCGCACACCGACGGGCCGTGCGCACCCTGATCGCCGAGGCCGACCCGGGCGATCCGATGGACAGCCGGCACTGGCCGCAGTACGCCGAGCTGCTGCCGCACCTCGCCCCCTCGGGCGCGCTCGCCAGCCGCAACACGCGCGTCCAGAACGTCATCCTCAACTGTCTGCGCTACTGCTACCGCAGCGGCGAGTACACGGCGGGCACCCGGCTCGCCGAGCTGATCCGCGCCGAGTGGTCGTACTTCATGGACCCGCTCGCCCAGCCGATGCTCGACCTCACCACGCAGGAGGGCAACATCCTGCGGTCCAGCGGCCGGTTCCGCGAGGCCCACGCCCTCGACCGGGCGCTGCTCGACCGGCTCGTCCGCACCACCCCTCGCAACGCGCTCGGCGAACTCTTCTGCAACAGCAACGTCGCCGCGAACCTGCGCTACCTCGGCCAGTACCAGGAAGCCGAGACCCTCCAGCGCCAGGTCCTGGACTCCTCCCGCGAACTCCTCGGTGACGCCGAGTTCGTCACCCTCGTCGCCCGCCACAACCTGGCGCTGGTGCTGCGGCTGCGCGGCCGCTACCAGGAGGCGTACGAGCACGACGTCGAGGCCCTCGCCCAGCGCGAGACCGTCCTGCGCACCCGGCACATCAACACGCTCAACTCCGTCAACGCGCTCGTCCACGACCTCTTCCTGCTCGGCCGCTACCGCGACGCCCTGGTGCGCCAGGAGGCCAATGTCCGGATGCACGTCCAGGTCCTCGGCGCCCAGCACCCGCAGACCCTGTCCGCGCGCACCCAGCTCGCCCTGTGCCGGCGCCGGGAGGGCGGCTCCCAGCAGGACATCGGGCAGCAGATGGAGAGCCTGCTGGAGCAGATCGAGCAGGTGCACGGCCGGAGTCACTACGTGACCCTGTCCTTCATCAACAACTACGCGAGCTATCTGCGCGAGCACGGCGACCTCAGCAAGGCCCGCGACCTGACCGAGGAGGCCGAGTCCGCCTACCGCAGCCTGCTCGGCCCCGTGCACCCCGTCTCCACCGGCATGCTCGCCAACACCGGCCTCGTCATGCAGGCGGCCGGCGAACGCTCCGACGCCCTCGCCCTGCTGGAGTCGGCCCTCGCCGGACTGACCTCGTCCCTCGGCGCCGACCACCCCTGGGTCCTGGGCTGCGCCCTCAACACCGCCGCCGCCCGCAACTTCAACGGGCGGGTCGCCGACGCCACGGAGCTGAGCCGGGAGACCCTGCGCCGGGCCCGCCACGTCCTCGGGGGCGAGCACCCGCTCACCCTCTCCTCGCAGGTCGCGCTCGCCGCCGACCTGCGCGGGCTGCGCGAGGTAGAGGAGGCCGGGAAGGTCGAGGCGGACGCCCTGACCACCCTCACCCGTACGCTCGGCGCCCAGCACCCGCACACCCTGTCCGCGCGCCAGCGCAACCGGCCGTACTGGGACTTCGACGCGTTCCTCGGCTGACCGCCCGGGCCGCGGGCCGGGTGGGCACGCCTGGTCGGTACCCGGACCAGGCGTACGGCCCGCACGCGGACACGCCGGAGGCCCGGCACCCTTCTCGGGTGCCGGGCCTTTCGTACGTACCGCCGTTGTCGGCTCCGTACGCCTGGATCAGGCGTCGAAGACCTCCGCGACCAGCTGCGCCTGCTCCGCCTGGTGGCGCTTGGCCGAACCGACCGCCGGGGAGGAGGAGTGCGGCCGGGAGATCCGGCGCAGACGCTCGCCCGCGGGGATGTCCGAGCCGACGGCCAGGTCCAGGTGGTCGATCAGGTTGAGCGCGATGAACGGCCAGGCACCCTGGTTCGCCGGCTCCTCCTGGGCCCACAGGTACTTCTCGGCGTTCGGGTACTTGGAGATCTCGGCCTGCAGCTCGGCACCCGGCAGCGGGTACAGGCGCTCCAGACGGATGATCGCCGTGTCCGTGACACCGCGCTTCTGACGCTCGGCCTCAAGGTCGTAGTAGACCTTGCCCGCGCAGAAGACGACCTTGCGGACGGCGGCCGGGTCGACCGTGCTGTCGCCGATCACCGGGCGGAAGCCGCCGGTGGTGAACTCCTCCACCTTCGACGCCGCGGCCTTCAGACGCAGCATCGACTTCGGGGTGAAGACGATGAGCGGCTTGTGGTGCGGGTTGTGGACCTGCCAGCGCAGCAGGTGGAAGTAGTTCGACGGCAGCGTCGGCATGGCGACCGTCATGTTGTCCTGGGCGCACATCTGCAGGAAGCGCTCGGGACGGGCGGACGAGTGGTCCGGGCCCTGGCCCTCGTAGCCGTGCGGGAGGAGCAGGGTGACGCCGGAGGTCTGGCCCCACTTCTGCTCGGCCGAGGAGATGAACTCGTCGACGACGGTCTGCGCGCCGTTGACGAAGTCACCGAACTGGGCCTCCCAGACGACCAGGGAGTCCGGGCGGGCCAGCGAGTAGCCGTACTCGAAGCCCATCGCCGCGTACTCGCTGAGCAGCGAGTCGTAGACGTTGTAGTGGGCCTGGTCCTCGGACAGGTAGAGCAGCGGGGTGTAGTCCTCGCCGGTCTCCTGGTCGACCAGCACCGCGTGGCGCTGGCCGAAGGTGCCGCGGCGGGAGTCCTGACCCGAGAGACGGACCGGGGTGCCCTCCATCAGCAGGGAGCCGATGGCGAGGGTCTCGCCGAAGCCCCAGTCGATGGTGCCGTCGTCGATCGACGCGGCGCGGCGCTGCATCTGCGGCAGCAGACGCGGGTGGACCGTGATCCGGTCCGGGATGTTCACCTGGGACTCGGCGATCCGCTTCACGACCTCCTGGGAGACCGCGGTGTTCACGGCCACCGGGAACTCCGCCTTGGCGTCCGGGACGTGCGTCGGCGCCGGGGCGGAGGTGACCTCGCGGACCTCCGCGAACACCTTCTCCAGCTGGCCCTGGAAGTCCTGGAGCGACTGCTCCGCCTCTTCCAGGGTGATGTCGCCGCGACCGATGAGCGACTCGGTGTACAGCTTGCGCACCGAACGCTTCTTGTCGATCAGGTTGTACATCTGCGGGTTGGTGAACGAGGGGTTGTCGCCCTCGTTGTGACCGCGGCGGCGGTAGCAGATGAGGTCGATCACGACGTCCTTGTTGAACGTCTGGCGGAACTCGAAGGCGAGCCGCGCGACGCGGACACAGGCCTCCGGGTCGTCGCCGTTCACGTGGAAGATCGGGGCCTCGATCATGCGGGCCACGTCCGTCGCGTACATGGAGGAACGCGAGGACTCGGGGGCCGCGGTGAAGCCGACCTGGTTGTTGATGACCACGTGGACCGTGCCGCCGGTGCGGTAACCGCGCAGCTGCGACATGTTCAGCGTCTCGGCCACGACACCCTGGCCCGCGAAGGCCGCGTCGCCGTGCAGGGCGATCGGGAGGACGGTGAAGTCCGTGCCTCCCTTGTTGATGACGTCCTGCTTGGCGCGGACGACACCCTCGACGATCGGGTCGACCGCCTCCAGGTGGGAGGGGTTGGCGACCAGGGAGACCGCGATCTGCTCGCCGTCGAGACCGGTGAAGGTGCCCTCGGCGCCCAGGTGGTACTTCACGTCGCCGGAGCCGTGCATCGACTTCGGGTCGAGGTTGCCCTCGAACTCGCGGAAGATCTGCGCGTACGACTTGCCGACGATGTTGGCGAGGACGTTCAGCCGGCCGCGGTGGGCCATGCCGATGACGACCTCGTCCAGGCGCGACTCGGCGGCGGAGTCGATGACCGCGTCGAGCAGCGGGATGACGGACTCGCCGCCCTCCAGGGAGAAGCGCTTCTGGCCGACGTACTTCGTCTGCAGGAAGGTCTCGAACGCCTCGGCGGAGTTCAGGCGGCGCAGGATGCGCAGCTGCTCCTCGCGCTCCACGCGGGCGTGCGGGCGCTCCACGCGGTCCTGGATCCACTTGCGCTGCTTCGGGTCCTGGATGTGCATGAACTCGATGCCGGTGGTGCGGCAGTACGAGTCGCGCAGCACGCCGAGGATGTCGCGGAGCTTCATCATCGTCTTGCCGGCGAAACCGCCGACCGCGAACTCGCGCTCCAGGTCCCACAGGGTGAGGCCGTGCTCGGTGATGTCCAGGTCGGGGTGCTTGCGCTGCTTGTACTCCAGCGGGTCGGTGTCGGCCATGACGTGGCCGCGCACCCGGTAGGAGTGGATCAGCTCGAAGACCCGGGCGGCCTTGGTGACGTCGTCGTCGTGCGACGTGTCGATGTCACGGAACCAGCGGACCGGCTCGTAGGGGATCCGCAGCGACTCGAAGACGTCGTCGTAGAAGCCCTCCTCGCCGAGGAGCAGGTTCGCGACGATGCGCAGGAACTCGCCGGAGGCGGCGCCCTGGATGACGCGGTGGTCGTACGTCGAGGTCAGGGTCATGACCTTGGAGACGCCCAGCTTGTTCAGGGTGTCCTGGGAGGTGCCCTGGAACTCGGCCGGGTAGTCCATCGAGCCGACGCCCATGATGACCGACTGTCCGGGCATCAGACGCGGCACGGAGTGGACGGTGCCGAGGCCGCCGGGGTTGGTCAGGGAGACCGTGACGCCGGTGAAGTCCTCCATCGTGAGCTTGCCCACGCGGGCGCGCTTGACGATGTCCTCGTACGCCTGCCAGAACTCGAAGAAGCTGAGCGTCTCGGCCTTCTTGATGCCGGCGACGACGAGCTGGCGGTCGCCGTTCGGCTTCACCAGGTCGATGGCCAGACCGAAGTTGACGTGCTCCGGCTTCACCAGGGTCGGCTTGCCGTCCTTCAGCGCGAAGGAGTGGTTCATCGACGGCATGGCCTTGATGGCCTGCACCATCGCGTAGCCGATGAGGTGGGTGAAGGAGATCTTCCCGCCCCGGGCGCGCTTCAGGTGGTTGTTGATGACGATGCGGTTGTCGAAGAGCAGCTTCACCGGGACGGCGCGGACGGACGTGGCCGTCGGCATCTCCAGCGAGGCGTTCATGTTCTTCGCGACCGCGGCGGCCGGGCCACGCAGCGTGATCAGCTCGGGGCCGGCGGCGGGCTCGGTGTCCCGGGCCTCGGCGGCGGCCTTGGCGGCCTTGGCGGCCTTGGCGGGCGCGGGCTTGGCGGCCGGGGCCGGGGCAGCGGCCTTCGCCGGAGCCGGAGGGGCGGCCGGGGCGGGCACGGCGGCGGGAGCGGCAGGTGCGGCCTGTGCGGGGCCCGCCTGCGGCGCGGCCGGCGCGCTCGGGGTGCCAGAAGTGGCGGCGGCCGGGGCGGCGGGGGTCTCCGCGGCACCGGGCTTGTAGTCGGCGAAGAAGTCCCACCAGGCGCGATCGACCGAATTCGGGTCCTGGAGGTACTGCTGGTAGATCTCGTCGACGAGCCATTCATTGGCGCCGAAGGCGGCTACAGGGGACTTGCCCTGCGCGCCCTGGTCGGCCGGGGAACTCGGGGTACTGGGGGACTGAGACGACACGGCGGCAACCGCCCTCTTCCGCTTCACAAGGTGATGGACAGCGGAAATAGAGGCTACGCCTCCCCGCCCGGGAGGTGCAGGCCGGGCGCTCCAACGTCACGTAAGTCACACTCGACGCCGTGTTTCGGAGCCGGGAATGGCGGGAAACAAGCCTGGTTCCGCTTCGTTCAGGGTACGAGAAACGACGGCTGCGACCCCTATCGGCCGCGCGCCCTGTCCACGTACACGCAGAACGTGTTCTTCCGGTTCGAACCCTACGTCAATCGCGCGGCGGAAGGCTTCCCGGAAGAGTGAGTCTGATCCGGCAGCCGCGTGAGGATTCGGCCACGCCGATGCGTCCGCCGTGCAGATCCACCGCCCAGCGGGCGATCGCGAGCCCCAGTCCGGTGCCGCCGTCGCTGCCCGGACCGTGCTGGGCCTGCGCCGGGACCACGCCCCGGTTGAACCGCTCGAAGACCTTGTGCCGCTCCGCCTCCGGGATGCCCGGCCCCTCGTCCCGGACCTCCAGCTCCAGCGACTCCGGATACGGGCCGCGGCGCGCCCGCACCGTGACCCGGCCGTGCGGCGGGGAGTGCTTGACCGCGTTGTCGATGAGATTCGCCATGACCTGGTGCAGCCGCTCCGCGTCCGCGTACGCGGTCAGCTCCGGCGGCGAGACGTCCAGGTGGAGATGGACGTCGGTGCGGCGGTGCAGACCCGAGGTGGAGGACAGGCCGCGCTGGGACGCGGCGAGGTTCGCCTCGCGCAGAATCCCCGACAGGTACGGCCACACCTCGAAGCGGCGGGCGCGGAGCGTGACGACACCGTTGTCGAGGCGTGAGAGGTCGAGCAGTGTCTCCACCAGCCGGCCCAGCCGCTCCGTCTGCTTCAGCGCGGTCCGCATCGTCTCCGGATCGGCCTCGGAGACCCCGTCCACCACGTTCTCCAGGACGGCCCGGAGCGCGGCGATGGGGGTGCGCAGCTCGTGCGAGACGTTGGCGACCAGCTCCTTGCGGTTGCGGTCCACCGCCTCCAAGTCGTCCGCCATGCGGTTGATCGTGGAGGCCAGGTCGCCCAGCTCGTCCCGGCGGTCCGCGCCGCGCACCCGGCGGCTGAAGTCGCCGCGCGAGATCGAGCCGGCGACATGGTTCATCTCGTCGAGCGGGGCGGTCAGGGACTGCGCCACGAACTGCGTGATCAGCAGGGTGGCGATCATCGCGAAGATCGTGATGTAGCGGAACTCGGTCGAGGTCCGGATCGCCACCAGGGCGAGACCCGAGGTCAGCAGCACCGCGCCGACGACCAGGGTGCCGAGTTTGGTCTTGATCGACACGGCGATGCGGCGGCGGCGCGGGGGGCCGTCGTGGAACGGGCCGTCGTGGAACTGGTGGTGGTGGGGGTCGGGCCGCCGGCCGGCCCGGTCCCCGCGGTGCGCGGGGCCCCGCCCGCGGGTGGGTCGGTCCCCGCGCACCCTGGCCGAGGCGCGGGCCCGCAGGGCGTCCCCGAGTCTGTTCCAGGGGCCGCCCTTGGGGGTGCTCCCGGTGCCGGTGCCGGTCCCGGGCTCGTCGCCCCTGAGGACGTACCGGAAGGCGTCCCCCAGGGGCCCCTCGGGGATGTCGCCGGGGTACTCGCCGGGGTCGTCCCCGGGCATGTGTGTCTCCGGGAGCGCCTCGGCCTCCCGGGCCGGACGGGCGCCGGTCTCCCGTGCCGGACGCTGTTCCCGGCGCCGGGTGCCGGGCGCCCACCCCCGCGCGCTCACGGTGCCGGGGTCTCCAGCGCGTATCCGACGCCGTGCACGGTACGGATCCGCTCCGCGCCGATCTTCCGGCGCAGCGCCTTGATGTGACTGTCCACGGTCCGGGTGCCGGAGGCGTCCGCCCAGTCCCACACCTCCGCGAGCAGCTGCTCGCGCGAGAGCACCGCGCGCGGGGTGTTCGCCAGACAGACCAGCAGGTCGAACTCGGTCGGCGTCAGATGGACGTCCTCGGCCCGGACCCGGACCCGGCGCTGCGCGTGGTCGATCTCCAGCTCGCCGAGCCGCAGGATCCCGCTGCGCGGCGTCGCCGCGGCGAGCGCGGCCCGCTCCACCCGGCGCAGCAGGACGTGCACCCGGGCCGCCAGCTCGCGCATCGAGAACGGCTTGGTCATGTAGTCGTCCGCGCCCACGCCCAGACCGACCAGCATGTCCGTCTCGTCGTCCCGCGCGGTGAGCATGAGCACCGGGACGGGCCGCCGGGCCTGCACCCGGCGGCAGACCTCCAGGCCGTCGAAACCCGGCAGCATCACGTCGAGGACCATCAGGTCCGGCTGCCATGCCTCGGCGGCGTCCACGGCCGCCGGGCCGTCCGTCGCGGTCTGCACGAGGAACCCCTCGGCGCGCAGCCGGGCGGAGATCGCGTCCACGATCGTCGCGTCGTCCTCGACGACGAGCACGCGCCGCTGCGCCCCCGGGGTGGCCGCCGCACCGTGATTCGTGGTGTGTGTCTGCTCCATTGCCCCGCCTCGCGTCGCCGATGTCGGTGCAGCAGCCTAGAGGCAGCCGAGCCGCCAAGGCTACGCAGGTGATCAGGAGGGCCGGACCGCGAGGTGGACCACGTCCGGGACGCCCCGGGCAACCGGCACCTCTTCCGTCCGTACCCCGTTGAATCCGGCATTCCGCAAGGACTCCTCGAAATCGGCGGACGGCCGGGCCGACCACACGGCCAGGATTCCACCCGGTGTCAGACGGGCGGCGCAGGTCGCCAACCCCTCGGCGGAATAAAGGGATTCGTTGTCCTCGGTGACCGTCCAGTCGGGCCCGTTGTCGATGTCCAGGCACAGCGCGTCGTAGTGGTCGGGGGTGGTGCGCAGATGCTCGACCAGGTCCGTGTGCAGGATCACGGTGCGCGGATCGACGAGCGCCGCGCCGGAGACGGCGGCGAGCGGACCCTCGCGGTGCCAGTCGATGATGGCGCTCTCGCGCTCCACGACGACGATCCGGCCCCAGCGTTCGTCGGCGGCCGCGTGGGCCAGCGAGAAGCCGACGCCGAGACCGCCGATGAGGACGGACGGCGCGGGCCGGTCCTCGGGCAGCGCGTCGCGCGCCGCGTCGATCAGCAGCCGCTCGGAACGGCCGTCGGAGGTGTCCATCAGGAAGGTGCCGTTGGCGATGATCTCGTAGTGCTCGGTGCCGTTCCCGAAACCGGTGCCGGTGCCGTCCGCCTTCGTGCCGGCGCCGGTGCGCGTGCCGGTGCCCTCCGCCTCGCGTCTGCGCAGGACGACCTCGCCGTACGGGCCTTCGCGGCGGTCGAGGGTGACGGGGCTGTTCATGATCACTCCGTGGCGCTCGGTGGTACGGGTTCGCCCGTCAATCCTGCGGGGGAGCGGGCGGCCGGGACAACCGCTTTGGCCGGGCTGGGGCGTTATCCGGCCGGGGGCGGCACGGCGGGGTGCGCGTACGGGGTTTGGCGGGCGGAGGGCGGGGCAGGGCTTACCGAATCGCCGGCCGGAGGGCCGGTGGAACGCTCCCGCGCGGGATGGCCGGCGGGGTGGACCGGAGGGGTGCCGCGGGCGGGAGGTCGTGGGCGGGAGGTCACGGGCCGGTCGGCGGGCCGCCTCCCGGGAGCGCGTCGAGGACCCGCTGGAGCGCGGGCGGGCGCGGGGCGCCGTCCCGGGTGACGACGACCCGGTGCCTGTACGTGATCTCGTACGTGAACCCGTCGGCCACCGGGGTGCCGTACGGCTGCTCCGGTACGTAGGCGTAGGCCGGGTTCTCCAGCGCGGCGCGCAGGGCGGCGGTGTTCTCGGGGGTCATCGTGCCGGGGGAGGGCTGCCCGGCGCCGTGGGTGAGCGTGAAGGAGCCGTCGTAACGGACCGTCAGCCGGTTGGTGATCCCGGCGAAGCCGCCGCTGGCGACCACCTCGACCAGCTCGTCCGTGGGGGCGGGCGCGGGTGTGGGGGCGATCCATGGGGGACCGGTCCACGAGGGACCTGGATCCGTGGGAGCGAGATCCGCGGGGGCGGGGGTGGCCGAGGGAGAGGCCGCCGGGGCCTGACCGCAACCGGTCAGGGCGATGACGACGGCCAGGACGGTGGCGGCCCCGAGCCTGCGCCGGAGGCCGCGGCTGTAGGTGCGCTCGCTTTGGAGGGGGCGACCGTGCTCGTGTCCGTACGGCTCCGTGTGTTCCGTGTGTTCCGTGTGTTCCGTTTCCATGGGGCGAGCCTGCCCGGTCGCGGGGGCCGCGCCCGGCAGGACGCGGCCGTCCGGCGGTATGGCCGCGGCGAGGGGGTGAGCCTCCTGGGCGTCATGCGATCCGGGGCCGGCCGCTTCCGGGTGACCGAAGTGCGGCCGTCCCCGGGCGCCGCTATCACTTTCGGCCAGGTGTCCGTCTGGTCGACCTCGGCGCACAGCCGTCCCGCTGATGCCGCGTCGATCCGCTGGCCCCAGGGCACGGGTGGGTGGAGCGTCCTGCGAGACGGTCCAGCCCGCCGGTCATCCACGCCGATGGGATGGCTGGATATGGCGTGGGGGCATGACCGTGGCGAGGGTGCCTCGCGGGGAGTGTGTTCGCTCAGAGCGAACAACTCGTCCGTTCGGGGGTGTGTCCGACGGGGGCGTCCCCGCTCGGTTCGCCGCCGAGGGCGGCTCGGGCAGCCAGTCGCGCGAGGGGTCGTATTCCAGCCGCTGCCCGCACCTCGCCCGCGCGGCGCAGGCAGCGGTGAGACGGGCCGGTCCGGGGTGGTCGTGGCCGGTGCGCCCGGCCAATGACCAGGTATATAGAGGGGTGGGATCGGTCGACGGGACCGCGCGCGGTCCGGGAGCGTCCGGCAGGGGGACATCGGCGGGTAGCGGCGAGAAACGGCGTGAATCTTCCGTCACCCCTGCGAGGGAATGAATGGGCGTCAGGGTGACGCCCATGGCGATGCCGCGGAGGCCGAAGCGCTCGGTGAACCGGTGAAGGAAGTCGAGCCCGTCCGGCGCGCCCGGCGCCCGCAGCGGACCGCCGCTCAGTTGATCGGGCCAGGGCCGCCGAGTACCCGGTCGCGGTACTCCTGGAAGGCGTGCCGGCCCGAGGGCTCGCCGGGCGCGAGCAGGTCGCCGGAGGAGAGGTCCAGGGCCCGGCAGTCCAGGGCGTCCGCGATGCGGAATATGAAGGGGAGTACGTCGTCGCCGAACTCCCTGATGTGGAGCATGAGCGAGTACTCGGGTTCCTCGGTATTGATGCTGATGTCCATCGACCAGGTGGGGCCGAGAAGTTCGCCCCACGAGCAGTCCGACAGGCCGATCTCGGGAACGGCCCGCCGCACGGCGGCGGCCACCTCGTCGGGAGTGCCGAGCAGGGGTGGGCTGTAGTCGACGGGCAGGTCCTTCGCCGACGTGATGTTGGCGGGCATCCGGAAGAGGAGAACTTCCCAGCTCATGATGTTTCTTCGGCGGACGTGGAGGAAGGTGCGGGCGACCGGTCCAGTGCGAGCTGTTCGCCTGGGGAGGCGGGGGTGAGTACGGCACGCATCCGATCGATGCTTGCCCGCCAGGCGTGGGCATCGGCGGATGAGACCCAGGCTTCGAGGAGCTCGGAGGGATCGGTCATGACGCGATCGAGCGCTTCGAGGGCGAGGGTGCGAAGGTCGGTGAGGTCGGGAAGCGGCGCCTCCGGACCGTCATGAGACTCTTCGAGGGCATGGCCGCCGCATTGGCCGGCGACCAGGGCGGCCGCCGCGACGGCTTCGTCGGCGATGCACGTGTCGAGACCTCCGGGGGCGTCGGCGGCGCGGATCAGGGTGTCGCGGACAAGGGCGTGACGGTTCTCGGCGGGGGTGTCGTCAAGGCCGTCGCACCAGTCCGCGGCGGTGTCGTTGTCGAAGGGACCGGTGCCCCAGGTGCCCATGCTTCCTCCCCCTGGAGAGCTTCGGACCTTGAGTCCTTGAGCCGATGTCCGGGCATCGTGGCACCCGCCACTGACAGTGGACGCGCACCGGCAGGGATCAGGGCTCCCGCACGTCGTCGGGCGGACGGCGGATGTGGACCATGCCGGCGTCCAGGTCCACCCGGAAGGGCGGGTCCTCCGCCGGTTTGACGTTCTTGCGTACGCGTTCCTGTTCCATCGCGCGCTTGACCGCCTGGGCCCCGGGGTCGCCCTCCTGGATGAAGTCGACGCCGAGGGACGAGAGGCCCTTGGTCTTGCGCCAGTAGATCCAGCCGCGCGCCTCCAGGGCGAGTAGCGCGCGGTCCACGAGGAACGCGCCGGCGCCCAGCGCGACGACGACTCCGCCCACCCACAGCAGTACGGTCACCGGCCGGCCCCCCGCCCCCGGCGCGCGGCCTCGGCGTCGGACACGGGCGGGAGCGGCGGGAATGTCAAGAACGCGGCCATGGGCGCGACGCTACGCCGCCGCCCGCGGCGGGTCGAGGGCCCCGCCGCACGGCGGCGGACACGGCCGTGAATGTCCCGTCCCGATTGTGGCTGCATCGAGACCTGGTGCTGACCTGTGGAATGAAAGGAAGAGCTGGTCTATGTGGCCCGCTTGTGTCCAGATCGACTTTGCATCTTCCAGACGGTATCGATGCCTGTCGCGACATGGGCGCCCGCGTGCGAGGTGCCGTGGCTGACTCCGTGATCCGCGGCCTCTTTGAAGAGGTGTGCGAGGACCTCCGGCAGCACGTGGTGGCTCGGACTGTCGCTCTCGGGCATGGAGGGGATGGGGCCTGTCGCCTGTCGCCTGCATGGCCCATCGATCCGGGCGACTGTCAGCGGCGGTCAATAGCGTGGCTGTGGGTGGCCTACACAGCTGGGAGGGGGGAAACGTATGCTGCGCTCGCTGGGGCAAGGGAAACCAAAGGGGGGTATCCATGTCGCGAGCTGTGGGGAGCGGCATAGCCGAACCCGTCGACCGCCGCACGTTCACGACCTGCATGGAACAGCTCCAAGAGGGCTACATGCAGAGTGTCGCCGCGACCGCGGGCTGTCTCTTCATCAAGCAGGGACGTGACATGTTCGGCATGGACGCCATGCTCGTGCGCACATCCTCCGACCCGCTGGGGGAGGAAGCCAGCTTCTACGTCCAGATGAAGAGCACCACGCAGCTCACCGTCAACGGGGAAGCGGAATCCTTCGGGTACCGCTTTGAGAAGCGCGACTACATGGAGCGTCTGGTCCGCCCTCGCCTAGGCATGAAGTCCCTACTGGTCGTTATGGCAATTCCCAAGGGGCAGGCGGAGTGGACGCGGACCGCACACACGCATCTGGAGGTCAAGCAAGCCTGCTACTGGCTGAACCTGGAGGGGATGACCGTTCCAGCGGTCGAGAGGCCTTACGTTCGGATTCCCACCGCCAACCTCTTCAACGCCGAGACGCTGACCGCCATTATGGGAAAGATCGAGAGGGGTGAGCAGCTCCATGGCTGACCTGGCATCGACCGGGCTCGATCTGTGGCGCGTCGACCCGACCCGACTCACCACCCTGATGACCGAAGCCGGCTGGACACTCGTTGGCCGTCGCAGCGGCATTTATAACAGGCTTGCCCCTCCCGGTGAACCTGATCCTCGCGCTGGTTCCTTTGTAGTTCCTCTGGACCGCGAGGCGCCGGAGTACATCGAGGTCCTGCAGAGTCTGCTTCAGCAGGTGAGCGCACCCAGCTATCGCAGCCTGTGGGCCCGGGCGATCGCCCCACGACTGTTCACGGATCCCACGGACGAGTTCCGATTCCGCAGAGAAGCAGCCTTCCCTAGCGGACTCATCTCCTGGCGGGAGGGCGAGCGGCTCATTTCCTGCGCCCGCCGCACCCTGGTCGCAGGTGCCAAGTCGTACATGGACCAGGCGCGGCATTTCGGTAACCGGCACGGTCAGTTCGCCAACCGCTACCTCGACTCGGTACTGATGGGACAGACGGAACCAGGCAGCTACATCGTCAAGGCGTTCGCTCCGTCAGCGACGACAGTGCTGCTGCGTAAGCCTTCCGTCTCGGCGCCTGCCCTGGATGTGGGTGCGGCAGCCGGACCGTATGGGCGGGATGTCAGCCACGCGGTGGTGAAGGCGCTGTCCGCGACTGTCGAGGCCATTGATCACTATCGCTCCAGTGGGTCTCTCACGGGCTTCGACGCGGGCGTGCGAGAAGGGGTCTCGTACGAGATGGCGACTGCCATTCTCGGGATCACCGAGCACTCTGACGGATCGGACATCACGATCGAATGGGACACCTCTGTGCCAGGCGGCTTCGAGGAACCTGTTTCGCGTTACGAATTCTCCGGCGGCGATGCGGTCATCTTGGAGAAGGCGGCACATCGGCTGGCTGCGGCGGAGGACGCTGGGTTCGTGACGGTGACTGGTCGGGTTCACTTGCTCGCCCGTAAGGAGGCCGACGGCCCTGGCGTCTTCGGAGTTGAGAGCATCGTAGGGGGGCAGCCCCGGAAGGTCCGTGTACGGCTGGCCGACGAAGACCAATACCACGAGGCCATTCACGCGTACGAAGAGAACCTCGCTGTGCAGGTCAATGGCCGACTGGAGCGTGAAGGGAATCTCCACTGGCTCTACGATGCCAGCGTCATGCGCACGGTCGGATCGGTGGACGCCCTGCAACGCGCTGAGGAAATGGAACGCCCCCAGGCCCCACCGGTCACACGGGGACAGCTAAGCATCGACGACATGGAGTGAATCAGAATCCGACCCCTTGGGATTATCACGGACGCAGCTGGTAGTAGCTGTCTCCGGCTGGCGTGAGCACGTGTCTCCGCATGGGGTCCCAGGCTCGCCGGAAGACGGTGGCGAGATGGCGGTGTGCGACGAGCGCTTCACCAGCTCGGTGGGATGCGTCGAAGGCGTGAGCGCGCCGTTGCTGTGCGCGTCGGGTGGCGGGGCTGAGAGCTGGCTTCCGCAGCTGACGTTTTTGGCCGTGTACGTAGATGGGTGCAAGCGGCGAGCGCTTGGCGTTCATGTTGGCCCAGTGGCTGATGGGATCGTTGTCGTGGTCCTTGTATCTGTAGTCAGGGTGTCGTAGCCGGTGGGCGATTTCGGTGTTGAAGCGGCGGCGGTTCCAGGTCGATTGCTGTGCCTCCTGTCTCCAGTAAGGCGATGCGAAGAGCGGGGCTAGCGCGACGGCTTCGGGATAGACAACGGCGCAGAGACGTGCGACGGAGAAGGTCGTTTCGGCTGTGCCGGGCGGGATGAGGATGTTGGCCCGGCGGGTCCAGTCGTGCCATGCCGCGCCGTTCTCGTTCTCCGGTCGTGACCAGAGCTGGCCGCAGATGAGTATGGCGGTGAGGACGGCGTCGTAGGTGACGGCCCACCCGTGACGCCGGAGGATGCGCAGATGCCGATGCTGTGCTTGAACGACCTCTGGAAGGGTATCGAGGGTCGTGGTGTGTCCGTCGGCGTCGGATGGGCAGAGCCAAAGCCGGTGCCGGGTGCAGACGTAACGATGGTGCGGCATGATCCTGATGACCTCGCCGCCAGGGTGTTTGGCATTGCAGTGAGGGCAGCCGGGCTGTGGCTGGTGGCGGAACATGGCCCAGTCGGGCTGTGGTGTGCGAAGTTCCGGCAAAGCGCCGGCGAGGGCGTGAACGGTTCGGCCAGTGATGGCAGCGAGGCGTTCGGGGACGACGACACGACGCATGCCTCCGGAGGCTTCACGTTCGGTGACGCATCGCCAGAGGGCGTTGATGTCGAGGCCGTGGAGCCGGGCCAGACGGGCTATGTAGGAGGCGGAGATCTCATGCCGGGCGGGCGGGACGGGATCAGGAAGACGGCGCAGGAGCATCAAGCCACTCGCCTTCGCCGGGAGGAGGGCTTGGCCGGTGCGGTGAGTTTCTCGGACTGCTCGGCGGCGAAGTCGATCGGGACGACGGCCAACAGGTCCTCGGTGATGCGTTCACTGCCATCTTCGATGGCCAGGACGGCGGCGCCGCGGATGAGCTGGGAGAGGCTGCCGATCATGCCGCCGGTGCGGTGGAAGATGTACTCGCTCAGGCCAGTGAGCGTTCCTGCGGTGTGGTCGTGCAGCCGGAGCGTCGACTCCAGGGTTCCCACCAGGGCCCGCCAGGTTTCGCGATCGGCAGCTGTGGCGTGCGCGAACGGGGCGGCGGGGATAACGACGAAGCGTCCGGCGATCTGCCGTCCTCGGGTTCCGGCGAACAGGCCCTTGGATTCGACGTCGATGCCGGCGTAGGCGAAGGTGGCAGGTAGCCGCTCGGCGAGGTACTTCAGCTGGTCGGAGGCTTCGGCTCCGGAGCGGGTAGTGAGGGTCAGATTGTGGATCTCGTCGACAAGCACCAGGTCGACGTGGACGTGGGCGGCCGTTGCGCAGACGGCGTCAACGACGTCGGTGACGTTGGCTCGGGTGGGGAAGGTCAGCCCGAAGAAGCGGGCGAACTCCATCGCGAGCATCTTCGGTGTGGCCGCGGGCGGGACGGTGACGTAGATGACCGGGAGCCGGTTGCGGTCGCGGGGGTGCCGCTTGCGGATGGCCAGCTCGTGCGCCCGGCCGAGCTGGGTCAGCGCGGTTGTCTTCCCGGTGCCGGAGGCGCCGGAGAGGATCACGCCGCGGCGGGCTGAGATCTGGTTGCGGTTGAGCTGGATCAGCAACCGGGAGGTAGTGGTGACCTTGCGGATGGCCAGGGTGTTCACCATCGGCAGATCGGCGTGATATTCGCGGCGCCGTTCGTCCTCACGCATCCGTTCCCGCGGCCCCAGCGCTGCCCGTTCGCTGGCTGTCAGCAGCGGGGGCGGGACTGGCTCGTGGCAGACGAAGTGACGCCAACCCTCCTTGGTGGTCAGCGGGTTGTCCGGCGGAGCCTGCTTGGCTGATTCCTTCTCCGGGGCAGACGGGGAGGGCGAGTTCATAGCCACCTCTCGGCCACTGCGTGAGCGTCGAAGATCCCGAACTCCGCAGCTGCTGCGGGTGGCTGGAGCTCAGGCTGTGACTCCGTGCGCTGTTCGGTCTCGGGTGCCGCGGCGGGGGCGAGGACGGTGCTGGCGGTGCGGGTGCGGGCGGCCACCTTGGCCGACCGGGTGTCCGGGCCGTGCTCGGCGCGGGTGAGCAAACTGTCCAGGACGCGGGCGACGGCCGTTTCGTTGGTGTCGTCCAGTCCAGCCTCGGCCGCCAGACGGCGCGCGTGTTGCCAGGTGAAGTCCGCGAACGGCGCGTTCATCAGCGGCCACTGTGTCCACGGCGCGGTGACCCAGCCACCCGGTGTGCGGACGAACACCTGGGATAGGTCGTAGGGGTCGTAGTGCACTTCCCAAAGACCGCGCTTGGCGGTGATCCCGGAGTGCTCGCGCCGGTGCGGCCCCAGGTCGGGGCTGTCGTAAGTGCGGTAGCTGACCTGGATGCCGTAGTCGTTGATCGCTCGCCAGGCCACGGGCAGCAATTCCAGGTAGTCCTCGCCGCGCAGCACCAGCGGCAGATAGCCGCAGGCCGCCACCAGCGAGGCGTACTTGTCGTTCGGCGACATCGCCCTCTTCGGGCGGAACGGGTCGCGCAGAGCGCTGTGCGGCCTCGCCTGCCACCCGGCCAGCAGCCATTCATCCAGCAGGTCCTGAAGCTCCGCGACCGTCCAGACGGCCCGGTCCTCGATCCGTTCGCCGCGACGTGAGACATCCCGGCCGGTGTAGCCGGCCAGGTGCTGGGTGAACAGCGTGTTGATCGAGGAGAATGTGGCCTCCACGATCGCCTTGTCGGTCGGCGTGCGCGGACGCGCCCGCTGCACCGAGACGCCGAGCCGTTCGCAGGCCCGCAGGAACGTGTCGGAGATGAATACCTTGCCGCCGTCGATGACGACCGTGTCCGGCGCGATCACCGGTTTCGCCGCTGTCTGTTCCATCCGCGCGTCGACGTCCAGCAGCCGCATGTGCGGCATCCGTGAGGCCGCCATCCGCAGCGACGCAGGCCAGCCCGGCCGCATCGGCTCGGGCACCAGCATCCGGGCCAGCAGAAGCGAGGCGTCCACCGCCTTGGTGCCCACCGGCCGCAGCACCGCGGCGCAGACCGTGCGGGTCGCGACGTCGACCGCGATCGTCAGATCCGCGCGGACCGTCAGCCCGGAGTCGAGCACCACCATCACGTCCAGCGGGGTGGAGTCGATCTGCACCTGTTCCCCGGGCCGGTCCGCGAATGTCGGCGTGAACGGTCCCTGCGGCCGGTTCGCCGTCTGCCGCCGCGTGACCGCCGAACCGAACGTATGCCGCCCGGCCGACAGCGCCTCGATCAGCCTGTAGAAGGTGTTTTTGCTTGGCAGTGGAACCACCCCCTCGCCGTGGGTGGCCTCCACCAGCTTCACCACCCGGCGGATCAGCCGCGAGCGCGTCCCCGTCGAGCCGGACGTCTCCGCGTCCATAACCTCCCGGATCGCCGCCACCAGACGGGCATCCGCCCGCCCGGTCGGCTCCGATACCCGCACCAGACGCTGATCGACCAGGCCCCAGAGCCCCTGCCGGGCATAACGGGCCCGCTTCTCGTTCACCGTGCGCAGGCCAACCCCCAGCTCGACCGCCTTCGCCCTGGCCCGCTCGCTCAACGGGTGCACCGCGGGGTCGTACTCTGGCCGAGGAGACGCGCCCGGTCCGGCGCTGGCGGGCAGCCCTGTGTTGACCTCGGCAATGTGCTGTTCCCACTCCTTTGCCGCCGCCAGCACCGCCTCCGGAAGCGCCGTCAGCAGCCCGGACGGCTCCAGCGCGGGCAACGGCTCCGTGCCGGTGACGGAGAAGTCCGGCGCCGCCATCAGATGAGAGGCCAGCACCACCGATTCCGCCCCGGACTGCGACCGCAGCCGCACCGCCGTACCGGCGAGCGCCACGACTTGGTGGTCCCCGTCGTCGTAGGTGATCCAGTCACCGGGCCGCAGCACCGCCCAGCGCTCAGAAGCCACCGGCCACCCCCGCGGACACCGCAGCTTCCGCGTGCAGGGGAACGGACATGTCCACGGCCAGCTCGTGCGTCCACAGCAGATGGAACAGCACCGGCAGCACCGCGATCTCATCCCCCACCGAGGCTGCCCCGTCCAGCAGCGGCCGCGGCTCGGCGAACGCCGCCAGCAACTCGGAGGCGACCCGCTCCAACCGGTGCCGGGGATGGCGGTAGCCGGCCAGCCAGCGCACATTGCGCACCACGATGGCGTCCGGTGCCCCCACCAGCCGAAACTCCCAACCCACCTGAGCGCAGGCCGTCCGCGTTGCCTCGAACTTCGCCACGTCCCGAGGCTTGCGGCGATCTGCCGGACGGCAGTCGACCACCACCGCCGTGCCGTCTTCCCGGCGGGCGAAGTAATCCGGCGCGTGCGAGACGGCCTTGCCCGCCTCCGACCGCCAGAAGAGCCAGAACGGCTGCGAGGAGATCCCCACCACCGACGGGTCGAAGTCCATCAACATCACGTGATCGCGTTCCAGCCAAGACTCGTACCCGACATGCCCACCGGCCGTCGCCGACCACCACAGACCCGGCAGGTGACGCTGCCCCTTGTACGACTTGAACGCGCGTACCGGAGCGGAGTCCTCGAACCGAACGGCCCACGCGTTCACAAGCGGCAGGCGGAACTCCGCCCCGTCCCGGTCGACGTACCCGACCTCGAACCCCTCAATCGGTGGCCCAGCGGACCCGCCCGACAGCACCTTCAACGCATGCACCACGACCAGCTAACGCTTGCCCCCGATGCAAGGTCACGCTGACCTATGCAAGATCCCATGCAGGATCAAGCTGACCTTTGCAAGGTCAAGCGGTGAAGGACAGTGAACGGGTGATCGCTCAGAGCGAACGGCATTCGGGGAACACCAGGCGGCTCATATGCATTGAGTCGGTGTAGCTCAACTTGACTGCCGAAGGGGAGATCAATGGCTTCCGAGTCCGTGGCGTCCGCGCCGCTCACTTTGCCTGTGCTGCCGCTCGACGACGAGGTCGTGCTGCCCGGAATGGTCGTGCCGCTGGATCTGTCCGATACCGAGGTGCGGGCCGCGGTCGAGGCCGCCCAGGCCGCCGCGCGGGGCGGCGCCGGCAAGCCGAGGGTGCTGCTCGTGCCGCGGATCGACGGAACGTATGCCGCGACCGGCGTGCTCGGCACCGTCGAGCAGGTCGGGCGGCTGTCCGACGGCGACCCCGGCGCGCTCGTCCGCGGCCGTGGCCGCGTGCGGATCGGCGCGGGGACGACCGGGCCCGGCGGGGCCCTGTGGGTCGAGGGAAGCGCCGTCGAGGAGACCCTGCCCGATCCGCTGCCCGGCTCCGTGACCGAGCTGGTCAAGGAGTACAAGGCGCTGGCCACCAGCTGGCTGAAGAAGCGCGGCGCCTGGCAGGTCGTCGACCGCGTCCAGCAGATCGACGGCGTCGGCGCCCTCGCCGACAACGCCGGCTACTCGCCCTTCCTCGCCGTCGACCAGAAGGTCGCCCTGCTGGAGACCGCCGACCCGGTCGCCCGGCTCCGGCTCGCCACCGCGCAGCTGCGTGAGCACCTGGCCGAGCAGGATGTCGCCGAGACCATCGCCAAGGACGTCCAAGAGGGTGTCGACAAGCAGCAGCGCGAGTTCCTGCTGCGCCGCCAGCTCGACGCCGTACGCAAGGAACTGCGCGAGCTCAACGGCGACGCCGAGGGCGACGAGTCCGACGACTACCGTGCCCGCGTCGAGGCCGCCGACCTGCCGGAGAAGGTCCGCGAGGCGGCCCTGAAGGAAGTGGAGAAGCTGGAGCGGTCCAGCGACCAGTCCCCGGAGGGGTCCTGGATCCGCACCTGGCTCGACACCGTGCTCGAACTGCCCTGGAACGAGCGCACGGAGGACGCCTACGACATCCAGGGCGCCCGGGCCGTCCTCGACGCCGAACACGCGGGCCTGGACGACGTGAAGGAGCGGATCACCGAATATCTGGCCGTACGCAAGCGGCGTGCCGAGCGCGGTCTCGGTGTGGTCGGCGGCCGGCGCGGCGGCGCGGTGCTCGCGCTGGTCGGCCCGCCCGGCGTCGGCAAGACGTCGATCGCGGAGTCGGTCGCGCACGCGATGGGACGGAAGTTCGTCCGCGTCGCGCTCGGCGGCGTCCGGGACGAGGCGGAGATCCGCGGCCACCGGCGCACGTACGTCGGCGCGCTGCCCGGCCGTATCGTCCGGGCGGTCAAGGAGGCCGGGTCCATGAACCCGGTGGTGCTGCTCGACGAGATCGACAAGGTCGGCTCCGACTACCGGGGCGACCCGGCCGCCGCCCTCCTGGAGGTCCTGGACCCGGCGCAGAACCACACCTTCCGCGACCACTACCTGGAGGTCGAACTCGACCTGAGCGACGTGGTGTTCCTGGCCACCGCCAACGTCCTGGAAGCCATCCCGGAAGCCCTGCTCGACCGCATGGAACTGGTCCGGCTCGACGGCTACACCGAGGACGAGAAGGTCGTCATCGCCCGCGACCACCTGCTGCCGCGGCAGCTGGAACGGGCCGGCCTGGAGCAGGGCGAGGTCGTCCTGGAGGAGGCGGCGCTGCGCCGGCTCGCCGGCGAGTACACGCGAGAGGCGGGCGTCCGTACCCTGGAACGCTCGATCGCCCGGCTGCTGAGGAAGGTCGCCGCCCAGCATGAACTCGGCGACCGCGAGCTGCCGTTCACCATCGGACCCGACGAGCTGCGCGGGCTGATCGGCCGGCCGCACCACGTCCCCGAGTCGGCACAGGACCCGGCCGAACGCCGCACCTCCGTCCCCGGCGTGGCCACCGGGCTCGCGGTGACCGGCGCGGGCGGCGACGTCCTGTTCGTCGAGGCGTCGCTGGCCGACCCGGAGACCGGCGCGGCGGGGCTGACCCTCACCGGTCAGCTCGGCGACGTCATGAAGGAGTCCGCGCGGATCGCGCTCTCCTTCCTCCGCTCCCACGGCGCGGAACTGGAACTGCCCGTCACCGGTCTCAAGGACCGCGGCGTGCACATCCACTTCCCGGCGGGCGCGGTCCCCAAGGACGGGCCGAGCGCCGGCATCACCATGACGACGGCCCTCGCCTCGCTCCTGTCGGGCCGGCTGGTCCGCACCGATGTCGCCATGACCGGCGAGGTCTCGCTGACCGGCCGCGTCCTGCCGATCGGCGGTCTGAAGCAGAAGCTGCTCGCCGCCCACCGCGCGGGCGTCACGACCGTCGTGATCCCCAAGCGCAACGAGGCCGACCTCGACGACGTCCCGGCCGAGATCCTCGACAAGCTGGAGGTCCATCCGGTCACCGACGTCCGCCAGGTCCTGGAGATCGCGCTGGCCCCGGCGGAGGTGGCGGTGGGCGTGGCGGCCTGACGCGGGCCGGGAGGGCGGCCCGGGAGGGGCGGGGGTGGCGGTCCGGGAGGGCAGGGCCGCGGCCCGGGCCCTTCCGGGCCGCAGTGTCGTGTCGTGCGGGGAAGTGACCCGGCCGATTCCCCGCACGACGACTGTCATTTGATGGACACGCTGCGCCCGAATTCCTGGGTCGTCCGGCCGCCGGGAGGAACGACCGCGATCACCCGCCCGGTGCAGTTCGCACCGTCGTGGACGAGGGCGCTCGCATTGGTCTGGTTCCGCAGGATGAGGGGGAAGACCGGTGCTTCGTAGCAGCCGCTCGGGTTCCGGATGGTGGTGTCGGGGGCGATGAAGAGCTGTCCGTTGGCGGCCGAGGCCGTGCCGGGCAGGGAGAGCGTCATGATCCCGGCGGTGGCGAGAGTGCCGAGGGCGGTCGCGAGGCGTCGCATACAGACTCCAGGGGAGTGAGGTGCTCGGGGACGACGGGGCGCGAGGGCCCCGGAGACAACCTCTCCGTCCGGAGGAGCGCCCGCAATTCGCGGGCGCCGAGCGGGCGATCCGTGGACACGCGAATGGGTGCGGTACGGCGACGGGCGCCCGCCTTTCGGTGGTGCGCCCGCCGCCGTGCCGCGTGTCGCCCGGGATCAGGACTGGTCGCGGCGCCGGGTCAGGAGCAGGCTGCCCGCGCCGAAGGCGGCCAGGGCCCCGGCGCCCGCGAGGGCGAGGGGGAGCGGGGAGGAGGGGGTGCCGGCGGCTTCGGCGGAGAGGGCCGGGGGCCGCTCGTCGCCGCCGTGGCCCGCGTGGCTGACCGTGGAGAGCGGGGCGCCCGCCGCGATCGCAGCCTCGGACGGGGCCTTCGCCGCGGCCGTGCCCGCAGTGGTGGTGGTCGTGGCCGTGCCCGGGGCCGCGTTCGCCGCGCCGCCGCCGAAGGTGACGTCCGAGCAGCTGTAGAACGCCTCGGGGCTGTCGTTGCGCTGCCACACCATGTAGACGAGGTGACGGCCGGTGCGGGACGGGAGGTTGCCGTCGAAGGCGTAGTAACCGTCGGTCGCGGTACGGGTGGTGTTGTAGACGGCGACCGGGGTGGGGTCGAGGTCGGACCACTTCAGCGGCTTCGTCGGGTCGAAGCCCTGCCGGGTGACGTACATCGTCATGGTGCCGGAATGCGCCGCCGTGACCCGGATCTTGAAGCCGAAGGTGCCGGGGGCGACCGCCGTGGCGGGCCAGTCGGTGCGGGCCCAGTCGAGGGCGCGGTACTTCTCGCGGTTGGCCGAGCAGAGCTTGCCGTCCGGGATGAGCGCCTTGTGGTTGCCGTCGGCGTTGGCGATGTTGACCTCGTTCCAGTCGTAGAGCGGCTGGGTTCCCGAGTCGGCGACGAGGTCCTTGCACACCTGCGACTTCGGGGTTTCCGGGCCCTCCGCGTAACAGGCCGCGATCCGGCTGACCGGGTTGAACACGGCGCCGTGGGCCGAGGCGACGGTCGGGGTGAAGGCGGTGAACGCCGCCGCCGCGGACGCTGCGGCGGCGACCAGGACGGGGGTACGGCGGGAAGACGGCATGCGGGGGCTCTCTCTCGTGCGTGGGGGAGGACGCGGAGCAACACATCGTCGGCGCACGGGAGTTGCTGGGATCCGTGCGCCGCCCCGAGGGTCGCATTGGTCCATACCAATCGGCAAGAGGGGTGCCGAAGGAGTCGTGGATTCCCGCCCGCGCGGCAGTCGGCGCCCCGCGAGGGTCGGCGCCCCGCGCGGAAGTACGGAGGTGCGGAGGTGTGGGGGTGCGGATATGTGGAGGCGCCGAGACGCCGAGACGTCGATACGCACAAGGGCGGGGCCCCGGGGTGTTCGTTCCCCGGAGCCCCGCTGGGGTTCCGTACGGTGGCCGCTGACGTACGGCAGCCCCCGGCTCAGCCGTTCGCGAGCGCCTGTACGCGCGAGAGGTCGCCGTTGAAGTGGCTGTGGTCGCCGACGTACGCGCCGGTGGAGGTGTACTGCCACATCGTGTAGTACGACCAGCCGGCCGGCAGCGTGCCGACGTCACTGGCGTAGCGCGCGACCCACAGCGGGTTCGTGGTGGCGAAGCCGGCGTAGTTGCCGGTGCACTGGGTCCACCAGCTCGTCGCCGTGTAGATCACCGCGTCGCGGCCGGTGCGGGCCTTGTAGCGGTTGAGGAAGTCGCGGATCCAGGTGACCATCGCGGACTGCGTCTTGCCGTAGCAGGCGTCGCCGTACGGGTTCCACTCGATGTCGAGGGCGCCCGGCAGCGTCTTGCCGTCCTTGGACCAGCCGCCGCCGTTGTTGACGAAGTAGTCCGCCTGGACGGTGCCGGTCGTGGTGTCGGGGGTGGCGAAGTGGTACGAGCCGCGGATCATCCCCACGTTGTACGAGCCGTTGTACTGCTGCGCGAAGTAGGGGTTCTTGTAGTACGTGCCCTCCGTCGCCTTGACGTAGGTCCACCTCACCCCGCTGTTCCACAGGGTCGGCCAGTCCACGTTCCCCTGGTAGCCGGCGACGTCGACGCCCTCGGTCTGGGCGGCCACGGCCGGGGCGCCGCCCGGCTGCCCGTTCTGGCCGTCGTGGGCGAGCACGCCCATGCCCATGTGGGCGGTGCCGCGCGTGGGGATCTTCTTGGCGCTCGGGCCCGGGTCCTGGGCGGCGCTCGCGGTGCCGGAGAGGGCGAGGGGAAGCAGGAGCGTCAGGGCCGCGAGAGCGGCGCCGGCGAGGGTCTTTCCGGATCTGTGCACACGCATTGCGTGCCTCCGCGATGTCAGTGGGGGGTGTGGGGATGGGGTCGGTCCCGCGCCGGTGGCGGACCGGCGTGGACCATGGCAAAGCCTGACGTGTTCATGTCATCTCTGGAACATGTCATGTACGCGCCGATAGGCCACGCTACGCACGTAGACCAGCCAACGGAAGGGGATCCGGATGCTTCCGTTGGTCTACGCCTGCGAAATACTGGAGGAGCTGCGGCGATGGCCGCGGCGCGAGGAAACTTTCAGCGAGCGGAAAGCGCGCGAGGGGTGCTGACGTGCACGGAAGCGGTACGGGGAGTGAAGCGCCGGCGGCCGGCGGGGGCCGTGTGGACCAGGAGTTCCTCGCGCTGGAGCGCGAACTGGCGGTCCTCCTGCGCCGTGCCCGGGCCCAGTCCGGCGAGATGGCCCGCGAGGTCCATCCGGAACTGGAGCCCTCCGCCTACGGGTTGTTCATCCGCCTCGACGAGGCGGGCCCCCAGCGGGCCACCGACCTGGCCGCGTACATCGGTGTCGGCAAGGCGACGATGAGCCGCCAGCTGCGCGCCCTGGAAGACCTCGGCCTGGTCGCCCGCGACCCGGATCCGGTCGACGGCCGCGCCTCGCTGGTCCGGCTGACCGACGAAGGCCAGGGCCGATTCCGTCAGGTCCGCGACGCCCGCCGGATGAGCTACGTCCGCAAGCTCGCCGACTGGGACCGCTCCGAGGTGGCGGAACTGGCCCGCCTGCTCCAGCACTTCAACCTCCGCTCGGCCTGATCCCCGGGAGACGGACGGCTTGGCCGGTTCGGCCGGTTCCGTGGGTTCGGTGGGTTCGGGTTCACGGGCGCGGTCGGTTCGCGGGCTCGGTCGGATCCGGATCCCGGCCCGCCGGCTCCGCCTCCGGACCGACTCGTACCCCCGCGTCCCGGCGGACCGCCCCGGATCCGTACTTCGACTCCGGCCGCGCCCCGCCCCCGCTCACCCCAGCCGCACGTACACCGCCGTCGCGTCGTCGTGCGGCTTGCCGCCCCGCGGGGCCGCCGATTCCGCGTCGGCCGCCTCCAGCACCCGGACGCGGTCGAGGAGAGCGCGGACGCCCTCCTTCTCCAGGACCCCGAACAGGTCGGCCCAGTCGCCCGCCCCGAACCGGTCGACCCACCGGGTCGCCCCGTCCGTGAGGCCCGCGAGGGCCCGGACCTCGGTGCGCGGGGTCGTGCCGGTGAGCGCGCGGGCGGAGACGGCCGGATCGGCGGCGGCGGTGAAGAAGCCGCCCTCCTGATTGCGCAGGCGGTCGGTGGCGGCGACCGAGCGCCGGACGTCGGCCGGGATCCGGTCGAGCCGGTCGTCGAGCACGGCCCGTACCGCGCCGTCGGGGGACCGCAGGAGCAAGGCCGCGTCGGACAGGACGAGGTGTTCGACCGTCAGGTCGTCCCAGCGGGCCAGGGCGACCGTCGCCTGGGGCGTGCGGGGGTGAGAAAGGTCACAGGTGTTCCGGTGGACGTCGGCGGTGCGCCGGATTGCCCGGGAAAGGATCTCGGACAGCGTCAGATCTCTTCGCGAAGCGGATAGTTCGGTCAGCGCCCCGCCGAGCCGTGCCGTGAACCAGGGCACACCGTGTACACATCCGTCGTCGCCCGACGGGGGTGTCACCCCGTCCAGGACCACCAGCGTGCCACCCAGGCCCGAGGCTGGCAGGGCGGCCGCCGCCCAGTCCTCGTTGGGGCGTTCGGGGCTGCCGGGAAGGGTCGCCGCTTCGGTCCGCATGACGTCCAGTCTGCCCCGCGTCCGCCACTCCCGCATGGCTCCTTCACATCGCCTCCAAACGGCCGAATACGGTCTGTACCAGCGGCGGCGCATGAGCTGGAGGCGGGGATCGGACGGGTCCGGAAAGCTGCGGGCGGGCATCCTGCCAAAGGCCGCGCGGAAGATCCAACCGACAGGTGGGCGAGGTGCCCCGCGGCCGTCATCGGGAGTTGTTGACCAACTCCGGAGTGTTGTTCACTCGTTCGTGTGGCGGAGTGGCCGATGCGAGTCCCCTGACCAGAACCGCTGAAATGGTCGGTGGACACACCAGGGGTGGGGGGCTCATCCATGTGACCGGTCGTCACCTCTGCTTCAAGGGCGGACGATTCAAGAATGCGAGCACCGGTGCAGAAGAAGCGGCCTCGGAGCAACAACGGCGCGCGGAGCCAGACCCCCGGTGACCCGCAGGCCACCGGCCTGCCCATCCGGCCCCTGCCCGCCGAACCTCAGGCGCCTGCGGCATCCCGGGCACCCCGGACATCGCAGGCTCCCCGGACCCCCCAGGTACCCCGGGGCGCGGACTCCATGACCCCGGTCCCCCTCCCCGCCGAGGCCATGAACCCGGCCCCGTCCCCCGCCTCCGGGCCGTCCTCCGTCTCCGGAACGTCTCCCACTTCCGGGCTGTCCTCCGTATCCGGGCCGTCCTCCGTATCCGCCCCGGCCGCCGCCCCGGCCGCCCCCGCACCCGCCGCCACCGGCCGTACGAAGCGGGTCCGCAGCCGCCTCGTCGCCGGGGTCGCCCTCGTCGGTCTCACCGTGCTCGCGGCCGGCGCCCCCGCCGTCCTCGCCGCCTCCGCCGACCTCGACGAGTCCGTCGAACTGGTCGCCCTCGCGCAGCTGGACCGCCAGGCCGTCTCCCTCGCGCACTCCCTCTCCGACGAGCGCGACGAGATCGTCGCGTACATCGCCGCCGGCCGCGACGACCAGACCGGCACTGACAAGACCAAGCGCCGGATCACGGACGCCAAGTCCGCCCGCGTCGACCGCCAGATCGACGAGATCCGCGCCGCCGCCCCCGCCGACCTGCGCCGCGATCTGGCCGGACTGCCCTCCATCCGGCGTACCGCTCTCACCGGCAAGGGCGGCGCGCTCGAAGCCCACCGCGCGTACGGCGAGATCATCGGCAAGCTCCAGGCCCTCTCCGACCGGCTCGCCGAGCGCACCCCGCCACGTGCCGCCGAGGCCGTCCGCGCGCCCGCCGCGCTCGGCCACGCCACCGAGCAGGCGTCCGCCGAGCGCGGTCTGCTGCTCGCCGCGCTCGCCGTACCCCGGCCCGAGGCCACCGGCGCCACCCACTACGACCCGGCCACCGGTACCTACGTCGCCGACGTCCCCGCGGGCTCCGAGGACGCCGACCGCACCAGGAACGCGCTCACCGCCGCCGCCCAGCAAGCCCGGGTCCGCGAACTCGCCGCCCTCGCCGACTTCGACCAGGCCGCCACCGTCACCGCCCGCGCCTCCCTCGCCGCCGGTGTCACGGGGCCCGAGGTCAAGCAGGCCGAGCGGTATCTGGCCAAGCTCACCGACCGGCCCGAGCTCTCGGCGGCCGAGCTGAACACCGACCCGGCCGCTCTGGAGGCCGCGCTCTCCGCCCGTATCGAGCAGATGCGCGGCGTCGAGTCGTCGCTCGCCACCCAGCGTGCCGAACGCCTCGGGGCCCTCCGCGACGGCGACGTCACCGGCCTGGAGACGCGGATCGCCCTGCTCGGCGGCTGTCTGCTCGTCGCCGTCGGCATCTCCACCTTCGTCGCCCGCACCCTCACCCGTCCCCTCGCCGCGGTGCGCATCGGCGCCGCCCGGCTGGCCGACGCGGCCGAGCCGCAGCACGAGGAGCCGATCCGGTTCACCGGGCGCAACGACGAGTTCGCGCGGGTCGTCCAGTCCCTCAACACCCTCCAGGGCAAGTTCGCCGCCCTCGCCGCCCGGGTCGAGCAGCTCGACGGCGACCGCGCCGAACTGGCCGGCGCCCGCGACTCCGTCATCGCCGAGCTGACCGACCAGCGCGCCGAGCTCCAGAGCCAGACCGCCGTGCTCACCGCCGAGCTGGAGCGGCTGCGCGGCACCGTCCAGCAGACCTTCGTCAACCTCTCGTTGCGCAGCCTCGGTCTCGTCGAGCGCCAGCTGGGCGTCATCGAGAAGCTGGAGGAGCGCGAGCAGGACCCCGACCGGCTCGGCACCCTCTTCAAGCTCGACCACATGGCGACGGTGATGCGCCGGCACAGCGAGAACCTGCTGGTCCTCGCCGGCCATGAGCACCACCACGGCCACCCCGGCCCGGTCCCGCTCGTCGATGTGCTGCGCGCCGCCGTCAGCGAGATCGAACGGTACGAGCGGATCAGCATCCAGTCGCTGCCGCCGCACGCCCAGATCGCGGGCTTCGCCGCCGACGACCTGAGCCACCTGGTCGCCGAACTCCTGGAGAACGCGACCTCCTTCTCTCCGCCCGAGTCCCACGTCCAGCTCTCCGGCTGGCTGCTGGAGTCCGGCGAGGTCATGCTCTCCGTCCAGGACAACGGCATCGGCATCGCCGCCGACCGCATGGAGGAGCTGAACGCCCGGCTCGCCGACCCCGAGGTCACCTGCGGGGAGGAGACGGGCGAGGGCCTGGGCATCCGGGTCGCCGCCCTCCTCGCCGCGCGCCATGGGGTACGGGTCGAACTGCGCGAGCAGAAGCAGGGCGGCATCGCGGCGGTGGTGATCCTGCCGCTGTCGCTGCTGCCCGCCGCCGCGCCGGACGCGGTCCCCGCCACCGTCGCGCCCACCGGCCGGGCCGGGGGCATCGCCGCCCCGGGCGCGCGGCTCACCCTGCCGGGGGCGGTCGCCGAGGCCGACGCGAACAGGCTTCCCCCGCGTCACCGCGATCCGCTCATCGAGGCGGCGGAGCGCGCGATCGAGGAGTCGGGATCGCACCCGATCGTCAGGCCGCGGCGGGAGGCCGAGTCCTCTGAGGCGGAGCCGGGGAGCGCACCGGAGACCGAGCCGGAGCCGGAGCGGTCGGAGTCGGCGCAGACGCCGTTCGGGCTGATGGACGCTTTCGGTGCGGGTGCGGGTGCGGGTGCGGGTGCGGGTGTCGGCCTCGCCGATGCCGACACCGATGCGGACTCCGACATCGAAGCCGACATCGAAGCCGGCATCGACGGCGCCGACGAGCCGGGCGAGGTCGCCCTGGAGGCAGGGCCCGGCGCCGGCGTCCGGCACGATGCCTCGTACGACGTACGTCACGACGGCGCGGCCACGTCCCCGGTGACGCCGTCGCACGGAGCCGGGCCCGCGGCCGAACCGGTCGCCGGGCACGACGCGGACCCCGACGAGGCCCCCGCCCGCCCCGGTCTCCCGGCGCGCGGCGCGGAGCCCGTGGCGGAAGAGGAAGAAGCGGCGGAAGCCGCCGCATCAGATGCTCCCGGCACAGTGGACACCGAGCCCACCCCCGCGTTCGGCGAGTCCGTGTCGGAGACCACGCTCCAGGTACGGCTGCCCGTACCGCCGCCCGAGGCGGCGGAGCAGACCACCCACGAGCGGGACCGTGAGGGGGCCTTCGACCAGGCCCAGGCTCCGGGAGAGGCCCACGACCAGGGCCACGACCAGGCCGAGGTCCAGGTTCAGGCCCGGACTCCGGGACAGGCCCACGACCAGGGCCATGAGCGGAGTCACGAGCGGAGTCACGAGCAGGACCCGGGACCCGCCTCGGGACGGACGCCCGGACAGACGCCCGGCCAGTTTTCCGAGCCGGCCTTCGGTCGGGCACCCGCGCCGGCCCCCGAGCCGACGATGGTCCCCGAGCCGGCGCCCTCCGCGCCGGCCTCCGAGGAGACCGGCCCCGGCCCCCGCGAGGGTGGCTGGGACCGGGTCACCGACAAGGGGCTGCCCAAGCGCACCCCGCGGATAGTGCGGCAACCCGGCCCGGCGGCCGGCAACCCGCGGATACGCCGTGGCGGCGTGGACGCCGAGGCGTTGCGCCGCAGGCTCGGAGGCTTCCAGCTGGGAGCCGCGAACGGCCGCCGTGACGTGGCCGCCGAGATCCGGGCCGGAGCCACAGCACGTACCGAGGAGACCACGGGGGACACCGTCGAGGAGGCACGCAGTTGACTGCGACCGGAACATTCGGACTGAGCAGTGAGGCCCGCAACCTGCAATGGCTGCTGGGCAACCTGGTCGAGGAGGTGCCCGGGGTCCACTCCGTGGCCGTCGTCTCCTCCGACGGGCTCCTCCTGCTCTCGTCGGACCCGGACATCCAGAACAACGGCAACGGCAACGGCAGCGGCAACAAGGGCGCGAGCGCGCCGGCGGCGGCCCCCGTGCCCCCGCGGGGCGACGGGCCGCGCGGCTCCACCGCCGACCTCGCCACCATCGTCTCGGGCATCGGCAGCCTCACCATCGGCGCCGCCCGTCTGATGGACGGCGGCGGGGTCAAGCAGACCATGGTCGCGATGGACGAGGGCAGCGTCTTCGTCATGTCGATCAGCGACGGATCGCTGCTCGGCGTGCACGCCGAGCCCGACTGCGACATGAGCGTGGTCGCGTACCACATGGCGCTGTTCGTCGGCCGGGCCGGACACGTCCTCACGCCCGAACTCCGCAGTGAACTGGCCAAATCCATGGAGGGCGTGCGGTGATACCCGCCGCGTCCGCTCACCGGCTGCCGAAGCGCGGGGAGGGGCGCCGCCCCTCCCGGGTCCGTCCCTACTCGCTCACCGGCGGCCGGACCCGCTTCGGCCACGTGCTCCTCGTCGAGACCTTCGTGGCCGCCCTTGAGGCCGCGCCCGAGAGGAAGGTCCTCACGGACGGCGGGGCGGCCGCGCGCGGTCTGATGCCGGAGATGCGGGCCATCGTCGAGATCTGCCGCCGGATGCGCACCGTCGCGGAGATCTCGGCACTGCTGAAGATGCCGTTGGGAGTCGTCCGGGTGCTGCTCAGCGACCTGGCCGACCAGGGAAAAATACGTGTGTACGGGACCGGTCACGGCACCGACCGGCCCGACCGCGCGCTCCTCGAAAGGGTGCTGAGTGGACTCCGCCGTCTCTGAGGCCGCCGCCGTGGCCGAACCGTCCGTCACCGCCGCGAGCACCGACGCGCCCGCGTCGCCCGCTCGTCCGGGTACGGGCATCCCCGCCCAGCCCACCGCCGCCACCCGGCCCATATCCGCGTCCGGTTCCGAGTCCGGACCCGACTCCGAACCCGGGGCCGGCGCCGAGCCGGATCCCGAGGACGGTGCGCGGGACTGGCAGCTGGACCACTCCCGGGCCCCCGTCGCGACCAAGGTCGTCATCGCGGGCGGGTTCGGGGTCGGCAAGACCACCTTCGTCCGCGCCATCTCGGAGATCACCCCGCTCCAGACCGAGGCGCTGATGACCCGGGCGAGCGAGGAGACGGACGACCTCACCGCCACGCCCGACAAGCTGACCACCACCGTGGCCATGGACTTCGGCCGGATCACGCTCGACGACGATCTGGTCCTGTACGTCTTCGGTACGCCGGGACAGCAGCGTTTCTGGTTCATGTGGGACGACCTGGTGCGCGGCGCGATCGGGGCCATCGTGCTCGCCGACACGCGCCGTCTGACCGACTGCTTCCCGGCGCTCGACTACTTCGAGAGCTGCGGTCTGCCGTATCTGGTGGCCGTCAACCACTTCGAGGGCACCGAGCGCTTCGAGGTGAGCGATGTCCGCGAGGCGCTGACCGTGCCGGAACGCGTGCCCGTCGTCATCATGGACGCGAGGAAGCGGTACAGCGTGGTGGAGACGCTCCTCGCGATGGTCGAGCACTCCCTCGACGCGACTCCCGAGTAGCCCGAGGTCCCGGGGCCCTGCGGTCCCGGGACCCGTACGGCCGGGCCTCCCCTCGAACAGCCGAAGCCCCGTACGACCCGAGCCCCGTACGGGGGGCCCATACGACCTGAGCCCCCCGTACGAGGTCCGTACGACCGAAGCCCCGCACCGCCGGGGCCCCGGAACAGCACGAACCCCGCCCTCCCCGAGAGCCGAAGCCGGCGCCGCCCCCCACCTCACCCGCCGCCCCCGAGCCCCTCAAGGTCCAGCCCATGCGGAAGATACTCATCGTCGGAGCCGGCCAGTCCGGTCTCCAGCTCGCCCTCGGTCTCCAGTCGAAGGGCTACGACGTCACCCTGATGTCCAACCGGACGGCGGACGAGATCCGTTCCGGCCGGGTCATGTCCACCCAGTGCATGTTCGACACCGCGCTCCAGCACGAGCGCGACCTGGGCCTGAACTTCTGGGAGGACCAGGCGCCGCGCGTCGAGGGCCTCGGCGTCTCCGTCGCCGCACCCGACTCCTCGCGGGCGATCGACTGGATCGGCCGTCTCGACCGCTACGCGCAGTCCGTCGACCAGCGGGTGAAGATGGCCGGCTGGATGGAGGCCTTCGCCCGGCGCGGCGGCCGGCTGGTCATCCACGGGGTGGCCGTCGGCGACCTGGACTACTTCGCGCGCGGCTACGACCTGGTGCTCGTCGCCGCCGGCAAGGGCGAACTGGTGTCCATGTTCGGCCGGGACGCGTCCCGTTCGCCGTACAGCGAGCCGCAGCGCGCGCTGGCGGTGGCGTACGTGCACGGGCTCGGCCCGCGTCCCGAGCACCCGGAGTTCGACGCCGTCCGGTGCAATGTGGTGCCCGGGGTCGGCGAACTGTTCGTGATGCCGACGCTCACCCTCTCCGGCCGCGCCGACATCCTGTTCTGGGAGGGTGTGCCCGGCGGTCCGCTCGACGTCTTCCGGGGCATCAAGGACCCGGCGGAGCACTTGCGGCTCACCCTGGAGCTGATGGAACGTTTCACCCCGTGGGAGTACGCCCGTGCCACCAAGGTCGAGCTGACCGACGCGGGCGGCACGCTGGCCGGTCGCTACGCCCCGACCGTACGGCACCCCATCGGCCGGCTGCCCGGCGGCGGCGCGGTCCTGGGCGTCGCGGACGTCGTCGTCGCCAACGACCCGATCACCGGCCAGGGTTCCAACGCGGCCGCCAAGTGCGCCGCCTCGTACCTCGCCTCGATCGTCGAGCACGGCGACCGCCCGTTCGACGAGGCGTGGATGCAGAGCACCTTCGACCGCTACTGGGAGATCGCGCGTCCCGTCACCAAGTGGACCAACGCGATGCTCGCGCCCCTGCCCGAGCACGTGGTGAACCTGCTGGGCGCGGGGACGCGGCTGCGGCCGATCGCCGACCGCTTCGCCAACGGCTTCGAGAACCCGGCCGACTTCGAGAACTTCTTCTTCGATCCGGAGAAGGCCGCCGCCTACCTGGCCTCGCTGACCGAGAGCTGATCCCCGAAAGGTCCGCCGGCGCCGGAGGACGGTCGCAGCCCTCGGTCCCGCCGTCCTCGGTCCGCTGTGTTCGAAGGGCCCCTACAGGTCCGCCGGGCGGGTCCCGCCGAAGCCCGTGTCCGCGCCGTTCGACGCTCCCTCCGGGAGCTCGGGCGGCGCGAACGTCTTCAGGGGCGCGCCGCCCGGGTCCGGGCGGACCGCGCCGAGCAGCGGGTTGGCGGCGATCGGGGAGACCTTGATCCGGGTGCCGGGGCGCGGGGCCTGGACGACCAGGCCGTGGCCCAGGTAGAGCGCGATGTGGGTGGCCTTGGGGAAGTAGACGATCAGGTCGCCGGGGCGCAGCCGGTTCAGCGGTACGTGCGGCAGCTTGGCCCACTGCTCCTGGCTGGTGCGCGGCAGCGCCCGCCCGGCCGCCGCCCAGGACCGCTGGGTCAGACCGGAGCAGTCGTACGTGTCGGGGCCCTCCGCGCCCCACTCGTACGGCTTGCCGATCTGTCGTACGGCGAACCGCAGCGCCCTCGCGCCCTGCGGTGAGGGGGTGCGGGCGCCGTCCAGGGCGCCGGACGCCATGAGGGTGCTCTGGGCACCCGCGGTCTGCTGGGCGTCGAGCGAGGTGAGCCGGCCGAGCTGGTCGGCGGTGAGCGACGCGAGCAGCTTCTCCACCTCGCGGAGCCTGGTCTCGACGGCCTCCTTCTGCTTCTTCCGGTCGGACAGCAGGACACGACCGCGTGCGAGAGCGGTGCGTGAGGCCGTCGCCAGTCCGTCGGCCTTCTGCTCGGCGGCCTGGAGCCGCTGGACGACCGTGGACCGCGACCGTGCCGCGCGGGCGGCCTGATGGGTCTCGTCGAGGGCGGTCTGCGGGTGCCGGGCGAGCAGCAGGGTGAGGTACGGGGAGAGGTCGGAGCGGCCCTGGTACTGGAGCCGGGCCAGCCGGCCGGCCTCGTCGCGGCCCTGCTGGAGGGAGCGGCGGGCGGCGGTCAGCAGGGCGTCGGTCCTGCGGGTGTCGGCGGTCTGCTTCTTCAGGGCCTCGTCGGCCGCGTTGTACGCCTCGGTGGCCTGCTCGGCCTCCTGGTAGAGGGTGCGCAGCCGGGTGAGCAGTCCGGTGACGGAGCCGTCGACGGCGCCGGGGGCTTCCGTGGTCTCGGCGGCTTCGGTGGCTTCAGCGGCCTCGGTGGCCTCGGTGGCCTCGGTGGCCGAGTCCGTGAACGCGTCCGCGGCCGGTTCGTCCGCCGCCCCGGGGGCGGGGGGTACGCCGGGGACCGGCGCGAGCGGGGCCGCGGAGGCGGTCCCGCCCATCGGCCCGGTCGCCGCCAGGGTCGTCGTCAGGGCGAGCACACCCGTACCGATCGTGCGCAGCAGTCGTCCCGCCACGTCATCACCTCCACGGCCGCCCGAGGCCGTACGGCCCCGCGGCCCCGAGTCGTCACGCCTTCACGCCTTCGCGCTTGTACGGCGACGATGATGACCGGAGGGATGATGTGATCAGCGCATGATCGGGCGGGTGTCCTGCGCACTCACTCGGACGGCGCAGTCGATCCTGCCCCGTCCGCCGTGCCCGGGCCGTCCGCCGAACCCGCGCCACCCTTGCCGGCCGGCTTCTGCCAGGGCCAGCGCAGCTCGCGGCGCTCCCGCCCGTCCGGCGCGTACACGTACACCCAGCCGCGCTGGAGCCCCAGCCGCTTGGTGTAGCCGGCGGGCTCGCGGCGGTACGCGTGGACCGTCGCCGGGTGCCCGGCGTGGGCCGGGACCGGCACCTCGTACCACTTCGGGGGGTGCCCGGTCGGACCGGTCAGGACCGGCAGCACCCGGCCGTCGAGGGGGCCGCCGCGAAAGGGGGTGTTCTCGCTTCTCACCCCACCAGTGTCCGTCAGGGCCGCCTCGGGGTTCACCGGCGGACGGGGGAGCGGCCGTCGTGCGGCGTACTCGCCGGGGTGATGGGGCACGTGCGGGGACCGCACCGCACCGCACCGCACCGTGCCGGGGCGAGTGCGGCCGCCGCGGGTCTCCCGCCCTGCTACGACAGGACCTTGCCCAGCACGTCGACGATCGCACGGTAGGCCTCCAGCATGGCGATCTCCGTGTCGTTCACCGGGTGGTCGTACTTATCGGCCTGCTTCGCGGCGTAGTCGCGCGCGTCCCGGATCTTCGTCTTCAGGACGACGTCGTTCTCGGTGAGACCCGGAAGGTCTCCCGCTCCTGTGGGCATGGCGTTCCTCTCGTCGGCCGGTGGCTGTCGCCTGTCAGCCTGGGCGCCCACGGAACCCCGCGCACGCGGGCGGACCCCACCCCTCGGCCGTACGAGTGGGTGCCCCGCCCGCGCCCTGCCGCCGGCGCTCAGGCCAGCAGCCCCGACGACTTCCACATCCGCCGGCCCGCGCCCCGCAGCACCCCGACGTCGTCGAGAAAGTCCGTCAGCCGCTTCGCTCCCGACTGCATCACCTCGCGCCGATGCCCGCTGGCCCGCACCTGGGCCACGGCCTGCCGGCGGTCCAGGCCCACGTTCTCGTACACCGCCGGGTTGATGAAGCACACGGAGAACACCCGCGCGGCCTCGCCGCAGCTCAACCGGGTCAACTCCTGTTCCCAGCGCGGCGCCGTGATCATCTGGCGGCGCAACTCCTCGCGGGCGTACCGCACATGGCGCGACTCCTCGACCACATGGATACGCGTCACGCCGCGGATCAGCGGCTGTATCCGCTCGTCCGGGAAGGTGAGCCGCTGCATCCAGTCCAGGATCTCCTCGCCGAGCAGGGTCGCGGCGAACGAACCGGGCGTGGTGGACACGGTCTTCAGGACCCGGGCGAGATTGTGGTACATCCGCGGCACCGGGTACTCCGGGGAACCGCCGCGCTTGATCATCCGGGCGAACATCATCGAGTGCCGGCACTCGTCGGCGATCTCGGTGAGGGCGTAGCGGACGTGATCGCTGGTGAGCGGCTTGTCGTAGATGTGCCGGACCAGCAGCTGCATCAGGATGATCTCGAACCAGATGCCCAGCGACGCGAGCGAGGCGGCCTCGTGGCGGGAGAGGTCGATCCGCTGTTCCTCGGACATCCGCCGCCACAGCGGGGTGTCGTAGAGCGAGACCAGCTCCGGCGGCCAGAACCACTTGCCGTCCTCGAGCGGGGCCTCCCAGTCGAGTTCGGTGTCGGGGTCGAAGGAGTGCTTGAGGGAGGATTCCAGGAGCCGTTGGGCGACCTGTTCGCGGTCGCGCAGCGGACCCAGGGCGTCCTGGAGGAGGGTGAAGTCGGGCTCGATGAGACGGGCCATGGTGGTGGCACCTCGCGCGGGGGTCGTCGACGGGAAGCGGGCAGGGCGGCCGCGTCGCGAGGCCGCCGGGCGGCCGGATCGTACGGGGGCGGAGCGGGTCGCGGGCGGTTCACGAGCGGTTCGCGCGCGGCCGGGTTACCGGCGGTCACGGCCGTCGCCTCCCTATAGGACTCCTCTCCGCCCGAAGCCGTCAATCCCTCGCGCACGACTTATTGACGCCGTGTCTATCAACGCGTGAGCCTCGGGGAAAAGCGCCGGAAGGAGCCGTCCGTGACGCCTGCGCGTGACCGCGCCGAGCGGGCCCCCGAAGGCAGGGCCCCCATGAACCCCAAATCTGGCAAGGGGAGTTCATGTGAGACGGCCTGGCAGGCACCGGCCGCCGGAGCGGCCCGCCCCGGACGAGAAGCTCGCCGAGGCCCTGGACCGAGAGGGGTTCGCGGTGGAGGAGCGGGAGCAGGTCGCCGAAGTGAACGAGGCCGTCGCGCAGGGCGAAGCCCCGTAAGAAATCCTTGCTCCCTGGCCGGTCATGGCACGCCGACGGTGGTTCACGGACGGTGGTCCACGGGCTGCGGCTCACGGACGGCGGTGGACGTGGGCGCGGCGACTCACGGACTGCGGGGGATGCGCGGACGGAAGGGCGGATGGCGGCGGGAATCGTCCGCCTCCCACTCCTGGCCCGTCTCCCACCCCGTCCGCTGGTCCATCTCCCGGCCCGTTCCCCGTTCCATTCCCTGGCTCTTCCCTGGATCCGCCCCCTGACCCATCCCTCCGGGCCGGGCGTCCCGCCCCTCCGCCTCCAGCTTCAGTGCCTCCTCCATTACCGCCTTCGCGATCGGCGCCGCGTTGCCGCCCCCGCTGATGTCCGTGCGGTCGGCCTCCGCGTCCTCGACCACGACGGCCACCGCCACCGCCGGCTGCACGGCGTCGGCGGCCTGCGCCCAGGCGATGAACCAGGCGTACGGGGTACCGGTGTTGCCGAGGCCGTGCTGGGCCGTGCCCGTCTTGCCGCCGACGACGGCGTCGGGGATGGCGGCGTTGGTGCCGGTGCCGTCCTCGACCGCCCGCACCATCAGCTCCCGCAGCGCCCGCGCCGTCGCCGGGCTCATGGCCTGGCGGTAGCCGCGCCGCACAGCGCTCTCCACCGCCCCGCCCCGCGCGGTCGTGGTCCGCTCCACCAGATGCGGCTGGGCGATGTCGCCGTTGTTCGCGACCGCCGCCGCCACCAGGGCCATCTGCAGCGGAGTGGCCGCCGTGTCGAACTGGCCGATCGACGACAGCGCCAGCTGGTCCGGGCTCATCCGGGTGTCGAACGTCGACTTCGCCACCCAGGACGGGATCCGCAGCCCCGCGTCGTCGAAGCCGAAACCGCGCGCCGCGTCGACCATCCCCGCGAGCCCCACCTTCACCCCGAGCCCCGCCATCACCGTGTTGCAGGACCACTGGATCGCGTACGAGAGGGACGCGTTCTCGCAGCCCGACGCCTCGTTGGGCAGCACCTGGCGGGTGCCGGGCAGTACGAACGGGTCCGGGATCCCGGTCGGCGCGTCCACGTCCGTCACCACACCGGCGTCGAGCGCCGCCGCCGCCGTCACGATCTTGAACGCCGAACCCGGCGGATACGTCTCCCGGATCGCCCGGTCCAGCATCGGCCGGTCCCGCGCCGCGTTCAGCCGCTGCCACGCCCGCGCCACCTCCGCGCCCGTCCCCGACAGCACCCCCGGGTCGTACGACGGCGAGGACACCAGCGCCAGGATCCGCCCGCTCGACGGCTCGACCGCCACCACCGCCCCCCGTCGCCCCGCGAGCCCCCGGTAGGCGGCCTCCTGCGTCCGGGCGCGGATCGTGGTGACCACCGTGCCGCCCGGCCGTCGGCTCCGGGTCAGGTCGTTCCACAGCGGCAGCGGCGCCAGCCGCGGGTCGGTGCCCGCGAGCAGATCGTCCTCGGTGCGTTCAAGGAGGCTGGTGCCGTACGTCTGCGAGGCGTAGCCGGTCACCGGCGCGTACAACGGACCCTGTGTGTACGTCCGTTCCCAGCGCAGTTGCTGTCCGCTGTCCCGGGCGCCGGTGACCGGGCGGCCGTCCACCAGGATCGCGCCGCGCGGCTGTCCCCAACGGGCGATCGCGGTACGCCGGTTGGCCGGGTTGTCGTCGTACGAACCCGCCTGCACCACCATCACCCGGGCCGCGTTGACGAGCAGCGCCACCAGCAGGACCAGGCAGAACGCGGCGGCCCTGCGGATGTGACGGATCACCGGACGTCCTCGGCGGCGGGGGCGACGATCCCGGCGGCGGGCGGCTCCGGCAGCGGGGCACGCGCCGAGTCCGAGACCCGGACGAGGAGGGCGACGATCACCCAGTTGGTGACGACCGAGGAGCCGCCCTGCGCGAGGAACGGCATCGCCATGCCGGTGAGCGGGATCAGCCCCATCACCCCGCCGGCGATGACGAACACCTGGAGCGCGAGGATCGACGACAGCCCCACGGCCAGCAGCCGGCCGAAGGCGTCGCGCAGCGCGAGCCCCGCACGGAAGCCTCGGCCGACGAGCAGCGCGTACAGCAGGAACACCGCCGTCAGCCCGACGAGCCCCAGCTCCTCGCCGACCGTCGCCAGAATGAAGTCGGACTTCGTGGCGAAGCCGATGAGCGTCGAGTGCCCGAGACCGAGACCCGAACCGAACATCCCGCCCGCCGCGAACGCGAACAGCGACTGCGCGAGCTGCCCCGGCCCCTGACCCGCCCGGATCGAGGCGAACGGGTCCAGCCAGTCCTCGACCCGCGAGTGCACATGCGGCTCCAGCGACCCGACGAGGAACGCGCCGGCCGCGGCGAGCAGCAGTCCGACCGCGATCCAGCCGGTCCGGCCGGTCGCCACGTACAGCATGATCACGAACAGTCCGAAGAAGAGCAGCGAGGTGCCGAGGTCCCGCTCCAGGACCAGCACGCCGACGCTCACCAGCCAGATCGCCACGATCGGCCCGAGCACCCGGCCGGTGGGGAAGCGGAACTTCCACACCGTGCGGCCGGTGTGCGCGAGCGCGCCCCGGTTGGCGGCGAGATACGCGGCGAAGAAGACCGCGAGCAGGATCTTCGCGAACTCGCCCGGCTGGAAGGAGAGTCCGCCCAGCCGGATCCAGATCCGCGCCCCGTTCACCGCGGGGAAGAAGATCGGCAGGATCATCAGGCCGAGCGCGGCGGCGACGGAGAGATACGCGTAGCGCTGGAGGGCGCGGTGGTCCCGGATCAGCAGCACGACCACGATGAACAGACCGACGCCGAGCGTCGACCAGACGAGCTGGGTCGGCGCCGCCTGGTCGTCCGGGGTCTCCAGGTCGAGCCGGTAGATCAGGGCCAGCCCGAGCCCGTTGAGCAGGACCGCGATCGGCAGGAGCAGCGGATCGGCGTACGGGGCGCGCAGCCGGACCGCGAGATGGGCGAGCAGGGCGAGGGCGCCGAGCCCGGCGCCGTAGCGGGCGGCGTCCGGGGGGACGGCACCGCTGCGGGCGAGGCCGACCTGCGCGTAGCCGAGCACGGAGATCAGGACGGCGCCGACGAGCAGCGAGAACTCGACACCGCGGCGCCGGGGGACCCGCACCCCGGGCGGGGGCGGGTCCGCGGCCTCGGTGCGCGGTGCGGTCATGGTCCGCAACGTAGCAAGCAGTAAGCCTTATGTCCCTTTTGTGTGACGGTGTGCCGTCGGGTGTCCGGGGTCGGTGCCCCGTTCCGCCCGCTCTTCGCGCGCGGCCCTCGCGGCCCCTCCTCCCGGCAGTCACAACCCCCGGCGCGTCATCAGGTCCAGGGCCGCCTGGCACAGCGTCAGCAGCTTCTCGTCGTCGTGGACGTCGTGCGAGCCCGCGCCGTCCTCACGCGCGTTGTGCCGCCGCCGACGGGACAGTTCCGCGCGGACCGCCGGCTCCGCCTCCGCCGCCAGCGGACCCATCTCCGCGAGGCACTCGGCGACCTCCACCCGGGCGAACCGGTTCTCCTCCCAGGCGGACAGCAGAACCGGCAGCACCGCCGCCGACTCCCCGGCGACCCGCCACAGGGCCGTCGCCGACCGCACCCGGACCCACAGGTCCCGCGAGCCCAGGCCCGCCCGCAGCGCCGGAGCCGCGTCCCGCGCCGCCGGGCCGATCGCGCCGAGCGCCTGCGCCGCCGCACACCACTCGGCGCACGTCGTTCCCGGCCGCAGCCACTGCTCCAGCGCGGCGACCGCCTCCTCGGGCGGGCCGTCCAGGGCCCACAGCGCCTGCGCCGCCACCGACGACACCGCCGCCGACGGGGCGTCGAGCAGCTTTCGTACATCGGGCAGCGCCTCCCGGGCCGCCGGCCCGAACGCCGCCAGCGTCCGCAGACACGCCTCGCGCACCCACTCGCGCCGGTTCGGCGGCGCCCCGCGCAGCACCCGCAGCACCTCCGGCAGCGCCTGCGCGCCCCGAACCGCCGCGAGCGCGTACAGCAGGGGCGCCGCCCGCTCGTACAACCGGTCGTCCAACATCACCTCGGCGAGCCGGCGGCGCAGCACCGGGGCGAGCGGCATCGCGGCGGGGCCGAGCGCGTCCACCGCGTACAGCAGCTCGCGCCGTACCTCCCGCTCCTCCAGGGCCCGGGCGAGCAGCGGCACCGCCCGAGCGTCCCCCGAACGGGCGAGGGCGAGGAGCGCCGCGCTCTGTCCGAAGCCGGCCGCGACCTGCTCGCCGGGACCGCTCTGCCCGCCCCATCCGTCCCGTCCGCCGTGCCCGGCGCGCCCGCTGTACCCGTCGTACCCGCCGCGCTCGTCGTACCCGCCCTGCCCGCCGTCCCCGCCGTGCCCGTCCCGGCCGTGCGTGAGGGGCAGGGGGTCGGCGAACCCGGCGGGGCAGGCGGTCAGTCGCTCGGCCAGCGCGTCCGCCGCCGGCGCGGCCAGCTCGAAGAGCCGCTCCAGGAACGAGGTGGCGGCCTCGCGCAGCCGCGGCTCCGGGTCGCTCAGCTGCTCCCCGACGAGCCGTACGACCTCCTCGTACCGCCCCCGCCAGATCCGGATCAGCCCGCCCGCCAGCCAGATCGCGTCCGACCGCTGCCCCCAGTCGGGGCTGCGCAACTGCGCGAGGAGCAGGGCGAGCCGGTCGTCGACCCGGTCGTCCAAGGCGGTGTGCAGGGTACGGAGCAGCTCCTCCGTCCAGGGCGTACGGCGGCCCGCCGAGTGCTCCTCAAGAAGCTCGCGGACCTGTCCGATCAGCGTCGGCGCGGCGGTCTTCGGGGTCTCGGTGGGACGATCGGGCGGGGTGGTGCGCACCTCTTCGAGCAGGACGGTGACCAGGTCCACCACGTCGTCGGGGATCTCGGCCGGCGCGCACCGGGCGAGCTGGGCGAGCGCGGCGAGCCGCAGCCCCGGCGCCTGCGCGGCGCGCACCAGCCAGGCCAGCCAGTCCACGGTCTCGGTGTGCAGTGCCTCGTGCCGCAGCGCGATCCGGCCCACGGCCGCGACCAGCGCGAGCCGTACCTCGGTGTCGCGTTCGACGGTGAGGCGCTCCCGCAGGAGCCCGAGCACCCGTGCCGGATCGGGGTGCAGGGAGGCGAGCGCGCAGGGGGTGGCGAGCCGTACCTCCAGGTCGGGGTCGTCGACCAGGCCGAGGAACACGTCCGCCCCGGCGGCGATCGCGGCCGCCGCCATCGCGTAGTTTCCGGCGGGGATGAACTCCTCGTCCTCCGGGTCGAGTTCGTCCAGCTCCTCGTCGCCGTTCAGATCGATCCCGCCGACGCTGGTGAGTAACTCGACGATGCCGCCCCGGTCCTGGACGGTGGGGTCGGCGACGAGTTCGAGGAGGAAGGGGATGCAGGCGAGGGTCGAGTCGTACACATCGCCCTGGTGGTGCACCGCGCCGTACATGTCGTCCAGGGCCTGTTCACGCTCGGCGGGATCGTCGGAACCGAGTCCGCGCAGCAGTTCCGGCACATCGTCCGCGGGGCCGTAAGCGTGCCCCAGCGAGGCCCAGTCGACCTCCTCGATCCCCGTCAGCATGCCAGGCCGCCTTCCCCGTGAGCGCTGTACCAGGCAGCAAGTGTGCACCAATAGGCCGTCTCCAAGGCCCTGCCTGCGGGACCGGCGCCGCCGCGGCGCGCCCGGCCGCTCGCTTTGCGCCACGCCGGGGAAGGCGAGGGGGGCCGACCGGCCCTTGACCCGGCGCTCACGGGCGTCCGTGAGCCCTCTGGAGCCGCTCCGCTCACACGCGCGCGCCCGCTGGACCGGCGCACTTGTGTGCGGGGGCGTGGAAAGGGGCGCTCGGGAGGGGCGCACAGGGAGTTTGTCCTGAACGGAGCGCAGAGAAAAGGCAGTCGGGATTCGGCCAGCAGGGGTATCGGAGGGTTGCCGGATGGTAAAGGGGTGGTCAATGAGGCCGTCTCACCGCCCGTTTTCCTCCTCTTTCGGGGCTGCGTCGGGAGGGGGGCCGTCGAGCGGGGGCAGGCCTCCCGGGGACGGGTCCGGGGGCGGGTCGGAGGGTCCGTCCGGGGGCGCGGTGGCGTCCCGTACCCGCACGAACCGGGCGGTGTCCTGGCGGCCCGCGGGCAACCGGAGTTCGACGGGCAGGGGGTCGGGGAGCGGGCGTACGGTCCCGTGTTCCGGATCCTCCTCCGGCGCGCCGAGCCGGCCGGCCGTCGACTCGGCGACCTGGTGTGCCTGGAGGCCGGTGAGCCGCGGGGTGGTCCGCAGGGTACGGCCGTCGGCGAGCCGGACAAGCAGCGCCCGCGGCCGGTCCGGCGGCCCGAACACCCCGACCAGGACGGCGTCTTCGGTGTCCGCGTGCCGGATCTTCCGCCACGCCCAGGTGTTGCCCGGGCGATACGCGGAGTCCCAGGCCTTCGCCACGATCCCCTCGACGCCCGCCGCGCGCAGCGCGCCGAACCACTCGCGGGCCGTCGCCTCGTCGTCGGTGGCGAGCACCCGCTGGAGCGGCGGACCGGTCCCCGCGAGGGCCTCGGCGAGCAGTTCCCAGCGCTCCCGCAGCGGCCGGCCGCGCAGATCGCGCCCGGGCAGGGCGAGCAGATCGAAGGCGATGTACGAGACGGGGACGCCGGCCCGCTCACGGTCCCGGTGCGAACGCAGCAGGTCGGTGAAGCTGAGCCGGCCCTCGCGGTACGCGCACAGCTCGCCGTCCAGGACCACGCCCGGCGGCAGCGCCTCGCTCAGATAGGCGGCGATCGCCGGGAACTCGGGCGCCAGATCGCGCCGGGCCCGGGACTGCAGGACGACCCGGCCGCCGTCGAGGACGAAGGCGAGGGCGCGGAAGCCGTCGAGCTTGAGGGAGTACTGGAAGCCGCCGGGGACACCGCCCTGCCGGGGGATCTCGTCCACGGAGCGCGGCCGTACGACCTCCAGGGGCGGGCGCAGCATGACGGGGCTCGCGCCGGTGGTGGGCGGCGTCATGGCAGGGCTCCGGCCGCCGCCGGGTCGAAGAGCGCGGCGAGCAGATCCCCGTACCGCTCCAGGCGTGGCGGCACGGCGTCGAACAGCAGCACCAGCCGTCCGGGGTCACCCGAGGCCGCGGTGTCCGCGACCTCCTCCCAGGTCACGGGCGCGGAGACGGTGGGCAGCCGGCGGGCCCGCAGGGTGTAGGGGGTCGCGGTGGTCTTCGCGGCGGCGTTCTGGCTGTGGTCGACGAAGACCTTGCCGGGGCGCAGGGCCTTGGTCATCCGGTGGACGACCAGCGCGGGCAGCTCCTCCGCGGCCTCGACGGCCAGCCGGCGCGCGTACGCGGAGACCTCGGCGGACGGGGTGGGGGCGAGGGGCGCGAGTAGATGCAGACCCTTGGAGCCCGAGGTCTTCGGACAGGCGGTGATTCCGTCGGCGGCGAGCCGTTCCCGCAGGTGGAGGGCGACCCGGCAGCACTCGACGACGGTCGCGGGCGGCCCCGGGTCGAGATCGAGGACCAGCCGGTCGGCGACGGCGGGGGAGTCCGCCCGCCACTGCGGGGTGTGGAACTCCACCACCAGATTCGCCGCCCACACCAGCGACGGCAGGTCCTGGACCATCACCTGGCGGGCGCGGGGCGCGTCCGAGCGGGGCACCGGGGTGGTCGTCACCCAGGCGGGCGTGCCGGGCGGCGGATTCTTGGAGAAGAACAGCTGGCCGTCGGGGCCGTCGGGGTAGCGCAGGAAGGACACCGGCCGGTCCCGCAGATGCGGCAGGATCGCGGCCTCGACGACGGCGTAGTAGTGCAGCAGCTCCCCTTTGGTGGTGCCGGTGGCCGGGTGCAGGACCTTGTCCAGGTTGCTGAGGGAAAGGCGCCGCCCCGCCACCTCTGTGACCGGCGTCATACGATGAGAATCGCATGGAATCGGAATCTTTGATGTGAATGCGACGAGGAAGACAAGAAACAAGAAAGGGGATGAATCGTGCGATCGATCTGGAACGGGGCCATATCCTTCGGCCTGGTCAGCATCCCGATCAAGCTGGTCAACGCGACCGAGAGCCGGTCCGTCTCCTTCCGTCAGATCCATGCCGCCGACGGCGGCCGCATCCGCTACAAGAAGGTGTGCGAGCTGGACGGCGAGGAGGTCGTCCAGGCCGACATCGGCAAGGCGTACGAGGACGCCGACGGCACCATGATCCCGATCACCGACGAGGACCTGGCCGCGCTGCCGCTGCCGACGGCGAAGACGATCGAGATCGTGGCCTTCGTGCCGGCCGGTGACATCGACCCGCTCCAGATGGACGCCGCGTACTACCTCTCCGCCAACGGCGTGCCGGCCGCCAAGCCGTACACCCTGCTGCGCGAGGCGCTGAAGCGGAGCGAGAAGGTGGCGGTCGCGAAGTACGCGCTGCGCGGCCGGGAACGCCTCGGCATGCTGCGGGTGGTCGACGACGTGATCGCCATGCACGGACTGCTCTGGCCGGACGAGATCCGCGCCCCGGAGGGCGTCGCGCCCGAGACCGAAGTGTCCGTGCGCGAGGCCGAACTCGACCTGGCGGACGCCCTGATGGCCACCCTCGGCGAGGTCGACATCGACTCTCTGCACGACGACTACCGCGAGGCGGTGGAGGAGATGATCGCCGCGAAGGCGGCCGGCGGCGAGGGGGTCGCCCCGCCGGAGCCCGAGACGCCCGGCGGCGGCAAGGTGATCGATCTCATGGCCGCCCTGGAAAGCAGTGTCCGCGCGGCCAGGGAGTCCCGGGGCGAGCCCGCCGAGGTGACCGAACTCCGGCCGAGAGGAGGGGAGTCGGGTCGGGCGGCGGCATCCACGCGGTCCGGTGCCCGGTCCAGCCCCCGTTCCGGTTCTCGTTCCCGGGCCACACCCAAGGAGACCGGAGCGAAGAAGTCCACGGCCAGGACGGCGAAGAAGAAGACGGCGGCGCCGGCCCGCAAGTCGACCTCGGGGTCCTCGGACGCGTCGTCCAGGGCGACGGAGAAGAGTGCCAAGTCCACTGCGAAGAAACAGACTTCGAAGAAGAGTGCGGCGAAGAAGGAGTCGGCGGGGAAGGCCGCGCCGCGCAAGCGCAGCGCCTGACCGGGGAGTGACCCAAAGGCGCGTACCCCCGGCCTCACCCGACCCTCGTCGGCGGGTTCCGATGGGTGTCGGCAGGTCCCGATCGGGGGCCGGGGTGGTGCGACGGGCCTCGGTCCGGCCCCATTCCCGCCCGCCTATCCGGGGATCGCGCATTGCGCGATCCGGTGGCGATAAACGGCGGCGAATATGCCAGAGTCACATGCGGAAGGCACCTTTGACATAGCCGAGGGGTGGTTTTTAGGCTCTCGGTCAGTTGTCCATGGGGGGAAAATGATTCAGCGTGTGCCGGATAGTCCCGCACCTCTCGATGTGACGGGCGTCTTTTCCGCGGCGGGTGGCGACGTCTGGCGGATCCTGGTGGTGGACAGCGATCTCGCGCACGCGGAGCCGCTCGTGGCGGGCCTGCGCCGGTGCGGCCACCAGGTGAGCCGCGTCGAGACCGGGGGCGCCGCGCTCCGGACGTACGGCGACATGGATCTCGTCCTCATCGACCTCGAACTGCCCGACATCGACGGGCTGGAGGTCTGCCGGCTGATCCGCGCCGCCGGCGATACCCCGTTCATCGCGCTCAGCACCCATGGTTCCGAACTGGACCGGGTGCTCGGCCTCCAGGCCGGCGCCGACGACTACCTGGTCAAGCCGTACGGATTCCGCGAACTCGTGGCGCGCGCCCAGGCCGTCATGCGCCGGGCCAGACCCCGCCCGCGCTGTACGGGGGTCATCGCGCGCGGAGCGCTGCGCATCGACGTCGGGGCGCGCGAGGTCAGCCTCGACGGCAGACACATCGACGTCACCCGCAAGGAGTTCGACATCCTGCATCTGCTCGCCTCCGACCCGGGGAACGTCGTTCCCCGCAAGCGGCTCATGCAGCAGATCTGGGGCGACTCCTGGTCGCGGCGGACCGTGGACACCCATGTGAGCAGCCTGCGCGGCAAACTGGGCTGTCGGGACTGGATCGTGACCGTGCGCGGCGTGGGGTTCAGACTCGGCGGCGGGTGACCGGCCAAACAGCCGGAAGCCCCAGTCGCTTGACCTTCCACGTGCCCGGCCACCCCTCCGACTCCGCGATCTCCACCCCCTCTTGCGATCCCACCCCGGGAAGGACACCACCGATGCGGGCCGATGCCTGGCTCCTGGACGTCACCGAGGAATCCGACCCCGGCGCCGCCGACATCACCCCGCTCGACGCCCATGAGCGCGAGCGGGCCGCCGCGTTCCGGCGGCCCGTCGACCGGCACCTCTACACGGTGGCGCACCTCGCCCTGCGCACCCTCCTCGCCGGGCTGCTCGGCGCGCGCCCCGCCGATCTGGTCTTCGGCCGCGAACCCTGCCCGTGCTGCGGCGCGCCGCACGGCCGTCCGGTCCTCGCCACCCCCGGACCGCCCCCGCTGCACTTCTCCCTGTCCCACACCCCCGGGCTCGTCCTCGTCGCGACCGCGCCCGTCCCCGTCGGCGCGGACGTCGAACACCGCCCCGCCCCCGAATCCGTACGCGACCTGGTGAGCGTGCTGCACCCGAGGGAGCGGGCCGAGATCGAGGGCGAGCCCGAAGGAGAGCCCCGTGCCGCCGCCCTCGGCCGGATCTGGGCGCGCAAGGAGGCGTACCTCAAGGGCCTCGGGACCGGCCTCGGCCGCGATCCGGCCCTGGACGACCTCGGCGGCGACCCCGTCCGCGAGCCCGGCCGCCATCCGGAAGGCTGGGCCGTGCGCGACCTGCTCTGCGGCCCGCGCCATCACGGCGCGGTCGCCCTGCGCACCCTCGTACCGGGCACGAAGCCGGCCCCCGGAACCGGAACCGGCCCCGGCCCCGGCCCTGGCTTTGGTTCCGAGTCGGGATCCGGCTCCGCACCGGGGTCCGCTTCCGGGGCCGAGCCGCGACTGCGTCGTTTCCCGTCGCTCGCCGCGCTGCGGGCCGAACCGCCCGCGCCCCTCGGGGAGTAGCGCGTCCCGGCCTCGCCGTAACCCGCCGGGCCCCCGTACCCTGACGAGCCCGGCCGGGGCCTGTCGGATCCCCGGCGGCACGCCCACGTCACGGCGACGGCCGCGCGACCCCCGTACGACCTCCGTACAACCCCCGTGCGGCGACTGCCCCGTGCGGAATCCGGCGACGCCGCGACGCCCTCGGGCCACCCCGACGGAATCTTGACATTCTCTTGCGGAAATCACACGGAAAGCCCGCGCGGTCTGCGGAATTGCACCGCTCTCTGACTTCCCCGCACGTTGAAGCGGACCCGGGAACCGACGAAGAATCGTGGCCGTGTTCCGGCCCGATTCCGACGGCCGGTTTCTTGTTCGCGCAGGATTTTCGGGAGTCGATCCCGGGATCGTTATGGGGGATTACGTGATAACTCGGCGCAGCATGCTCAAGACGGGCATGGCGACCGGCGCGGTCGGGGCCGCCGGCCTGCTGATCCCGGCCACCGCGGGCCCGGCCGCGGCGAGCCCGGCCGGTGCGGCGAGCCCGGCCGGTGCGGCGGGCGCGGCCGGTTCGCGCGGCGCGTCCGCCGCGGTGGACCTGGACCCGGCCTCCGTACCGAAGTTCACGCAGGCCATGCCGCTGGCTCCGACGGCCACGCCGTACATGTCCATGCCGATGACAATGGACTGCTACGCCCTGACCATCCAGGAGGCGGACAAGGAGGTCCTGCCGGGCGCGCTCACCCGGGTCTGGACCTTCAACGGCGGCTTCCCCGGGCCCGTGCTCAAGGCCAGGAGCGGTGTCCGCACCGTGGTGGACCAGACCAACAACCTGCCCGTGGGCATCTCCGTCCATCTGCACGGCGCGCATGTGTCGGCGGACAACGACGGCGACCCGATGGTGCTCATCCCGCCGAACGGCGGCACCAAGACGTACACGTACCCGAACTCCCAGCCGCACGCCAACCTGTGGTTCCACGACCACGCGCACCACGCCGAGTCGGAGAGCGCCTTTCGGGGGCTTGCCGGAACGTATCTGCTCACCGACGACATCGAGCAGAGCCTGAATCTGCCGAGCGGCGCGTACGACGTGCCGATCCAGCTGCGCGACGCCCGCTTCGACGACCAGGCTCAACTCGTCTACCAGATGGGCGACCAGAGCCGTCATGTCATCCTCGCCAACGGCAAGGCGTGGCCGTATCTCAATGTCGCCGCGCGCAAGTACCGCTTCCGGCTCTGCAACACCGCCAACACGCGGTTCTTCACCCTCGCCCTGTCGGACGGCGCGACCTTCCAGCAGATCGGCTCGGACGGCGGGCTGCTCCCCGCCCCGGTCACCGTCAACCAGGTGGTGATCTCCCCGGGCGAACGTGCCGACATCGTCGTCGACTTCTCGAAGTACGCGGTCGGGACGACCCTGGAGTTCCGCAACGAGGGGACCGGCGGCCCCATCGACCAGATCAGCAAGGTGCTCCAGTTCCGGGTCGACCGCACGGCGGCCGACACCAGCGTGGTGCCGAGCACCCTGCGCACCCTGCCGGCGCTGCCGGCGGCCACGGTCAACCGGTCCTTCACGCTGGCGATGGGCGGCGGCGTGGCCACCATCAACGGCCTCGCGTACGAGCACGGCCGGATCGACACCGAGATCGCGTACGGGGCCACCGAGGTCTGGACCGTCACCAACCCCGGCCCGGGCAACCACAACTTCCATGTGCACCTGGTGCAGTTCAGGGTGATCGAGCGAAACGGGACGCCGGTGACCTCGGGGCCGGAGTACGGCCTGAAGGACACCGTGCGGGTGGGGTCCGGGGAAACGGTCAAGATCCAGGCGACCTTCACCGGCTACCGGGGGCAATACCTGTACCACTGCCACATGTTCGACCACGCCGCGATGGGCATGATGGCCACGCTGCGCGTGTCCTGACACGGGGGCGCGTACGTCCCTCGCGTACGTACTTCCCCGCGCTCTCCGCCGAGTTACCTTCCGCGCCCCTCACGTACGTCCCCCGCGCCTCTCGCGTACGTCCCCCGAGCCGCCCCCGAGGGGAGACCCTCGCGTCTCCCCTCGGGGGCACCCTCAGGGCGGTCAGCTCCCCGCATAACGGACCGACTTGGTCGCCCTTCGGACAAGCGAAGGTCAAATTCTTGTTGCATACCTGTCAATCCGATCGGTCTGCTGACACGCTTCCGACGCACCAGCACCACGCACCACCCCCCACTCACCCCCCACGCTTCACAGCGAAGGAGCCCGCGTGAACCGCCTGCAGACCTCGCCCCGCCGTACCACCGTCCGCGCCGCCGCCCTGCTCGCCTCGGCGGCCATGGTCGTCATCGGTGTCCAGACCGGATCCGCCAGCGCCAGCGCCCCGCGCGAGGCCGGAGCGACCGCGGTCAACCTCAGCGCCTCGCAGCGCGTCGCCGCCCTCCAGGACGCCCAGGCCGGAGCCGACGCCACCGCCCAGGCCATCGGCCTCGGCGGCCAGGAGAAGCTGGTCGTCCGTGACGTCGTCAAGGACGCCGACGGCACGGTCCACACCCGCTACGAGCGCACCTACGCCGGCCTGCCGGTCCTCGGCGGCGACCTCGTCGTCCACGAGAAGAAGGACGGCGCCCGCTCCACCACCAAGGCGACCGGCGCCCGGATATCGGTCCCCACCACCGCCCCGGCCGTCGCCGCCGCCACCGCCGGCAAGTCCGCCGTCGCCGCCTCCGACGCCCGGTCGGCCAAGGCCGGCGACGCCCGCAAGGTGATCTGGGCCGCCACCGGCAAGCCCGTCCTCGCCTGGGAGACCGTGGTCACCGGTACGCAGGCCGACGGCACCCCGAGCCGCCGCCACGTCATCACCGACGCCACCAGTGGCAAGGAGCTCTTCTCCTACGAGTCCATCGAGACCGGCGTCGGCAACACCATGTACAGCGGCCAGGTCACCCTCGGCACCTCCGGCTCCGGCTCGTACACCCTGACCGACGCCACGCGCGGCGGCCACAAGACGTACGACCTCAAGGGCGGCAGCTCCGGCACCGGCACGCTCTTCACCAACACCACCAACACCTTCGGCAACGGCCTCGCCTCCAACCGCGAGACCGCCGCCGCCGACGCCCACTACGGCGCCGCGATGACCTGGGACTTCTACAAGAACGAGCTGGGCCGCAACGGTATCCGCGGCAACGGCGTCGCCGCCTACTCCCGCGTCCACTACGGCAACGCCTACGTGAACGCCTTCTGGGACGACTCCTGCTTCTGCATGACCTACGGCGACGGCTCGGGCAACGCCAAGCCGCTCACCTCCCTCGATGTGGCCGGCCACGAGATGTCCCACGGCCTGACCGCCTCGACCGCCGGTCTGGTCTACAGCGGTGAGTCCGGCGGCCTGAACGAGGCCACCTCGGACATCTTCGGCACCTCGGTCGAGTTCTACGCCAACAACGCCTCCGACAAGGGCGACTACCTCATCGGCGAGAAGATCGACATCAACGGCAACGGCACGCCGCTGCGTTACATGGACAAGCCGAGCAAGGACGGCGCGTCCAAGGACGCGTGGTACTCCGGCGTCGGCAACGTCGACGTGCACTACTCGTCCGGCCCGGCCAACCACTTCTTCTACCTGCTGTCCGAGGGCAGCGGCGCGAAGACCATCAACGGCGTCAGCTACAACTCGCCCACCGCGAACGGTGTGACGGTCACCGGCATCGGCCGGACCAAGGCCTACAAGATCTGGTACAAGGCCCTGACCACCTACATGACCTCCACCACCAACTACTCGGGTGCCCGCGCGGCCACCCTCTCCGCGGCTTCCGCCCTGTACGGCGCGAGCAGCGCCGAGTACACCGCGGTCGCGAACGCCTGGAACGGCGTCAACGTCACCAAGTAAGCGCCCGCGCGGTCACCGGTGGCATGCCACCGGTGAAGCGCCGCTGGTGACGCGCCACAGGGAGCCGTCCTCGACCGCCGACGCGGTCGGGGACGGCTCTCGTCGTGTCGGCGAAGGCGATCGAGGATGGCCCAGGCGATCGAGACGGCCGGGCCGATCGAGGCGGCCGGGTTGACCGAAGCGGCCGAGGGAGGCCCGTCGGACGCCGTCGCGCCTCACGCGTCGTAGTGGATCACGCCGTACTCGTCCATCGTCGGGTGCATCTTCATCGGCTCGGTGTCGTCCACGTCCGACGGCCTCGGCTTCTCGGGGCCGTCCGGTCCGACTCGGACCATGCGTTCGGTCCGGCAGATGTGGAACAGGCGCCCGTCGAAGGTGAGTTCGTCCGCGCGACCGAGGGTGCGGAACTCCTCGGCCGCCCGCGCGTACCGCTTGCGCTTCTTGTCGTCGAACTCGTAGATCATCGGCCAGAGTTCGTTCAGCGCGCCGTACAGGAACGCGCGCGCGTCGTGCGGGGTCGTCATCAGCGACCCCTGCGGCTCCCAGACGGCGCCCCGCTTCTCGACCACCCCGAAGGTGGTCGGCATCAGGACGACCTCCGGGTGGGTCCGTACCGCCTGCTCGGAGTCGGCGCTGACCTCGTCCGGGTAGCGCTCCCCGTCGTAGGTGAACTCCCGCAGCCAGAGTCGCAGCGCCTCCGCCATCGGCCGGTTCTCCCGGGCCGGATCGAGGACGAAGCCGAGGTCCGGCGAGGGGGAGCGCTGGCGGCTCAATTCCCAGGAGCGCAGCAGCGGTTCGACGTCGGTCGGCCGGGGCGGTTCGAGGCCCTCCTGTCCGGACCGCGCCAGCTCGTCGCCCCGTACCACCCGGAATCGTTCGCCCAGCACCTCGACCTCGTCGATCGGCTCCTTCTCCAGGACGGCGACGGCGTCGAGCAACTCCCGGCGCTCGGTGGGGACATCGGTGTCGTCCTTGGCCCGGAACCACAGCATCGAATGAAGACTGTCCCGCGACCCCTGCGGCGTCGCGTCCCGCAGCGGCGACACCAGCCGCCAGGCCCCGTCCCGGTGCACGGCGACCCCGAACAGCGCCCCGCGCACCGACAGCGACGGATAGCGCAGGAACCGCTCCATGGCGTCCCGCTCGCTGACCCAGGCCACAGGGTCCTCCTCCTGGATGAGGTTCTGCTGCGCCTTCTCGATCCGCGACTTCCAGTCATCAATCATGCGCGCATTGTGATCCTTCCGGCCCGTGTGCTGGGCCGAAACGGCCGAACTGTCCGGCGGACGAGCGATGTTGCGGCGCCGGGCTTGCCGCGAGGGGCCGGTAAAGGGGGGTGGGTGCGGGGTTCGACCGCAGGTCACCGTAGGGTTCGGCTCCCTTCGTGAGAGGAACGATTCGATGCTCGGCTACTGGTTCGCGGTCGTACGCCGCCTGGCCTTCCCCGCGCTGACGACCGGCGCGCTGTTCGCGGTCGGCCTGGCGGCGCTCCTGATCGTGGGCGGCGACGTGGTGGTGAGCGAAGCCGTCCCCGAGGTCCTCGGAGCCGGTGTGGGCAGCGCGTTCGCCTTCCTGGCCATCCTGTCCATGGCCGCCACCGTGGGCGCGGCCCGCACGGCCCGCCGGTACGGCCTCGCGCTCGGCCCCGAGGCCGTCGCCCTGCCGAGCGTCCGCGAGGTGCGGGTGCCGGGCATCGCGAACAGGACCGCGTTCCAGCTGACCGACAGCGTGCGGTACGCGATCGAGAACGACCCCGCCATGCCGCTCGACGAGGTCACCACCTTCGGCCACGGCGCCCTGGACCTGACCCTGAGCGGCCCCTCGGACACCAAGGTCGTCGTCGAGATCCGCATCACCCCCGGCCCGGACACGACGACCGCCGCCATCCAGGCGCGCCCCACCGCCACCCACAAGCGCCTGGACTCGGCGGCCTCTTGGGCGATGGCCGGCATCGTCGAGCGCCGCACGCTGGAAGCCCTGCACGCCGAAGCCGCCCCGGCCGGCGACCCCGCCTGACAGCCGACCCGGGGCCGCGCCGCCCAACGGCCGCTGGCATGACGGGCCGTCGAGCCGGAGCCGATCCGGAGTGTGGGGGAGCGGTGAGCGGTCTTACCGAGGCGAAGCTGAAGTCGCTGGCCGGGACGCGTTCGTTCGAGCGTGGACTCGATTACGTCGACGACGTGTCCGGTCTGGAGATCGGCGACGGCTGGATCAGAGCGTCGGTGCGCGGCACGGAGCGGTACGAGGCGGAACTTCTGCTGGGCGGGCGCAAAGGGCCGACGGGCACCTGCGACTGCCCGTACGGCCAGGAGGGCAACTTCTGCAAGCACCTGGTCGCCCTCGGCCTGACCGCGATCGCCCAGGGAGCCGACCTCCCCGCCCGGCGCGCGTCGGCCCGGGGCCGGGCGCGGGGGTTCGAGTCCTGGCTGTCCGGCCTGACCCGAGACGAATTGCTCGCCCTGCTGAGGGACGAGATGGCCGGGGACCGGCAGCTGCGCCGCCGCCTGGAGGCGCGGGCGGCCGCCGCGCGCGGAGACCTGGCGGAGGTCCGGTCCCGGGTTCGTGAACTCTTCGACATCACCCCGTTCGCCCAGTACGACTATGTCGAGTACGCCGACGCCCACGCCTTCGCCGGCCAGGCGAGGCAGGCGGTGGCCGCGATCCGGTCGCTGACCGCCGCACACCGGGCCGCCGACGCGGTGGCCCTGGCGCGGGAGGCGATCGACCTGCTGGCCGGGGTGATCGAACGCGTCGACGACTCCGACGGATGGCTCGGACAGATCGGCACCGACCTCGCCGAAGCGCACCATGAGGCCTGCCGCGCCGCCCGCCCCGACCCGGAGGAACCGGCCCATTGACTCGTGGCGCACGCCGTCGCCGACGCCTCCGACCTGACCGACCTCGACCCGCTCGACTACACCGACCTCCTCGGCGACCGGGGCATGGCCGCCCTGCGCCGGTACGCGGTCGAGGCGTGGCAGGCCAACCGGACGGGCTGGGCCGAAAAGGATCTGATGCGGCGCCTCGCGAAGTCCGGGCGGGACATCGACACGGTGATCGCCGTCCACGCGGCGGACCTCGCGCCGAACGGCCACACCCACCTGCTCATCGCCCGCGAACTGGACACGGCGGGCCGCCCCGCCGAGGCCCTCGACTGGGCCGAGCGCGGCATCCGCGACACCGACGACCTCGCCACGATCGACACCGCCCTCGTGGACGACCTCGCCGAGCGGTACGCCCGCACCGGCCGGCTCGCGGACGCCGCCACCCTGCGCCGCGACCACTTCGCCGCCTGCCGCACCCTGGCCACGTACCAACGACTCCGCACCGCCGCGCAGGCCGCGACCCGCTGGCCGACCGAGCGGGAGGCGGCCCTGGACCTCCTGCGCGCCGCCGCCGACCGGACCCTCGTCGACATCCTGCTCGACGACAAGGACACGGAAGTGGCATGGCAGGCGGCCACGGCGACCGGCGCCCACGACGGCCAGTGGCTCATCCTCGCCGACCACTCCCGTCCCACCCGCCCCGCCGACGCACTCGCCGTCTACCTCCGCTTGGCCGCCCGCCTCACCCACCAGACCGGCAACCACGCCTACGAACAGCTGGTCAGCCTGCTCCTGAGCATCCGCGACTGCCACCGCCATCTCGGCACGCCGGACGACTTCACCACGTACGTCACCGCCCTGCGCGCGGCCCAGAAGCGCAAGCGGAACCTGATGCGGCTGATGGACGAACACGGGCTGTGAGCGACGAGGCCCGTCTTCGGACCGGCCCGTCGGCCGGCCTCGTACAGGCTGGCCGACGGGCCGTACGCGCGACTGTTACGCGCTGACTCCGGCGGTGTGTTCCCGGTGCCAGCGGAAGAACTCCGCACGGTGCGTGCCGAAGTCGGCGACCACTCGGCCGGCGATCGTGTCGGCCATGTGGCGAAGGTCGTCCGTCGTCGAACTGTGCGGACCCGACGCGAGGGTGCCGTCGGCGGCCACGTAGACGTATCCGTGCTCGAAGAGCTCGTCGCAGCCCATCAGACAGGCGGGCACGATGTTGTCCAGACTAAGGCGTTCCTGCCGGCTGGCCTCGCTGCGACGCTTGACATGAGCCGCGCGGATGAGGCGGCTGGGAAATATGCGGCCGCAGAAGGCGCAGGCGACGGTCGAGCGCGCACCTATGAGGGCTCTGCGCAGCTTCTGCTGCTCACGGCGGACGAACACCTGGGCCACCGCGTTCGTGTCGCCGGTGTGGGCGACATCGCCCGCTCCCGTACCGCCCTGGACGGAGGGCAGACCTGCGGCGAGGCTGGCGACCGCGGCCGAGCCTTGGGAGACGACCGCGGCGCCCTGCTTGTTCGCGGACAGCCGCAGGGCCTCCATGGCGTCGGCCCCCAGGCTCAGGCCCGCGACGCTGTTCTCCTCGCTGAGGGTGTCTATCCCGATACGCTCGGGGTACGTGTCGTCAGGCCAGACCTCGTCCGTGGCCACGAAGAGAGGCCGCGTGATTTGGGTGACGATGACCCGCTGGAGCGTGGCTTCGGCCCATCCGCCCGGAGCCACCCTGCTGTTGGGGCCGCGGTGCCCCAGGATCAGAAAGTCGCCCTCGGCGAGCCCCTGGACGACCTGCCTGGCTCCGGCCCGGTCGAGGGCGCTGCTGCGCCAACCCCACAGGCCCGCGTCGAGCCCGGTCTCGAGGTTTTCCTTGGAAGGGGCGGGGACGTAGATGTAACCGGTCTGCGTCACTGGTTCTTCTTTCACTCGGCCTCCAAGACGGAGGGTTCAGTGGTCGTGCCCTCAGCGAGTCTCTTGACTGGAAGGGGCACGCACTCAACCGGAGTTGAGTGCCGAAGATCGTACCTGTAAGTAAGTCAGATAATCAAGCGTGCGCTTGAGATGGTGATGCCGAAGATGGAGGTGTCCTCCGCGCCTCGCGTCCGACGGGGGCGCGGAGACTCCGTCGAGCCGGGTGAAGGCCGGGCTGCGTAGTCGCCCCAGCTCTGGACGCTTCGGTCAAGAAGATCCGCCGACACTCGGAATGGTCGGGGGAGGTGGAACACGCGCCTTCGTCCGCACGCCTCTCGTCCGGGACGGATGAACAACGAAGACCCCCTGTGTACAGGGCGGAGAGCGTGGCACGTAGGGGACTTATTGGCCTGTGACCTCCACGCGAGCCGTACAAGCGCCATCCGTGGGGCGACCTCACGCGCTACGGGCTAGCGGGCGATCGTGGTGCGTTGACGGGCACTCGCAGACCTGGGCTTGAGAGGACCTTGTGCTGCCCAACGGGTCTGATGGGGCTGCTAGTTGACTAAGATCACACCTCTGCATGGAGTGGCGGTCTGTCGATTCAGTTGAGAGGGGAAGTCTTTGGAGACGGCCCGGGTGTTCTTTGGCCTTGCAGCGCCTTTAGCGGTCTCGTGGGAGCGTGACTGGTTCAGGAAACGGCCGTGGCGGGCGATCGTCTTCACTGTGCTGTACTGCGGCTACGTCATCGTTCCGTACCGGGATGAGGCGAAGCCTTGGGAGGCCCTCGCGGCTGCAGGGCTCGTGGCGGTGGGGGCGGCGCTTCTGCTCCACCTCCCTGGAACGATGTTCGTTGGCTTCTCGGTCACGACGTCTGTGACCAGCGGACGGGTGGCCGCCAGCAAGCTCGGAGGTGCGGTCATCCTCGGGTTTGCGGCTATCGCCGGGATCTGGGTGGCGGCGGCCACAACGGTGAACCTCGGGACTCAGTTGCTGCTCAGTGATCGGGCGAGCGTGATGATCTCTGCCTTGCTCTTGGCGGTCTTCGGTGGTGGGACTCTCGTCAAAGCCGCGACTGATCCGGTGGAGCGTGAGGTGAACAGTCTGGACCCTGGCCCTGCGAAGACGATGGCATTGCAGCTGATAAAGAGCGGCGGCAGGAACATCGGACTGATTGAGCGCGGGATCCTGTTCCTGTTCTTGGCTGCTGGCCAACCCGAAGCCGCAGCGCTCGTATTGGCAGCCAAGGCTCTGGCGCGCGCCCCGGTTGATCACGTCAATCACGCATCCAAATACTTTCTCGTCGGTACGCTGGCCAGCGTCCTTGCTTCGGCGGTCATGAGTATGGCTGCGCGCACAGCGGGAGGGCTGTCCGCACTTTAGGAGGGTTCCTTGGAGCTCAGGCGGCATCCGTTCATCCACAAGTTGCTCTCGCTCGGCTTGCCGGCCGCGGACTATGTGGTGGCTGGTAGTGGCCCCCTTCTCGCTCACGGCCTGAGAGATGAGGTCACGGACCTGGACGTCGTCGCCCGCGGCGATGCCTGGAAGATCGCCACCAGCATCGCTGATCCCGTGCGGGCACCGTCCGGGCACGGCTTTATGGTGCTGCTCTTTGATGGCGGAATTGAGATCTTCGATCGCTGGCTTCCGGGTGGGGCAGGGGTCGATGCGCTGATCGACAGCGCAGAGGTGATTCAAGGGATCCCCTTCTGCCCGCTTGCCGAGGTTCTCGAATGGAAGATCCGATCCAATCGAGAAAAGGACCAGCCTGACATCAGGGCGATAGCGCAATATCTGCACCGTCAGACCCGGCGATGAATCTGCGGTTGAACGCACGTAGGATCCATCTGGATGCCCCTGTGGGTGTCCTTGAAGCGCTTCAGGCTGTGGCGTGCATGGTCACAGACTTCCTTGGTGTCCTCGGATGGCTCCAGCAACGTGGTTGTAGGCAGGAACGCCGCCTTCCCCCACGCCTCGTGGATGACCAGCGATGCGAAGGGGAGCCACGCTGAGACCCGCGACGCTCCCGAAGGGAGAGTCCTGGCCGTCGAGCCCGCGAAACACGCGTCCCATGTACCCGGCATCGGGTGTAACGCCGGCAACGGCTACGCCTTCCTGTGCTGGCAAGGCCCCTCCCAAGCTGCGCTTGGCACGAAGACGATCCCGTTCGCGGCACGGCGCGACTGCTTTCAAGCGTTCCATGCTGTTCGGACGGTGGACCAAGCGTCGGCCCCCGTGTGAGCGGTCCCGGCGCGGTCCAGGGGGACATGTCCGGCGCCGGATGCTCAGCGGGGCAGTGTCGCGTTGAAGCGCCAGTAGTCCGCGTCCGGGGAACCCGTGGTGTGAGGTGCTTCTCTGGGGGGCGCTACATCCGCACCCGCGATCAGTGACACACAACAACAGAGACCCGGACTCAGTAGGACTGAGTCCGGGTCTCTGTGTTTGGCACTCTCGCTGGTCAGCGGGTCGATCACGCTGTCCGAGCTGGAGTGCCCCCGGCAGGATTCGAACCTGCGCACACGGCTCCGGAGGCCGTTGCTCTATCCCCTGAGCTACGGGGGCGTTGTCGCTTGTTGCGGCGACGGGATGAACACTACCAGCTCTCGTAGGGTGCCCGTGAACAGGTATTTCCAGGGCGTCACGAGGGGGGTGTTCGCCCGCACGGGTCGGAAGTGGGCAAAACCCGGACGCAGCCCCTCCCCGCGACCTACTCTCGACGTGTGTCAGGGGTGTCGGGGCGAGTGCTGGTTGTGGACGACAACCGTGTGATTCGCCAGCTGATCAGGGTCAATCTCGAACTCGAGGGGTTCGAGGTGGTGACCGCCGCCGATGGTGCCGAGTGTCTGGATCTCGTGCACGAGGTCCGTCCCGATGTGGTCACCCTCGATGTCGTCATGCCGCGGCTGGACGGGCTGAAGACCGCCGCGCGGCTGCGGGAGGACCCGCGGACGAGTCATCTGCCGGTGGCGTTCATCAGTGCCTGCACCGAGTACGGGGACGGCGGCGGGGATGCTGCCGGGGCGGCCGGTGACGCGTTTCTGGCGAAGCCGTTCGAGCCGACGGATCTGGTGCGGGTGGTACGGCAGCTCATGCACCGCGAGCCCCGGACGTACCGGCAGGGGCGGGGGCGGGCCGGCGGTGGGACCGGTGGCGAGGCCGGCGGCGTCGACGCCGCCGGCGAGGAGCCCGCCGCAGGCGCCGGGCAGGCCGGCGGGGGAGTGCGATAGCGGTACGCGGTGGGCGCCCGGCAGCCCGCCCCGACCCCGCGCGCCCCACACCGCCCACATGTCGAAACCGGTTCGCGTTCCCACCCCCCTCCTCCCCTAGGCTGGTCACGTGACCCCCGCGGACCTCTCCCTCACCGTGCTGCACGCCGTGCGCCGCGCGGTCGACGAGGGTGTGCTCCGCGTCGAGGTCCCCTCGCGCGTCAAGGTCGAGCGGCCCCGGCCCGGGGGTGTGGGCGACTACGCCAGCAGCGTCGCGCTCGGCCTCGCCCGGCCCGCCGGGCGGGACGCCCGCGATGTCGCCGCGATCCTCAAGGACCGGCTGCGCGAGGCGCCCGGCATCCGCGCCGTCGACATCACCGGGCCCGGATTCCTGAACTTCACCCTCGACGCGGGCGACGGGACCGGGGTCCTGCGGGAGATCGCGCGGACCGGTCTCGCGTACGGGCACACCACTGCCCTCGCCGGCACCCGCGTCCGGTTCCACGCCTCCACCGAGCCCCGCGCCGCCCTCCTTGCCGAGACCGCCGCGGCCCTCCTGCGGGCCCAGGGCGCCGACGCCGGCATCGATACGGGACTCGGCGACGACCAGGATGGCGACGCCGAGCGGCTTCCCGCCCTCCCCGCGCCCTACGAGCCCCACCTCCTCGGCGTCGACGCCGCCCGCTGGGCGCTGCTGCGGCCCGCCGCGCACGACCGCGCGCTGCCCGGAGCGCCCCTGCTCGTCCAGCACGAGCGCAACGCGCTCTTCCGGGTGCGGTACGCGCACTCCCGTGCCCGCGCCCTCGTCCGCAACGCCGCGCAGCTCGGGTTCGCCCCCTCGTACGAGACCGCGGACGCATACGCGCACACGCACGCACGCGCACACGCGAGCGCCCCCGCCCCCACGGCCGCCCCCGCGCACGCCCCCGCGCCCCCCGCCCCCCTCCCCACCCTCCTCGGCGACCACCCCGCCGTCCTCCTCCTCGCCGCCCGCCACCGCGCCCCCGACCGGGTCGCCCGGCACCTGGAGGCCGTCGCCGACGCGCTCCTCGCCTACCAGCACACCGTCCTGCCCCTCGGCGACGAGAAACCCTCGGCCGCCCACCGCTCCCGGCTCGCGCTCGCCGAAGCCGCCGGGACGGTGCTGGCCGGCGGCCTCTCCCTGCTCGGCATCAGCGCACCCGACCAGATCTGAAAGAGCCGTCATGAGCCGATCCGCCCACCCCGCGGGGCCCCGCTACGCCGACGTCCTCCCCGAGGGCCACTTCGCCGCTCCGCCCACCGACCTCAACCGCCTCGACCCCAAGGTCTGGTCCCGTACGGTCGGCCGCGACGCCGACGGCGTCGTGACGGTCGCCGGGATCCCGGTGACCCGGCTCGCCGAGGAGTTCGGCACCCCCGCCTACATCCTCGACGTCGACGACTTCCGCGCCCGCTGCCGGGCCTGGGCCGACGCGTTCGGCGAGGACGCGGACGTGTTCTACGCGGGCAAGGCGTTCCTCTCCCGCGCGATCGTCCGCTGGCTCACCGAAGAGGGGCTCAACCTGGACGTCTGCTCCGGCGGCGAGCTGTCGACCGCGCTGTCGGCCGGGATGCCCGCCGAGCGGATCGCCTTCCACGGCAACAACAAGACGACCGCCGAGATCACCCGGGCCGTCGAGGCCGGGGTCGGCCGGATCGTCCTCGACTCTTTCCAGGAGATCGTGCGCGTCGCGCACATCGCGCAGTCCCTCGGCAAGCGCCAGCGCGTCCAGATCCGGGTCACCGTCGGCGTCGAGGCGCACACCCACGAGTTCATCGCGACCGCGCACGAGGACCAGAAGTTCGGGATCGCGCTGGCCGGCGGACAGGCCGCCGAGGCGGTGCGCCGGGCGCTCGGGCTCGACGGGCTTGAGCTGGTCGGCATCCACTCGCACATCGGCTCGCAGATCTTCGACATGGCCGGTTTCGAGGTGTCCGCGCGCCGGGTGGTGCAGCTGCTCGCCGAGATCCGCGACGAGCACGGTGTGGAGCTGCCGGAGATCGACCTCGGCGGCGGCCTCGGCATCGCGTACACCTCCGACGACGACCCGCGCGAGCCGCACGACATCGCCAAGGCACTCACCGGCATCGTGGCCCGCGAGTGCGAGGCGGCCGGGCTGCGTACGCCGCGCATCTCCGTCGAGCCGGGCCGCGCGATCGTCGGCCCGACCGCCTTCACGCTCTACGAGGTGGGCACGATCAAGCCACTGGAGGGGCTGCGGACGTACGTCTCCGTCGACGGCGGCATGTCCGACAACATCCGCACCGCGCTGTACGACGCCGAGTACAGCGTCGCGCTGGTCTCCCGCCGCAGCGACGCCGAGCCGATGCTGTCCCGGGTGGTCGGCAAGCACTGCGAGAGCGGCGACATCATCGTCCGCGACGCCTTCCTGCCCGCCGACGTGGCGCCCGGCGACCTGCTCGCGGTGCCCGCCACCGGCGCGTACTGCCGCTCCATGGCCAGCAACTACAACCACGCCCTGCGGCCGCCGGTCGTGGCCGTCCAGGGCGGGGCGTCGAGGGTCATCGTTCGACGCGAGACAGAGGAAGATCTTCTGCGACTCGACGTTGGATGATGAAATAGTCATGTGACGGAATCGATGTCTCACGATCCGGACTTGGCGTGGAATCGCCTATTTGGTGAGTGAGACTGGTTCCAACCGTGGGGAACACGCCCGTAGCGATACGGATCAGACCGTAGCGATACGGATCAGAAGGTACGAGAAACGAGGTCGATGATGCGTACGCGTCCGCTGAAGGTGGCGCTGCTGGGCTGTGGTGTGGTCGGCTCAGAGGTGGCGCGCATCATGACGACGCACGCCGACGACCTCGCGGCGCGCATCGGCGCCCCGGTCGAGCTGGCCGGGGTCGCCGTGCGCCGCCCCGACAAGGTGCGCGGCGGGATCCCCGCCGAGCTGATCACCACCGACGCGACCGCCCTCGTCAAACGCGGCGACATCGACGTCGCGATCGAGGTCATCGGCGGTATCGAGCCGGCCCGCACCCTCATCACCACCGCCTTCGAGCACGGCGTCTCCGTCGTCTCCGCCAACAAGGCGCTGCTCGCCCAGGACGGCGAGGCCCTGCACGCCGCCGCCGAGCGGCACGGCCAGGACCTCTACTACGAGGCCGCCGTCGCCGGCGCCATCCCGCTGATCCGCCCGCTGCGCGAGTCCCTCGCCGGCGACAAGATCAACCGCGTGATGGGCATCGTCAACGGCACGACGAACTTCATCCTCGACAAGATGGACACCTCCGGCGCCGGCTACAACGAGGCACTGGACGAGGCCACCGCGCTCGGGTACGCCGAGGCCGACCCGACCGCCGACGTCGAGGGCTTCGACGCCGCCGCCAAGGCCGCCATCCTGGCCGGAATCGCCTTCCACACGCGCGTACGTCTCGACGACGTCTACCGCGAGGGCATGACCGAGGTCACCGCCGCCGACTTCGTCTCCGCCGCGCGCATGGGCTGCACCATCAAGCTGCTCGCCATCTGCGAGCGGGCCGCCGACGGCGAGTCCGTCACCGCGCGCGTGCACCCCGCGATGATCCCGCTCAGCCACCCGCTCGCCTCCGTCCGCGGCGCGTACAACGCCGTCTTCGTCGAGGCGGAGGCCGCCGGGCAGCTCATGTTCTACGGCCCCGGGGCGGGCGGCGCGCCGACCGCCTCGGCCGTGCTCGGCGACCTCGTCGCCGTGTGCCGCAACAAGCTCAACGAGGCCACCGGCCCCGGCGAGTCCGCGTACACCCAGTTGCCCGTGAGCTCCATGGGCGACGTGGTCACGCGGTACCACATCAGTCTCGACGTGGCCGACAAGCCGGGCGTGCTCGCCCAGGTGGCGACGGTCTTCGCCGAGCACGGCGTGTCGATCGACACCGTCCGTCAGACGGGCAAGGACGGCGAGGCCTCCCTCGTCGTCGTCACCCACCGCGCGCCCGACGCCGCCCTCTCCGGGACCGTCGAGGCGCTGCGCAAGCTCGACACCGTGCGCGGTGTCGCCAGCATCATGCGTGTTGAAGGGGAGTAAGGACCCATGACCACCAAGGGCACCCACCAGTGGCGCGGCATCATCGAGGAGTACCGGGACCGTCTTCCGGTCACGGACACGACGCCGGTCGTCACACTTCGTGAGGGCGGTACGCCGCTCGTTCCCGCCCAGGTCCTCTCCGAGCGCACGGGCTGCGAGGTGCACCTCAAGGTCGAGGGGGCCAACCCCACCGGTTCCTTCAAGGACCGCGGCATGACCATGGCCATCTCCAAGGCCAAGGAGGAGGGCGCGCAGGCCGTCATCTGCGCCTCCACCGGCAACACCTCGGCCTCCGCCGCCGCGTACGCGGTGCGCGCCGGCATGGTCTCCGCGGTGCTGGTGCCGCAGGGCAAGATCGCGCTCGGCAAGATGGGCCAGGCCCTCGTGCACGGCGCGAAGATCCTCCAGGTCGACGGCAACTTCGACGACTGCCTCACGCTCGCCCGCTCGCTGTCCGAGAACTACCCGGTGGCGCTGGTCAATTCGGTGAACCCGGTCCGTATCGAGGGCCAGAAGACGGCCGCCTTCGAGATCGTGGACATGCTCGGCGACGCCCCCGACATCCACGTCCTGCCGGTCGGCAACGCGGGCAACATCACCGCCTATTGGCGCGGGTACCGCGAGTATGCGGCCGACGGCCTGGCCACCCACACCCCGCGCATGTGGGGCTTCCAGGCCGCCGGTTCGGCGCCGCTGGTGCGCGGCGAGGTCGTCAAGGACCCGTCGACGATCGCCACCGCGATCCGTATCGGCAACCCGGCCTCGTGGGACTACGCGATCGCCGCGCGCGACGAATCGGGCGGTCTCATCGACGAAGTGACGGACCGTGAGATTCTCCAGGCCTACCGTCTGCTGGCCTCCCAGGAGGGCGTGTTCGTCGAGCCGGCCTCGGCCGCCTCGGTCGCCGGTCTGCTGAAGGCCGCCGCGCAGGGTCTGGTCGACCCGGGCCAGAAGATCGTCTGCACGGTCACGGGCAACGGTCTGAAGGACCCCGACTGGGCCGTCGCCGGCGCCCCGCAGCCGGTCACCGTCCCGGTCGACGCCGCGACCGCCGCCGAGCGCCTCGGCCTCGCCTGATCCGCTTCATCTGATCCGGTCCGGCATCGCCGGGCCGGATCGCGCTTCACCAGGGCATGGTCCGGCGGCCCGGTCCACCCGACCGGCCCGCCCACCCGATCGATCCGATCCGGCCGAATCCGATTCGGCCGGAACCCGGTCCCTGTCTGTTCCTGATCGCGAGTCAAACCCGCCCAGGAGCCGACAGAGGGGCACAGGACGGTGTGCGACACGCATCGTGCGCCTCCTGTGCGCCCTATGTCGCCGCAGAACCTTCCTTGGATAGGCTGTGGCGAACCCGCCCCGCCGCATATGCGCGGCGCTGTTGCCGTTGCCGCCCCAGGGGCGCGAACGGTCCGGGGTTCCGGGTGACCCCGCCGAAAAATCCACCGAACAACCTCGCACGTCAAGGAGAGTCAACGAGCGATGGCCGGTCCCGCGTTCCGCGCCGCCGCCGTACGGGTGCGCGTCCCCGCCACCAGCGCCAATCTGGGCCCGGGCTTCGACGCCCTCGGCCTGTCGCTGGGTCTGTACGACGACGTCGTCGTCCGGGTCGCCGACTCCGGGCTGCACATCGACATCGCCGGAGAAGGCGCCGACAACCTTCCGCGCGACGAGAGCCACCTGCTCGTACGCTCGATGCGCACGGCCTTCGACCTGCTCGGCGGACAGCCGCGCGGCCTCGAGGTCGTCTGCGCCAACCGCATCCCGCACGGTCGCGGCCTCGGCTCGTCCTCCGCCGCCATCTGCGCCGGCATCGTCGCCGCCCGCGCCGTGACGATAGGCGGCGACAGCCGGCTCGACGCGACCCGGCTGCTCGAACTGGCCACCGAGATCGAGGGCCACCCCGACAACGTCGCCGCCTGTCTGCTCGGCGGATTCACACTCGCCTGGACCGAGTCCGGCGCCGCGCGGGCCATCAGGATGGAGCCCGCCGATTCCATCGTTCCGGTGGTTTTCGTGCCCGGGAAGCCCGTACTGACCGAGACCGCCCGCGGTCTGCTCCCGCGCACCGTCCCGCACGTGGACGCCGCCGCCAACGCCGGCCGTGCCGCGCTCCTCGTCGAGGCGCTGACCCGCCGCCCCGAGCTGCTGCTCGCGGCCACCGAGGACCGGCTGCACCAGGAGTACCGGGCGCCCGCGATGCCGGAGAGCGTCGCCCTGGTGAACCGGCTGCGGGCGGACGGGGTGCCCGCGGTCATCTCCGGCGCGGGCCCCACGGTGCTCGCGCTGGCCGACGCCGAGACGGCCGACAAGGTCGCGCTGCTGGCGGGCGAGGGCTGGGCCGCGAACCGGCTCGACCTCGACATGTCCGGGGCGAGTGTGCTGCCGCTCGCTTCCTGACCCGCGGTCTCGGCCGCCCGGTCCGGGCGGCCGCCGCGGCCGTACGTCCTCTCACCAGGGACGTAAGGACACGAGATTGCCGGTGACGGAGAGGGGGAATGTTTGTTGGAGCCGGTAGTGTTAACCTCATGTCTGCACCCGACGTCTTCATGGCGCGGTGCTGAGAGTCCCCATCAGGGACCACCCGTTCTTCCGGGAGCCTCCTCCACTGCCTGAGCAGCCTGCCTGAGCAGTTTCGAGCACGCTCCGGAACCGGCACGACACCCCTCGCTTCTCTCGCCGAGGGCCGAGCAGGGGGCGCTCGGGCCGGACCCACAGCACGTTTTTCTTTCTTTCCGCCGTACCCGGCGGGACCACCGCCCCGACACGGTCCACCAAGCAGGGCCGCTGCCGGACAGCACGACCGGTCGCCGAGCCAGATGGCCGACGTCCGCTCCAGGGAAGGACCCTTCGTGAGCGACACCACCGATCTGATGGGCGTGACTGCCGACAATTCTGTCGACGCCGCCGCGCCCGCCGCAGGTGCTGCCTCCGGCACCACCACACGGCGCCGCCGCTCCGGCACCGGCCTTGAGGGCATGGTCCTGGCCGAGCTGCAGCAGGTCGCGTCCGGCCTCGGCATCAGGGGCACCGCGCGGATGCGCAAGGGCCAGCTGATCGAGGTCATCAAGGAGGCGCAGGCCGGGGGCTCCGGTTCCGCCGCCTCTTCCGCCTCCGCCGACACGGCCGAGGCCAAGCCGAAGCGCCGCGCCACCTCCAAGGCCCGTACGGCCGAGAGCGCCGACGCCGCGCCGAAGGTCGCCGACAAGGCCGTCAAGGCCGAGAAGTCCGCGCCGGTCGCCCAGCAGCAGATCGAGATCCCCGGTCAGCCTGCCAGTGACGACGCCCCGGCCGGCGAGCGCCGCCGCCGTCGCGCCACCGCCCCGGCCGGTTCGCCGGACGGCGCCGAGGCCAAGGGCGAGACCGCCCAGGCCGTCAAGACCGAGACCCGCACCGAGGCCCGCGAGGCCCGTGCCGAGCGCGGCGAGGCCAAGGCCGAGCAGCAGGGCCAGGCGCAGGGCGAGGCCCGTTCCGAGGCCGCCGGCGACGGCGCCGAGGGCCGGGGCCGCCGTGACCGCGGCGAGCGCGGTGACCGTGGCGAGCGCGGCGAGCGCGGCGAGCGCGGCGACCGTCAGGGCCGCCGGGACCGTCAGCGCGACCGCGGCAAGGGCGACGACCAGCAGGGCGGCCAGCGCAAGGAGCGCCAGGGCCAGGGTCAGGGTCAGGGTCAGAGTCAGGGCCAGGGCAGCCAGCAGTCCGGCCCGCAGGACGACTTCGACGACGACGGCGGCCGTCGTGGCCGTCGCGGGCGCTACCGCGACCGCCGCGGCCGTCGTGGCCGTGACGACTTCCCGGGCGCCGGCGAGCCGCAGGTCTCCGAGGACGACGTCCTGATCCCCGTCGCGGGCATCCTCGACATCCTCGACAACTACGCGTTCATCCGGACCTCCGGCTACCTGCCCGGCCCGAACGACGTCTACGTCTCCCTCGCCCAGGTCCGCAAGAGCGGTCTGCGCAAGGGCGACCATGTCACCGGCGCCGTGCGCCAGCCGAAGGACGGCGAGCGCCGCGAGAAGTTCAACGCGCTGGTGCGCCTCGACTCCGTCAACGGCATGGCGCCGGAGTCCGGCCGCGGCCGTCCCGAGTTCAACAAGCTGACCCCGCTCTACCCGCAGGACCGGCTCAGCCTGGAGACCGACCCGGGTGTGCTGACCACGCGGATCATCGACCTCGTGTCGCCGATCGGCAAGGGCCAGCGCGGTCTGATCGTGGCCCCGCCGAAGACCGGCAAGACCATGATCATGCAGGCGATCGCCAACGCGATCACCCACAACAACCCCGAGTGCCACCTGATGGTCGTCCTGGTCGACGAGCGTCCGGAAGAGGTCACCGACATGCAGCGGTCGGTCAAGGGCGAGGTCATCTCCTCGACCTTCGACCGTCCGGCCGAGGACCACACCACCGTCGCCGAGCTGGCCATCGAGCGCGCCAAGCGCCTGGTCGAGCTGGGTCACGACGTGGTCGTCCTGCTCGACTCCATCACCCGCCTGGGCCGCGCGTACAACCTCGCGGCGCCCGCCTCCGGCCGCATCCTGTCCGGTGGTGTCGACTCGACCGCGCTCTACCCGCCGAAGCGCTTCTTCGGTGCCGCGCGCAACATCGAGGACGGCGGCTCGCTGACCATCCTGGCCACCGCGCTGGTCGACACCGGCTCGCGCATGGACGAGGTGATCTTCGAGGAGTTCAAGGGCACCGGCAACATGGAGCTCAAGCTCGACCGGAAGCTCGCCGACAAGCGCATCTTCCCGGCCGTCGACGTCGACGCCTCGGGTACGCGCAAGGAGGAGATCCTGCTCGGCAGCGAGGAGCTGGCGATCACCTGGAAGCTCCGCCGGGTGCTGCACGCGCTCGACCAGCAGCAGGCGATCGAGCTGCTGCTCGACCGACTCAAGAAGTCGAAGTCGAACGCCGAGTTCCTGATGCAGATCCAGAAGACGACGCCTGGCGCCAACAACGACTGACGCGAGACGTCGGTCACTCCGGGGAGGGAGGGGCAGGAGAGCGGGAGACCGCGCCTCCCCTCCGTAACCTCGCCGCGACCTGCGTAAACGACTGCGCCCACCGAGCATCCGCCGGTGGGCGCAGTCGTTTTACCGGACATTGATCATCTAAACCTCATAAGCTCCCATGCAACTCTTTCGGGTGGTTCGCCGTCACACCAGGTGAATCGAAGGCCTGAGGGAGACGGATGAGCGAGCAGAACGACAGCGGTCGCGTACGCCCCACGCGCCGGCGCCCCACCGGCCGCCGCCGCAAACCGAGGGCCCGGCGCCGCCGCGCGGTCGTCGTCGCGGTCTGGAGCGGCGCGGTCCTGATCCTCGGGGCCGGTGCCGGACTCGGCTACGCGTACGTCCACCTCGACCACAACATCCAGGGCGTCGACATCAACGCCCAGCTCGGCAAGGACCGGCCGGACAACGTCGACAACGGTTCCGAGGACATCCTCGTCCTCCCGCGCCGGCGCCAATCACGCGTACGGCAAGGACGAGGGCGGCGCCCGCTCGGACACCGCGATGGTCGTGCACGTCTACCCCGGCCACACCAAGGCGTCAGTGGTCTCCATACCGCGCGACACCCTCGTCGACCGCCCCGCCTGTACCGGCGCCGAGGGCGCGGCGGTCCCCGCCGAGCACCGGGTCATGTTCAACACCGCGTACGAGGTCGGCGGCCCGGCCTGCGCCGTGAAGACCGTCGAGTCGATGTCCGGCATCCGCATGGACCACTACATCGAGGTCGACTTCGCCGGCTTCACCAAGCTGATCGACCAGCTCGGCGGCGTCGAGATCACCACCACGCGGCCCATCAAGGACGGCAAGAGCCATCTCGACCTCGCCCCGGGCACCCACACCCTCGACGGCGAGCGGTCCCTCGGCCTCGTCCGTACCCGCAAGAGCGTCGGTGACGGCAGCGACCTCGGCCGCATCCAGCTCCAGCAGGCCTTCATGAAGGCCTTCATCCAGCAGGTCAAGAGCGTCGGGGTGTTCTCCAGCCCCACGAAACTCTTCGGTATCGCGGACACCGCCACCAAGGCGATCACACCCGACTCCGAACTGGATTCCGTCAAGGAGCTGACGAGCTTCGCCCGGGGTCTGTCGAAGCTCGGCGCCGACGACGTGCACATGGTGACGATGCCGGTCGTGTACGACCCGGTGGACCCCAACCGTGTCGTGCCCGTGGAGGCCAAGGCACGACAGGTCTGGGAGGCCCTGAAGGCGGACCGGCCGATCCCGGCCGCGGCCACCCAGGACACCGCCACGGGCAAGGCCGACGGCATCGTGAAGTGACGCGTGAGCCGTGCGGTGGCGCCCCGGCAGAGCCTCGACAGGTCCCCGGTAGAGCCTCGGCAGGGCTCCGGCAGGGCCCACCAGGCCCCGTGACGAGGCCCCGGCGAGGCCCGGAACCCCGCCGGGAATAGTTCCGAGCGGACCCCGGTTTTGGGAGATACGGCCAGTCCTGGCAAACTGGTACGTCGGCCCCGGTTCACGCACGAGCATCCCGCACGGGCGACCCGGAGCCCTCCCGAAACTAGGAGACACCTTGAAGCGCGAGATTCACCCCGAGTACGTCGAGACCCAGGTCAGCTGCACCTGTGGCGCGTCGTTCACCACCCGTAGCACCCTGACCGAGGGCACCATCCGTGCCGAGGTCTGCTCCGAGTGCCACCCGTTCTACACGGGCAAGCAGAAGATCCTCGACACCGGCGGCCGCGTCGCCCGCTTCGAGGCCCGCTTCGGCAAGGCTGCCGGCTCCGCCAAGAAGTAGCGAGCCACAGCGCCGGTCGTCGGCTGCCCCTGCGCGGGGTGGCCGGGACCGGCGCTTTGCCGTCCCCGTAGCAACGTACGTACACCACTCAGGAGCCCCCGATGTTCGAGGCGGTCGAGGAACTGATCGGCGAACACGCCGATCTCGAGAAGAAGCTCGCTGATCCTTCGGTCCACGCTGACCAGGCCAACGCGCGCAAGCTGAACAAGCGCTACGCCGAGCTGACCCCGATCGTCTCCACGTACCTGTCCTGGAAGCGGACCGGCGAGGACATCGAGACGGCCAAGGAGTTCGCGCACGACGACCCGGACTTCGCCGCCGAGGTCAAGCAGCTGGAGAAGCAGCGCGAGGAGCTCACCGAGAAGCTCCGTCTGCTGCTGGTCCCGCGCGACCCGAGCGACGACAAGGACGTCATCCTCGAGATCAAGGCCGGTGCCGGCGGCGACGAGTCCGCGCTCTTCGCGGGCGACCTGCTGCGCATGTACCTGCGCTACGCCGAGCGCGTCGGCTGGAAGACCGAGATCATCGACTCCACGGAGTCCGAGCTGGGCGGCTACAAGGACGTCCAGGTCGCGGTGAAGACCAAGGGCGGCAACGGGGCCACCGAGCCCGGCCAGGGCGTCTGGGCGCGGCTGAAGTACGAGGGCGGGGTGCACCGCGTGCAGCGCGTGCCCGCCACCGAGTCGCAGGGCCGTATCCACACCTCCGCGGCCGGTGTGCTCGTCACGCCGGAGGCCGAGGAGGTCGAGGTCGAGGTCCACGCGAACGACCTGCGCATCGACGTCTACCGCTCGTCCGGCCCCGGCGGCCAGTCCGTCAACACGACCGACTCCGCCGTCCGCATCACCCACCTGCCCACCGGCATCGTGGCCTCCTGCCAGAACGAGAAGAGCCAGCTCCAGAACAAGGAGCAGGCCATGCGCATCCTCCGCTCGCGGCTGCTCGCCGCCGCGCAGGAGAAGGCCGAGGCCGAGGCCGCCGACGCGCGCCGCAGCCAGGTCCGCACCGTCGACCGTTCCGAGAAGATCCGTACGTACAACTTCCCGGAGAACCGCATCTCGGACCACCGGGTCGGCTTCAAGTCGTACAACCTGGACCAGGTGCTCGACGGCGAACTCGACGCGGTCATCCAGGCCTGCGTCGACGCCGACTCGGCTGCCAAGCTGGCCGCAGCGTAAGAATTTCCAAGCCCCACCCGCACCACGGAGGACCAGCGTGAACCTGCTGCTTGCCGAGGTGGCCCAGGCCACCCAGCGGCTGGCCGACGCCGGCGTTCCCTCACCGCGTTTCGACGCCGAGGAGCTCGCCGCGTTCGTGCACGGCGTGAAGCGGGGGGAGCTGCACAACGTCAAGGACGCCGACTTCGACGCCCGCTACTGGGAGACCATCGCCCGCCGTGAGGCGCGCGAGCCGCTCCAGCACATCACCGGCCGGGCCTTCTTCCGGTACCTGGAGCTCCAGGTCGGCCCCGGCGTCTTCGTGCCCCGTCCCGAGACCGAGTCGGTCGTCGGCTGGGCCATAGACGCCGTCCGGGCGATGGACGTGGTCGAACCGCTCATCGTCGACCTGTGCACCGGCTCCGGCGCCATCGCGCTCGCCATGGCCCAGGAGGTGCCGCGCTCGCGCGTGCACGCCGTGGAGCTGTCCGACGACGCGCTGGTGTGGACCCGGAAGAACGCGGAGGGCTCGCGCGTCACCGTCCACCAGGGCGACGCGCTGACGGCGCTGCCGGAGCTCAACGGTCAGGTCGACCTGGTCATCTCCAACCCCCCGTACATCCCGCTCACCGAGTGGGAGTACGTGGCGCCCGAGGCCCGCGACCACGACCCGGACATGGCCCTGTTCTCCGGCGAGGACGGGCTCGACACCATCCGGGGCATCGAGCGCACCGCGCACCGGCTGCTGCGGCCCGGCGGGCTCGTCGTCATCGAGCACGCCGACACCCAGGGCGGCCAGGTCCCGTGGATCTTCAACGAGGAGTCCGGCTGGGCCGACGCCGCCGACCACCCCGACCTGAACAACCGCCCGCGCTTCGCGACCGCCCGCAAGGCGACGCCGTGACGGGCGGCCACCAGACGAGTGCCTCCGCCCGGTGCGGAGCGAGTGGGGCGAAGGGACGCGCGGGCGTCGACGGACGCTGGAGCGCGCCGGAGCCGAACCGAGTGACCGACAAGAGGGAGGACCGGACCTGATGGCTCGGCGATACGACTGCAACGAGGCGACCGACCGGGCCACGGGTCTGCGTGAAGCCGCCTCCGCGGTGCGCCGCGGCGAACTGGTCGTGCTGCCCACCGACACCGTGTACGGGATCGGGGCGGACGCCTTCAGCTCGGAGGCCGTCGCGGACCTGCTCACGGCCAAGGGCCGCGGCCGCAACATGCCCACGCCCGTGCTCATCGGCTCCCCGAACACGCTGCACGGCCTCGTCACGGACTTCTCCGAGATGGCCTGGGAGCTCGTCGACGCGTACTGGCCCGGCGCGCTGACCCTGGTCGCCAAGCACCAGCCGTCCCTCCAGTGGGACCTGGGCGACACCCGAGGCACCGTCGCGATCCGGATGCCGCTGCACCCGGTCGCGATCGAGCTGCTCACGGAGGTCGGCCCGATGGCGGTGTCCTCGGCGAACCTGACCGGTCACCCGGCGCCGGAGAGCTGCGACGCGGCCCAGGGCATGCTCGGCGACTCCGTCTCCGTGTACCTGGACGGCGGCCCGACCCCCGGCATCGTCCCGTCGTCCATCGTGGACGTCACGGGCAAGGTGCCGGTGCTGCTGCGCGAGGGCGCGCTGACCGCGGAGGAGCTCCGGAAGGTGGTACCCGACCTCGAGGTGGCGAATTGACCACCCCGCAGGGGCGTGGCATAGCGGGGCACGAGCACGCGTACGACCGCAGCACTTTCCGCATCCTCCACGTCAGCACCGGCAATGTCTGCCGCTCGCCCATCACCGAGCGGCTGACCCGCCATGCCCTGGCCGACCGGCTCGGCGGCCCGTACGCCGGCCATGTCGGCCAGGGGCCCATCGGCGGTCTGATCGTGGAGAGCGCGGGCACCTGGGGCCATGAGGGCGCCCCGATGGAGGCCAACGCGGAGGTCGTCCTCGCCGACTTCGGCGCGGACTTCAGCGGCTTCGTGGGCCGTGAACTCCTCGACGAGCACGTCATCCGCGCGGACCTGGTCCTGACGGCGACCCGCGACCACCGCGCGCAGGTCATCTCGATGGGTCACTCGGCGGGCATGCGGACCTTCACCCTGAAGGAGTTCACCCGCCTCGTCCGCGCGATAGATCCGGCCACGCTGCCGGACCCGCGCGGCGACCACGGCACGGTCGACCGCGCCCGCGCGCTGGTCCGCGCCGCCGCCGCGCTGCGCGGGTGGCTGCTCGCCCCGTCGGCCGAGGCGGACGAGGTGAACGACCCGTACGGCGCGCCGATCACCTTCTTCCGCTCCATCGGCGACGAGATCCAGCAGGCGCTGGATCCGGTGGTCACGGCGCTGACGGGCGTGCCGGCGCGGCACTGAGCGGATCGCGGTACCGGGCGGCGGATTCGGTACCGAGCGGACGCGGGGGAGCACCGCGTCCCCGCCCGCCGGCCCCGGGCCCCCGGCCACCCACACCCCGGCCACACACGCCCCGGCCACACCCCCGGCCCCCTCCCAGACCGGACCGCTTCCGGCACACCCCGGCCACACCTGGCCGCACACCCCGCCACACTCTCGGCCGCACACCCCCGGCCACACCTCCGGCCGTCTTCTCGGGCACACCTTTCCCCGGACAGCGGACCGCCCGTCCCTCCGGACCCCCCTCTCCCTCCCGTACGCGCGCCCCTGACGGCCCCGTACGGCGCCCCAGCCTGCCCGTGGCGGTCCCACTAGCGGCCGGCCGCACCAGTGGAGCAGTGAGGGAGCAGGGGGCGCGCAGGGTGCCTACAGTGGATTTCAGGCCACCCCCACCGCCCGGAGCGCCCCCATGTCCCCGCCCACCGTGCCCAGCGCGCCGACCGACGCCAGCCCCGGCTCCCAGGCCGGTACCGCCACCGCCGCCACCGCAGGCCTCGACATCCTGCGCCGCCAGGACCCCGAGATCGCCGACGTGCTGATCGGCGAGGGACGACGACAGGCGGACGGACTCCAGCTCATCGCCGCCGAGAACTTCACCTCGCCCGCCGTACTGGCCGCCCTCGCCTCCCCGCTCGCCAACAAGTACGCCGAGGGCTACCCGGGCGCCCGCTACCACGGCGGCTGCGTCTACGCCGACGCCGCCGAGCGGATCGCCGTCGAGCGCGCCCGGGCCCTGTTCGGTGCGGAACACGCCAACGTCCAGCCGCACTCCGGCTCCTCCGCCGTCCTCGCCGCCTACGCGGCGCTGCTGCGCCCCGGCGACACCGTGCTCGCCATGGGACTCACCGACGGTGGACATCTGACCCATGGTTCGCCCGCGAACTTCTCCGGCCGCTGGTTCGATTTCGTCCCGTACGGCGTCGACGCGGAGACCGGACTCGTCGACTACGAGCAGGTCGCCGCGCTCGCCCGGCACCACCGGCCGAAAGCGATCGTCTGCGGCTCGATCTCCTACCCCCGCCATCTCGACTACGCGCTCTTTCGGGCCATCGCCGACGAGGTCGGCGCCTATCTCGTCGCCGACGCCGCGCACCCGCTCGGTCTGATCGCCGGCGGCGCGGCGCCGAACCCCGTCCCGTACGCGGACATCGTCTGCGGCACCACCCACAAGGTGCTGCGGGGCCCGCGCGGCGGTCTGATCCTGTGCGGCGAGGAGCTGGCGGAGCGGGTCGACCGGGCGGTCTTCCCGTTCACGCAAGGAGGCGCGCAGATGCACACGATCGCCGCCAAGGCGGTGGCGTTCGGGGAGGCGGCGACCCCGGCGTTCGCCGCGTACGCGCACCGGGTCGTCGACAACGCGCGCGTGCTCGCCGCCGGGCTCGCCGCCGAGGGGTTCACGCCGACGACCGGCGGCACCGACACCCATCTCGTCACCGCCGACCCGGCGCCGCTGGGCGTCGACGGCAAGGCCGCCCGCGACCGGCTCGCGGCGGCCGGGATCGTCCTCGACACCTGCGCGCTGCCGTACGGGGAGCGGCACGGCCAAGGGCGCGGCATCCGGCTGGGTACCGCGGCCGTGACCACCCAGGGCATGGGGGCGTCGGAGATGACGAGAATCGCCGCACTGTTCACCGCCGCGTTGCGCGACGACGCCGCGGAAACGGCCCGGGTACGGGCGGATGTACGGGAAATCACCGGGCGGTTTCCGCCGTATCGCCAGTAAAAAGCCGGTAACGCACCCGTCCCCGGAACCGTCGGAGAGTGAGAGGTGTCCTCGACCATGGGGACGGCCCGGCTAGGGTGTGGGGCTGAGATGGCCAGCGATTCCTGTGGGGCAGCCCGTGCGTGATTACCTGCTGACGCTCTGTGTCACGGCCGCGGTGACCTATCTGCTGACCGGTCCGGTGCGGAAGTTCGCCATCGCGACCGGGGCGATGCCGGAGATCCGCGCACGCGACGTACACCGAGAACCGACACCGCGGCTCGGTGGCATCGCCATGTTCTTCGGACTGTGCGCGGGCCTGCTGGTCGCGGACCATCTGCAAAACCTCAGCAGCGTCTTCGAGCTGTCCAACGAGCCCCGCGCGCTGCTCTCCGGCGCCGCGCTGATCTGGATCGTCGGCGTCCTGGACGACAAGTTCGAACTGGACGCGCTGATCAAGCTCGGCGCGCAGATGATCTCCGCGGGCGTGATGGTCGTCCAGGGTCTGACGATCCTGTGGCTGCCCATCCCCGGCGTCGGCACGGTCGCCCTCACCCAGTGGCAGGGCACCCTGCTCACCGTGGCGCTGGTCGTCCTGACGATCAACGCGGTGAACTTCGTCGACGGTCTCGACGGCCTCGCCGCCGGCATGGTCTGCATCGCCGCGGCGGCGTTCTTCCTGTACGCGTACCGCATGTGGTACGGCCTGACCATCGAGGCCGCCGCCCCCGCGACGCTCTTCGCCGCGATCCTCATGGGCATGTGTCTGGGCTATCTGCCGCACAACATGCACCCGGCGCGGATCTTCATGGGCGACTCCGGCTCGATGCTGATCGGCCTGATCCTGGCCGCGTCCGCGATCTCGATCACCGGCCAGGTCGACCCCGACCTCCTGGAGATCTTCGAGGGCTCGACGAAGGCCGCCACGCACGCCGCCCTGCCGGTGTTCATCCCGCTGGTGCTGCCGCTGACGATCATCGCGATCCCCATGGCGGACCTGGTGCTCGCCATCGTGCGCCGTACCTGGAAGGGGCAGTCGCCGTTCGCGGCGGACCGGGGGCATCTGCACCACCGGCTCCTGGAGATCGGGCACTCGCACAGCCGTGCCGTGCTGATCATGTACTTCTGGTCGGCGCTCATCGCCTTCGGCACGCTGGCCTATTCGGTGCACTCGACGTCGATGTGGATCGTCCTCGCCGTGGTCGTGCTGAGCGCGGTCGGCCTGGTGCTGCTCCTGCTGCCGCGTTTCTCGCCGAGAGCGCCGCGCTGGGCGCAGGCGGTCGTACCGCCGCGCTACCGGCGCCGTGCGTACCGGCTGCGGACCGAGGGGGCCCGGGCGGGTGCCCAGGGGGCCGGCTCCGGCACCGACGCGGGCTCCGAAGCGACCACCGAAGCGACCTCCGGCATCGACGCGGACGCCGGGTCCGGCTCCGCGGAGGAGCGCGACCACGAGCCCGTGCCGGCCGGGGTCAACGGAGCGACCGCGATCGGCCACCGTTCACGCTTCTCCGATCGAAGTAAGGCCGGGGCGCGAGGTTGACGAAAGCCTCATCTCCGGTCATTAGCACGCGAGTTGACTCGCTGTCGCGCTCGCACGTGCACGGTCACTCTCACGTGTGAGAGTTGGCACACGCGCGAGTAAAGACCTATTCAAATAGTTTGTGATACCGTTCACGAGACCCGGCGACAGTGCCGAAAGACCGTAGTGCGACGGCCTTTTCGGCCCCGAGACTCATCTCGGTCCGGGCTTACGCTCGTCCATGACGACACCATCGCCCCCTCCAGCAAGCGGAGACACCGCCATGCCGTCCAACGACGCACGCATCCTGCTGCATACCGCAGTCCCCACCGCCGCCGCGGGCATCATCGCCACGGTCGTCAGCGGTGTGGTCGCGGGTGGCAAGGGCGCGCTCGGCGCTGTCATCGGAACCCTGGTCGTCCTGCTCTTCATGGGCATCGGGCAGCTGGTGCTGCAACGGACGGCGAAGAAGCTCCCGCATCTGTTCCAGGCCATGGGGCTCATGCTCTACACGGCCCAGCTGCTGGTGCTCTTCATCTTCCTGGCGCTGTTGAAGGGGACGACCGCGTTCAACTTCAAGGCGTTCGCCTTCACGCTGCTCGGCACCACCATCGTGTGGGTCGCCGCCCAGGCCCGTGCCTACATGAAGGCCAAGATCACGTACATCGACCCCGACAATTCGGGGCCGAAGCCGTGAAGGGTAGGGCCGGGATAAAGCCGCCTGCTGCTTCCTGCTATCGTCCGGTGCCAACTGCGGCAGTGCGGGCGCGGGCATCCGGAACGGCGCCTGACCCAGCGAGAGGCTCGATGCCGAACCGCCGCCCCCTTATCCGTAAGACCAGTCCAGTGCCGACCCGCGGCTGCGTGCCGCGCCGACACAACGAGGTTGCCGTACCTATGCGCCACGCTGAAGGAGCCCGCGGTGAGTGCTGACCAGACGCTTGCCTTCGACCCGGATTGCCACATCTTCTCCGGATGTGGCTTCCCGGCGCCGGGGCTGCACACGTTCATGTACGAGCCCCTGTTCACGGTGGGGAGCTTCGACTTCACCAAGCCGATGCTGCTCGCCATCCTGGGCTCGATCGTGGTCGTCGGCTTCTTCTGGGCCGCTTTCAACAAGCCCAAGCTGATCCCCGGCAAGATGCAGATGGTCGGCGAGGCCGGTTACGACTTCGTGCGCCGCGGCATCGTCTACGAGATCATCGGCAAGAAGGACGGCGAGAAGTACGTCCCGCTGATGGTGTCGCTGTTCTTCTTCGTCTGGATCATGAACCTGTGGTCGATCGTTCCGGTCGCCCAGTTCCCGGTCACCTCGCTGATCGCCTTCCCGGCGGCTCTCGCGCTGATCGTCTATGTCCTGTGGATCTCGCTGACTTTCAAGAAGCACGGCTTCGTCGGCGGGTGGAAGAACATCACCGGTTACGACAAGAACCTCGGCGCGATTCTGCCGATGGTCGTCGTCCTCGAGTTCTTCTCGAACCTCCTCATCCGGCCCTTCACGCACGCGGTGCGACTGTTCGCGAACATGTTCGCCGGTCACCTGCTGATCGTGATGTTCTCGCTGGCCACCTGGTACCTCATGAACGGCCTGGGCTTCGTCTACGCCGGCGCCTCGTTCGTGATGGTTCTCGTGATGACCGCTTTCGAGCTCTTCATCCAGGCCGTCCAGGCGTACGTCTTCGTCCTCCTGGCCTGCAGCTACGTCCAGGGCGCGCTCGCCGAGCACCACTGAGCCCCGCTCACGGACTCGTAGCACCCACCCCGAAACCAGCAGTCGTCCGGTGGCCAACCCCCACCGGGTCATTGAAAGAGAAGGAAGTAACGGCATGTCCGCTGCTCTCGACATGGTCAACCTCGCCGCCGGCGCCAAGGAGAACGTCGTCGGCAACGTCGCCTCCATCGGTTACGGCCTCGCCGCGATCGGCCCCGGCGTCGGCGTCGGCATCATCTTCGGTAACGGTACGCAGGCCCTCGCCCGTCAGCCCGAGGCCGCCGGTCTGATCCGCACCAACCAGATCATGGGCTTCGCCTTCTGTGAGGCGCTCGCCCTCATCGGCATCGTCATGGGCTTCGTCTACCAGTAAGCCGCTGACAAGTCCGACCCTTTTTACGGAAGGCACTGATGTGAACGCTCTGCTTCTTGCGGAGGCGGCGGAGCCCCAGCCTCCGCTCATCCCGCATCTCGACGAGCTCGTCATCGGCCTGATCGCCTTCGTCATCGTCTTCGGCTTCCTCGCCAAGAAGCTCCTCCCGAACATCAACAAGGTTCTGGACGAGCGTCGCGAGGCCATCGAGGGTGGCATCGAGAAGGCCGAATCGGCCCAGGTCGAGGCTCAGAGTGTGCTGGAGCAGTACAAGGCTCAGCTCGCCGAGGCCCGCCACGAAGCCGCGCGTCTTCGCCAGGAGGCGACGGAGCAGGGCACCGCGATCATCCAGGAGATGAAGGCGGAAGGCCAGCGCCAGCGCGAGGAGATCATCGCCGCCGGTCACACGCAGCTCGCTGCCGACCGCAAGGCCGCGTCCGCCGCGCTGCGTCAGGACGTCGGCAAGCTTGCGACCGACCTGGCGTCGAAGCTCGTCGGCGAGGCCCTCGAGGACCACGCCCGTCAGAGCCGGACCATCGACCGCTTCCTTGAGGAACTCGAGGAGAAGGCCGAGGCCGTGCGATGAACGGAGCGAGCCGCGAGGCACTGAGTGCCGCACGTGAGGCCCTCGACGCACTGACCGACAACACGTCGGTGGACGCGGGCAAGCTCGCGGGCGAGCTGGCGGCCGTCACCGCGCTGCTCGACCGCGAGGTGTCGCTGCGTCGGGTCCTGACCGACCCGGCGCAGGCGGGCGAGGCCAAGGCCGAGCTCGCCGGGCGACTCCTTTCCGGTCAGGTGGGCGGCGAGACCGTCGACCTGGTCGCCGGGATGGTGCGCTCCCGCTGGTCGCAGTCGCGCGACCTGGTCGACGCGGCCGAGGAGCTGGCGAACATCGCCGACCTCACCGCGGCCCAGAAGGCGGGCGCCCTCGACGACGTCGAGGACGAGCTGTTCCGGTTCGGCCGGATCGTCTCCTCCAGCAACGAGCTCCGCTCCGCGCTGACGGACAAGACCGCGAAGGCCGCGGCCAAGAGCGAGCTGCTGCGCAGCCTGCTCGGCGGCAAGGCCAACCCGGTCACCGAGCGTCTGATCGTCCGCCTGGTGACCCAGCCCCGGGGCCGTAGCCTGGAGTCGGGACTCGAGTCCCTGTCCAAGCTCGCCGCGGCGCGCCGGGACCGGATGGTCGCCGTCGTCACCTCCGCGGTGCCGCTCAGCGACCAGCAGAAGCAGCGCCTCGGTGCCGTTCTGGCCAAGCTGTACGGCCGCCAGATGCACCTGAACCTGGACGTGGACCCGACGGTCCTCGGCGGGATCTCGGTGCGGGTCGGTGACGAGGTCATCGACGGCACCATCGCGGAGCGCCTCGACGAGGCGACCCGCCGCCTGGCCGGCTGACCTCGGCCACAAATCAAGACGCATGACAGCGGCCCGGTTGGGCCGTGCAGAGATTGCAGAAGATTCCTGGGGGTCGGCCCCCAGACCCCTTAAGAAACTTCGGGCCCAACAAGGAGAGCAGGGAACCCAGATGGCGGAGCTCACGATCCGGCCGGAGGAGATCCGGGACGCACTGGAGAACTTCGTCCAGTCGTACCAGCCGGACGCGGCCTCGCGCGAGGAAGTCGGCACGGTCAGCCTGGCCGGCGACGGCATCGCGAAGGTCGAGGGTCTTCCCTCGGCCATGGCGAACGAGCTGCTGAAGTTCGAGGACGGCACCCTCGGCCTCGCGCTGAACCTGGAAGAGCGCGAGATCGGTGCGATCGTCCTCGGCGAGTTCAGCGGCATCGAGGAGGGACAGCCGGTGCAGCGCACCGGTGAGGTCCTCTCCGTCGGTGTCGGCGAGGGTTACCTGGGTCGCGTCGTCGACCCGCTCGGCAACCCGATCGACGGTCTCGGCGAGATCGCGACCGAGGGCCGCCGCGCCCTCGAGCTGCAGGCGCCGGGCGTCATGCAGCGTAAGTCGGTCCACGAGCCGATGGAGACCGGCTACAAGGCCGTCGACGCCATGACCCCGGTCGGCCGTGGTCAGCGTCAGCTGATCATCGGTGACCGTCAGACCGGCAAGACCGCTCTTGCCGTCGACACGATCATCAACCAGCGCGACAACTGGCGCTCGGGCGACGTGAACAAGCAGGTGCGCTGCATCTACGTCGCGATCGGTCAGAAGGGCTCCACCATCGCGTCCGTGCGCGCGGCCCTCGAAGAGGCCGGCGCGCTCGAGTACACGACCATCGTCGCCGCCCCGGCGTCCGACCCGGCCGGCTTCAAGTACCTGGCGCCGTACACCGGTTCGGCCATCGGTCAGCACTGGATGTACGCCGGCAAGCACGTCCTGATCATCTTCGACGACCTGTCGAAGCAGGCCGACGCCTACCGCGCCGTGTCCCTGCTGCTGCGTCGTCCGCCGGGCCGCGAGGCGTACCCGGGCGACGTCTTCTACCTGCACTCCCGCCTGCTGGAGCGCTGCGCGAAGCTGTCGGACGAGCTGGGCGCGGGCTCGATGACCGGTCTTCCGATCGTCGAGACCAAGGCCAACGACGTGTCGGCGTTCATCCCGACCAACGTCATCTCGATCACCGACGGCCAGTGCTTCCTGGAGTCCGACCTGTTCAACGCCGGCCAGCGTCCGGCCCTGAACGTCGGTATCTCCGTGTCGCGTGTCGGTGGCTCCGCCCAGCACAAGGCGATGAAGCAGATCTCCGGTCGCCTCCGTGTGGACCTGGCCCAGTTCCGTGAGCTCGAGGCGTTCGCCGCCTTCGGTTCCGACCTGGACGCCGCGTCGAAGGCGCAGCTGGAGCGCGGTCAGCGCATGGTCGAGCTGCTGAAGCAGCCGCAGTACCAGCCGATGTCGACCGAGAACCAGGTCGTCTCCATCTGGGCCGGCACCACCGGCAAGATGGACGATGTCCCGGTGGCCGACATCCGCCGTTTCGAGACCGAGATGCTGGCGTTCCTGCGTCAGAGCCACTCGGGCCTCATGACCTCCATCCGTGAGGGCGGCAAGATGTCGGACGACACGCTGCAGTCCGTCGCCGACGCGATCGCGGAGTTCAAGAAGCAGTTCGAGACGTCCGACGGCAAGCTGCTGGGCGACGACGCCTCCGCCGTCAACGTCTCGAAGTGACGACGGAAGGGACCTGACTCATGGGAGCGCAGCTCCGGGTCTACAAGCGTCGCATCAAATCCGTCACCGCGACGAAGAAGATCACCAAGGCGATGGAGATGATCGCCGCCTCGCGCGTCGTCAAGGCGCAGCGCAAGGTGCAGGCGTCGACCCCGTACGCGACCGAGCTCACCCGCGCGGTGACCGCGGTCGCCACGGGCGCCAACGACAAGCACCCGCTGACCACCGAGGCGGAGAACCCGACGCGTGCCGCGGTCCTGCTCCTCACGAGCGACCGCGGTCTGGCCGGCGCCTTCAACTCCAACGCCATCAAGGCGGCGGAGAAGCTCGTCAAGGAGCTGGAGGGCGAGGGCAAGACGGTCGACATCTACGTCGTCGGCCGTCGTGGTATCGCGCACTTCAACTTCCGTGAGCGCAAGCTGGCCGACACGTGGGCCGGTTTCACGGACGAGCCGACGTACGCGGACGCCAAGAAGATCGGCGAGCCGCTGATCGAGGCCATCGAGAAGGACACGGCCGAGGGTGGTGTGGACGAACTCCACATCGTCTACACCGAGTTCGTCTCGATGATGACCCAGTCCGCGATCGAGGCCCGGCTGCTGCCTCTCAGCCTCGACGAGGTCGCGAAGGAGGCCGGCACGACGGACACGATCCGTCCGCTGTTCGACTTCGAGCCGTCGGCGGAGGACGTCCTGGACGCCCTTCTGCCGCGGTACGTCGAGAGCCGGATCTACAACGCGCTGCTGCAGTCCTCGGCTTCGAAGCACGCCGCCACGCGGCGCGCGATGAAGTCGGCGACCGACAACGCGGGCGAGCTGATCACCAGCCTCACCCGTCGTGCCAACGCGGCCCGCCAGGCCGAAATCACCCAGGAAATCAGCGAGATCGTCGGTGGCGTTGCCGCCCTGGCCGACGCGAACGCGGGGAGTGACAAGTAATGACGACCACTGTTGAGACGGCCGCCGCCACGGGCCGCGTCGCCCGGGTCATCGGCCCGGTCGTCGACGTGGAGTTCCCCGTCGACGCCATGCCGGAGATCTACAACGCGCTGCACGTCGACGTGCTCGACCCGTCGGGCGAGGGCACCAAGACGCTGACCCTCGAGGTCGCGCAGCACCTCGGTGACGGCCTGGTCCGCACCATCTCCATGCAGCCCACCGACGGTCTGGTCCGCCAGGCCCCGGTGACCAACACGGGCACGGCCATCACCGTCCCGGTCGGCAACGTCACCCAGGGCAAGGTGTTCAACACCCTGGGCGAGGTCCTGAACGAGGACCCGTCCACGGTCGCCGACGCCGAGCGCTGGGCGATCCACCGCAAGGCCCCGGCCTTCGACCAGCTCGAGTCCAAGACCGAGATGTTCGAGACCGGCCTGAAGGTCGTCGACCTTCTCACCCCGTACGTCAAGGGTGGAAAGATCGGCCTGTTCGGTGGTGCCGGTGTCGGCAAGACCGTTCTGATCCAGGAAATGATCATGCGTGTGGCGAAGCTGCACGAGGGTGTGTCGGTCTTCGCGGGCGTCGGCGAGCGCACCCGTGAGGGCAACGACCTCATGGTCGAGATGGAAGAGGCCGGCGTTCTGGACAAGACCGCCCTGGTCTTCGGCCAGATGGACGAGCCCCCGGGCACCCGTCTGCGCGTCGCCCTGGCCGGTCTGACCATGGCGGAGTACTTCCGCGATGTGCAGAAGCAGGACGTGCTGTTCTTCATCGACAACATCTTCCGCTTCACGCAGGCCGGTTCCGAGGTCTCGACCCTGCTCGGCCGTATGCCCTCCGCGGTGGGTTACCAGCCGAACCTGGCCGACGAGATGGGTCTCCTCCAGGAGCGCATCACCTCGACCCGTGGTCACTCGATCACCTCGATGCAGGCGATCTACGTCCCCGCCGACGACCTCACCGACCCGGCGCCGGCGACCACCTTCGCCCACCTCGACGCGACGACGGTTCTGTCCCGTCCGATCTCCGAGAAGGGCATCTACCCGGCCGTGGACCCGCTGGACTCCACGTCCCGGATCCTGGACCCGCGTTACATCGCCGAGGACCACTACGCCGCCGCCATGCGCGTCAAGGGCATCCTCCAGAAGTACAAGGACCTCCAGGACATCATCGCGATCCTCGGTATCGACGAGCTGAGCGAGGAGGACAAGCTCGTTGTCCACCGCGCCCGCCGTGTCGAGCGCTTCCTGTCCCAGAACACCCACGCGGCGAAGCAGTTCACCGGCGTGGACGGTTCGGACGTTCCGCTCGAGGAGTCGATCGCCGCGTTCAACGCGATCTGCGACGGTGAGTACGACCACTTCCCGGAGCAGGCCTTCTTCATGTGTGGTGGTCTTGAGGACCTCAAGAAGAACGCCAAGGAGCTCGGCGTCTCCTGAGCCCCCGTGCTCGGCTGAAGGGGGCGGGTCCGCCCCGCCCCCTTCGGTACGCCAACCCCGCTGTACCCTCCGGCAACCGCCGGGGAAGAGGACCGCGGCGCTCCGGCGCCGTACGTCCTACTAGACTTTGACCCAACACCCGGTATCCGCCGGGTGGTGAACCGAGGAGCCACCCTTGGCCGCTGAGCTGCACGTCGAGCTGGTCGCCGCGGACCGGAGTGTCTGGTCTGGCGAGGCCACCCTGGTCATCGCGCGTACCACCTCCGGCGACATCGGCGTCATGCCCGGTCACCAGCCGCTGCTCGGTGTGCTGGAGTCGGGCCCGGTGACCATCCGTACGAGCGAGGGCGACACGATCGTGGCCGCCGTCCACGGCGGATTCCTTTCCTTCGCCGATGACAAGCTTTCTCTGCTCGCGGAGATCGCCGAACTGGCGGACGAGATCGACGCCCAGCGTGCCGAGCGCGCGCTGGAGCGTGCGAAGTCGGACGAGGACGCCGCCGCCGAGCGGCGCGCCGAGGTCCGGCTGCGCGCGGTGGCGGTCCGCTAGCGGATCGCGCCAGAGCCACACCCTCAGCCGCGGCACGGTCGGAGACACTCCGGACCGTGCCGCGGCTGAGGCGATGCAGATGCGGGTTGTGTTCGGTCAGGCCGGGTCCACCGGTCACGGGTTGCGGCGAGGAGGTCGGTGAAGATGTTCCTCGTGTTGCTCGTGTGCGGCCTGGTCGTCGCACTGCTGGTGATCGGGCTGTTCGTGTTCGGTCTGCGGCGCAGGCTGATCCAGCGGGCCGGCGGGACCTTCGACTGTTCCCTGCGCTGGGACGTCGCAGAGGAGCGCGACCCCACCGGCAAGGGCTGGGTGTACGGCGTCGCCCGCTACAGCGGTGACGAGATCGCCTGGTTCCGTGTCTTCTCGTACGCGCCCCGCCCCAAGCGGATCCTGGAGCGCTCGGCCATCGAGGTCCTGGCGCGCCGCAGCCCGGAGGGCGAGGAGGAGCTGGCGCTCCTTTCGGACTCCGTGATCCAGGCGTGCGTGGTCCGCGGGACACGACTCGAACTGGCGATGAGCGAGGACGCGCTGACCGGTTTCCTGGCGTGGCTGGAGGCGGCACCGCCCGGCCAGCGGGTGAATGTGGCCTGACGACGGTCTGTCGGTGGCTGTCTGGCTTCCTGGCTTTTGTACGGCCCGGCGAGTTCCCTGAGGGGGATCGCGCGGGCCGTTTTCGTTGGCCGGGGTTGGGGTCGGGGCTGGCGTCGGGGCCGGGCCGGGTGGCGGGTGCCGGATGTATTGACAGTGTGCGGTCACAGTGGCTGTCATGTGTGGGAGCGCTCCCATTCGTCGGCTTCCGGTCGACACTCCACCCCCTGGCTTGGAGGCAACCATGCGCACCCTCGTCGCGCGATTACGGCAACGGCCCTGGATCGGGGCGGCACTCGCAGCCTTCTCGGGCGTCGCCCTGCTGTTGTCCGCGGTCGTCACGGCACCTCCCAGCAGGGCGGCGGACGCCGGCTGCCGGGTCGAGTACACCGCCAACCAGTGGGCCGGCGGCTATACGGCCGCGATCAGGCTCACCAACCTCGGTGCGGCGCTCACCAGTTGGCGGCTGACCTGGACGTACGGCGGCGACCAGGTGGTGACGTCGGCCTGGAACTCCACCGCTTCTCAGAGCGGTCATGCCGTCACCGTCACCAACGCGGCGTGGAACGGCGGCCTGGCGACGGGCGGTTCGGCCGACTTCGGTGTCCAGGGGACGTACGGGTCGGCCAACCCGACGCCGACGGACTTCGCGGTCAACGGGGTCGCCTGTGGCGGCACTTCGACGCCGACGGACCCGACCACCCCGCCGACCACGCCTCCCACCACTCCACCGACCACTCCGCCGACGACTCCTCCGACCACTCCGCCGGGTGGTGGTGACTGCGGCAGCGCCGTGGTCTGTTCCGGGTTCGAGGACCAGAGCGGCTCCACCCCGTCCGGGGCTTGGCAGTTCGCGGCTCCGGACTGTCAGGGGACGGGTGCGGTCACGGTCGACACCTCCGTCGTGCACAGTGGCGGCAAGTCGATGCGGGTGGACGGCAAGGCCGGGTACTGCAACCACGCCTTCATCGCCACGACGGCGAACCTGTCGCCGGTGAGCCCGATGTACGTACGGATGTGGGTGCGGCACACCACCGCGCTGCCCGCCGGGCACGTCTCCTTCGTCTCCATGCCGGACAGCGGTCAGGGCGGCAAGGCGCTGCGCGTCGGCGGCCAGAACGGCGCGTTGCAGTGGAACCGGGAGATCGACGACGCCACCCTTCCCGCGCAGAGCCCGGCGGGTGTGGCGCTCAGCAAGCCGCTGCCGACGGGCAGTTGGCAGTGTCTGCGCTTCGCGGTCAACACGTCGAACGGCAACCTCGACACCTGGCTGGGTGACCAGCAGGTGGCCGGTCTGCACGCGGACGGGGTGCCCACGGCGGACATCGACCAGCAGTGGTTGTCCCGCACCACCGCACCACGCCCGACCGCGCTGCGCCTCGGCTGGGAGAGCTACGGCGTCGGTGACGACACCCTGTGGTTCGACGACGTGGCGGTGGGGTCCTCGCCGATCGGCTGCTGAGAGGGAAGGCGAAGCGGATACCGGACTGTCCGCCGTCCGCCGGGCCCGAACGAGCGAGGTCCGGCGGACGGCGGACAGTCCGTCCGGGGCTCGTCCGCGTGCCTCACTCCGTCGAAGGTCCGGACCGGGTTAGCCTCGCCGCGTGGCGAACCAGCCGACGAACCCGTTCACGGACCCGGACACCGAGCCGGCCCCTGCCCTGATCGCCGACGCGCTGGGCCCGGCGATCGAGGGCTGGGACGCGTTGACGCGGGCGCTGACGGATGCCGGGGTCCAGGTGGCCTGGCGCTGGTACCGCGATGGCGGCTGGCTGGCGAAGGCGGCCGACCGCCGTCGTACGATCGCCTGGATCGCGATCGAGGGCGACGCCACACGGTGCAGCTTCCACTTCGCCGAGCGGCTCCGCGACGACCTCGCCTCCCTCCCGGACCTTCCCCCGGAGCTGACACGGCGGGTCCGGGAGGCGCCCCGGCACGGCGCGCTCTTCACGGTGTCGTTCCTTGTCTCCGGCCCGGCCGACGTCGAGCGGCTGCGTCCGATCCTGAACGCGCGCATCACCTTGCGGTAGGCGAATCCCGCCCACGCTCAGCAGCAACACGACCGACGCCGCCGAGAAATTCTGTGACCAGCCTCAACGATCTCACCCGTATCGTGCCGCCCCCGGCCGCTTCGGCACCCACCGACTGGATCGCGGTCGAGAGTCTTCTCGGGACGTGGCTGCCGGACGACTACAAGCGGTTGGCCGACACCTACGGTCCGGGCGCCTTCTGCGACTTCGTCCACCTCTTCCAGCCGTACGGGGCCACCGAGGCGGTGGACTTGACCGGTCCGGCCCCCGCGCGGCTCCGCGCGCGACTGAGGGCGGACCGGGACAGCGGCACGTATCGGATGCCGCACGACCCTGACGACCTCTTCGCCGTCGGGGTGACCGACAACGGCAACCACCTCTTCTGGGTCACCGGGTCCGGAACGGAACCCGACGCCTGGCGGATCGCCGTCGACCAGGCGGACGGCCGTGACTGGTACACCTTCGACGGCGGGCTCACCGCGTTCCTTGCGGCCCTGCTCGGTGGCCACCTGAGCGTGCCGGTCTTTCCCGGGGATCTCCTCGCCGGCGGCGTGTTCTTCACCCCGTCGCGCGCGGCCGGCGAGACTCCCCGACCCGCGCCCGCCCAGGCCCCCGCAGGGGCGAGCCGAAGCAGCCAGGTGATCCGGGAGTGGGCCCGCTGGCAGGGGTACGACGTTCCGGATCGCGGCCGTATCCCCGCCCCCGTCATCCAGGCGTGGGAGCGGGCGCACTGAGAACGCGGGGGCGGGCGGGGTCAGTGGAGGTGGGCCGGGAGGGTGAGGAGGCCGCGGTGGCGGGGGTTGTCCTGCCAGGCGGCTGGGGTTGCGGCCGGGCGCAGGGCCGGGAAGCGGCGCAGGAGGTGGGTGAACGCGATCTCGGCCTGGAGGCGGGCCAGCGGTGCGCCCAGGCAGTGGTGGATGCCGTGGCCGAACGCCAGATGCCCGGAGGTGTCGCGGGTGACGTCGAAGCGGTCCGGGTCCGGGAAGGCCTCCGGGTCGCGGTTGGCGGCGAGGAGGGCGATCTGGACGAACTCCCCGGCCGGGATCGCGGTGCCCTGGATCGTCACCGGCTCGGTGGTGTAGCGCAGGGTCGCGATGCCGAACGGGCTTTCGTGGCGCAGTACTTCCTCGATAAGCCCGGGGACGAGGGAGGCGTCGGCGCGTACGGCGGTGAGTTGCGAGGGATGGGAGAGGAGGGCGTGCAGGCCGTTGGCGATCAGATTGACGGTCGTCTGGTGCCCGGCGACCACCAGCAGGAACGCCATCGAGGTGATCTCCTCCTCGCTGAGCGAGCCCGCGCTGTCGCGGGCGGTGGCCAGCGCGGACAGGAGGTCGTCCCCGGGGTGGGTCCGCTTCTCCTCGACCAGGGCGCGCAGCCGGTCCAGCATCGCGTCGGCCGTCGGTACGGAGACCTCGCCGTCGCCCTCGTTCCCGGCGACCGAGTGTCCTCGGACCTGGAGGATCCCGGGATCGTCCGGGTCCGCGCCGAGCAGGTCGAAGATCACGGCCAGGGGGAGGGGGAGCGCGAACCGGCCGATCAGGTCGACCGCGCCGGCCGGGTCGCCCGCTGTGTCGACCGTCGTCTCTTCCAGCGCGTCGAGCAGGGTGGTGACCCGGGCCTCGATCCTGGGACGTAACGCGGCCACTCGCCTTGTGGTGAAGGCCTGTTGGACCAGCCGGCGCAGCCGGGTGTGGCGAGGAGGGTCGGAGTTGAGCATATGGGTGGTGAGCCCGCCGCCGGGGCCGCCGGTGGGCAGCCCCGCGTAGCGGGCGAACGCCTCTGTCGCCCCGTCCTTGCTCAGCCGGGGGTCGGCGAGTGCCGCCCGGCAGGCCGCGTACTCGGTGACGACCCAGCCGGCCAGCGGCACGGGACCGGCGAAGCGCACCTTGCGGGCCCCGCCCGTCTCGCGCCAGCGCCGGTACGTCGGGTGCGGGTCGCGGGCGACGTACTCGCCCACCGCCTCGAACCCGTCCGCCGTCGTTCTGGGCGCCTCGGGCGCCTCGGGCGGCTCGACCGGCTCGGGCGGCGGTGGCATGTCAGGCCTTGACCAGCCGTACGTCCGACACCCCGAGCAGCCCGGCCAGCGGAACCTTCCCCCTGGTCTGCGCGGGGTCGACCGTCAGGCCCGCCCCTCGGATGAGGTCCAGGAGAAGCTCGCCGAGCGGCATCACCATGTGCCGGCCCCAGCAGCGCTCCGAGGAGTGCCCGAAGGGGAAGTAGCCGGGGGCGGTGTCGGGATCGAGGGTCTCCCAGCGCTCGGGCCGGAACTCGTGCGGGGCGTCCCACAGCTTCGGGTCCCGGTGCGAGAGAAGCGGAAGGAGGAGGACGTCGTCGCCCGCGCCGATGCGGTCGTCGATGGCGGGGTACTCGGGGGAGGCGTTCCGCAGGAGGTTCCACGACGGCGGCAGCATCCGCATCGACTCGTAGAGGAGATGCTGGTTCGGCGTCTCGGGGTCGAACGGCGAGCCGAGCCACAGCGCGTTCGAGACGAGGGTGGAGACCGTGAAGCACACGGGGGCCGCCGCGCGGCGGTACATGCCGAGGGCGTAACGGCGGTCCTGGTACGTGGTGGCGTCGGCGACCAGGCCCGCGAGCGAGGTCAGCGGCGCGCCGCCCCGGCCGGCCCGCTTCGAGAGCGGAAGCGCGGCGCCCGCCGCGATCACCGACCAGGTGAGTTTGGTGGTGAGTTCGAGGTTCCGGCTCATCAACACCCGCAGCCGGTAAGGGTCGTTGCCCAGGATCATGTCCCGCAGGAACATGTGGCCGGTCAGCGGCCACAGTCCGGACAGATCGACGTCCTCGGGCCGGGGGCGTTCCCTCTTCAGCGCCTCGCGCACATCGCTGCCGACGGTCCGCATCACGGAGGCGGCTTCACTCCGCGCGATGGAACGGCCGTGCAGCGGCTTGAATGTGGGCCGCTCGGTCTCGGTGGCCCGACGGGCGGCGAGGATCCGGTCGGCGACCTCGTGTCCGGCGATCCCGATGGTGTCGGGTTCGAGTCGGAAGACGTCCTGCCCGAGGTGGTCCCGGAAGAGGGCGGCGAGTCGGGGGTGGAACACCGTGGAGCGCATGGAAGATCTCCGGGGAGGCCGAGAGGGGTGACATCGGCGGGCGATGTCGTCCCCGCCCGATGGGCGGGGACGACTAGGCGTCCTAGTACCAGATGTACCAGGCACTGGCCTTCAGGCTCTTCTGCGCGGACACCTTGTTGCGAATGGCGAAGAGAAGCTTCATCACTGCACCCCCTTTCAGGGTGGAGACGTCGACACGACCTCGTGTGGAGGTCGTGCGCAGTTGGCCTGTGCAGCCTGGGGCAGCAATATGAACATCAGATGAACGCCCAGGTGGGGGTGCTGATTTGGGGCTCTCGCGGGCCCGAATCGCCTGAGGTGGAGGGGGTGAGGGGGCGGAAGTATTCCCGTCGGCCTGTTCGGGTCGGCATGAAGATCACTACGGTCTGGGCGGTAGTGCCGAGTGCGGCGGTTGTTGTACACCGTGTCAGCCGGGTCCGGCCCGAGGGCGGACGGGCCGAGGTGGAGGCGGGCGGGGGCGCGTGGGCTCAGACGGCTGCCGGCTGCCGGTCCGCGAGAAGCAGGGCGAGCGGGCCGCCCTGGAGGAGGAAGCGGCCTTCGTGAACGGCGGCGAGGGCGTCCTTCATCGGCCACCACATCAGCTTGAAGCCGTCCTCCCCGGGAGCGAGTCTCTGCGGGCCGTAAGTGACCGCAAGGGAAGAGGCGGGGGCCGGGGCCGGATGTGGGCCCGCCCCGTCCGGGGTGGAGGTCCGGGCGGGGCGGGGGTCTTCAGGAGCGGGACCGGGCGATCAGTACGGCGATCGTCGCGATCCAGGCGGCGGCGCCGAGGACGGCGGCCGCGGTACGCCACATCAGCCGGACCGTCGCTCTATGGTGCGCCGCTCGCCGTGCGGCGGCGACCGCCGGTTGAGGGTCATTTTGGGTGGAGCGTGGGGGTGGTTGCGGATCTCCACCGCGCAGTCGACGGCCGCTGATTCGTCGCGTTCCGGTCCGGTCCTCGTGTAATGCGCGAACCAGTCGACGAGCAGCGCGCACACCGTGCAGCCGGGGGACGGCTCCGGGTGGCGGCGGAGTCCGTGGTCAGTGGCGAGCTCTATTCGACCGGTCACGGCTTCACCACCTTCGGGGCCGGCGGGACGGGCGTGGTGAGGACGCGGATGCGCTCGCGCTCGGTGTCCGTCGGCGGGCGGAGATCCTCGGCGTTCGCGGTCCACTCCGTTCCGCCGCACACGGGGCGGAGGAAGATGAGGTCGCCCTCGTGGGCCATCACCCTGCCGGGGCGAGTTGTCGCCATCCGGATGTCGACCATGTACGAGCCGACGGGCGGCATCGTCGCAGGCTGCGGGCTTTCTTGAGCGATGTGTTCGGACACCATCGCTCCTTTCTGTAGCGCTTTCACTACGAGGCGTTGTCAGAGTGGCTTAGGCTGCGGCCTGTCTTCAACGTTCCAAAGACGGAGGGCATCTTGGTAAACCGCAAGGAGTTGAATCCGGAGGCTTCGCCCCGGGCGGCCTACGGTGCGCGATTGCGTAGCGCGCGAGAGGCACGTGGCTGGAAGCAGGACGACTTGGCCGAGCGGATGGGCTACTCGGGGAGGCATATTTCGGCAGTCGAAACTGGCTGCAAACCGCCAACTCGGCGTTTCTCGCGGAGTCTGGACGCCGCACTCGGGCTCACCGGGACCGCAGAGTCGTTCGAGCGGGCTTGGGGTGAACTCCGGAATGGCAGTCTGCTGGAAGGGTTTCCGGAGTACGTTGGCTACGAGGCCCGTGCGGCGGAAATCAGGTTGTTCGAGTCAGGGCTGATCCCTGGCCCGATCCAGACGCCGGCGTACGCGCATGCGTTGGCTGGAGGTGCCGTCAAGCGAGGCGTCCTGACAGTTGAACAAGCTGATGAGAGAGTTGCGTTCCTCATGGAGCGCCAAGCTGCGCTGGCGCGGCGTGAGCCGCCCCTCGTCATCGTCGTTCTGGACGAGAGCTGCGTTCGCCGCCCCGTCGGTGGTGCATCCGTGATGGATGAACAACTGGAGCGGCTGGTGGAGTTTGCGGAGCAGCCGAACACCATGCTTCAGATCGCCCCCTACGCGATCGGCGAGGCACGCACCCTCGACCGAGCGGTCAACCTGTTGACACTCCAGGATCGGTCTCTGCTCTCCTACGTCGAGTCGCAGACCCAAGGGCACCTGGATCGAGCGCTCACATCCGTGCTTCCTCTGGTGAAGGCCTACCATCAACTACAGGCCGTTTCCCTGTCGCAGACGGCGTCTGTAGACCTGATCCACCAGCTACGAAGAGGTTTGCCGCGATGACTGAGCCCCAGACCCTGCGTTGGGTTAAATCCTCCTACAGCAACAACGGGGGTACCTGCGTCGAGTGGGCCCCGGCACATGCGTCTGTCACCGGCATCGTCCCTGTTCGGGACTCAAAGAATGCTGCTGGTCCGGTACTCGGCGTATCCGTCCCGGCGTTCGCGTCCTTCGTGGCAGGGGTCAAGGACGACGGGTTCGGCATCGCCTGACGCAAACTGACACACGAAAAGCCCCGCCCCACCTCTCAGTTCGGGATCAAGGCGGGGCTTCGTCATGCGGTCTGGCCGAGGGTGCCGTTGCGGCGTACCGTGCGCGAAGAACCCCTTCGACTCTTCGTACGAAAGGGCAGCAGATGACGATTGAATCCCCTCGCTGGTTCACGTCCTCCTACAGCAGCAACGGTGGTGCTTGCGTCGAGGTTGCGACCAACCTTGTCGCCTCGCGTGGCACCGTCCCCGTTCGTGACTCCAAGGTTCCCGCCGGCCCTGCCCTCTCCATGGCCGCCACCGCGTTCGCCGCGTTCATCGAGTCCGTGAAGGACGACACCCTCGGCGCCTGAGGCGCCAGGAAGGGCATCTCGTGACGACCGACATCCCTCAGTGGTTCACGTCCTCCTATAGCGGCAATGGTGGCACCTGCGTCGAGGTCGCGACCAACCTCGTCGCCTCGCGCGGCACCGTTCCCGTCCGTGACTCCAAGGTCCCCGCCGGCCCCGAAGTCCACCTCTCCGCCTCCGCCTTCACCGCCTTCGTGGCGGGCGTCAAGAGCGACGAGTTCGACATCGCCTGACATCCCGCCCCGCACCACCTGCCTCCCGCGCGCGGTCTACCCCGCCCGTCGCTCGTGCCGTGCGCGGGCCAGGCGATAGGCCGTGCGCAGGAGGTCGCGTGTCACCGTCTCCGTGCGCGCGCCCGGGTTCACCACCGCCAGCCACCCCGCACCGCCATAGACCGGGTGCGCGATCACGGAATCGGCGGCGCTCGGGTCGCCGGGCCCGTGGGCGGTCCATTCGGTGAAGGCTGCCTTCCCGGCGGCCATGTTCACGCGGAAGGTGCCCGGCCGGTCCAGGCGCGAGGACGTGTCGCCGGGGTAGTCCTTCGTCACCACCGTCGCGAACGGCTGCGCCGTCGCCGGGACGGTGCCGTCCGGGGCGTAGTAGAAGAACGTGTCGCCCCACCCGATCTCCGGCGTGCCGTCGCCGGGTGCGGGCCGGAGGGTCAGGACGCCGTCGAGGGCGCCCATGAAGTCCAGGATCTCGTCGATGGTCATGTGCTCTAGCGTGACCTTGACGTGCTTGTGGAGACTTCGAGGCCACGGTGGAGGGGTGCAAGGGTGCAAAGTCTCAAATCAATGGTTTTGCGCCCCGTCGATATCGCGCGCCGCGCCGGGTACTCCGTGCAGCAGGTGCGCAACCTCGAACGCGACGGTGTGCTGCCTCCGGCGGCGCGTACGGCCACGGGCTACCGCGTCTACGGCGAGGTGCATCTGCACTCCGCGCTGGCCTACCGGGCCCTCGCCGCCGGGGTGGGGCCCGTCGAAGCCAAGAAGATCGTGCGGGCCTTCCACGACGGCCCCCTCGCGCGGGCGCTCGCCCTGCTCGACGCGGCGCACGCCCGGCTCGCCGCCGAGCGCGAGGAACTGCGGCAGGCCCGGGAGGCCGCCGAGGCGATCGCGGGCGAGCCGCTCGCTGACGTGCGCGCGTCCGACGCGATGAGTGTGTCCGAGCTGGCAGGCGCGCTCGGGGTGCGCCCGTCCACGTTGCGGCACTGGCACGCGGAGGGGCTCGTCGTACCGGACCGCGACCCCGCCCCGGACCGCGACCCCAGCCCCGGCACCGCACGCGGTGGACACGGAGCGCGCCGGTACTCGCCCGCCCAGGTACGGGACGCGCGGATCGTGCACCAACTGCGTCAGGCCGGCTACCGCATCACCCAACTCAAATCTCTCTTGCCGGAGTTGCGAAACGCGTGTCGGTCGGCGGATGTCGCCGCCGCCCTGGCCGCCAGGGACGCGAGCATCGCGACCCGCTCCCGCGCCCTGCTCGACGGCTCCGCCGCTCTCGGCGCGCTGCTCTCCCTCCGCGACCTCCACACGTGAGAGAGCCCCGCCCCTTACCCGATCGCGTCGGGTGCGGGGCGGGGCTTGTCGCCGATACGGCTAGTTCAGGCCGGAGTTGATCGCGCCGACCAGTTCGCCGTTCGTCGTGTCGCCGCTGAACTCCCAGAAGAACGCGCCGCCCAGGCCCTGGCTCTTGGCCCAGCTCATCTTCGAGCCGACCGTGGCGGGGGTGTCGTAACTCCACCAGTTGGTGCCGCACTTGGCGTACGCCGTACCGGCGATCGTGCCGGTCGACGGGCAGGAGGTCTTGAGGACCTTGTAGTCCTCGATCCCCTGCTCGTACGTGCCCTGCGCCGGGCCGGTGGCGGTGCCGCCGGGGGCGTCCTGGGTGACGCCGGTCCAGCCCCGACCGTAGAAGCCGATGCCGAGCAGCAGCTTGTTCGCCGGGACACCCTGTGCCTTGAACTTGGCGATCGCCTCGGCCGAGTTGAAGCCCTGCTGCGGGATGCCGGAGTACGAGGTGAGCGGGGAGTGCGGGGCGGTCGGGCCCTTGGCGTCCCACGCGCCGAAGAAGTCGTACGTCATCACGTTGAACCAGTTCATGTACTGCGCGGCGCCCGCGTAGTCGGTGGCGTCGATCTTGCCGCCGGTGGAGGCGTCGGCGGTGACGGCCGCGGTGACGATGTTGTTCGCGCCGAACTTGGCACGCATGGCCTGCATCATGTTCTTGAACGCGGCCGGGCCGCTGGTGTCACAGCTCAGACCACAGGCGTTGGGGTACTCCCAGTCCAGGTCGATGCCGTCGAAGACGTCGGCCCAGCGCGGGTCCTCCACCAGGTCGTAGCAGGACTGCGCGAACGCGGCCGGGTTCTGCACCGCCTGGCCGAAGCCGCCGGACCAGGTCCAGCCGCCGAACGACCAGATGACCTTGATGTTCGGGTACAGCTTCTTCAGCTTGCGCAGCTGGTTGAAGTTGCCGCGCAGCGGCTGGTCCCAGGTGTCGGCGACGCCGTCCACGGCCTGGTCAGCGGTGTACGCCTTGTCGTAGTCGGCGTACGCGTCGCCGATCGCGCACTTGCCGCCCGTGACGTTGCCGAAGGCGTAGTTGATGTGCGTGATCTTGGCGGCGGAGCCCGACGTCACGATGTTCTTGACGTGGTAATTCCGGCCGTAGACGCCCCAGTTGGCGAAGTAGCCCATCTTCACCGCGGAGCCGGGCTGCGGGGTGCCCCCGCCGCCGTCGCCGCCACCGGTGGTGCGCACGGACACCGCGCCGCTGGCCGGGCCGGTCTGGTCGGTGGTGTCACGGGCGACGACTGTGTACGAGTAGTCGGTGCCGGCGGTCAGACCCGTGTCGGTGTACGTGAGACCGGTCGTGGTGGCGACCTTGGCGCCGCCGCGCAGGACGTCGTAGTTCTTGACGCCCTTGTCGTCGGTGGCGGCGGTCCAGGTGAGCTTCACCGAGGTGTCGGTGACGGCGGACGCGACCGGGGTGCCGGGCGCGGAGGGCGCGGCGTCGCCGGGCTGGCCGCCGCCGGAGCCGTCACAGGACGCTCCGTTGATCTTGCAGCCGGTGGGGGCGCCGGTGCCGGAGCCGTTGTACCCGAAGGTGATGCTGGCGCCGGGGGCGAGGGAGCCGTTCCAGCCGAGGTTCTTGGCCGTCCAGTGGTTGCCCGAGCCGGTGACGGTGGCGTCCCAGGCGGAGGTGACGGCGGTGCCGGCCGGATAGTCCCATTCGACGGTCCACGAACTGATGGCGGTGGTACCGGTGTTCTTCACCGTCCACTTGCCCTCGAAGCCGGTGCCCCAGTCCTGGGGCTTGCTGTACGTGGCGGTGGCGGAGTCGGCGGCCTGGGCCGGGGCCGCGGCGGCGGAGGCGAGCCCGGTCAGTGCGGCCAGCGGCAGGACGAGGGCGGTCAGGCCGGCGGCGGCCCGGCTTCTGAACCCTGTTCTGCGCGGGGGTGCTTGAGTGCTCAACGGTGCTCCTCAAGTAGCGGACGGTCGCGGTGGGGGTGGTCCGGAGTAGCGCGCGCCCCGTGAGCGTAGGAAGGTCTGTACCAATCGTCAAGAGGTCCAGACCAACCTGGGAATGTGTCCTCTCAGATCCCCAACTCCCTTGCCAAAACCGCAGCTTGAACCCTTGAACGCAGCTCCAGCTTGCCCAGCACCTTCGACACATGGGTCTTCACCGTCGCCTCCGCCATCCCCAGACGACCGGCGATCTCCGCGTTCGACAGACCCGCGCCGAGCGCCGAGAGGACCTCCCGCTCCCGGGGCGTCAGCGCGTCGACCACCGCCGGGTCCGGCCCGGATCCGGCGCCCCGCCACGGCCCTTGGCCCAGCCCTGAGCCCTGCCCTGAGCCCAGCCCCGGCCCCCGGCCCGTCGCCGCGAACTCGGCGATCAGCCGCCGGGTCACCGCCGGAGCGATCAGCCCCTCCCCGCCCGCGACCGTACGGACCGCCGCGATCAGCTCCGTCGCCTCCGCGTTCTTCAGCAGAAAGCCCGCCGCGCCCGCGCGCAGCGCCCCGAACACGTACTCGTCGAGATCGAAGGTGGTGAGGACGAGCACGTCCGCGAGCCCCTCCGCCACCACCCGGCGGGTCGCGGACACCCCGTCGAGCTTCGGCATCTGGACGTCCATGAGCACCAGATCCGGCCGTAGTTCGCGGGCCAGTTCCACCGCCCGCTCGCCGTCCGCCGCCTCGCCGGCCACCTCGATGTCGGGCGCGCTGCCCAGGATGAGGACGAGCCCGGCCCGTACCGCGCTCTGGTCCTCCGCCACCACGACCCGGATCACCCTGGTCGGCCCGTCGGTCCCGTCCACCCCGTTCACCCCGTCCGGTTCACTCGCTCCGCTCACTGCGCCCGTCATGACTCCGCCGTCCTTTCCTCGGCGGGCAGCACCGCCCGCACCCGCCACACCTTCGCCTGGTCCGTTGAGTCATCCGCCGCCGGGCCCTCCTCGGTGACCGGGCCCGCCTCGAACTCCCCGCCCAGCAGCGCCACCCGCTCCCGCATCCCGACCAGCCCGGCCCCCGAGCCCGGCGCCCGCGGGCCCGGCCGCTCCCCGTAGGGGCTGGTCACCCGCACCGTCAGGGTCTGCGGGTCGCGCGCCAGGGCCACCGCGACCGGGCCCGCCGGGGCGTGCTTGAGCGCGTTCGTCAGCGACTCCTGCACGATCCGGTACGCGGCCAGCTCCACCGGTGCGGGCAGCTTCTCCTCCGTCCTCGCCCGCGCGACGTCCAGGGTGAATGTCAGCCCGCTCGGCGCCCCGTTCACCCGGGCCTGCTCGACCAGCGCGGCCAGGCCCGCCAGGCGGGGCGCGGCGGCCGGCTCGTTCTCCGTGCCGCCGCGCTCGCGCAGCAGACCGATCAGCCGGCGCATCTCCTCCAGGCCCGCCACGCTGTTCTCCCGGATCACGGTCAGCGCCTGCCGGGTGGTGGCGGCGTCATCGAGGGAAAGCGCGGCCGTGGAGTGGATCGCGATCGCCGACAGATGGTTGGCGACCATGTCGTGCAACTCCCGCGCCATCCTGGTGCGTTCGGCGGTCACCGCCTGCACCCGGTCCATCTCGGCGAGCAGCGCCGTCTGTTCGGCCCGCAGCCGGGCGGCCTCCGCCGCGTCCCGGTGGTTGCGCACGATCGCGCCCGTGAGTGCGGGCAGGAACGAGACCATCGCCGTGAGGACGCCGACGAGGAGCGCGTACGCGTTCTGCCACCAGACCAGCAGCACGACCGTGACCGTGACGGTGACCAGACCGGTGGTGTAGGGGATACGGCGGGCGGAGGCGGACGTGCCGTACAGCACCGCCGCGTACACCACGTCCGTGAACATCAGCACCGTGGCGAGGTTGCCTCCCGTGAACTGGTCCGCCGCGATGACCAGGGTGCCGGTGATCAGCGCCGTACGCGGTGCCGTCCGGCGCAGCGTCTCCATCGCCGCCATCACCACGAGCGGGATCAGCGGGGCCCAGCGCTGCTCGAAGAGCCGGCCGCCGTTCATATAGAGGTCGAGGGACCACAGGAGCAGACCGCAGGACAGGCCGGCGACGGCGATCAGCAGATCGTGCCGATGCGGACGGGGGAGGGGGAGGAGGGGACGGGGGAAGCGCACCCCACCATCCAACACGCCGTACCGCGCCCCGGGCGTCCTCGGCAGGGGCGAGCCTCGGCCCCGCGTGCCTCCGTCGAAGGATGTAGGCACGGTTCGTCACCGGCGACGACGCGCGGGCGCCGGCCGGACGGAAGGCTGGAGGTGTGCCGGGAGGGCCCGTACAGGGAGCCCCTGACCGCGAGCCCCTGACCGCGAGCCCCGTGCGGGGAGCAGCGAGAGGAGAGAGCGCCGTGATCGTCGCGCTGATCGTGACCTGCGAGGTCGGCTTCTGGGTCCTGCTGGCGGCCGGACTCGCCGCCCGCTATCTACTCCGGATGCCCCGCACGGGTCTCGCGCTGCTGTGCGCCGAGCCGCTTCTGGAGGTCGTCCTCCTCGTGGCCACCGCGATCGACCTGAGGAACGGCGCCGAGCCGAGTGCCGCGCACGGGGTGGCCGCCCTCTACATCGGCTACACCGTCGGCCACGGCCACACCACGGTGAAGTGGCTCGACGGGCACGCCGCCCACCGCCTCGCGGGCGGCCCGCCGCCGGTCAAGCCGCCGAGGTACGGCATGGCGCGCGCCCGGTACGAGGGCCGGCTCTGGCTCGGCACGCTGGTCGCCGCCGCCGTCGCGACCGGCCTGCTGCTCCTGGCCATGGGGTACGTCGGCCGCTCCGGCGACACCGGAACGCTCAGGGACTGGATCCTCGTGGCCTGGCGGGTGGCGGGCATCCACGGGCTGATCGCCCTGGCGTACTTCATCTGGCCGAAGAAGGACCCGGGGAAGGGGCCGACGAAGGGGTCGGTCGGGGACCTGGGGAAGGGTATGGAAACGGGCCCGGAGACGAAGGACCCGGCGGAGAGCACCCCCGCCGGGCACGGCTTTCTTCGGCAGACCCGCAAGCCCGAGGGCTCAGCGCTCCCCGCCCGGGACCCACAGGACGTCCCCGACGGACTTGTTCGCCATCCGGGCCAGGATGAACAGCAGGTCTGACAGCCGGTTGAGATACGTGGCGGTCAGCGGGTTCATCGTCTCCCCGTGGACCTCGAACGCCGCCCAGGTGGAGCGCTCCGCCCGCCGGACCACCGTGCACGCCTGGTGCAGCAGCGCCGCGCCGGGCGTGCCGCCGGGCAGGATGAAGGACCGCAGCTTGTCGAGCTGCTCCAGGAAGCGGTCGCAGTCCTCCTCAAGGCGGTCGATGTAGGCCTGTTCGACACGCAACGGCGGGTACTTCGGGTTCTCGACGACCGGGGTCGAGAGGTCGGCGCCCACGTCGAACAGGTCGTTCTGCACCCGGCCGAGGACCGCCGCGACCTCCTCGTCGAGCTGTCCGAGCGCGAGGGCCGTGCCGATGACGGCGTTGGCCTCGTTGGCGTCGGCGTAGGCCGAGATCCGCAGATCGGTCTTGGCGGTGCGGCTCATGTCGCCGAGGGCGGTGGTGCCCTGGTCGCCGGTACGGGTGTAGATGCGCGTCAGATTGACCATGGCACCAGCGTAGTCAGCCGCCCCCCCGGCCGTCCGCCCGTCGACCGCCCGTCGACCGCCCGTCGTGCGTCGGTCGTCCGTCGTGCGTCAGTCGAAAGTCAGCCGTTCGACTTGCGGAACGTCCTCGCGCCGACCACGGTGGCGACCACCGTGAGGGCGACGGCGGCCAGCACCCCGTACAGCATCGTGGCGGTCGCGTACTGGCCCACGTACGCGTCCCGCATCGCGTCCACCAGGTACCGGAACGGCATGAAGTGCGAGAGCGTGTCCAGCCAGCCCGGGGCCACGGCCATCGGCAGCATCAGACCGGACAGCAGCATCGACGGCATCGCGAGCGTGTTGATCGCCGGGCCGAACTCCTGCGGGCTGCGCAGGTTCAGCGCCAGCGCGTACGACAGCGAGGCGAGCGCGAAGGTCAGCAGGGCGACGAAGCCGAAGCCGATCAGGACGCCGGCGAGCGGCGCGCGCAGACCCATGAGCAGGGCGGCCAGGACCAGCAGCACCGCCTGGAAGAGGAAGAGCACGGTGTCCCGCAGGGTGCGGCCGAGGAGCAGGGCGAGCCGGCTGACGGGGGTCACCCGCAGACGTTCGAGGACGCCCCAGTTCTTCTCCATGATCACGGCGAAGCCCGCGAACGAGGCGCCGAAGAGGCCGAGTTGGAGCAGCAGCCCGGGGACCAGGATCTGCCAGGAGTCGCCCTCACGGCCGAGCGGCAGCTCGGTCAGCAGAGGGCCGAAGAGGAAGAGATAGAGCAGCGGCATCAGGGCGCCGAAGAAGATCTGGAACGGGGAGCGAAGGGTCTGACGGACGTAGCGCCCGAAGAGGACCGCGGTGTCGTGCCACATGGAAGGGCTCCTGGACGGAGGGTCGCTGGACGGATGGGCGGCTGGACAGTCGGCTGAACAAGGGGGCTGCCGGCCGTCTAGACGGCGAGCGGGGTCTGGTCGGCGGGGGCCGGGGCGCGGCCGGTGATGGCGAGGAAGGCGTCCTGGAGGGTGTCGGCGCCATGGGCCGCCTTGAGCGCCGCCGGAGTGCCCTCGGCCACGACCACACCCCCGTCGACGACCACGAGCCGGTCGGCGAGCGCGTCGGCCTCGTCGAGGTAGTGGGTGGTGAGGACGACGGCGGTGCCGTAGTCGTCGCGCAGCCGCCGGACCAGGTCCCACAGGGCGGTCCGGCTGCCCGGGTCGAGTCCGGTGGTCGGCTCGTCGAGGAAGAGCAGCGCCGGGCGGTGGACGAGCCCGAGGGCGAGATCGAGCCGGCGGCGCTGGCCGCCGGAGAGGGCCGGGGTCGGACGGTCGAGCAGATCGGTGAGGTCGAGGGCGTGGGCGAGCTCGGCGGCGCGTTCGGCGGCCTCGGCGCGCGTGAGCCCGTACAGCCGCCCCTGGATGAGGAGTTCGGAGCGGACGGTCTCCTGCGGGTCGACGCCGCCGGACTGGGCGACGTAACCGATCGCCCGGCGCACGGAGACGGGATCGCGCAGCAGGTCGTGGCCCGCGATGGTCGCGGCGCCGCCGGTGGGCGCGAGCAGGGTGCTGAGCATGCGCAGGGTCGTGGTCTTGCCTGCGCCGTTGGGTCCGAGCAGGCCGACGATCTCGCCCGGACGGACGGTCAGGTCGATCCCGCGGACCGCTTCGACCGTGCCCTGCCGGGTGCGGAAGGTCCGGGACAGCCCGGACGCGCTGATGATGGGCATGGGACTACAAAAACAGAGCCACTGAAATTTTGCAATGTCCCCAAAATTTCAGGACGCCTAAGATGGCGGCATGGCTGAAGGGCTCAGGGAACGCAAGAAGCGGCAGACGAAGCAGCTGATCTCGGACATGGCGACCGGGCTCTTTCTGGAGCGCGGCTTCACATCGGTCACGGTGGCGGAGATCGCGGAGGCGGCGGACGTCTCGGTCAACACCGTCTACAACTACTTCCCGGCCAAAGAGGACATGTTCCTCGATCGCATGGAGGGGGTCGTCCAGCGGCTGGCCCGCATGATCCGCGGCCGGGACGCGGGCGAGTCCGCCGCCCGCGCCGTGCTGCGTGAGATCCGGGGTCATGTCGGCGCGGTCTCGCCCGCGTACGGGCTGATGGCGGGCTTCGCTGACTTCGTCCGGGTCATCGAGGACGCCCCCACCCTCAAGGCCCGGCTCTACCGCGTACAGCAGGAGGTCCGGCAGGTTACCGTCGACGCGCTGCGCGAGGAGGCGGGGGCGGAGGCCGGGGACCCGATGCCGTTCCTGGTGGGCGGTCAGATCTGCTGGATCCAGGAGACGGTCGTGGAGTTCATCACCGGCGAGATGCTCGCCGGGCGTCATCCGCACGAGGTGTCCCGCGAGGCCCTCGGGCTGCTCGACGAGATCGAGGAGCTGCTCGGCGACGCGGTGCTCGACTACGCGGTGCGGGTGGGCTGAGCGGCCCGCATGGCCCGCATGGCCCGCATGGCCCGCATGGCCCGCGCGGCTCGCGCGAAGGGGCGTGACCGTGCGGGTGGACCGGGCGGACTGTGGCCGTACGGGTGGGCTGAGCGACCCTCACCGGACGGCCGGCCGGGGGCGTACGGGCCGGGTGCGGTGGGCCGTACGGCCCGGGGGAGGGGTGCCGTGAGTGTGACGTCCGCCGGACGCGGCGTGACATGCCTTACTTCGCGGCCCCAGGCCGCCCGACGCCCGCTAATCTCCGCCGGAGAGCCAAAAGTGAACAGTCGTGATGGACGACTCGGGCGATGAGGGGTGGAAGAACGTGGCCAGGAAGCTCGCGGTCATCGGTGCCGGACTGATGGGGTCCGGTATCGCGCAGGTCTCGGCACAGGCCGGCTGGGACGTCGTTCTGCGCGACGTGACCGACGCCGCCCTGACCCGGGGCACCGACGCGATCGGCGCGTCGTACGAGCGGTTCGTCGCCAAGGGCCGGATGACGGCCGAGGACGCAGAGGCGGCGCTGGGCCGGATCACGGCCACGACCGACCTCGAAGCGGTCGCCGACGCCGACATCGTCGTCGAGGCCGTCTTCGAGAAGCTGGAGGTCAAGCACGAGATCTTCCGCTCTCTCGACAAGATCGCGAAGGACGGTGCGGTCCTCGCCTCCAACACCTCCGCCATCCCGATCACCAAGATCGCCTCGGTGACGGAGCGTCCGGAGGCCGTCGTCGGCACCCACTTCTTCTCGCCGGTCCCGATGATGCAGCTCTGCGAACTCGTCCGCGGCTACAAGACCAGCGACGAAACCCTCGCCTTCGCGCGGGAGTTCGCCGAGTCGGTCGGCAAGACCTGCATCGTCGTCAACCGCGACGTGGCCGGCTTTGTGACCACCCGTCTGATCTCGGCGCTCGTCGTCGAGGCCGCCAAGCTGTACGAGTCGGGTGTCGCCACCGCCGAGGACATCGACATCGCCTGCAAGCTCGGCTTCGGGCACGCGATGGGCCCGCTCGCCACGACCGACCTCACGGGTGTCGACATCCTGGTCAACGCGACGAACAACATCTACACCGAGTCCCAGGACGAGAAGTTCGCGCCGCCGGAGCTGATGCGCCGGATGGTGGACGCGGGTGACATCGGCCGCAAGAGCGGGCAGGGCTTCTACACGTACTGACCCGCGCGGGTACGCACGGACACGTACGGGTAACTACGCACGCGGACCGACGCCGAGCGCCGGTCCGGGGACCCCGTCACCAGGGCCCGGACCCGGGCCGGGGCGGCGAACCGATTCCGCACAGGGATCCGGCCGCCCCGGCAACATCGCCCCCTGGGGTGAAATTCGATATCGGTTCGCTTACAGAGCGCAACGCTTCCGCCGGGACGGCAGTCAAGGGTTGCGTAGACGGGCATACGACGGAGCACTCCGGGGAGCGCATATGCACATCAGGGGCGATCATGCCGAACTGGTCGTCGGGGGCCGCCTCGACGTCCGAAGTGCGGCGGACGCCCGAACGGTCCTGCACTCGGCGGTCGACGACGGTGTCGGCGACCTCGTGCTCGACCTGACCGGCCTCGACTCCTGGGACGCGACCGGGCTCGGCGTCATCATGGGCGCCCACCGCAGGGCCGGCCGCTGTGGCCGCCGGCTGGTGCTGCGCGGAGTCCCGCCCCAGATGCAGCGTCTGCTCGTCGCCACCCGGCTGCACCGCATCCTCGCGATCGAGGGCGGACTCGCCGCCGAGTCGCTGCCTAGGGTCTGACGGGCCGTAGGGGATCGGACGTACGGGATCGGACGTACGGGATCGGACGTACGGGATCGGACGTCCGGGATCGGTCGTAGGGGACTGCCGGACGGGGCTGGACGGACAGGGCCGGGCGGGACGGGGCCGGGCGTGGGTACCGGGCGGCGTACGAGTTCTGGCATATGCCTCGTCACATTGTCGCCAGCACAGCGGATATGGTCTTCAGTGCACCGGCATATGCCGTACGACGGCACCTTTCACACGGGGATCCCTTGTCACAGGCGTGACACGCGCGTGTGAAGTCACTGTGTGAACCAGGCGTCACGCTCAATCCTCACAAGACCGTGACGTCTTGGTCTCCGTGGCACCCCGGCTGTTCCGGCGGCCCCGGCGACCGTCTAGGGTCGGCTCGCCTGTACATCGTCCGCCGCTTGGGAGCTTGCACCATGGACCCGATCAACCGGGGACCCGAGGAGAACGGTCGCGACACCGAGGGAGCGGATGCCCGCCCCGGGCACACCGCGCCCGCGCCCGCGCCCGCGCCGACCGGCCCCGCCCGGGTGCGCACCGCCCGTCTCGTCTCCGGCGGTCTGCTGCTCACCCTCAACCCCCTCGACGGCGGCGAGATCGAGATCTGCCCGCCCGGCGCCCTCCCGGCCGAGCCCCGCCGCCGCACCGACCGCGAGCGCGCCGAGGCCGCCCGCGCCGCCGCCCCGCCCGTACCGCCGGGGCCCGCCGCGCCCGCCCTCCCGCTCACCGGGCGCGAGGAGCAGCGCGAGCAGCTCGTCCAGCACCTCACCCGCGGCCGTTCCGCCCGCCTCAGCGGCCCCGCCGGCTCCGGCCGCACCACCCTGCTCGACGCCGTGGCCGCCGACTGCGCCGGGGTCGCCCCCGACGGCGTGGTCCGGCTGACCGGCCGTCACCGCACCGCCACCGACCTGCTGTACGACCTCTTCTACGCCGTCCAGTACGCCCCCGGCTTCCGGCCCGACCGCGAGGAACTCCACCGCGAGGTGAGCGGCATAGGCGCCATCGTCCTCGTCGACGACCTCGAATTCGGCGGCGCCGCGCTCGACGAACTGCTCGCGGCCACTCCCGACTGCGCCTTCCTCTTCGCCACCGGGACCGACACCCCGGCGCCCTCGCCCGAGGCCGCCCTCGAAGAGCTCGAACTGACCGGTCTCGACCGGGCCGATGCCGTCGCGCTCCTGACGGCCGCGGCCGGCCGGCCGCTCACCGACGACGAGACCGCGTGGGCCGGCGACCTGTGGTTCGAGTCCCAGGGGCTGCCGATCCGCTTCGTCCAGGCCGGCGCCCTGCTGCGGCAGCGCGACCGGCTGCGCGCCGCCACGCCCGCCGAGTTCGACGCCTTCGGCGCGCTGGAGGAGGCCTTCGGCCCGTCCGGCCCGTCGGGCAGGCCCGGTGCGGCGGGCGGGTCCGCCGTCCGCACCGGTGCGGACGCCGCCGGTGAGGCCGACGGGACCGGCGAGTCCGGCGAGTCCGGGGCCGGGTCGCGTGACGTTCCCGTGCCGAGCCTCGGGCAGGGTGCCGCCCCCGCCGTGCTGCTCGCCTCCCGGCTCAGCCGCTCCGCCCAGGAGACGCTGCGGTTCGCCGTCGCCCTCGGCGGCGAGGTCCCGCACCAGGCGCACCTGCCCGCCCTCGTCGGCGACACCCGCGCCGACGCCGCCGTCGGCGAACTTCTCGCCTGCGGTCTGCTCTCCCCGGTCGGCCCCCGCTACCGGCTCGCCGCCGGGGTCCTCGCCCAGCTCGTCGCCGAGGAGTACGAGCCCGACCCGGCGGCCCGCGCGCACACCGCCGCCCTGCACTACGCCTGGTGGGCCGGGCACCCCTCCGTCACCTCCGAGCGCGCCTGCGCCGAGGCCGACGCGCAGCTCGCCGCCCTCACCGCGCTCGCGGCGGCCGACGACCCCGAACAGCGCGCCGCCGCCATGCCGCTGGTCCGCGCGGCCGGCCCCGCCTTCGCCGCCGGACTGCACTGGTCCGCCTGGGAACGCGCTCTGCGGGCCGGTCTCGAGGCCGCCCGGCGATCCGGAGAGGTCGCCGAAGAGGCGTACTTCCACCACGAGTTGGGCGTCCTCGCGCTGTGCCGGGGCAGTCTCCAGCGGGCCCGCGCCGAACTGGAGGCGTCCATCGGGATGCGCGGCGCCGTCGCCGACAAGAGCGGCACCGTCGCCGGGCGCCGTGCCCTCGCGCTCGTCGCCGACCTCACCGGCGAGTCCGCCCTGACGGCGGACGCCACGCCCGCCCCGGCGAGCGCCACGGCCGAGACCGCCATGCTGCCGAAGACCGGCCAGGGAGGGTCGGGCGGACCCGCCACGGCGGCCACCGCACCGCTCCCGAAGCGTGGAGCGGTGAGCGCCTCCGCGGCGACCGCCGCGCTGCCGAAGACCGGGCCGGTGAGCGCCACGGCCGCGACCGCCGCTCTCCCGGCGACCGCCGCCGGATCCGCGACGGCGGCGACCGCCGCCCTGCCGCGGACCGGACCGGCCGGACTCGCGGGACCGTCGGGACCGGGGGGACCGGTCGGACCGCCGACGGCGGTGACCGAAGCGCTGCCGACGCCGGGGACCGTGAGCCCCGCGGCCGAGACCGCCATGCTTCCGAAGAACGGGGCCGGGGCTTCCGGAGCCGCGGGGGCTGCCGGGACCGCCAGGACTGCCGGATCCGCCGGGCCGGTCACGGGCCCGACCGCGGCGATCCCGGCCAAGTCCGCCTTCCCCGACCTGGCGCCGCCGACCCCGGCGAAGCCGATGCCCCCGGTGGCCTCGAAGGCGTCGCTCGACGCGTTCGCGGCCTTCCCGGCCGACACCGCGCCCACCGCGCCCGCCGCGTCCACAGCGGCCACCGCCGTGACGGGCCGCCTCCAGGCCCCGGGACAGCCCGCCGGGCAGGGAGCGGGCCAGCCGTCCGCCCCGGGCCGCAAGGGCGTCCTCAGCCGGGGCAACGGCCGGCACGGTCTGCGCGGGGGCCTCCTCTCCGGTGCCCGCCGCAACGTGGTCGCCATCGGCGCGGGCGTCCTGCTCGCCGCCGTCCTCGGCACCGTGGTCACCCTCGGCGCCACCTCCGGCAACGGCGGCGGCCCCGCCACCGGCGACCAGGTCACCTCTGACAGCACCCCGAGCCAGGACAGCACGCGGGACGCCACCGGCGGCGAGGCCGACGAGCCCACCCAGGACGCGGCCACCGACAACCCGGCCGGCGGGGCCGTACCCTCGGACCCCACCGCCACGACGGCCCCGACCGCCACCGCCTCGACGGCTACGACCGAGCCGTCCGCCACCCCGTCGGCGACCGAGACCGTCGAGCCGGCCCCGACGGAGACCACGGACGACCCGCTCCCCACCAAGAGCCCGACGGGGACCCCGACGCCCACCGCGCCGCCGCACACCGACCCCCCGACGGATCCGACCACCCCGCCGGTCACCACGGAGCCGGACACGCCTCCGGCCACCTCCGAGGGCCCCAGCGGTTCCGCCTCCGCCTCGCGCGGCGAGGACACCCCGCCGGCGGCGGACCCGACGGCCTGATCCGGACCGGCGGCACGGCCCCCCCTCCCCGAGGCTTCGCCCGGGGAGGGGGGGCCGTGTCCTGTGTTCGCGCCTTCTCGCGCAGGGTCGAGGGAGCGCCCACACGCCCTGTGGGCCGGCCCGGTGGCCCGGAAGCCTTCCCGCGTGCCGCGTGCCGCGTGCCGCGTCGTGCGTACCCCTGTGCGCGGACACAGGCCGGGACTCAGACTGCGGGCATGGACGAAGAGACCGGTCCGACGGCCGCCACGCCGGCAGTGCGGTCGAGTGAGCTCCTGGGACATCCACCCGATGCCCGACTGCTGATCGTCAACTGCGACGACTTCGGGATGTACCCCGCGATCAACGCCGCGGTCATCCAGTCGATCGAAGAGGGAATCGCCGGCTCGTGCAGCCTGATGGTCCTGCCTCCGGCGGCGAGGCAGGCCATGAACGCGCTCGTACGACGGCCGTGGATCCCGTTCGGGATCCACCTCACACTGGTGTCCGACTTCCCCGGCCTGCCCTGGGGACCGCTGACCGCCCGGGAAAGGGTTCCCTCACTGCTCGACCCCGAGGGCGCGCTGTTCCCGCCGACACCCGTCGGACGGGCGGCCCTGCTCGGGCGGGCTCGGCCCGACGAGGTAGAACGCGAATTCCGCGCCCAGATCGATGTCGTCGCCGAGGCCGGGCTCACGCCGACCCACCTGGACTTCCACTGCCTGGCCGACGGCGGCCGCGACGACATCTTCGACCTGACGGTCGGGCTGGCCGCCGAGTACGGCCTCGCGGTCCGGGTCTGGCTCGAACCCGCGCGCCGGTCGACGTGGCAACGCGGACTGCCGGTGGTCGACAACGACTTCCTGGACAGCTTTTCCCTCGACATCGAGGGAAAGGCGGCCCGGTACGCGCGGTTGCTGCGCGACCTGCCCGCCGGACTCAACGAATGGGCGGTGCATCCCGGCCTGGGCGACGGCGCGTCGCGAGCGGTCGACGGCGGCTGGCTCGTGCGCCGTACGGACTACGAATTCCTGACATCGCCGCAGGCCCGCGAGGTTCTCCGGCAGGAGGACATACGCGTGATCGACTACCGGACGATCCAGCACGTCTGGTCCCAGGGCACCCACGCGCGATGAGCGATCCGGCCCGCCGCCCTCCGGGCAGCGGGCCGCTTCCCCCGCTCGGGCTCGGGTGCCGGTGCGGGGGTCCGGCGCCGACTGTCCGGGGCCCGGATGCCCACCCTGAGGCCTCGCCGTAGGGGGAGCGCGCCCCCGCTCCCTCCCCCTACGGCCCGAGACCCGTACGGCCCTGCCCGTAGGGGACCGTCCCGCCCCCGACACGTCACAGGGGCCCTGGTGCGATTCCTCGCACCAGGGCCCCTGGCAGCTGGTCGTCCCGGTCGTCCCGGTCGTCCCGGTCGGTCCGGTCGGTCCGTACGCGCGAGACGAGCCCGCGCGCCGCCGTCAGAACAGGCGCAGCTTGTCGTCCTCGATGCCGCGCAGCGCGTCGTAGTCGAGCACCACGCAGTCGATGCCCCGGTCGTTCGCCAGCACGCGCGCCTGCGGCTTGATCTCCTGCGCCGCGAAGATGCCCTTCACCGGAGCGAGGTGCGGGTCGCGGTTGAGGAGGTCCAGGTAGCGGGTCAGCTGCTCCACGCCGTCGATCTCGCCGCGCCGCTTGATCTCCACCGCGACGGTCGCGCCGTCGGAGTCCCGGCACAGGATGTCCACCGGGCCGATGGCCGTCGGGTACTCGCGGCGGACCAGCGTCCAGCCTTTGCCCAGGGTCTCGATCCGGTCCGCGAGCAGCTCCTGGAGGTGCGCTTCCACGCCGTCCTTGATCAGACCCGGGTCCACGCCCAGCTCGTGCGAGGAGTCGTGGAGGATCTCCTCCATCGTGATGATCAGTTTCTCGCCCGCCTTGTTGATGACGGTCCAGACCGCCGCGGCGGCGTTCTCGCCGGCCTCACCCGCGTCGCCGTTCCCGGCGGCGCCGGAGGCGTCGGTGCCCGCGGACTCCTTGAGGGTGCACGGCGGCGACATCCAGTTGAGCGGTTTGTACGCCCGGTCGTCCGCGTGAATGGAGACACTGCCGTCTGCCTTGACCAGGATCAGACGGGGAGCGGAGGGCAGGTGGGCCGTGAGCCGGCCCGCGTAGTCCACGGAGCAGCGGGCAATGACAAGACGCATGGTGCGCAACGCTACAAGACGGAAGCCGCTCGGCGCGATTCGGGCACCGGACCGGCCCGGCCGACCGCCCGGCGTACGCCGGGCGCACTCCCAACACCCTTGTAGGCGTGGCTTGTTGTGTGCCCATTCTCCTGGTGCGGGCCGGACCCGGCCCTTACCGTGGAGGACGGGAGGTCGTCGTCCGCGCACGCTGTGTGCGCGCCGCGGCCCCCTGGCCCTGCCCGTACGACCCCACCCCCGGGGTCGCGAGAGGAGAACCCATGTCGCTCGACGTCTCACCGGCGCTGTTGGCACAGGCCGAGCGAGGCGAGGTCGACGAAGCCGACTTCGTCGACTGCGTCCGGACCTCCCTGCCCTACGCGTGGGAGATGATCAGCTCTCTGGTGGCACAGCTGGAGGTCGAAGGCGGAGAGTTCGCCGACAACCAGACCCCGCCGCCGGACGAGCAGGCGCGCGGGCAGCTGCTGCGCGCGCTCGCGAGCGATGCCATCCGTGGTGCCCTCCAGCGGCACTTCGGCGTGCGCCTCGCCTTCCAGAACTGCCACCGGGTGGCGGTTTTCCCGCTCGACGCCACCTCGGACGAGCGGCACGCCCGCTTCACCTCGGTACGGGGGCAGCTGCTCAACCAGTCGCCGGAACTGCGCGACTGCTGACCGACGCATCCGGCGCCGCCGTTCCGTACCGACCCGGGAAGCACCGCGGGTACGGGAGCGGCGGCACGGTTTTTCGCATCGGGCCGCGCCCGGGGCGCCTGCCGAGGACCCGGACCCCTAGGGGTCCGGGCCCATGGGTTTTCCGCCCTGCCCATGGTTCTCCGGAGTACGGTCACCAGCCGGCCCGACCCTGAGATCCCCCTGACCTCCGGTTCCCCGGCCCCCGGCCTCGGACCCCCAACCCCCTTGGGCCTCCGCCCCCCGGGCCCCGGCCCTCGCCCCCGCCTCCTCGGGCCCCTCACACGAGCTGCGGAAGCACCTCCGCGCCCAGCCTCCGCACGTTCTCCTCGGTCGCCGCGAGATCGCCCGAGCCCTCCGCCAGCAGCGCGAAGCGCGTGATGCCCGTACGCTCCGCGGTCGCCGCGAGCCGGTCCGCCGCGAGCCGGGGGGTCCCCACCGCGTGCAGGCCGCACAACAGTTCCGTATATGCCACCGGATCGCGCATCACCCGGTGCCTGCCGTCCACCGTGACATGGGCTCCAAGGCCTTGTTTCAGCCAGCCCGGCATCGTCTTCAGCAGCGTTCGCGCCGCCTCCGGGCCGTGATCGGCGAGCTGGACCACCCCGGCCGACACATGAGCCGCCCCGATCCGGGCGATCTCGTCCGGATCGCGCCCGGCCTCCCGCGCGCAGCGGGCCCAGCTCTCCACCATTCCGGCCTTGTCCTCGTCGCCGCAGTGCATGCCGAGCAGCATCGGCAGCCCGCGTTCGGCGGCGAGCCGGACGCTCTTCGGCGAGGTGCAGGCGACCAGGACCTCGGGCGCCGCCGCCCCGCCGATCAGCTCGCCGGGCGCCGGCACCACCGCCACCTCGCGGAACGCGTAGCGCTCCCCGGCGGCCCCCACCCGGGGCTCGGTGAGCCAGCGCAGGAGCAGGTCGAGCGAGTCCGGGAAGCCCGTGTCGAACGCGGGCAGTCCCGCGCCGAAGACCTCCAGGTCGATCCACGGACCGCCGCGGCCCACGCCGAGCGTGAACCGCCCGCCCGAGGTCACATGCAGCAGCGCAGCCTGTTCGCCGAGTGCCACCGGATGGACGGTCGGGAGTACGCTGACGGCCGTGCCGACCCGGATCCTGCGGGTCCGGCCGAGCAGCAGGGCGGCCAGGGTGACGGCCGACGGGCAGACCCCGTACGGCACGAAATGATGCTCGGCCAGCCACACCTCGTCGAGTCCCGCCTCCTCGGCGACCTCGGCGGTGCGGACGGCCCGGTACAGCGGTTCCGCCTGACCCTGGCCCGGGAACTGGGCGGCCAGGACGAACGTACCCACGCGCATTGCTTCTGCCTCCTTGTGGCCGGCGCGTCTCCTCCTACGGAGCCCCCCGGCGAACTCCCCCCTTCCTTGGCAACAACGCCTGACACGTGCCAAGGGCACGGCCCACCACGAAACTCTTGCGATTTTCGGCTGATCCTTGCCCGGAAGGGTTCAGGGGCACCCGGTCGCGGCCCGTACGCTGGGGGGAACCGTCCGTGTTCCCGACTTCGGTGAGGTGTCGAAGTGTCCCCGCGTCACAACCGCCCGCGTGGCGGTGCGAAGCCCGTATCGCAGGGTGATTCGGACGGCGGCCGGTACGGCGGTGTGCAGACCACCGAGACCTGGCAGGGCGAGGAGTGGTGCGTCCGCCATGTCGCCGGCGCGAGCTCGCCCGGCAAGCGCTACCGCTGCCCCGGCTGTGACCAGGAGATCCCGGCCGCCGCGCCGCACGTGGTGGCGTGGCCGGAGTACGGGGGAGTCGACGACCGCCGGCACTGGCACAAGGCCTGCTGGAACGCGAAGGACCGCCGCACCAGCAGGGTGCAGCGGTCCCGTAACGCGCCTCGGTACTAGCCCTCGGTACTAGCCCCTCGGTACCAGTCCTCGGCTCTACGGCCAGGGCCCGGGGCTCACACGTCCCGGTTGTTCAGCAGGGCGTAGGCCGCGCCGAGCGCGACGGCCGTGAGCCCGGCCATGATCAGCACCGGTTCCCAGCCCGCCGGGCCGCTGTCGCCGAACGGCGCGGTGTCGCTGTAGAGCCCGATCATCTGCGACGGGATCGCGTACGTGGTCAGCGCCTTCTGCACGCTCTGCATCGCCTCGGAGAACATGAACAGCGCCGCCACCAGCGGCATCAGCAGCACGCCGATCATCACCGTGATCGCGCCCGCCGAGTGCCGCACGACCGCGCCCACGCCCATGGCGAGCAGCCCGAGCAGAGCCAGGTAGAGCCCGGCGCCGACGGTGGCCCGCAGCCACTCCCCGGCGCTCGGCGAGGCACTGCTCACCATCGCCACCTGGAACCCGCCGACCACTGCGGCCACCACCGTGACCAGGGCGAACACCAGCAGGAAGAAGACCAGCGCCTTCGCGGTGAGCACCCGGGAACGGCTCGGGCAGGCGGTCAGCGTCGTACGGATCATGCCCGTGCCGTACTCGGAGCTGATGGTCAGCACGCCGAGCGTCATCACACAGATCGAGGCCGGCAGCAGCCCGAAGAAGCCCAGGGCGAGCGCCGAATCGGCCGGCTGATCCCCGGTCGTCGTCGCCGTGGCGATCAGGGCGACGCCGAGGCCGATGAGGAGCATCAGCAGCACCATGGTCCCCAGCGTCCACACCGTGGAGCGCACCGAGCGGATCTTCGTCCACTCGGAGGCGAGCGCGTCGCCGAGGGTCGCCTTGCGGACGGGGATGGGGGAGACATACGTGTACGGGCCCGGGCCCTGGCCCGGCGCCGCGTGCGCGGTCTGCGGTACGGCCTGAGCCATCCCCGGCGGCATTCCCGGCGGCATGCCGGGGCCGGGGAAGGGGCCCGGGGCGGGGCTCGGGACCGGGCTCGGGTGCGGGGTCGTCATCGGGCGTCCTCGGCGTTCTGCGGCGACTGGGGCTGCGGCGGCTGCGGGGCGGGGTGCGGGTGCGGTACGGCCGCGGGGGCCTGCGGCGGTACGGCGTGCGCGGCGGGCCCGGTGGGCACGGCGTACGGGTTCTGCCCGGGCGGCGGCGGCGGGGCGTACCAGCCCTGCTGCGGCACCTCGGGGATCACCGGCCCCGGCTGCTCGGGCAGCATGTGCGGCGGGACCGGCGCCTGGAGGTGGGCGAGCCGGTCGTCGGTCGAACGGTAGTCCACGGCGCTCTGCGTCATCCGCATGTACGCCTCCTCAAGGGACGCCTGGTGCGGCGACAGCTCCCACAGCCGGACGTCCGCGCCGTGCGCGAGATCGCTGATCCTCGGCAGTTCGAGACCGGTCACCCGCAGCGCGCCGTCCGGCTCCGGCATCACCTGGCCGCCGGCCTCCGTCAGGACCGCCGTCAGCTTCTCCCGCTGGGCCGGCTCGGTCCGCGGGGTGCGCACCCGGGCGAAGTCGGCGGAGTTCGCCGAGATGAAGTCCGTGACGCTCATGTCGGCGAGCAGCCGGCCCCGGCCGATGACGATCAGATGGTCGGCCGTCAGCGCCATCTCGCTCATGAGGTGGCTGGAGACGAAGACCGTACGGCCCTCGGAGGCCAGCTTCTTCATCAGATTGCGGACCCAGAGGATGCCCTCCGGGTCGAGACCGTTGACCGGCTCGTCGAACAGCAGCACCTGCGGGTCGCCGAGCAGCGCCGCCGCGATGCCGAGCCGTTGGCCCATGCCGAGCGAGAAGCCGCTGGAGCGTCGCTTGGCCACCTCCTGGAGGCCGACCACGCCCAGCACCTCGTCCACCCGCTGCGCCGGGATACCGGCCAGCTGGGCGAGCGAGAGCAGGTGGTTACGGGCGCTGCGCCCGCCGTGCACGGCCTTCGCGTCGAGCAGCGCGCCGACCTGGCGGGGCGCGTTCGGCAGCTGCCGGAACGGATGCCCGCCGATCGTCACCTGCCCGGCCGTCGGCGTGTCGAGACCGAGGATCATGCGCATGGTCGTCGACTTGCCCGAGCCGTTCGGGCCCAGGAAGCCGGTCACATGCCCGGGCCGCACCTGGAAGGAAAGGTTGTCCACGGCCGTCTTCGCGCCATAGCGCTTGGTCAGGCCGACTGCCTCGATCATTCTCCAGCCCCATCGACAAGGTCGGGTCGTGGGGGCACGACGACCACAGGCCAAAATCCCCCGTACGAGCGAAGAGCTTAACCAGCTCTTTACGGTTCCGCCTCAGCCGAATCGTGATCTGTCGGGCATCTGCCGGGCGTCCCAGGGCGCGACGGGCTCTTCCGGCCCGCCCGAAGTCCCACCCCGCGGCCCTCTCCCGCCCCCGCCCCCGCCGCGGTCACGCCTCGCCGGGGTCAGGCGTCGCGCCGCTTGAGCACCACGTACCCGCCGATCAGCGCGGCCACCACCCACAGCACCATGATCCCGAGGCCGCCCCAGGGCCCGTACGGCGCCTTCTCCCCGCCCAGCGCCTCGGGCACGACCTGCATGATCCGCGAGCCGGCCTGGTCCGGGAAGTAGCGGGCGACCTCCTTCGCCTTCGGGACGGCCGACAGGATCTGGGAGATCAGGAAGAAGAACGGCACCAGGATGCCGAGCGACAGCATCGACGAGCGCAGCATCGTCGCCACCCCCATCGAGAACAGCGCGATCAGCCCCATGTAGAGGCCGGCGCCGATCACCGCGCGCAGCACGTTGTCCGCGCCGAGGGTGGTGCGGTGGCCGCCGAGCAGCGCCTGGCCGAGGAAGAACGACAGGAATCCGGTCGCGATCCCCACCACGAAGGCGAGCACCCCGGCGACCGCGATCTTCGAGAAGAGGAACGTGGCCCGCTGCGGGACCGCCGCCAGCGAGGTGCGGATCATGCCCGACGAGTACTCGGTGCCCACCACCAGCACCCCGAAGACCACCATCGCGAGCTGCCCGAGGACCATCCCGGAGAAGCTCACGTAGGTCGGGTCGAAGGTGGCCTGCTGGATCGGGGCGAGGTGGTCGAACTGCGCCCGCATCAGCGCGCTCAGCCCCGCGCCCATCGCGACCGTCACCACCAGGGCGCTCGCCAGTGTCCACACGGTGGACGACACCGTCCGGATCTTGGTCCACTCCGAGCGCAGGACCGCCGTCGCCGCCGCCATCGCTCAGGCTCCCCTCTCGTAGCTCTCGCCCCACCGTGGCCCGGGACCCGCGTCAGGCCCCGTGCCGGGGCCGGCGCCGGGTCCGCCCGCACCGGGTCCCGTGCCAGGCCCCCCGCCCCCGGGCGGCCCGCCCGCGTCGCCGCCGCCGTGGCCGTCCGGCCCGTACCCGACCGTCCCGTACCCGACCGTCCCGTGGATGTCCGTCCCGTGCGAGTGGTACTCCACCGCCCCCGCCGTCATCTGCATGAACGCCTCCTCCAGCGAGGCCCGCTGGGAGCTCAGCTCGTGCAGCGTGATCCCGTGCGCCGCGGCCAGCTCGCCCAGCCGCTCCGTCGTCGTGCCGTCCACCTCCAGGACCCCGCCGCCCGCCTCCACCGCGATCAGGCCCTCGCCGTGCAGCACGTCCCGCAGCCGCTCCTGCTGCGGGGAGCGCAGCCGTACGTAACTCCGGGAGTTCTCGTGGATGAAGTCGGCCATCGAGGTGTCGGCGAGCAGCCGGCCCTGGCCGATGACGATCAGATGGTCGGCCGTCAGCGCCATCTCGCTCATGAGGTGGCTGGAGACGAAGATGGTCCGTCCCTCGGCCGCCAGCGTCTTCATGAGATTGCGGATCCAGTGGATGCCTTCGGGGTCGAGACCGTTGACGGGCTCGTCGAACATCAGGATCTCCGGGTCGCCGAGCAGCGCCGACGCGATCCCGAGCCGCTGGCCCATGCCGAGCGAGAAGCCCTTCGACTTCTTGCGCGCCACCGCTGTCAGACCCACCAGATCGAGCACCTCGCCGACGCGCCGTTCCGGGATCCGGTTGGACTGCGCCAGACAGAGGAGGTTGTTGTACGCCGAACGGCCCCCGTGCATCGCCTTGGCGTCGAGCAGTGCCCCGATGTACTTCAGGGGCTCCTTCAGATCGCGGTAGTGCTTGCCGTCGATCCGGACCGTCCCGCTCGTCGGGTTGTCGAGGTCCAGCATCATCCGCATCGTCGTGGACTTGCCCGCCCCATTGGGCCCGAGGAACCCCGTGACCACCCCCGGCCGCACCGAGAAGGTCAGATGGTCGACCGCCGTTTTCGAACCGTAGCGCTTGGTGAGACCCGCCAGCTCGATCATGCGTACCAACCTAAGCGCACGAAAATCCCCCCGCCACCCGAGTGACGGAGGGATTCTCAGGCAATCAGCTCACCGGTTCACCGGCCCGGCAATCCACCGGTCCATCAGCCCATGGTCCGACAGGGACCCACCGGCCGACGGCCGTGACCGCAGAGCCCCGGCCCGGCCCCGGTCGGCCTCAGCCTCAGCCCTGACCGCGGATCAACGCGACTGCTGCGCCGGGACGCCCGCCGTGCGGTCCTCGTCCAGCGGGGAGCCGGCCGCGGCCACCGCGGCACCGGTCAGCGTGGCCAGCATCTCGCGGACGTTGGTCAGCTGGGCGTTGATCGAGTCGCGGCGGTTCGTCAGCGCCGCCAGCTCGCGCTCCGATTCGCTGCGGATGCGGTCCGCCTTGGCGTTCGCGTCGGCCACGATGTCCTCGGACTGGCGCTGCGCGGTCTCCACCGTCTGGCGGGCCCGGCGCTCCGCGTCCGTACGCAGCTTCTCGGCCTCCAGGCGCAGCTGCTCCGCCCGGTGCTCGATCTCGGCCAGTCGCTTCTCCGCCTTCGCCTGACGGGACGCCAGGTCGCGCTCGGACTGCTCCCGGCGCTTGGCCAGGTTGGTCTCGAAGTCCGCGGCGGCCTGGGCGGCCTTGGCGCGGGTCTCCTCGAAGAGGGCGTCCGCCTCCTCACGCTTCGACTGGGCGTCCTTCTGCGCGTCGGCGCGCAGCGAGGTCGCCTCGCCCTGAGCCTTCTCGACGATCCGGGCCCCGTCGTCCTCGGCCTTCGCCTTCCGCTCGGCCGAGAACGCCTCTGCGTCGTTGCGGACCTGCTGGGCCGCCGACTCCGCCAGCTCACGGTGCTGCTCGGCGGCGCGGCGGGCCTCCTCGCGCAGGTCCTTCGCCTCCTCCTCGGCGAGGCGCAGGATCTTCTCCACGCGGGCACCGAGACCGGCGTACGACGGCTCGGCGTCGGTGACCTGGGTCTGGGCGTTCTGCGTTTCGAGGTGCAACTCCTCGATCCGCTTCTCCAGCGAGGTGATTCGGGCCAGAGCACTGTCACGGTCGGCGACGAGCTTGGTGATGCGGTCGTCCACCTGACCGCGGTCGTATCCGCGCCGCACGAGCTCGAAGCCGAAGGGGGAGGATGTGTCGCTCATGGGGTTCCTGTCGAAAGAGACCGGTGTGTTGTGGGGTGAGGTGTTAGAGGGAATCCTAGGGGTCTTAACGGCGTGTCATCGAGCATATGCCCGTTTGATCTGGAGAATGTCCAGTCTTTTGGGTGGCTGTCCCCGTCTTTCGGGTGGCTGTCACCGGGAGCTCTTGCCACCCGACCGGGAGGAGCCCGAGGACGCTCCGGCCTTCGCCCCGTCCTTCCCTTCGGTGGACGGGGTTTCGAAAGATTCCAACGCCTCCAGGACGTCCTGGACACGGGAGATCTCGGCATTGATGTCCTTGCGACGGCGTGTCAGGACATCGAGCTCCTGCCGCCCCTCGGCCACCGTCCGCTCGGCCTCGGCCTGGGCTTCCGCCCGGATCTTCTCGGCCTCCGCCACCAGCGACGCCTTCTTCTGCTCGGCCTCCTTGAGCAGTCCCTCGGCCCGCTTCACGGCCGCGATCCGCACCTTGCTCGCCTCCGAAGTCGCCTCCGAGACGAGCTCCTTGGCCTTCCGGGCGGCCTCGGCACTCTGCTCCTGCGCGGCCTTCACCAGCTTGTCGACGCGCTCGCCCGCCGTCTTCATCTGTTCGGCCGTCTCGCGCCGCGCCCGGTCGTGCAGTTCCTCGACCTCGCTCTCGACCCGGGCCCGCAGCTCCTCCGCGCGCTCCCGGATCGCGTTCGCGTCCGCGCGGGTGCCGACCAGCAGCTCGTCGGCGTCCGTGCGGGCCTTCTCCACCAGCGAGTTGCCCTCGATGGTCGCCTCGGTCACGATCCGCTCGGCCGCCTCGCGGGCCGCACCGACCATCGTGTCCGCCTGCTCCTCCGCCTCGGTGGTGGCGCGCAGCGCCTCCTCCTGGGCCTTGGCCATCAGCTGGTCGGCCTGCTCGGCCGCGTCCGACCGCTTCTTCGCGCCGGCCTCACGGGCCTCGTCGAGCGTACGGTCGGCCTCGGCGCGCGCCGAGGCGAGCGCCTCCTCCGCCGCGGCCTCGGCCTCGGCCTTGACCCGGGCCGCCTCCACGGCGATCCGCTCGGCCTCCTTGCGGGCCTCGGCGACGAGCGTGTCCGCCTGCTCGGCGGCGTCGCTACGGCGCTGGTCGGCGGCCTTGCGGGCGTCGCCGAGTACCTGCTCGGCCTCGACGCCGATCCGCTCGGCCTCCGAACGGGCCTGGCCGATCAGAGTGTCGGCCTGCTCGGCCGCGTCGCTGCGGCGCTGGTCCGCCTTCTTCCGCGCCTCGTCCAGGATCCGGTCGGCGTCCGCGAGCGCGGCACTGCGCAGCGCCTGCGCGTGCGCCTCGCCGTCCACCTTGACCTGCTCGGACTCCGCACGGATCCGCGCCGCGTCCTGCTCGGTCGACTCCAGGAGCTCGGCCGCCTCGTTCGTGAGCCGCTCGGCCTCCGCCGAGGCCTCGCGGATCAGCGTGTCCGCCTGCTCGGCCGCGTCCGAACGCCGCTTGTCGGCCGCCTTGCGCGCCTCGTCGAGCACCTGCTCGCCGTCCGCGCGGGCGGCGGCCCGCAGCGCCTCCGCCTCGGCCTCGCCGTCGGCCTTGACCTGCTCGGCCTCGACCACCAGCCGCTCGGCCTCGGCGGTGAGCCGGCCGGCCTCCTCCTGGGCCTTGGCCATCAGCTGGTCGGCCTGCTCGGCGGCGTCGCTACGGCGCTGGTCGGCGGCCTTGCGGGCGTCGTCGAGCACCTGCTCGGCCTCGATGCCGATCCGCTCGGCCTCCGCACGGGCCTTCCCGATCAGGGTGTCGGCCTGCTCGGCGGCGTCGCTACGGCGCTGGTCGGCGGCCTTGCGGGCGTCGTCGAGCACCTGCTCGGCCTCGGCGCCGATCCGCTCGGCCTCCGCACGGGCGTCGCCGACCACGGTCTCGGCTCGCTCCGCCGCCTCCGAACGGATCCGGTTCGCGTCGTCGCGGGCGTCCGCCCGGGTCCTGGCCGCGTCCTGCTCCGCCGACGCCAGCGCGTCCGACACCTCGGTACGCACCCGCTGCGCGTGGTCGGCGGTGTCCGACTTCAGCTTCTCCGCGTCGGCGATCGCCTGCGCGACGGTCCGCTCGGCCAGATCCTTCGCGGCCTCGGACTCCTCCTTGGCGCGCTCGCGGATCCGGGCCGCGTCCTCCGCCGCCCGCTCCCGCTCCTCGTGCGCGTCGGTGCGGACCCGGTCCGCCTCCTCCTGCGCCTCGGTACGGGTGCGCTCCGCCGCGTGCTCGGCCGCGCTGCGCAGCCCGGTGATCTCCTCCTCGGCGGCCTCGCGCAGACCCGAGACCGCGTCCCGTACCTCCTGCGCGGTCTGCTCGGCGGTCGACACCAGCTCGGCCGCGCGGGCCTCCGCCTCCTCGACCAGCCGCTCGGCCTCGGCCGCGGCCTCCTCGACCCGCTTACGGGCGGAGGCGAGCAGCTCCTCGCTCCGCTCACGGGCCAGCTCACGCTCCCGGCCCGCCTCGGAACGCGCCGACTCCAGCGTCTCCTCGGCCTCCCGGCGGCGCCGCTCGGCCTCCTCGCGGGCCGCGGCCAGCGCCTCTGCGGCCTCGGCGGCGATCCGCTCGGCGGCGGCCCCGGCCTCGGCGCGTACCCGGTCGGCGGTCTCCTGCGCCTCCGACTTCAGCCGCTCGGCCTCCGCCGCGGCCTCCTCGCGCAGCGCCGCCGCCGCGGCCTTGGCCTCGGCACGGTCGGTGGACGCGTCCTCGGCGGCCTCCGTGCGCAGCCGCTCGGCCTCCTCCTCGGCCTGCGCCCGCAGCGTACGGACCCGCTCGGCGGCCTCCGTGCGCAGCCGCTCGGTCTCCTCGGCGGCCTCGCGGCGGATCCGCTCGCTCTCGGTCCGCGCGCCGGCCAGCTCCTGACCGGCCGACTCCAGCTTGTCCGCGGCCTCGGCCCGCAGCCGGGCCAGCTCCTCGGCCGCCTCGACGCGCCGCGCCTCGGCGACCCGCTCGGCCTCCTCGCGCAGCGCGGTCGCGGCGGCCTCGGCCGCCTCCTTGACCGACTCGGCCTGCTCCTCGGCCTCGGCACGCAGCCGCTCGGCCTCGGCGCGGGTGCGCTCCAGCGTCTCCTCGGCCTGGGCGCGCAGGGTCTGCGCCCGCTCCATGGCCTCGCCGCGGACCCGCTCGCTCTCCGCGCCCGCGCTCGTGCGCAGCTCGTCGGCGTCGCTCCGGGCCTTGGACAGCAGCTCCTCGGCGGTCTTCGCCGCGTCCTCGATCTGCTGGACGGCCTCCTTGCGGGCCTCGCCGCGGATCCGCTCGCCCTCGGTGACCGCCTCGGCGCGCAGCTGCTCGGCCTCGCCGCGCAGCCGGCGCGCCTCCTCCTGCAGCTCGACCGTCTTGGCGCGGTACTCCTTGGTGTCGTCCTTCGCCGAACCGAGCAGCTCGTCGGCCTGCTCCTCGGCGGTCTGCCGCAGCCGGTCCGCCTCGGTCTCGGCGTCACGGCGCAGCCGCTCCGCCTCCTCGGCGGCTTTGCGGGTGGTCTCCTGGGCGTCCTCGGACGCCTTGGAAAGGATCTCCTCGGCCTGCCGGGCGGCCTTGGCGAGCGCGGCGGCGGACTCCTCGGCGGCGTCCGTGCGGGCCTTCTCCGACGCCTCGGCGGCCATCCGCTCGGCCAAGGCGGTGGCCTCGCGCAGCTGCTCCTCGGCCTGCTCCTTGAGGCTCTCGGCGTCCTTGGTGGCCTCGGCGACCAGCCGGGCGATCTCGGACTTGGCGGTACGGGTCCGCGCCTCGTTGACGGACTCGGCGCCGGCGATCTCCTTGGCCGCGGCCTCCTTGGCCTCGGACAGGGTGCGCTCGGCGGTCGTCCGGGCCTCGCGGAGCTTCTCCTCGGCGTCCTGAACGCGCAGTTCGGCCGCGCGGGACAGTTCGGCGGCCTCGCGGCGGGCCTGGTCGGTCTCGGCGGTCGCGGCCGTACGCAGCCGCTCGGCGTGTCCGGCGGCCTCCTCGGCCTGCCCGGCGGCGGTGGCGAGCATCCGCTCGGCGTCCTTGCGGGCGCGCAGCAGGATCGCCTCGGCCTCGGCCCGGGCCGCCTCCGCGTCGGAACCGACCCGGCGGCGGGTCTCCTCGGTGATCCGGGCGGCCTCGGCGCGCGCGGCGGAGAGCGACTGCTCGGCCTCGGCGCGCGACTCCTCCATCAGACGCCGGGCCTGCGCCTCCGTGCGGGCGCGCAACTGCTCGGCCCATGCCACGTTCTCGTTGACATGCGACTCGACCGTCTTGCGGCGCTCGTTCAGCTCCTGGTCGAGCTGCTGACGGCGCTGGACGGCCTCGGTGTGCAGCTCCGCCTGGAGCCGCGCCTGCTGTTCGGCGTGCTCCTGGAGGATGCGCTGCGTCTGAGCGCGCGCCTCGCGCAGCTCGCGCTCGGCGTCCTGGCGCAACTGCTCCGCCTGCGCCTGCGCGTTGCGCAGCATCTGCTCGGCCTGATAGCCGACGTCGGCACTGTCGTAGGCAGGCCGGGACGCGATGGTACGGCGTGCCTCATGGAGCTTGGCACGCAAGACCTCGACCTGGTATCCGAGGTCCTCGGCGTGCTGGACGGCCTTCTCTCGCTCTTTCTTCAGCCGTTCCATCTCGGCCTCGAACCGCGAGAGATGGTCGTCCTCGGCCCGCTGGCTCTCCTGGCGTTCGTAGCCCCGCACGGCGCGGTCCATCCGTCCCCTGGTCGCAACACTCCAACGAGCACGCCCTCACGGCCGAGGGCTTACCCCCGGGGAATCGTGGCAGATCGGACGACCCCGACATCCTGTCCTAGGCGCCGCGCGCACACGGCTCCGACCGGCCCCGGCCCGGAGCCGCCCACTCTACCGGGCCCGGAATCCGCCAGGTCAGTGCTCCGCTGAGGAGTGGTCAGCGCAGGGGCCGGCGGGCGGGTCGGGGGAGGGGGCGGCGGAGTACTAGACGGACGGGTCGGCGGCGTGGTCCGCGGACGGGTCGCCGGAGTGCTCGGCGGCGTGGTCGGCCGCGTGCCCGGCGGAGCCGTGGGCGGACGGCTTCGCGGAGGTGACCAGTTCGGTCAGGACCCCGTGGCAGTCCTTGGGGTGGAGGAAGGTGATCCGCGATCCCATGGAGCCGACGCGCGGCTCGTCGTACAGGACCCGGACGCCCTTGCCCCGGATGGCCTCGGCGTCGCCGTCGACGTCCGCCGTGCCGAAGGCGATGTGGTGTACGCCCTCGCCGTTCTTCGCCAGCCACTTGCCCACGGCCGAGTCCTCCCGGGTGGGCTCCAGGAGCTGGAGGTACGAGGCCCCGCCGTCCGAGGTCTCGTTGATCTTGAGCATGGCCTCCCGGACGCCCTGCTCCTCGTTGATCTCCGTGTGGAAGACCTCGAAGCCGTAGGTCGCCCGGTAGAACTCGACGGTCCGCTCCAGGTCGAAGCAGGCGATCCCGATGTGGTCGATTCGCGTCAGCATGCCTCCAGTGCAGCGCCGCACCCTTGGTTACGCAACGTGCGCGCCGTCACACCGGCAGGCCGGTGACCGGGCATGGCACCGCTCAGTACATTGAACGTAAACCCTCGTTCACTCCTCATCCCAAGGGGCTGCGGCTCATGACTGGAACGACCGGTACCACCTCTGTGATCGTCGCGGGCGCCCGTACGCCCATGGGCCGGCTCCTCGGCTCGCTCAAGTCCTTCTCGGGCGCCGATCTGGGCGGTTTCGCGATCAAGGCCGCCCTGGACCGAGCCGGCATCGGCGGCGATCAGGTGCAGTACGTGATCATGGGCCAGGTGCTCCAGGCGGGCGCCGGCCAGATCCCCGCCCGCCAGGCCGCCGTCAAGGCCGGCATCCCGATGAACGTCCCGGCGCTCACCATCAACAAGGTGTGCCTGTCCGGTCTCGACGCCATCGCGCTCGCCGACCAGCTGATCCGCGCGGGCGAGTTCGACATCGTGGTCGCGGGCGGCCAGGAGTCCATGACCAACGCCCCGCACCTGCTGCCGAAGTCCCGTGAGGGCTACAAGTACGGCGCGATCGAGATGCTCGACGCCATGGCGTACGACGGTCTCACCGACTCCTTCGAGGGCATCGCCATGGGCGAGTCCACCGAGAAGCACAACACCCGGCTCGGCATCCCGCGCGCGGCCCAGGACGAGCTGGCCGCCCTGTCGCACCAGCGCGCCGCCGCCGCCCAGAAGAACGGCGTCTTCGAGGCCGAGATCACCCCGGTCGAGATCCCGCAGCGCAAGGGCGACCCGGTCGTCTTCGCCAAGGACGAGGGAATCCGCGCCGAGACCACCGTCGAGACGCTGGCCAAGCTCCGCCCGGCCTTCACCAAGGACGGCACGATCACCGCCGGCACCGCCTCGCAGATCTCCGACGGCGCCGCCGCCGTCGTCGTGATGAGCAAGGCCAAGGCCGAGGAGCTGGGCCTCGCCTGGATCGCCGAGATCGGCGCCCACGGCAATGTGGCGGGCCCGGACAACTCGCTCCAGTCGCAGCCGTCGAACGCGATCCTGCACGCCCTGAAGAAGGAGGGCAAGGAGGTCGCCGACCTGGACCTGGTCGAGATCAACGAGGCGTTCGCCGCGGTCACGTACCAGTCAATGAAGGACCTCGGCATCACCCCGGAAAAGGTGAACGTGAACGGTGGCGCCATCGCGCTCGGCCACCCGATCGGCATGTCCGGCGCCCGCCTGGTGCTGCACCTGGCCCTGGAGCTCAAGCGGCGCGGCGGCGGCCTCGGCGCGGCGGCCCTGTGCGGCGGCGGCGGCCAGGGCGACGCCCTGATCGTGCGCGTCCCCGGCAAGTAAGGCCGGCGGGCAAGGCAGGCAGGCAAGGCAGGCAAGCCCGGTAGGCAGGCCGGTAAGGCAGGCACACCGGTACGTACGCGGGCCGGGCCCGGATCCACGGGCCCGGTCCGCGACCATGGCCCGTACGCCCGGCGCGCCCGGCGCGTACGGGCCACCCGTACACCCGCCGTGTACGGACGGGGCCCGCGCGCCGGAGCCGTGCCCGTACGCCGTGGCCGTGCGCCGTGGCCGTGCGCCCGGTGCGCGGGCGCGGTACGCAAGATCCCGACGTTCGACGCAAGGAGCACGCTGAGATGGTGGACGTCCCCGCACTGGTCGCCCAGGCACGGGAGGGCCGGCCGCGCGCCGTGGCCCGGCTGATCTCGCTGGTGGAGGGGGCGTCCCCGCAGCTGCGCGAGGTGATGGCGGCCCTCGCCCCGCTGACCGGCAACGCCTACGTCGTGGGCCTCACCGGCTCGCCCGGCGTCGGCAAGTCGACCTCGACCTCGGCGCTGGTGAGCGCCTACCGCCGGGCGGGCAAGCGGGTCGGCGTGCTCGCCGTCGACCCGTCCTCGCCGTTCAGCGGCGGCGCGCTGCTCGGCGACCGGGTCCGGATGTCGGAGCACGCCTCCGACCCCGGCGTCTACATCCGTTCCATGGCCACCCGCGGCCACCTGGGCGGCCTCGCCTGGTCCGCCCCGCAGGCCATCCGGGTCCTCGACGCGGCCGGCTGCGACGTGATCCTCGTGGAGACGGTGGGCGTCGGCCAGTCGGAGGTGGAGATCGCCTCGCAGGCGGACACCTCCGTGGTGCTGCTCGCGCCCGGCATGGGCGACGGCATCCAGGCCGCGAAGGCGGGCATCCTGGAGATCGGCGACGTGTACGTGGTCAACAAGGCCGACCGGGACGGCGCCGACGCCACCGCGCGCGAGCTCAACCACATGCTGGGCCTCGGCGAGGCGCGCGCCCCGGGCGACTGGCGGCCGCCGATCGTGAAGACGGTCGCGGCGCGCGGCGAGGGCGTCGACGAGGTCGTCGAGGCGCTGGAGAAGCACCGGGCGTGGATGGAGGAGCGCGGGGTGCTGGCCGAGCGGCGCCGGGCGCGGGCCGCCCGCGAGGTGGAGACGATCGCGGTCACGGCGCTGCGCGAGCGGATCGGCGATCTGCACGGCGACCGCCGGCTGGACGCGCTCGCGGAGCGCATCACGGCGGGCGAGCTGGACCCGTACACGGCCTCGGACGAGCTGATCGCGAGCCTGACGGGCAACTAGGGGCTGTCCTCCGGGGTTTCCGAACCGGGGATCCTCCGCTGGATCCCCGGCCGCGCGGCCTGATCCGCCCCCCCGGGGCGCCCCGCCGGATGCCGGATCGGAGAGGTCGCGGTCAGCCGCGCTCGGGGGCACCAAGGGCCTCGGCAGGAAACGTTCGCTCTGTGTGCGGTGTGGGCTATGTTCCTCGGCCATGGGTGAGTTGATGGTGATCAGGCATGGCGAGACGGCGTGGAGTCGGACCGGTCAGCACGCCGGCCGCACCGACCTGCTGCTGACCGAGGCGGGGGAGGACGCGGCGCGTGCGCTCGCGCCGCGACTGGCCGGACGGGAGTTCGTCGCCGTCTACAGCAGCCCGCTGACTCGCGCCGTGCGGACCGCCGAACTGGCGGGGCTGAGCGGTGCGGAACCCGACCCCGACCTGATCGAGTGGAACTACGGCCGCTACGAGGGGCTGACCGCCGAGCAGATCCAGGAACTCAACCCCGGCTGGGAGCTGTGGCGGGACGGCGTGGACGCGGGCGAGGACCTCGGGCACGTGACCGTGCGGGTCGACGCCTTCCTCGGCCGGGTCCGGCCGCTGCTGGACAAGGGTGACGTGGCCGTCGTCGCGCACGGCCATCTGTCACGCATCCTCGCCGCGCGCTGGCTCGGGCTCGACGCGTCGTCGGGAGCGCGGCAGTTCGGGCACCCGCATCCGGGGACGATCAACACGCTGGGCTACGAGCACGGGCAGCCTGTCGTGCTCGGGTGGAACGTGCCGTAGCGGTGGCTGTTTACGTCCCGTCCGAGACGTACTACCGCCGTATCAAGCGACGTTCGCCCTGTTCACGACCTCGCGGAGATGTTCGTCGGCGGTGCGCTTGTTCCGCCGGATGATGGAGCGGCGGATCGTGTTTCCTTGTTCCTTATGGCCGGCGTGGCCGGTGCCGTCGGGAGCGAAGTAGCGCAGGGCGGCCAGGAATGGCTGGGAATTTCGACCTGTGCGGCACTAGGAAACCGGCCCCGTCCCCAGCGCCCGCACCGCCGCGTCGATCGCGGCGGTCAGGCGGGCCCGGTCGTGGCCCGCGCGTTCGCGTACCCGCAGGCCGAGCACCGTGGTGAACAGCAGTTCCACGGAGGCGTCGAGGTCGAGATCGGCCGCGATCTCGCCTCGGTCGCGGCCCTCGGCCAGTAGCGACCGCAGCGCCTCCCGGGTGGCCTCGAAGGCCGCTTCGAGGTGCCGGTGGACCTGGTCGTCGGTGGTGCCGAGTTCGGTGGCCGTGTTCACCACGAAGCAGCCCCGGCCCGGCTCGCCGTCGGCCGGGCAGGTGATCAGCCAGAGCATCCACTCCCGCAGCGCCTCGCGCACCGGGCGGCCGTCCGCGGCCAGTCGCTGCCGGGCCTCGGCCGACTCGGTGGCCCGGTAGTGGTCGAGCGCGCGCAGGAAGAGCGTGTGCTTGTCGGTGAACGTCCGGTACAGGCTGCTGGAGGTGAGGCGCAGCTCGTCCCCCAGATCCCGCACCGATGTCGCGTGGTAACCGCGTCGCCAGAACAGTTCGGTCGCCGAGTCGACCGCGTTCTGCTCGTCGAAGAGTCGAGGGCGTGACATGTCTTCACCCTACCGAGGTTGTGGAGCGATCGCTCCCGTTGCTAGCGTCGAGTTTGGGAGTGATCGCTCCCGTACTCTTGAGGAGGCCCGGTGGCGACTGCGGAACAGACCCCGACCCGGGCGGAGGGCGCGATGCCCGCGCGGGCGGATCACTGGCCGGCGGTCGTCGCCGTGGCCCTGGGAACCTTCCTGCTGGTGACCGCCGAGCAGCTGCCGATCGGCCTGCTGACCTCCGTGGGGTCCGCGCTGTCGGTCTCCGAGGGGACGGCGGGCCTGATGGTGACGGTGCCCGGCCTGGTCGCCGCGTTCTCGGCCCCCCTGGTCCCGATGCTCGTCGGCTCCCTGGACCGGCGCGCCCTGCTGTTAGGGCTGATGGCGCTGATGGCGGTCGCCAACGTGGGCACGTCCCTGGCCTCGGACTTCACCGTCCTCGTGGCCTCCCGGGTGCTCGTCGGCGTGGCGATCGGCGGCTTCTGGGCGATCGCCGGCGGTCTGGCCGTCCGGCTCGTGGCCCCGGCGAACGTGCCGCGCGCCACCGCGATCGTCTTCGGCGGCGTCGGTGCCGCCAGCGTGCTCGGCGTCCCGCTCGGCACCCTGCTCGGCGAACTCACCGGCTGGCGTATCGCCTTCGCCTCGATGAGCGTCCTCGCTCTCGTGACGCTGGTCGCGCTGCTGGTCGTGCTGCCGGGGCTGGCCGCCTCCCAGGCCATCCGGCCGAGGCTGCTCGTGGAGCAGCTCCGCGATCCGGGCGTACGGATCGGCATCCTGGCGACGACCCTGCTCGCTTTCGGCCATTTTTCCGCCTACACCTTCGTCAGCCCGGCCCTACAGCGGCTGTCGGGCATCGACCAGCGCTTTGTGGGCCCGCTGCTGTTCGGCTTCGGCATCGCGGGCATGGCCGGCAACTTCGCCGCCGGCTCCGCGCTCTCGCGCCGGGTGTACCGGAGCGTGCTGACCATCGCCGTGGCCCTGGCGGTCGCGATGCCGCTCTTCCTGCTCCTGGGGCGGACGAGCGTCGGCGGCGCCCTGCTGCTGATCCTCTGGGGTCTCGCTTACGGCGGGGTCTCCGTCGCCCTGCAGACCTGGATGATCAAGGCCGCCCCGGACGCCGTGGAAGCGGCCTCCGCGCTGTGGGCGGCGGTCTTCAACCTGTCCATCGGCCTGGGCGCGCTGGTCGGCGGTGTCGTCGTCGACACGCTCGAACTCCAGGGCGTCCTGTGGCTCGGCGGCGCCTGTGCCCTTGTGGCCGCGCTGGTGATCCGGGGTGGCCGCTCGCTGAAACACCTGCGATGACGGTGACCGGGGCGTGCGGGGCGAGCGGCGCGCGCGTCGCGGATGCGCTGCTCGCCTGACCGAAGCACGCCCAGCCGAGGTGTCCACACGTACGACTCGGGCCCGGCACCCCCTCAAGGGCGCCGGGCCCGACCCGTACCGGCTCCGTACCGGCCGCGTACCGACCCGTACCGGCGCCGGCTCCGTACTACAGCTTGCCGCGACGGCCGCGCAGCTGCTCCGCGACCGGCTTCAGCGACTCGTGGAGGCCGGTCAGCGCCTCGGGGCTGAGCTGTCCGATGAAGTGCTTGCGCACCGCCTCGACGTGGTGCGGCGCGACTTTCCGCATGGTCTCCATGCCGGCGTCGGTGAGCACCGCGAACAGCCCGCGCCGGTCCGACTCGCAGTTCTCGCGGCGGACCAGTCCGGCGTTCTCCATCCGGGTGATCTGATGAGAGAGCCGGCTCTTGGACTGGAGGGTGGCGGTGGCGAGGTCGCTCATCCGCAGCCGTCGTTCCTCCGCCTCCGAGAGATTGACCAGGATCTCGTAGTCGTTCATCGTCAGGCCGAAGGGCTGGAGATCCTTCTCCAACTGGTGCGTCAGCATTCTGTTGACGTCAAGGAACGTGCGCCAGGCGCACTGCTCGGCGTCGGTGAGCCAGGGGGTGGCCGTCTCGGTCTCCATGAATCGATTCTACCTAAGAAGTTGAATTCTGGACGAGTTTACGTGGGATCCGAGGAGATCCGCGAGTGCGGAACGACGCGTCACGCTCCGCAGAGTACCGCTCACAGCCCGAAGCGCCGCTGCAGATCCCCGAGCTGGCCGGGAAGGCGCGGTCCCGAACCGTGACCGCCCTGGCCGGAACCCGGCGCCCCGGCACCCGTCCCGGCACCCGGCGCGGACCCGGGCACTCCCGGCCCCGCCGCCGGATCCCCGATCGGCCGATCCGCCAGCATCTGCTCCGAGGACTGGAGCAGCACCGTACCCGCCCCGACGAACTCGAACTGGTGCTCCTCGCCCGAGGTGCCCCCGAGCCCCGTGAGGGCCCGCACTCCGCCCAGCACCCCGGTCAGATACCCGTGGTCGTAGTGGTGGCAGGGGGAGGGACAGTCCGCCCAGCCCACCAGGGCCTGCGGATCGACCCGCAGCGGCGGCTCCATGAACACCACCGGTCCGTTCGACGCCGCCACGAACTTCCCCGTCCCGATCAGCGTCACGAACCCCGGCACGATCGACTGCTTGAGCGCGAGCGTGGGCTGGTACGCGAGCAGATTGCCGGACCGGATCGTCAGATTGCCCTCGTCCAGGTCGTACGAGTTCACATCGAACGCCCGGTCCGCGAGCAGCATCTTCCCGCTGCCCTCGGCCACCACCCAGTCGCTCGCGTGCAGCGGCGAGTGGAAGGACGTCCGCACCAGCCGGTCGAGCCGGCCGTGGCCGATCCCGTTGAACTCGATCCGCCCGTAATAGGCGATCATCTTGCCCTTCTGGAGGAACCACGGCGAGCCCTTCAGCTCCACACAGAAGGTGTACGAGTCGACGTTGTCGTCCACCGGCAGCGTCGTCGGATCGTGGATCACGGGACCGGTCACAGCTTCTCCTCCGACGCCTGCACGAACACCGCACCGCTCCCGCTCAGCTCCAGCTGGAACGCCTCGCCCGAGCCCCGTCCCACCATCTCGCGCCAGCCGAGCGCGGTGGACAGCTTGTTGCGGACCTCGCCGTGATGCGCCACGTACGCCTGCGGATCCACGTGCACCGGGCGGTCCGGCGTGATCGGCAGCTCCATCACCCCGCCGTGCGCCATCACGGCCACCGAGCCGTGCCCGCGCAGCGTGGTGGTGAACAGGCCCTGCCCGGTCACCTGGCCGCGTACCAGCCCCATCACCCCGCCCTGCGAGCCGAGGAACATCGTGCCCTGCTCCAGGGTGCCGTCGAAGGCGAGCAGCCGGTCCGCCTCCACGTACAGGGTGTCCCCGGCCAGCTCGACGACCTGGATGTGATGGCCGCCGTGCCCGAACATCACGGTGCCGTCGCCCTCCACCGTCATCAGCGGGGTCGCCTCGCCGGCCACCCGGCGGCCGATCATCGACATCACCCCGCCCTGCCCGCCGGTGATGTTCGGCGTGAAAGTGACGTCACCCCGGTACGCCAGCATCGCCCCGCGCTGGCTGAAGAGCCGCTGCCCCGGGACCAGGCGGGCCTCGATCATCTTGGAGTTGATCTCCCGGAACGGCATCAGAGATCGCCCCCGACCGTCCGGCGCTCGCTCGGCTGCACGTACACGAGCCCGTCGCCCTCGAAGCGGATCTGGAACGCCTCGCCGCCGCCCTCGCCCATGAACGTGCGGAAGGTCACGCCGGACTGGAAGTGCTGCTGGAGGTTGCCCTGGTGCGCGATGTACGCGCCGGGGTCGACGCACAGCGGGTACTGCGGGGTCACCCGCAGCACCACGGCCGCCCCGTCGGACAGCAGCGCCGCCTGGCCCGTGCCCTCCACCGTGGTGGTGAACAGACCGTTGCCGGACGCGCTGCCGCGCAGTCCGGTGAAGGTGGTGCCGGTGCGCAGCCCGGCCTCGGCGCACAGCAGATTGCTCGCCTCGACGAACAGCTTCTCGCCGCTCAGCCGGACCAGGTTGATCTCGGTGGCCCGGTCGGCGAACCAGCAGGTTCCCTGGCCGCTGACCTCCATCACCTCCATCTGCTCTCCGGTGAGTCTGCGGGTCACCATGCCGCGCAGACCGTCACCACCGCCGGTCATCTTCTTGAAGGACATCCGGCCGTCGTACGCGACCATCGAGCCGTTCTTCGCCTTCACGGCGTCCCCGGTCAAGGTCACGGCGAGCACTCGGCTGCCCTGGAGTCGGAACGTAGCCACGAAAAGGGACGTTACTGGGCACCCCCGGCCCGGGGACAGAGGTGCCGCCGTGCACAATGGACAGGCCCTTGTGCATCCGTTCACAAGATCGACCGAAGGTGACTCCTGCCATGGACATCAAGACCGCCTCCGCCCTGCACCGGCTCCGACTCGTCTCCGCCCCGGAGGCCGTCTCGTTCCTGCTGCTCCTGGTCTGCTCGGTGCTCAAGCGCACCACGGACTTCAACGCGGTGCCCGTGATGGGCGCGGTCCACGGCGTGCTCTTCGTCCTGTACGTGCTCTTCTGGCTGGACGCCTGGAACCGCGCCAAGTGGAGCTTCGGCCAGGCCGCCGGCTACTTCGTCCTGTCGGTGCTGCCCACCGGCGGTTTCTTCGCCGAGCGCAAGCTGAAGCGCGAGGCCGAGGCCGCGGTCATCGCCTCCCGCGCGCGCCGCGAGGGTGTCGTCAACGTCTGACGGTCGGCGGTGAAGAACGTCTGACGGGCGGCGGTGAAGATGCCCGTGTGGTGACGACGGGCGCGCCGCGGGGCGACGGGGGGAGCGCGCCCGGAAGGCCGCATGTGAAGCCCCGGCCTGGGCGGGTACCGGCGCGCGGCCATGTCTTGGTACGGGGCGAGGGCGGCGAGCAAGTCACCGGCGGGGGCGGCGTGTGCGGCCCGGTGTGCGGCGCAGGCGTAGATGTCCTGGCCGTCCACGACGGCGACTATGACGGTGGGGACGGCGGTCGCACGGCAGGTGCGGCAGCGCCGATCACGAGGCACCGGCAGACTCCTGGATACTCGGGGTATGCGGCTGCGGGCCACCGAGGGCTGCCTGCCCTCTGTGGAGCAGGGACGCGACCTCGTCCGGCCAGCACAGGTCGCCGGGCGAGTCCATCTCGACAGCCCAGTAGGCGCGTCCCATGGGTTCGGTGTGGTCGACGACGGGCACGCCCAGGTAGGAGTCGCGGCCGAGGATCTCGACGTCGGGGTGCCCCTGTGGGTCCCACCGGCGCCCCGTGAGCGGGGGTACGAGGAAGTAGTAGAGCCTGGCGCTGATGTCCATGACGACTGCGCCGCCGTCGAACCAGCCGCTCAGGAATACGTCTACGGCGGTGATTTTCTCCGTGCCCGCCTTCGCGGCAGGGCCCTCGACGCCGGCCGCAGCGAAGACGAGATCGGCGGACACGCGTACGGCGGAGAGGGTGCCGCCGCACGCCAGGACCGCGATGCCGTAATCGCGCCACTCGTCTGCGGCTTCCCGCGGCTTGGGGGCGGCGCTCAGCAGCCAGTCGGCTACGGCCGTTCGTCGATTCTGCCTGGTCACCACGGCGGTGGCCCTGTGGTGCCGGGTCTCCTCGCCCATGCTCTGCTCCCTGTCCGGCGACTGCGTTCACCAAGAGTGGGGGCGCGAGAAGACCCCGACTATCCGAGGTTTCGGATAGTCGGGGCCAGGGCTTCGCTGTGCGTTACGCGCTCAGCCAACTCCCGTACGAGAGGAAACTGTCGGGAAGTTGGCGGCGGGCAGCCTCCAGTGCCGAGTACGTCTCGCGTACGGTCTGGTGGTACCGGGCCTGCTGCGGCGCTGCCTTGCGTGCGGCCAGCAGGCTCCGGAAACTCTCCTCCAGCTGTCCCGTCCACAACTGGGCGCGTGCCATCTCCGCATGATGGTGCGAGCGGCGGGACGCCGGCCAGCCGGCGGGGATACGGACCCGGGCGCCGGTCTCGGCCGCCACCCCGTACTCGTCCAGTTCGGCGTAGACGGACACCCGGTGCACCGCGGCATTCGTCGGGCCGAACGCAAGCCAGTGCACGGAGACGGCTTCCCCCGTCTCGGCAGCGATCCGCTCAGCTTCCACCAGGTGATCCTCCGCGCGGGCAGAAGCTTTCGAGCGGCCGGCCATCACTGCGGCGCCGAGATGCAGCTGGCCGGTCACGACGCTTCGCTCTCGCCCCGCGGCGGCCTGCTCCAGGGTGCGCAGGCCGAGGTCGATGAGTCGTTGCCCTGTGCGGTAGTCGCCCGAGCGCAGGTATGTCAGGGCGCGCATGTACCGGACCGTGCCGCCGACGATGGCGTCCGATCCGCATTGGGCGGCCCAGTCCATGCGCGCCAGGGCGATCGTCGCGAGGTCCGGGTAGCCGAGCTTCGACGCGACATCGTACGAGGTGCGGTACAGACTGGCGAGGAGGAGCCACCGCTCTCGGCTCGGGGCCGCGTGTGCGGCGGTCGTGGCTTCCTCGACGAGTCCGGGTACCACCGTGGCGGCCTTCTTGATCTCACCCGCGCGCACTGCGGTCAGCAGTGCTTCGGAGTCGTCGGCGATCAGCTGGTGAGGTCGCGGGGAGAGTAGCGGATCCGAGCCGAGGTCGTAGAGGTCGAGCGCTTCCCGGATGGGGCGGATCAGGACGTCCAGCTCGTCGGCGCGAAGCTCGGCGGCGTACGGCTGGCCGGTGACGGTGGCCACCTCCACGCGCAGGGCGCGGGCGACGGAGCCGATGACGTACGGGGATGCGGCGGTTACCCCTTGCTCGACCTTGGTGAGGGTGCCGTAAGGAACCTGGGAGAGATCCGCCAAGGCCCTCTGGGTGAGATGCCGTTCGAGGCGCAGACGCTTGATTCGCGCGCCGGTGTGGTCGTGCGGAAGAGAGTGCATACTGACTCCTGTTCTGACTCGACACCAGAACAGTAGCCAGCAGGGCACGGCGAAGCCGCCCCCTTGTCGCCTTCGGGCGACAAGGGGGCGGTCGGCATTCTCGCCCGCTGTGCCGAGGTCGGACCCCGTCTTGGCGAGGCCCCGGGTCCTGGAGCACCGGATCGGCCCGCCCGGCCCGGTCACGCCCACGCCCACGAAGGGGCGCCGCCATGTGCGGCGCCCCTTCGTCGTACCCGCCCCCCGCCGTACCCACCCCCACCCGGGCCACGCCCACCCGGAAGAGATGTTCCGGAAAGGTCTTGAGCGACTGCTCAAAACGCGCTAGCTTCTCCATGGCCGCCGATTGAGCGGTCGCTCAACTCGGGGGAGGGGGCAGAGCCTTGGGGCTCTATGTCGAGGCGTGCGTCCGTACGGACCTGGAGACGCTCTGGAAGCGGACCCAGGACCCGGCGGAGCACCAGCGATGGGATCTGCGGTTCACCGAGATCTCGTATCTGCCGGCCGAGTCCGCCGACCCGGCCGGGTCGACCGAGTCGAGCGAGCCGACTGATTCACGCGATTCAAGGCGTTCAGGCGATTCAAGCGCGTCGACCGAGTCGAGCGTTTCGATCGAAGCGGCCGAATCGGCAGCGCCGGGTGGACCGGACGGGCGGGGCGCGGAGGGGGCGCCCCGGCGGTTCCGTTACGCCACACGGGTGCTGCCCTTCCTGGTCGTCGCCGGCACCGGCGTCTCCGCGGGGGAGCGCCGCCGGGCCGGCGGCGACCGGGTGTCCGCACTCCGGTTCGCCTCGCCGCACCCGCTGTCCCTGCTCGCCGAGGGCAGCGGGTACTGGCGCTACGTCCCCGGCGCGGATCCGGCCGAGGGCATCCGGTTCCTCACCGGATACGACTACCGGCCGCGCTGGGGTCGCTTCGGCCGGCTCGCCGACCGGCTGGTTTTCCGGCCGCTGATGGGCTGGGCGACCGCCTGGTCCTTCGACCGGCTGCGGCTGTGGTGCGAGCACGGGATCACCCCGGAGCGCTCCCGCACCCACTGGCAGCTCGAACTCGCCGCCCGCGCCGGGCTCGTGGCGCTCGGTGCCGCCGTCCACCCCGAGGCCCTGATGCTCGCCGCCGTGGCCGCCGTCCTGCTGCCGCCGTCGCCCAGGACTCCCGCCGCCCGCCGTTGTCTGCGCGTTCCGCCGGGCCGCTCGCCGGGCCGGGCGCCCCGCCTTCTCGCCACCCTGGAGCAGTCGTGACGTCGATCTTCCGCACCGCCATGGGCGAGGACGCCTTCGCGCGGCTGCACCCGGAACTCCAGCGGCGCTTCTCCGTCGGGCTCGCGAGCGGCGAGATGTGTGTGGGGCGCGGGGCGATGGACCGGATCTGGCACGGCAGGGGTCCGACCCGGCACCTGGTGCGGCCGTTCCTCGCGCTCGGCGGCACCCGGAACATCCTGCTGCCGCGCACCGGCCGCCAGGTGCCCTTCACCATAGAGAATGTGCCCTATCTCGACTCGTACGGCCGGGAGACCGTCACCTTCGTGCGTACCTTCCGACTGCCCGGCGGGCCCCGCCGGTTCGACGCGACGATGGTGAACGGCCCTGCGGGCGGCCGGATCGTGGACTACCTCGGCACCCATCAGCACCTCGCCAGCGAACTCCTGCTCTTTGCCGAGCCCGACGGTTCGTTGCTCATCCGCTCCGGCGAACACCGGTTCAGGGAAGGGCCGGTGGACGTGCGGGTGCCCGAATTCATCGGCGGCGACGCCGAGGTGCGCGAGTCCTTCGACGAACGCGCCGGGCGCTTCCGGATCAGTGTCCGGGTCGCCAACCGCTATATCGGCCCGCTGTTCGGCTACGAGGGATCCTTCACCGCCACGTACGCCCGGGTCCGCGACTGCGGCGTCCGGCCCGGTCTGCGCCCGCTGCGCGAGGAGGCACGCGCGTGACCACCGACGAGACCCGCCGCAAGCTGCTCGAAGGCGCCCTGAAGGTGCTCGTCGAACAGGGCATCGCGAAGACCTCGGCCCGCGCGGTGGCCGCCGCCGCCGGGGTGAACCAGGCGCTGGTCTTCTATCACTTCGGCTCGATGGACGAACTCCTCGCCGCCGCCTGCCGGTTCGGCTCCGAACAGCGGGTCGCCCGGTACCGCGAGCAGATGGGCGAGGTCGCCAGCCTGTCCGAGCTGCTCGCCCTCGGCCGCGCGCTGCACGAGCAGGAACGGGAGGCCGGTCATGTCGCCGTCCTCGGCCAGCTGCTCGCCGGGGCCCAGACGCACCCCAAGCTCGGCCCCGCCACGGCCGCCGGCCTCGACCTGTGGATCGAGGAGATCGAGACGGTGCTGCGCCGGCTGCTGGCCGGCGGCCCGCTCGACGGGGCGGTCGACCCGGCCGGGCTCGCCCGGACGGTCGCGGCCTCCTTCGTCGGGATGGAGCTGTACGAGGCGGTCGACCCGGCGGGAGCGGACGCCGCTCTCGACGCGCTCGAACAGCTGGCCGGTCTGCTCGCGGCCCTGGAGGAGCTGAGCCCGGTCGCCCGCGGAGCCGTCCGGTACACGCTGCGCCGGAAGGGCCTCGTGTCCCGTCAGGCACCGGGGCGGCCGCCCTCCGTACACGCCGGACTCGCGGACCCCGGCCTTGGCGTCGGCCCCGGATCCGGCCCGACGCAGCCCGACCCGGCCTGACGCGGCCCGATCCGGCCCCGGATCCGACCTGACGCGGCCCGATCCGGCCTGACGTGGCCCCGGACCGGATCCGGACCCGCCCGGCTCGCGAACCCCCGGCCCGGAAGGCAACCCCCGGACCACTCGCACGGACAGTCTCCAGTCGACACGCCGACAGATCTCCACTTTTGTGGGGATATCGGCACGTTCGACAATCCCTGGAGGCACCCGTGCGGCCGGGACACTACGACTACGACACCCACAGCCGACTCGCAGGCCCGCTCACCGAACCCGAGCCCGCGCCCGGATCCCCCTTCGGGGGGTACCAGGTGCGGTACCGGAGCCTGCTGTCGAAGGAGCCGCACCGCATACGCGCCGTCCTGCTCATGGGGTCCGCCCCCCTGTTGTCGGCGCTCCTGCTGTTCTACCTCGTCTGGCCCAGCCACTGGACCGTCCGCGAGGGCGACGAGGCCTGGCGGATCCCGTACGACACCGTGATGCTCGTCGCGATCGGACTCATCTGCTTCTTCATGCTGGTGAACGTCACCTCGATCGCGCACGCCACCCTCGTCGCCCGCGACCCGATACCCGTCCACCCCGAGCCCGGCACCAGGGTCGCGTTCGTCACCACCTACGTGCCCGGCAAGGAACCGCTCGGCATGGTCCGCGCCACCCTCGAAGGCGCCGTCCAGCTGCGGCACGACGGCCCCCTCGACATCTGGCTGCTCGACGAGGGCGACGACCCCTCTGCCCGGGCCCTGTGCGAAGAACTGGGCGTACGGCACTTCACCCGCTCCGGCGTCCCCGAGTGGAACCGCCCCAAGGGCACCCACAAGGCCCGCACCAAGCACGGCAACTACAACGCCTGGCTCGCGATGCACGGCCGCGCCTACGACTTCTTCGCCTCCGTCGACACCGACCACGTCCCGCTGCCCAACTTCCTGGAGCGGATGCTCGGCTACTTCCGCGACCCCGACGTCGCCTTCGTCGTCGGACCGCAGGTGTACGGCAACTACAAGGCGGGCGTCACCAAGGCCGCCGAGTCCCAGCAGTTCCTCTTCCACGCGCTCATCCAGCGCGCCGGGAACCGCTACCGGGCCCCCATGTTCGTCGGCACCAACAACGTCGTCCGGGTCAAGGCCCTGCTCCAGATAGGCGGCCTGGTCGACTCCGTCACCGAGGACATGGCCACCGGCTTCGAGCTGCACCGCCGCCGCAACCCGGTCACCGGCCACCACTGGCGCTCGGTCTACACCCCCGACGTGCTCGCCGTGGGGGAGGGGCCGGCCTCCTGGACCGACTTCTTCACCCAGCAGCTGCGCTGGTCCCGGGGCACGTACGAGACGCTCCTGCGGCAGTACTGGAAGGCCCCCTTCCGTACCCCGCCCGGGCGGCTCCTCAACTACACGCTGATGCTCGTCTACTACCCCATGACGGCCGTGAACTGGCTGCTCGGCATCCTGTCCTGCGTGCTGTTCCTCTGGCTCGGCGCCTCCGGCACCCAGGTCTCCTCCGCCGTCTGGCTGATGATCTACAGCGACGCCGTCGCCCTGCAGGTCGGCGCCTATCTGTGGAACCGCCGCCACAACGTCTCGCCCCACGAGCCCGAGGGCTCCGGCGGCCTGGCCGGCATGGTGATGTCCGCGCTGTGCGCGCCGATCTACCTGATGTCGTTCGGCTCGGCGCTCCTGCGCACCCGCGGCCGCTTCGTCGTCACCCCCAAGGGCGGCGAGGCCAGCCCCGACCGGCTCGCGACCTTCCGCGTCCACCTCTTCTGGGCGGCGGTCCTGGCCGCGTCCCTGGTCGCCTCCGTCGTCCTCGGCCACAGCCACGCGGCCATGCGCACCTGGGCGGTGCTCGCCCTCGTCATCGCGCTCGCCCCGGTCGGGGTGTGGACCGCCGACCGGATGCGCGGCCGCCGCTACCGCCTCCAGATCCTCACCGAGGGCCGCCTCCAGATACGGGTCCGCGCCCTCGCCTCCGCCCGGAGCCGGGCCGAGCACGGCGAGGAGACCACCAGCACCACCACCGCCGCCCGCGGCGGCGCCCGCCCCACCCCGACGCCCGCCGCGGCCCCCACGACGACCGGAGGGAACTGAACCATGGCCTACCGGCCCTCCGCGCAATTCAAGAAGACGCTGCTCGGCAGCGGGGCCGTGCTCGTCCTCGCCGCCCTCAACGCCCCGGCCGCCGTGTCCTTCGCGACCGACAAGTACCACGCGTACAAGATCGCCCAGCCGGACTACCAGAAGAAGTACGGCTCCTGGGCCCTGGTCGACGTACCCGGCCAGTACCGGGTCAACGCGATCCACGCCGCCCTCCTGCACACCGGCAAGGTGCTGCTCGTCGCGGGCTCCGGGAACAACCAGAAGAAGTTCGACGCCGGCACCTTCGAGACCGTCCTGTGGGACCCGGCGAAGAACACCTTCAAGAAGATCCCCACCCCCGAGGACTTCTTCTGCTCCGGCCACACCCAGCTCCCCGACGGCCGGCTCCTCGTGGCGGGTGGCACCGCCCGCTACGAGGTCCTCGACGGCGAGGTGAAGAAGGCCGGCGGCGCGATGCGGGTGAAGAACGAGAGCCCCGACAAGGCCGTCACCCTCAAGAAGGGCACGGTCTTCCGCTCCCCGTCCGGGGTCGAGTACGTCTCGAAGTTCGACGTCACCGTCCCGAAGGCGAAGCGCGAGTTCGAGATCTCGTACTTCAAGAGCGGCCAGATGAAGCCGTGGAAGACCAAGGTGACCGCCGCCGAGCAGCGGGTCTTCGTCGAGGCCGTCAAGGAGGGCCCGCAGGCGCTGACCACCGAGGCCGCGCAGTACGAGATCGAGGGGCTGAAGGGCACCGACGCCGACAACGTCTACGGTCTCGCGCAGAAGATCACCACCGAGAAGCAGGACTTCCAGGGCATCAAGGCGGCGTACGAGTTCGACCCGAAGGCCGAGAAGTACGTACCGGTCGCGCCCATGAAGAACGCCCGCTGGTACCCGACACTCGTCACCCTCGACGACGGCAAGGTGCTCGCCGTCTCCGGGCTCAACGACGTCGGCGACGTCGTCCCCGGCGACAACGAGATCTACGACCCCGCCACCAAGAAGTGGTCCAAGGGCCCCTTCCGCTACTTCCCGACCTACCCCGCGCTCTTCCTCACCAAGGGCGGCAAGCTCCTCTACACCGGCTCCAACGCCGGGTACGGGCCGGCCGAGAAAGGCCGCGAGCCGGGCCTGTGGGATCTGAAGAAGAACTCCTTCACCAAGCTCCCCGGCCTCACCCACCCCGACCAGCTGGAGACCTCCGCCTCCGTCCTGCTGCCGCCCGCGCAGAAGCAGCGGCTGATGGTCCTCGGCGGCGGCGGGGTCGGCGAGTCGGCCGCCTCCACCCCCCGTACGTCGATCATCGACCTGTCCAAGGACAACCCGTCCTTCAGCGACGGACCCGCCCTGCCCCAAGGCACCCGCTATCTCGGCAGCGTGCTCCTGCCCGACGACACCGTCTTCACCACCGGCGGCTCGCGCGACTACCGGGGGCGCGGCGCCAGCGACATCCTGAAGGCGCAGTTCTACGACCCGAAGAGCAACAGCTTCGCCGAGGCCGCCGAGCCGACCGTCGGCCGGAACTACCACTCCGAGGCGCTGCTGCTGCCCGACGGCCGGGTCGCCACCTTCGGCTCCGACCCGCTCTACGGCGACGCCGACAACACCAAGCTCGGCGTCTTCGAACAGCGCATCGAGGTCTTCACCCCGCCGTCCCTGCACCGGGCGGGCGGCGACCGGCCGGTCCTCGGCGCGGGACCCGAGCAGCCGGACAAGAACGGCACGGTCGGCTACAAGGCCACCGCCAAGGACCTGGACCGGATCGTCCAGGCCCGGCTGATGCGGCCGAGCGCCGTCACCCACACGACGGACGTCGAACAGCGTTCGGTGGAGCTGGCGATGGCGAAGGACAAGGGTGCCGGGACCGTCTCGGTGACGATCCCGAAGGACCGCACGCTGGTGCCGCCCGGCTGGTACATGCTGTTCGTGACGGACGCCGACGGCATCTCGTCGCAGGCGAAGTGGGTGCGGGTGTCCTGACACCCCCGCCGTCGTTTCGTGGCACGGCCCCGCTCGGCCCGGTCCTGAGAGGTCAGGACCGGGCCGAGTGGTGTGGGGGTCTCGTGGTCTCGTTGTACGGGCCGGGGCCGGTACGTACGACGGCCGGTACGCGCCCCGTGCCCCGCGCCCCGCGCCCCGCCCCGGTCAGGCCCTGGCGCGGCGTGCGAGCCCCAGCGCGTAGTCGGGCCACCAGGTTCCGGCGGGCGGGCCGCCCCGGCAGGTGCCGTCCGAGTCGCCGGGCGTCTTGATCCACAGATACGCGTCGACCAGCTCGTCCCCGGTCCGGTCGGTCGGCGGGGTGCCGAGCGCCCGGCCCGGCGGGTTGCACCACTCCTCCGCCCGGTCGCCGTGCAGCGGGCCGTTGCCGTTGCGGCTGGTGTCGATCGTGAAGTGCGCCCCGCCGAGCAGCCGGGACACCGACGTGCCGAACCGCCGTACCGCTTCGTCGGTCTGGAAGTTCGACACATTGAGCGCGAAGCCGTCGGCCCGCTCGACCCCGGCCCGGCGCAGCGGCTCCACCAGCTTGGCCGGGGCGTCGATCCAGGCCGGGTTGCCCGCGTCGATGTAGACCCGGGTGTGCGGCTGCTTCTTGAACCGCTCGACCGCGCCGGCCAGCAGACCGAGCCGCTCCTCCTCGTGCTCGGCCGGGGTGCAGCCGTCCACCAGGTGGGCCACCGCGTCCGGCTCCAGGATCACGATCGCGGGCGTGTCACCGATGGCGCCGGCGAAGGAGTCCACCCAGTTCCGGTAGGCCTGCGCGTCGTGCGCCCCGCCCGCCGAGTAGCGGCCGCAGTCGCGGTGCGGGATGTCGTACGCGACGAAGAGCGCGGTCCGGCCCTTGGCGGCGGCGCCCCGTACCACCCGGGTGACGTCCGGGGCCGGGTCGCCGTCGGACGGCCAGTCCGCCATCGGCCGGTCCGCGATCCGCCGCATCAGCCGGGCGTCCTCGGCGCGGCCCTGGGTCTCGTACGTCCGGACCTGGCGGGCCGCGTCGCTTTCCGGGTCGACCCAGAAGGGCGAGCTCGCGGCCGGGGGCGGAGCCTCGCCGCGCGAGGCGGTCGTCCGCTCGGGGGAGCTTGGCCCGCCGTCGCCGCAGCCGGTGAGCAGCAGGGCGGCGACGGCGGCGAGCGTCGCGAGATGGCCGGCGGGGCGAGGGGTGGGGCGACGGGCGGACAGGCGCGCGGCGGAGAGCCGGGCGGCGGCGGTGTGGCGGGACATCCGGCCCCCAGGGTCGGGACGAGGAGTAACGACAGAGAACGACAGAGAACGGCAGAGAGCGACGGCGAACGACGGCGAACGATGGAGAGCGACGGGGAGGGCGGGGAGCCGTCGCGGGCGCGGGAGCGGGGCGCCGGGTGCCAGCACCCTGCGGCAGATCGGGCCCTATCGTGACATAACGGTCAGTCGGTATCCGGCTGCGACACCGCGAGCGCGATGCCCAGCGGGGTCCGCTCGTACAGCACCTGATGCCCGTACCGTCGCGAGGTCAGCAGTCCCGCCCCGCGCAGCACCGACAGATGCGCCGACACGCTCGACGGCGCGAGCCCCAGCCGGTGCGCGAGCGCCGAGGTCCCGGCGGGCTCGTCGAGCGCGCACAGCACCTCGGCGCGGGCCCGCCCGAGCAGCCGGGCGAGCGCCTGTGGGGTGCGCTCGCGGGCCTCGGTCCACAGCCCGCCGACGCCCCGCACCGGATAGACGACGGTCGGCTGCCACGGCGGGTCGAAGCCGCTGATCACATCCGGCCAGGTGAACACGGACGGCATCAGGACGAGCCCCTGCCCCTCCAGCGCCCGGACGTGCTCGGTGCCGGAGGCGACGGTCAGCGTCGCCGTCGTCTCCGTCCAGCCGAACGACGGGTGCAGCTCCGTCAGCAGCCGCTCCAGACCGCCCTCGGCCAGCCGCCGTGAGTGGTACGCCAGATCGGCTTCGAGCAGCGCCCGCAGCCTCGGCCACTCGGGCGCGACCAGCGCCTCCCAGGTCTCTTCGAGCAGATCCGCCAGCCGGAGCACCGCCCCCGCCGGATCCGCGAGCAGCCGGCGCCCCTCCGGTGTCCCGGCCGCGCCCGGCGTCTCGGCCAGCGCCCGCGCGAAGTCGTCCGCCGCGAGCGCCGCGGGCGTGCCCCGTACGGCGGCGATCTCCTCCTCGAACGTGGCCGCGGGCCCGATCGGCGGCGGGTAGAGGAAGTCCGGGCTGTGGCCTCGGGCCGGCATCAGCAGATGCAGCGGCGCCAGGTCGAGCCCGCGCGCCCGGTGTGCGATCCGCCGCAGCCAGGGCAGGTGGTAGACCTGCTGGCGCGGCCGGGCCAGCACCCGTACCGCGCTGTGCGTCTCCCACAGCGGGGAGATCGCGAACCGGATGCGCAGCGGGTCGCCCTCCCCGAAGCGCAGGTGGTACGGCATATGCCCCGCCCCTCCCTCGCCCGCCGGCTTCCGCCCGCCGACCTTCGCCCGCCGCCAACTTTCGGCCAGGGCCGAAAGTCTAGGCCCACCACCCCCGCGCCCCGCACGCTGCGGACATGCCCATCACCCCGGCGCCCGGCTACCGGGCGGTCTTCGCCGTGCGCGAGTTCCGGTTCGTCTTCGCCGCGCACCTCTTCTCGCTGCTCGGCGTCGTCGTCAGCGAACTCGCCCTCACCGTCCTCGTCTACGACCTGACCCGCTCGTCCCTGCTCTCCTCGCTCACCTTCGCCCTCGGCTTCCTGCCGTACCTGCTCGGCGGCACCCTGCTCGCCGGATTCGCCGACCGCTTCCCGCCCCGCCGGGTGCTCGTGGTGTGCGACCTCGTCTGCGCGGGCTGCGTCGCCCTGATGGTGCTGCCCACCACCCCGGTCGCCGCGCTGCTCGCGCTGCGCTGCGCGGTCGCCGCCGTGGCCCCCGTCTTCCAGGGCACCCGGATCGCGACCCTCGCCGACATCCTCGGCGAGGGCGAACTGTTCGTCCTCGGCCGCTCGCTGCTGCGGATCCTCTCGCAGAGCGCCCTGCTCGCGGGCTTCGGCGCCGGCGGACTGCTGCTCACCGCCGTCACCCCGCGCGGCGCCATGGCCGTCACCGCCGCCACCTTCCTCGCCTCGGCGGCTCTGCTGCGCTGCGGCACCGCCCGCCGCCCGGCCCGCGCAGCAGCCGCCGCCACCGCCACGGGCGGCCGGCGCGAGGGTGTCGGCGCCACCTGGGGCGTCCTGCGCGACCGCCGGATCCGAGTGCTGATGCTGCTGTTCTGGGTGCCGCCGATGTTCGCCGTCGTCCCCGAGGCGCTGGCCGCCCCGTACGCCGACCGGATCGGCGCCTCCAGCGCCGCCCTCGGCCTGCTGATGTGCGCGATGCCCGTCGGCACCGTCCTCGGCGAACTCCTCGCGGGCTCCATGCTCTCCGCCACCACCCGCGCCCGTCTGGTGCTCCCGCTCCTCCTCGCCTCCTTCCCGCCCTTCCTCCTCTACGCCCTGCGCCCCGGCCTCGTCCTCGCGGCCGCCGCGCTCTTCCTGGCCGGCGCGGCCGGCGCGTACACCCTCGGGCTCGACGCCTGGTTCGTCGACGCCGTCCCGGAGGAACGGCGGGGCCGGGCCATGACGCTGATGTCGGCGGGCATGATGACCGTCCAGGGCCTCGGCATGGCGGGCGCGGGCCTGGTCGCCGAGTTCGTCCCCGTCCACGCGGTGGTCGCGGGCGCCGGGGTGCTCGCCACCCTCGTCCTGGCCGTGCTCGCCCTGGAGGTACGGGCGAGCGCCCCGCGCTCTTCGGACGGACGCTCTTCGGACGGGCGCTCTTCGGACGGGCGCGCGTCGGCCGTATCCGCGACCGAAAGGCGAGACACGGCCGAGCGTCCCGTGGCCAGTGGATAAGGTCGACGGGTGCCGAAGCCGCTCAGTCTCTCGTTCGACCCCATCGCCCGCGCCGACGAACTCTGGCAGAAGCGCTGGGGCCCGGTCCCCGCGATGGCCGCGATCACCTCGATCATGCGCGCCCAGCAGATCCTGCTCGCCGAGGTGGACGCCGTGGTCAAGCCGTACGGACTGACCTTCGCCCGCTACGAGGCGCTGGTGCTGCTCACCTTCTCCAAGGCGGGCGAACTGCCGATGTCCAAGATCGGCGAACGGCTGATGGTCCACCCCACCTCCGTGACGAACACGGTGGACCGCCTGGTCAAGGCCGGTCTGGTCGACAAGCGCCCCAACCCCAACGACGGCCGGGGCACGCTGGCCTCCATCACCGCCAAGGGCCGCGAGGTCGTCGAGGCCGCCACCCGCGACCTCATGGACATGGACTTCGGGCTCGGCGCGTACGACTCCGAGGAATGCGCGGAGATCTTCGCGACCCTGCGCCCGCTGCGGGTCGCGGCCGGGGACTTCGAGGAGTCCTGACACGGTCTTGAAGCAGCCCTGACGCGGCCCTGACACGGGTCTTGACACGGGCGTGCCGAAAGGGGGCCCGTGCGAAGATCGCCCCTCTCTGCCGTTACGCTCGAAGCCATGAAATCCAGCGTGCTGACCCGCTACCGCGTCATGGCGTACGTGACCGCGGTCATGCTCCTCATCCTGTGCGGGTGCATGGTCGCCAAGTACGGCTTCGACACCGGCGAGGACCTGACCTTCGCGGTCTCCCAGGCCCATGGTGTCCTCTACATCATCTATCTGATCTTCGCCTTCGACCTGGGCTCCAAGGCCAAGTGGCCGTTCGGGAAGCTGCTGTGGGTGCTGCTCTCGGGCACCATCCCCACGGCCGCCTTCTTCGTCGAGCGCAAGGTCGTCCGCGAGACGCTCCCGCTGGTGAGCGGCGCGCGGCCGGCTCCGGCCGAGGCGTAGTCGGCAGGTCGTCCCCAGGGCCCCGCCGGTCAGGACACCGTCCGACCGGCCGGGGCCTTCGTCATGCCCGGGGTCGGGGCGCCGTCACCGCGCCGGGGCGTGTCCGGGCGGCGGAGAGCTCACCCGCACCCCTTCTCAAGCGCGGCGAGATAGCTGCGCATGAGGTGGTCCCGGATCCCCTCCCCGTCCGGGGAGAAGGCTGCGGCGCCCAGCCCCTTGGCGCGGTCGGCCAGCCCGCCGATCAGGCCGTTCTTCTCGCTGACGTGCCCGGCGGAGTCGATGTGGTGCAGGGTCGGCACATGGGTGAAGGCGGGCTCGGGGGGCAGTTGGGGGACGATGTCGTTGCCGTGGACGAAGCGATGGGTACGGCCGTGGAGCCCCTTGTCGTAGGCGGCGGCCAGCAGCCGGTCGCAGGTGCGGGGCTGACCGAAGGTGTAGACGCCGTCGGCCGCCAGATGCGGGTCCTCCAGATCCAGCCGGGCGGCCACCAGCATGGCGAGGGCGCCGCCGAGGCTGTGCCCGGTGAACCACACGCTCTGCCCGTTGGTGCGCAGGTCGGCGATGGTCTCGGCGATGTCGGGATAGACGGATTCCAGGGCCTCCGCGAACCCGTAGTGCACGAACCCGGTCCGGGCCGGCCCCGGCCAGGGCGGCGTGGTGGAGTCGGTGAGCCAGTCGCGCAATTGCGCGGGTTCGGTGCCCCGGAAGGCGGTGACGATCATCCGGTCGCCCGCCATGGTGTACGCCTGGGTGTCCTGGAGCGGGAACGGCGGGGTGAACCGCGTCTGGTGGTGCCGCACCGTGTCGAAGCCCCAGTCGTGGGCCTGCGCGTCGATGGTGGCGTCGTCCTTGTAGGCCAGGTCCGAGGCCCTGGCCAGGCTGTAGGCGTGCGGGAGGGTGTAGTCGACGGCGTTCTGGTCGAAGGTGGTGGGAACGGCCACGGGGGTACTCCTGTCGAGCCGCGAGGGAAGCCGTGGGTGATCGCATGACGACCACAAGTGAAGCTATCTCGCGCGGATCCGCCGGGCGACCGGACGCGATCCACCGCCGCGGACGGGTCCGCGCCGCTCCGAGGTGCCGTCGGCCATCGACTTTTACTAGGACGTCCTAGTAAATTCGTGGGTATGGACGCTGACGCGATCGAGGAAGGCCGCCGTCGCTGGCAGGCCCGTTACGACAAGGCCCGCAAGCGCGACGCCGACTTCACCACGCTCTCCGGGGACGACGTGGACCCCGTCTACGGGCCGAGGCCCGGCGACGCGTACGAGGGGTTCGAGCGCATCGGCTGGCCGGGCGAGTACCCCTTCACCCGGGGCCTGTACCCGACCGGCTACCGGGGCCGCACCTGGACCATCCGCCAGTTCGCGGGCTTCGGCAACGCCGAGCAGACCAACGAGCGCTACAAGATGATCCTCGCCGCCGGCGGCGGCGGGCTCTCGGTCGCCTTCGACATGCCGACCCTCATGGGCCGCGACTCCGACGACCCGCGCGCGCTCGGCGAGGTCGGCCACTGCGGTGTCGCCATCGACTCCGCCGCCGACATGGAGGTCCTCTTCAAGGACATCCCGCTCGGTGACGTCACCACCTCGATGACGATCTCCGGCCCGGCCGTCCCGGTCTTCTGCATGTACCTGGTCGCCGCCGAGCGCCAGGGTGTCGACCCGGGCGTCCTCAACGGCACGCTCCAGACCGACATCTTCAAGGAGTACATCGCGCAGAAGGAGTGGCTCTTCGAGCCCGAGCCCCATCTGCGCCTGATCGGCGACCTGATGGAGCACTGCGCGGCGAACATCCCCGCGTACAAGCCGCTCTCGGTCTCCGGCTACCACATCCGCGAGGCCGGAGCGACGGCCGCGCAGGAGCTGGCGTACACCCTCGCCGACGGCTTCGGCTACGTCGAGCTGGGCCTGTCCCGCGGCCTCGACGTCGACGTCTTCGCCCCCGGCCTCTCCTTCTTCTTCGACGCGCACGTCGACTTCTTCGAGGAGATCGCCAAGTTCCGCGCCGCCCGCCGCATTTGGGCTCGCTGGATGAAGGAGGTCTACGGCGCGCAGACCGACAAGGCGCAGTGGCTCCGCTTCCACACCCAGACCGCCGGTGTCTCGCTCACCGCGCAGCAGCCGTACAACAACGTCGTCCGCACGGCCGTCGAGGCCCTCGCGGCCGTCCTCGGCGGCACCAACTCGCTCCACACCAACGCCCTCGACGAGACCCTCGCGCTGCCCAGCGAGCAGGCCGCCGAGATCGCGCTGCGCACCCAGCAGGTGCTGATGGAGGAGACCGGCGTCGCCAACGTGGCCGACCCGCTGGGCGGTTCCTGGTACGTCGAGCAGCTCACCGACCGCATCGAGGCCGACGCCGAGAAGATCTTCGAGCAGATCAGGGAGCGCGGTCTGCGCGCCCACCCGGACGGCAAGCACCCGATCGGCCCGATCACCTCCGGCATCCTGCGCGGCATCGAGGACGGCTGGTTCACCGGCGAGATCGCCGAGTCCGCCTTCCGCTACCAGCAGTCCCTGGAGAAGGGCGACAAGCGCGTCGTCGGCGTCAACGCCCACCACGGCTCCGTCACCGGTGACCTGGAGATCCTGCGGGTCAGCCACGAGGTCGAGTGGGAGCAGGTCCGCGCCCTCGGCGACCGCAAGGGCCACCGCGACGACGCCGCTGTCCGTACGGCCCTCGAAGCGATGCTGACGGCGGCCCGCGACGGCTCCAACATGATCGCCCCGATGCTGGACGCGGTCCGCGCGGAGGCGACCCTGGGCGAGATCTGCGACGCCCTGCGCGACGAGTGGGGCACGTACACGGAGCCGGCGGGCTTCTGACGCGGCGCGGTGTGAGGGAGGGGTGTCACGGGGCTTCCGTGACACCTCTTCTCCGATGTGGAGGCCCCGCCGTCCTGGACATGGCGCCTGGCCGACCGCGGCGGCATGGGAGTCGAGGGCCGGACGCCGGAGGAGAACGCGTACCTCGAACGGGTAAGGGCGTGGAGGCTGCCCATGCTCGCTCCGGAGGACGAGGGGGCTGTCCGTCGGGCCTTGGCCGGGGCTGTGACGCCTGGCACGGCACCTGACCGTGTTGCTGAAGCAGCTGCTTGGCGATGGTGAGGAGACCGGCGTCGAGGTGGGTGTCGGTCCGCTTCAGCCCGCACGCCTCACCACGCAGGAAACCGCGGAATGCGATGAGGTGGGATCAGTGATCCTTGTGCGTCCACATGGCCGACTCCCGTATCGTCGCCAGCGTGACCGACGCGAATGTGGCGGACAGGACGCGTATCCCCGCAGACGATCTTGCCGAGCTGATCAGGGCATATGACATCGACGAAGTGCTGGATCGGCAGCACCTGGCCGATGGCCTCATGAATGTGAACTGGCAGCTGGACACCCGGGGCGGGAGGTTCGCCCTCAAGCGGGTCACGGACGTGCCACTCGACCGACTGCGTCGCAACCTCGCGGTCCTTCCCGTCCTGGCTTCGTACGGCGTCCCCGTACGCGCCCCGCTCCCCACCGTCCACGGCGATGTGATCGCCGAGGTCCGCGGTGGCGTCTACTGCCTCGTTCCCTGGTCGGCCGGGGAACACGTGCGCGGAACCGACCTGTCGCAGGCGCAGACGTCCGAGCTCGGTGCGCACCTCGCGGGACTCCATACGGCACTCGGCCGTGCTTCCGGTGAGGCCGGGATGCCCGCCGTGCCGACCTCGGTCACCGCTGAGGTGACCGAGGCCGGACGAGCTCTCGAGAAGGCTGACCGGCTTGCCGCAGCCGTGTCGGCCCGGGGTGCGGGTGACGCTTTCGACAGGGCTGCCGGTATGGCCCTTGAAGAGCGGAAGATCCTCCTGGACAAGCACGCCCACCTGCGCCCCGAGGGAAACGCCCCTGCCGGACCGCATGGCTGGACGCACGGTGACTTCCAGTACCGGAACCTCCTCTGGGCGGACGGCAAGCTGGTCGCGGTTCTGGACTGGGACCGGCTCGGCGTCCGCCCGTACGCGGAGGAGGTCGTCCGTACGGCGCAGGTGCAGTTCGGGGTGGAGGGCGTCTTCGACCTGGAGCGGGTGTCGGCGTTCGTGGCCGGGTACCGGTCGGTGATCCCGTTGGAGTCGGCCGATCTGGGCGATGCCGTGCGCCGCCTGTGGTGGAAGCGGATGACGGACTTCTGGCAGCTCGAATTCCACTACGACCGGGGCGACCACTCCTGCGACGAGCTGTTCCTCGCCGACGAGGCGCTCCTTCACTGGTGGACGGAGCGGCTCGACGTGGTGGAGCAGGCGTTCGCCGGGTCTGCCTAGATCCCCAGCTCCCGGAGCTCGGGCAGGCACGACCGCGTGAACGTGACCGCCCGGCGCCGGGCCCTCATGCCAAGCGCCTCGCGGCCCGCCTCCCGGATCGCGCGCGCCCACGTCTCGGGGCCCGCTGCGCTCGGCAGGACGATCCCGGCGTCGCCGATGGCTTCGGGGATGCCACCCCGGTCGGTCCCGATGGTCGGGACGCCGTGGAGCGCGGCCTCGATGATCACGCGAGGGAAAGCGTCATCCACCACGGAGGGGACCAGCAGCAGGTGGTGGCTGCGGTACAGAGGCCCCATGTCATACACGCGGGGCACGTACGTCACGTTCGGGTAAGCGGCGAAGTCAGCAGCGGTGTCCCACCAACCTTCGACCAGGGTGAAGTGCTGCTCCGGTATGAGACGGATGAGCTGGTGCAGTAGCTCGGATCCCTTGGCGGGGATGGGGTTGATCATGAGTACGGACGCGGTACGGGCCTCGCCCGAGCTCTCGCCGGGCAGCGCGAACGGCGGGTACACCACGGCGAGGCGGGTGCCAGGCGTGTGGGGTGCGCGTGCCCGGACGAAATCCGACACGGCGAGGCCGTGGTGGGGTCGGCCAGCGAGGACGCCCAGGCCGGTGGCGGAGATGGAGTGCAGGAGGCCGGCGACGAGCGCGGTCGGCCTGGCCTGCGCGGCAAGCTGCGCCGAGCCTTCCTGCGAGGTGAACACGACATCGGGGCGGAGCTCTCCCAGGAGGCTGCCCAGCGCGTGCCCCACGTTGTTCTGCATCAACGCCGCACACTCGACCCCGTTCCACCGGTAGCGCAGGGTGCCGTCCGCCTCGTCGTACGGCACGCGATGCCTGTCGAGGTGGGCGCGCATATCGGGGAGCTGCGAGGTTCCGTCCCAGGGCGCCTCGTGTGAGCCGAGGTAGGTGACGTGCCAGCCGGCGGCGGCGAGTTCCTCGGCGAGGAGTTGCTGGGTGACCTCGGCGCCGCCGATGAGGAACGGGGGCGGGGTGCGGCGCCAGGCGAACAGGGCGGTGGGCATCTTGCTTCACCTCGCCCAGAAGGTGACGAGGGCTTCCACAGCCTGGGCCACATCGTGCGGCCCCGCGTCGGCGGCCAGGACCGTGAGCTCTCGCGTCACTGGCTGGCGGGGCGTGTGGACGAAGTAGTCGCGGGCGTGGCCGAGGAAGCCCGGCTCGTGGAGGAAGTACTCGGACTCGGCGGCGGTGTGGCCGGCGGTCTTGCGGCGGAGGTGGAGCGTCTCGGCCGGTACGTCGAGGTAGAGGGTGTGGTGAGGGCGCAGGAATGGGAGCCTCCTGAGCCGGTCGCGGAGCTGGTGGTGTACGCCGTACCCGAACAGAGCGTCCAGGGCATACGCGTGGGCGAGGAGGGTGTCCACGGACCGGTCGAGGATGACCAGTTGCCTGCCGCTCGCGGCGGCCTCGGCGACGCGGGTCGCCTCGATCTCCATGAACCTCTCGAAGGCGGCGAGTTGGGCAGCCGCCGAGTCGGTGCGGGCCAGTGGGATGTCGTCGCGGTGGTCGATGTGCTTGACGTAGCAGTCGGAGACGAACGCCCGCGAGCCGGGGGTGGTGTGACGGAGGTGGCGTATCGCCGTGGACTTGCCTGCGTAGGAGGGGCCTTCGAGGGCGATGATCAGCATGTCGGCGCCTCCGTCCGGTAGAAGCGTTCGGCGTAGAGGCCAGGCCCGTCGACGAGGTCGGCCGCCGTGGTGAAGGCGTGCCGGATCGGACGGTACGTCTTCCGGGCCGGGTACATCTGCGAGCCGTGCATCCGCAGGACCGTGACCTTGTCGAGTACGACGTCGGTGATGTCGACGAGCTCGGGCCGCATCGTCGCCCCCGTACGCGTACGGAAGAGGCGCTGGTCACAGCCGGCGAGCGCGTACGTGGACCAGAACGCGAGGTCCTCCCAGAACCAGCGGCAGCCGAGGCGGACCGCCGCCTCGTGAACGAGGAGGTGGTCGGGGTGGCGGGTGACGGCGGCGGGCGCGAGGAGTTCGGCCCCGGGATGAGCAACGACGATCCGGCGGAGCTCGTCCGTGGTCCGGTCGAGCGCTTCGGGGGTGTAGGGACGGTACGGGGGCTCGGCGTCCTTGTGGCCGAGGAGGTGTCGGCGGGCGGCGAAGGGGGCGAGCGCGGCGGCGCCCTCACGGTCACGCAGCTCGGAGACGGTGTCGACGTCGGCGTACGTGGTCTCCAGCGCGGGGTGCACGCTCCGGGAGCGGGCGAAGACGGTGACCACGGTCAGCGGTCGGGGGTGGGCGAGGAAGGCGCCCGAAGCGGAGAGGGCGAAGTCGTCGTGATGGGGCTCGATGACGAGGACCGGGTGGTGGCTCGCGGGGGTGCGGGCTTCGAGGTAGTACGGGACGCGAGTGTGGGGTGCCGTGACCTCCAGGACGCGGTGGTCGTGGGTCCGGTGGCGGGCGGCCAGCTGCTGGGTGTGCGCGTGGTGGGCGCGGTGAAGGTCGTCGGGGAAGGTGTAGATGCCGGTTCCGTCCGGCACGGGCAGGGTCAGGTGCGGTTCCACGGTGGTTCCCTTCGTCATCGCACGGTCGTCTCGTACCAGTGGCGCCACATGCGGGGCGACCGGAGGCGCAGGCGGGCGGTGACGGGGTTCTGCCACCAGAGCATCCGCAGGCTCGACCACTGGTCATAGCGGCGGGTCGACGGGCGCACGCGCAGTTCGTCGAGGATCGTCACGGGCCGTTCGGTGGCCTGGCCGTGGGCGGTGAGCCGGGCGAAGAACTCCACGTCCTCGCTCATGAACAGGTCGTCCCGGTACCCGCCGATGTGGCGGAAGGCGTCGGCGGTGCAGAACTGGTTGACGCCCTGGGCGCCGCCGCACCGGGTGCGGTAGTGGTCCCAGTACGCGCACAGCAGGCGGGCGCCGAGCCGTTCGGGCGTGTAGAGCGGCGGGATGGCGCCGCCGACGGCCCCGGCGTCCATGGCGGCAGCGGCGGCGGTGACCGCCTCCAGGGGCAATGCCACGTCGGCGTCGGTGAAGAAGAGGCGTCCACTGCGGGCGGCGCTCGCTCCGGTGTTGCGGACCCGGCCGATGTTGCGAACGGTCTCGGTGACGACGCGGACACCGAAGGAGGAGGCCATGTCGGCGGTGGCGTCGGTGCTGGCGTTGTCGACGACGATCACCTCTCCCGTACGGCCGGTGATCTCCTCCCAGCGGGTGAGGGAGGCGAGGACGGAGGGCAGGTAGCGGGGCAGGTAGGCGACCTCGTTGAAGGCCGGGATCACTACCGACAGGGCGGGGGTGCTCATCGGTGCGTCCTTTCCGGGCGGCGCGTACGGAAGAGGTGCGGGGTCCGCCGGCTGAGGTCGTCCAGGCGGCGGGCCCACAAGGCGCGGTCGTCGCCAGGGGAGGAATGCGCCCAGGAGCGCAGGGTGTGGAAGACGACCCAGGCGCCCAGCAGGTGGTGATCGAGGGCAAGGGGGTAGGCGTCGGTGACCGTGCGGGCCCGGAGGGGCGAAAGGGCGTCGGTCATGACGAGGGTCTGGGCGACGTCGGACTCTCGGGGTCCGGCTGCGGCGTCGGTGAAGTCGATCAGGTGGCGGATGGCTCGGGGGCCGGCGATCACGACGTTGTCGCCGTGCAGGTCGCCGTGGCACCACACGGACGCCGTGTGGACGGCGTCGGTGATGGCGGCCAGCGCGGGCGCGATGCGGTCGAGGCTGCTGGGCGGGCAGCGGCGGCCCAGTGAGGTGACCTGCTCGTGGAGCGGCCAGCGCGGGGCCCACGGCCGGACGGGCGCCCGGTGCAGGCGGCCGAGCAGGCCGGCCAGGTCTTTCAGGGCTCGCTCGTCGGAGATCCGGCCGGAGCGCATGGCGCTGCCGAGGGTGAGCGGGCCGAGGTCGGCGGTGACCAGGGCAGTCGCCTCGTGGCCCGGAATGTGGCCGTATCCGATGAGGGCTGGTACGGGGACGTGGTCGGCCACGGCCCGGATGACGGCGCTCTCCGTGATCGCGTTGCGGCGTGCCGTTGCCGCGTACAGCTTGATCACGACACTGTGTCCGTCGGCCAGGCCCACCCGGTACACAACGGTGCGCGTTTGGGTGGACAGCCGGCGGGCAGTGCGGGCCGGTACCCCGGTCAGGGCGAGGGCGGCACGCGAGACGACGGCCGGGACTGCTCCAGTCACCGCACACCCGCCGGTTCCACGCCGACGGCGCCCAGACTCCGGACGTGACGCATGGCCCTTTCCAGATGCCGCCGGTATTCGACGACCTCCTCCGTGACAGGGCAGTCGGCCTGCCACGGCTTCTCAGGACCGACGAAGTGCACGAGGGCGGCAGCCGGATCGGGCTTCGGTGACCTCGTGACGACCCGGCGTACCCAGTTCCCGCGTTCCAGGAATCGGCCGACCTCGAACCGGTTGAAGCCGCCGGCCACCGGGCGCACTCGGCCGGATCGCAGAAGCCACAGGTTCAGGGCGTCCTGGTCGTTGTGGAGGATGTGGCGCCGGGCATGGATCAGGGCCTGCTCGACGCCCCTGCGGACGCGGGGCATGTGGTCGGCGTGGGTCCAGAGGACACCCGCGTTGAAGTACGGGCGTCCACGCAGGTGGGGCCAGCGCTCGGAGGCTCCGGGCAGCGCCGGGCACTCGCCGACGGCCGGGTTGAACTCGTCCCGCACGGCGCCCGTCTCGTACGGCCCGAGAGAGCCGAGCGGCTCGCTCACGTCTCCGCGTACGAGCACGTCGGCGTCCACATAGATCAGATAGGGACGGCGGACGAAGCTCGGCGCGAACTCGAACCGCAGATAGGTGGTGACAGTGATGTACGAGGCATCCGCCATGCGCGAGGAGCGCAGAGGGGCACAGCGGCGGAGATCGAAGGAGCCGAAGCCGGTCCGCTTGGCGAGATCTGCGAGGAGGAGGGCCTGCGCCGGGGCCAGATCGAGGGTGAGCACCCGTACGGCAGCGTCGCGGCGGGCCGCCGGGGTGAGGCTGTCGGCCAGGCCGGCGAGGGCGGCGAGGCCGGGGACGAGGTACTGCTGGTCGATGCAGAGGCCGAACGCGTACACGGGGACTTCGCCTTTCGGGCGTGATGCACGGGCGTGACGGAAGGGGAGACAGCGAGTGCGGGCGCTCACTGCCTCTCCCGGGCTTCGGAGCGGGCGAGGATTTCGAGGCTGTCGGGGTCCTCGGTCTCCCAGTGATGGCCACCGCCGGTCGGCGGTCGCAGCACCCACACGGTGCCGCCGGCGCGGACGTCGGTGACGATCGCCCGCTGCCCGTCACCGTCCCGCACGAGGTCGCCGACCCAAGCACGCTGGGCGCTCACGAGCCGCCCTCCTCGTGCGTGTCCGGCTGCGGGAAGCAGCCGGAGGCCGCGTCCGCGATGTCGCGACGGCGACGGGCCTGTCCGGAGGTTCGACGGGCGGGGATGCCGTTCGACGCGTCCGCGAGGAACCCTCCCCGGTCGCGGAGGAGGACACCGAGTGCCGCGAACTGGGCCGCGTCGGCAGCGACATGCGTCGGGCCGCTGACGACGACGCCCCGGATCATCCCGGCGGACAGGGCGGCCGTGACGGCCTGCCAGCCCGGCCGCTCCGCGAACGGCAGGGCCGGATCGGGGTCGGACCAGGCGCCGGCGACGTGCCAGTGCCGGGCGTCGGCGTAGTAGCGGCCACGCTCCTCACTCTCACCGAGGGTGGTGGAGGTGGTGGCGCAGGAGTAGACGGCGACGGGTACGTGCCCGAGGCCGCCGGGCGGGTTGTTCGGCATGCCCACAAGGCTGCTGGGCTGCGGAGTTCGGGCCCAGGCACGGCCCGTCGCAGTGGAGAGACACCGCATCCGGTCGGACCGCCACGTCCCGTGGCATCGGAAGCAAGGGCGCCCTAAGGTGTGCCACGCCCCGTAGCAGTCGCGCTGATGGCGCGCCCGTACCTACTACGGGCCGTGGTACTTCGACTCGTAGGTCAACGCACCCCGAGAGGTACGCCTGCGGAGTTCGCCAGTCCTCGCAATCGGTTGATGGACACGCCAGCGAGTCGACTGATGATGACGCCGGGAAGCATCTGGTGGCGCACCCATCCCGGGGCCATCTCGCAGACAGCCTGGAGGGTGTCTGCGGCAGCATCCCACCGTCGGCATTCGACCTGAGTGAGGGCGACGTCCAGGCCGTAGCGCGCTCGTGTGGCCAGGGGCACCGTGTCGTCCAGACGGACGGTACCCATGAGCCGCAGCGCGCCGGCCGTGTCGCCGAGGGCCACGGCGATACTCATGGCCTGCGTGGCGGCATACATCGGTCCGTACGGCTGGGCATGTGCGCCACGGGCATGTTCGTCCCCGATCCGGGCTGCGACGGCGTGCGCCTGGGAGAGGTATTCGCGAGCGTTGTCCAAACTGGTGCCGCCTCGGGAGGCGGCGACGGCGGCGTTCGTGACGAGCTGCCCGTACACGCTCAGCCGGTCCGGGTCGCGCTCGCTCATCTTGGGCTCGATCCGGTCGGCTTGTGCTGCGGCAAGGAGAAAGCCTTGCTTTGTCCGGCCGTCGCGAAGATTGACCCACGCGGTGGTGGCGGCAAGGTGCGCATCACGGAGATCATCCCCACTCTGCACGGCAATCTGGCGTCCGTACGTCAGCGCCGCGTACGCCAGGTCGCGCGAGCCCAACACATTGGCGGCCATGCCCGCCGTCTGGAAGGTGTCGGTCAAGACGCCGGCGGCAGCTTCCCGCTCATCGAGGCCGGCCGCGTCGAACCTGGCCCGCACCTCGGGAAGGAGCCGCCCAAGGAGAGCGCCCAGCTCGGTGTACCGGCCTCCCCAGTACGCGGCGTCCGCACGACGGACGACGGCGCGGAGCTCTTCGACGGTGCCTGGCTCGACATCGGCGGGAATGCCGATGGCCGCGTCATGGGTGGCTGCGGAGACCAGTCGCAGCGCGGCCCGCTCGTCTCGGTCCATGGACCGCCGTGGAGCCTGCTGGCCAAGGAGCACGGCGATGTCCGTCCCGAGCGCGTCGGCGATCGACAGCAGGGACGGAAGCGAAGCCGTTCCACCGCGTTCGAGTTTGCGGACCACGCCGACGGACACGCCGGCCGCCTCCGCCAATCGCTCCTGTGTCATGCCGCCGCGCAGCGCCTTCAAGCGCTCAGAGGTGGTGTACTCCGACCACTGCATGCTCCAGAACCTCCGCGTGATGGGCCCCACACGGACAGTACTGACTGGAGCGGTGAGCCGACAGCCTTTGATCAGAACGCGGGTGAGTTCAGGCGGCGAGCGCCGCCGTGACACCGAGAAGGGCCTCCAACTCGGTCACGGACTCGTCCTCGTCCGTGACATGGACCGTGGCGATGCCCAGATCGGCGGCGGGAGGGAGGTTCGCCGCGTGATCGTCCACGAACACGCACCGCTCGGCGGGCAGCCCGATTCGCTCCAGTGCGAGTTCGTAGATCGCCGGATCGGGCTTCGCCATGCCGACCAGCTCGGAGACGATGTGCACGTCGAACAAGTCCCAGATGCCGACGTGCTCGTACGGGTTGAACGGGTCGAGACCGAAGCTGTTGGACAGCAGGGCAAGCCGGTGACCGGCGGCACGTGCGGCTCGTGCGAGCGCGACCATCCGACGGGCCGCCGGCACCCCGGCCCAGGCCCGCCCCATCAGGTTCACAGGATCCACATGCGCACCCAGCAACGGCGCCGTGCCCTCGTTCCACTCGGCCTGGCCGATCTCGCCGATCTCCAGAGCCGTGTACAGACGTCGCCCCTCGGGGTGGTCGTTGAGAGTGCTGCGCCACGCGCCCGGAGCCAGGCCTTCCGACACGCACCAGGCGCGGTGGACATCGATCGGGCTGGCGGTGAGCACCCCGGCGAAGTCGAGGATCAGGCCGCGCCTGTCGGCGACATCAGTCCTGTGCGGCATCCGGTGATCGTTCCTTCCCTGAAGGGTTCTCTCGGCGACGCTACCGCGCATCGACCGTGCGTGGACTGACGGCTGCCGCCCTGACGATCTGACCCGTGTCCCTCACCCATCCGGGCCAGTTGTCGCATACGAGTGCCCTCTACCCCTCAAAGGAGTGAGCTGTGACGGCCGTCGTCGAGATCGCAACGAGCGTCCCCGAACGCCACTACACCCACCACCACGGCCGGGGAGAGACCCCGCATCGCTCCAACCCCGCCGTGATCCTCCGCGAACTCGGCACCCTCGATGTCCACGAGGGCATGCGCATCGCGGAATTCGGCACCGGCTCCGGCTACTCCAGCGCCCTGCTCGCCGAACTCGTCGGCCCCACCGGCACCGTGACCAGCCTCGACATCGACCCCTACCTCGTGAGGTGGGCGAACCTCATCCACCACGAGCGCGGCCTCGACCGTGTCCGCTGCCACGTCGCCGATGGCACCGCCGGCTGGCCCGAAGAGGCGCCGTACGACCGGATCATGGCCTGGTGCACCCCGCCGCTGCTGCCCATGGCCTGGGTGGACCAGATCGCCGACGGCGGCGTGATCGTGGCCCCGCTGCCGATCGCTGCCGTGCCCAACATGACCGTCGTCGCCAGGATTCGGGTGACTGGTGGTGTGCCCACTGTCGAGAAGGCGTTCCCCGGCGGCTACATCGAGGCCACCGCCTCTCCGAAGGGAAACCTGGACCTGCCCGGCCGATGGGTGGACTGGGAGAACCGGGCACCGGCCCCGTCGTGGATCTCCATCGCCTGGCGGCAGCGTGACGACCACCTCCACACGGGGGCCCGCACCGTGCTCGCGCACCTGACCGGGGATCCCTGCGTCGAGCCGTACGAGGAGGGCGACCTCGACTGGCCGTCCTGGCGCACCTTCGCCGCTGCCCAAGCTGATCCACAGCTCACCATGGCCGGGCTCACCCCTGACTTGTGGGCCATCGGCCACTCCACCCCGACCGCATCCGCTGTCATCCAGCAGGACGGCATGATCCTCGCGAACGAGGCCGGCTCTCCGTCCCTCGCGATCCTGCGCGCCTGGCTGTCCGCCTGGGAGGCCGCCGGCCGCCCGGCTCCCGAGACCTACACCCCCTCCCTGGCCCAAGGCGGGGAAGGGTGGCACCTGCGCCTGTCCCGGTAGGGCCGGCTCACGACGCGGCCAAGGGGAGCGGGGGCGACCTCATTTCCCAAGCCTTTCCCCCACCCCCCATCACCAAGGGCGGGCGGCTACGCCCACCCACCCCATCCCCCACTCAAGCGGGAGGGGTGCGGGGTGGTGCGCAGACGACGGACCGGCCCACGCGCACCCACCACGAACCCCCAGCGCACCGGCCCCAGCACCCCGGACGCGCCCCCACGCCCCGTACCACCACCCGCACAGCGCAGCGCCCCCGCACAGCTCAGCGCAGCGTCACCCCACCGCCCCCAACCCCCCGATCAGCAACGCCGACAACCGCGTCGCCCACGCCCCGTCCACCCGCTCCGCGCTCACCAGCGCGCGATGCACGACCGCTCCCGCCACCACGTCGAAGATCAGGTCGTCCGTCATGGCGACCGCCTCCGCGTCGCGCCCCGCCGGCAGTTCCCCGCGTGCCTGCGCGCGCTCGCGCCCGGCGAGGACGAGGCGTTTCTGGCGTTCGACGATGGAGGTGCGGATGCGTTCCCGCAGGGGCTCGTCGCGGGTTGATTCGGCGACGACGGCCATGAGCGCGGTCTTGGTCTCGGGCCGTTCGAGGAGCGCCGCGAATTGCACGACCACGTGTTCGATGTCGGCTTGGAGTGAGCCCAGATCGGGTAGTTCGAGTTCGTCGAAGAGGACGGCGACGGCGTCGACGACGAGTTCGTTCTTGTTGGCCCACCGCCGGTAGAGGGTGGTCTTGGCCACCCCCGCGCGGGTGGCGACGTCTCCCATGGACAGTTTCGACCAGCCGAGGTCGACGAGAGCGGCCCGGGTCGCCTCCAGGATCGCCTCTCCGGCCTCGGCGGAGCGGGGGCGCCCGGCGCGGCCGCGGGGGCTGGAGGAGTGACACATAGGGGACATGGTCGACGACCATACCCGTCAGTAGGTATTGCGCCAGGGGTCGGTGATGTGAGGCAGTTCACGCCGGATCGGGGCCCGAGTGTCTGGTGGGACGATTACGCTACGACGCGTAGCGAAAGACGGCGGCCGACACCGGCCGGCTCCTCGCGACAACCACCGCGCCGGGTGGGGACCCGGCGCACGCGGTACGGCAGTTACGGCAGTTGCAGCAGTACGCACGAGCATGACGGGCGCCATGCCCGAGCGTGACGGGCCTCGCGCCCGGCACCACGTACGCCGCGCCAGGCACGTACAGGCATGTACGAGCCGGGGCGCGTACGGATGAAACGAAGCGAAGCGAGACCGCGCCTTCCCGCCCCGGACGGCCCGGTTCGCCCGATGCTTACCGTTCACGCGCGCGGAAGGGGGAGGATGGGACCATGCAGCCCCGAAACATGTCCATGAGCGGCGTCGTCGACCTCGCCGCGGTGAAGGCGGCCGGTGAGGCCAAGGCCAAGGCGGAGCAGGCGCGCGCCGAAGCGGCGCGGCACGGCGGTACGCCGGCCGTGACCCCGTCCGCCCTGGTGATCGACGTCGACGAGGCCGGCTTCGAGTACGACGTCATCCAGCGGTCCGCCGAGGTCCCGGTCGTCATCGACTTCTGGGCCGAGTGGTGCGAGCCCTGCAAGCAGCTCGGCCCCCTGCTGGAACGTCTCGCCGTCGAGTACAACGGCCGCTTCCTGCTGGCCAAGGTCGACGTCGACGCCAACCAGATGCTGATGCAGCAGTTCGGCATCCAGGGAATCCCGGCCGTGTTCGCGGTCGTCGCCGGTCAGGCCCTGCCGCTCTTCCAGGGTGCGGCGCCCGAGGCGCAGATCCGGGAGACCCTGGACCAGCTGGTGCAGGTCGCCGAGGAGCGCTTCGGCCTCACCGGTCTCCAGGTCGACCCGGACGCGGCCGGCGGTGCCGAGCGCTCCGCCGACGTGCCCGCCGGTCCGTACGACGCCCTGCTGGACGCGGCCGTGTCCGCGCTCGACGCCGGCGACATGTCCGGCGCGATCCAGGCGTACAAGAACGTGCTCGCCGACGACCCGGCGCACCCGGAGGCCAAGCTCGGTCTCGCGCAGGCCGAACTGCTCGCGCGGGTCCAGGCGATGAACCCGGGCGAGGTGCGCAAGAACGCCGCCGAGAACCCGGCCGACGTCACGGCGCAGATCGCCGCCGCGGATCTCGACCTGGCGGGCGGTCATGTCCAGGACGCCTTCGGGCGGCTGATCGACACCGTGCGCCGCACGGCGGGCGAGGACCGCGACGCGGTCCGGGTCCGGCTGCTCGAACTGTTCGAGGTCATCGGCCCCGAGGACCCGCGGGTGACCGCGGCGCGACAGGCCCTGGCGAGCGCTCTGTTCTGACCCTTCCCGTCCGATCCTTCCGATCGGCCCTTCCCGCCCGATCCTCCCCGGCCTCCGAGGCCGCCCGCGCCCGTCCTGGCCGGGGACGATTTGGCGACACGGCGACATCCGGCGACCGCGCTTTACCAAAACTTGGTAAACGCGGTCGCTGTTACTTGCAGTAAATCGGAACCCGCTTTCTGTCCGGGTTCGCGCGCCTCCCTCCCTCTTTATGTCGTCACGCGGCGACACCCTCCGTACCCGCTTGGTGTCGGTGTGTCGCACCATGGTCATCAGGTCGTTACCAGCGGGTAATGAACCCTCTTGTGCGGGCGCCCGGAATGGACCACGATCGGCCACGCTCGGTCCGACACCGCACCAGCCCGGCACACCCGCCGAACGGCGCGGCGGAGGGTCCCCACCGGGCGGGCCGGCGGCCGTGCCGCCGGTCGTGGACAGGGGGGTTCCTGCGCAGACCGGCAGGGCCTGTCCAATCCGGCCGCGCGCACCGCGCGGTCAGTGGTTGTCGCTCGGGGGTGATCGCCGGTGATTCGGACGCACGACGTGCCGCCTGAGCCCTCGGTGTTCCCCTTCCCGAGGACGTAGCACTTCTCCCATCCCAGGACGGGCTCCCAGCCCGCCGGAGATGTACGTCCGAGAAGGAGGATTCTCTATGAAGTCCCAGGTTCGTGGCGGGACGAGATGGAAGCGGTTCGCCGTCGTCATGGTGCCGAGCGTGGCCGCGACGGCCGCGATCGGTGTCGGCCTGGCCCAGGGCGCGCTTGCCGCGTCCTTCGCCATCTCCGGCCAGGAGTTCAAGGTGAAGGCCGACAGCCTGGTCGGTGACAACTTCGTCCAGTACGGCAGTGTCGCCTCGGGCAAGACGCTGGAAGGCAAGGACTTCTCGGCCCCGGTCGCCGTGTCCGGCTTCTCCGAGGCCCGGATCACCAACATGTGCCAGTCCGTGGTGACGCCGGGCATTCTGGGCGTTCTCCCCGACATCACGCTTCAGCTGAAGGCCGGCACCGCGGGTGCGGGCGACGAGCAGCGGCAGGTCTACGCGAAGAACCTCTACCTGGATGTCTCCTCGCTGAAGGCCGACGCCGAGTTCTCGAACATCGACATCGGCGTTGCCGCGGGTGACCTGGGCAAGAAGAGCGGCTTCGGCGCTCAGCCCGGCACCAGGTACAACGAGAACGGCTTCGGTCAGCGCGCCGAGCACGCGAAGCTCACCGGTGTGAAGCAGACGGCGTGGGCGACCACCGCCGGCACCTTCCGGCTGCCCGACCTCGACCTTTCGCTGAAGGTCGGCAAGCAGGAGTGCTTCTGACGCGGAAGTCCATGACGGACTGACTCGTCGGGGTGGGGGGCCGTCGTCTGCGGCCCCCTCACCCGCTCCCGGCCGGGTGAGCCCTCGCCTGGACTCTTCTTCTCAGTACCACCCCTTTCAGGGAGTTGCTTCCATGAGTGCTGCCGAGACCACTATTTCCAGCGGAGTCCGCAAGGAGAGCCGGTTCCGTGTCTGGCGGCAGACCCGGCCTTTCTGGGCCGGACTGTTCACCATGCTCGGTGGTGTCCCGATCGGCTATCTCCCGTACGGTGACGTGCGGTTGGGAAACATCACCCTCGCCATGGCCACGACGGCCGGCGCCGGTGCGCTGATCATCGGCGTCCTGCTCGTCACCCTCGGTCTGACGATGTGGTTCCAGCCCATCGTCCGGGTCTTCGCGGGCATCGCCTCGATCGTGCTCGGGCTCATCTCGCTGCCCGTGTCGAACTTCGGCGGCTTGGGCGTCGGCTTCCTGTTCGCCCTCGTCGGCGGCGGCATGTCGGTGGCGTGGGCGCCGGCCGACCCGGTGGCCGAGACCGATGCCGAGGCCGAGGTCGAGGGCGGGACCGAGGCCGGATCCGTGGTGGCCGAGGCCGCCCCGGGTGAGCACATGCACGACGGTACGGCCGGCACGGCGCGGCTCCAGGCCCCCCAGCAGGACGAGCAGGGCGAGCGGGGCGAGCAGGACGCGCGGGACGCGAAGGAGCCGGCGGCCGAGACGACGACCGAAGCCACCGGTGGGAGGAACCACAGTGCGGGGTGACGAAGCACAGTCGGACGGGGCGCCGGACGAGGCGCCGAGCGGGCCACGGCACGCGGCCCCCCGCAGATCCCTTCTGAGCAAGCTCCACATGCCCGCGGGCAAGGCGATGGCCCTCGCGGCCATGCCCACCGCCGTCCTGGTCGGCATGGGCCTGGCGCCCCGGATCGCCCTCGCCGACGACAAGGCGGACATCCCCTTCGCCCCCGGCCCGTGCGTGACCCGCTCGGACGAGCCGCCGGCCGAGGAGACGACCCCGCCCGAGGCGACGCAGAGCCCGGAGCCGACGGCCTCCGCCACGAGCACCCCGGATGTCCCCGTGACTCCGTCCCCGACCGGGTCCGCGGGCGACGAGCCCTCGCCCGGCGCGACGACCGACGCGGGGGAGCCGGGCCGTCAGCACACGGCCGTACCCGCGCCGCAGACCACGACCGCCGCCCCGGCGGCACCGGTCACGACGCCGTCGCCGGCCACGTCGTACAACCCGCTCGACCCGCTGGGTGTCGGCGACGCGTTGGGGGACCTGTTCCACCTCCCGGGCAGGCCCGCCGCGCCCGCCGCGGCGACGGGCCCGGAGGCCACCACGGAGCCTGCCGCCCCGGGCGCCACGGCCGCCCCGGACGCGACGGGCGGCACGGTGACCGGCAGCACGCCGGCCGCGACCCCGGACAAGCCCGCGACCCGGGAGACGACGGACCCGGCGGCCGACGCGGCCAAGGAAGCCATCCGGAACGCCGCCGAGCAGGCCGGCGCCACCACCGAGGAACTGCCCGACTCCGCCAAGGGCCTGGACGCCACGACGGACACGGACATCCCCGACGGCGCCAAGCCCCGCTTCCCGTGCCCCGAGCCCGACCCGGAGGCGCTGGCGGCGGCCAAGCTAGAGCCCGACCTGGCGCTCCTCCCCGACGACCCGTGGACCCTGGAGTCGACGCTCCTCACCCTCAACGGCCTGGACTACAAGGGCATCGTCGAGGTGAAGACCGGCAGCGGGAAGATCAAGAAGGTCCTGAAGTTCACGGCGAGTTCCGTGGATATCAAGGACCTGCACCAGATGACCGTCGGCCCGGCGGGCACCACGGGCCATGTGAAGTCGCGCCCCGGCTCCACGTCCACGATCCGCGACGGCGAGGTGACGATGTACACGGAGGAGCTGAAGGGCAATCTCTTCGGCCTCATCCCGATCACCTTCAGCCCCCAGACCCCGCCGCCGCTGAACGTCCCCTTCGCCTTCTTCACCAACGTCAAGGTGACCCAGGCCGGCCAGTTCGGCGGCACGCTCAGCGTCCCCGGCCTGGAGAACTACCTGGAGTCCTAGCCTCCCAGGCCCTGTCCGGGGAGTCGTCCGAGCCCTGTGGCCCGCACCGCCCAATGGCATGGTGCGGGCCACAGTCGCGTTTCCGGAGGCACGCTGTTGTGTGTCCGTGAACAAGTTGTTGTGTTTCCGTGGACAAGTTCCCCACCATTTTTCTCGCGATCTTCTTATGTGTGTGCACCGGTCATAAGGTGATGTCGCGCCCAGGGGAACTCGCTCAACTCGCCCGAACGCGCACGTCATTCAGGCGGCCGGGAACGTCGTCGCCGCGCGCGGGGGGATCTTTCGTCATGCCGTCGTACCGGTAGTCCGGACACGTATCTCACGAGCACGTCCACGCCACGCGCGTGCTCGTCGGCGTACGCCCGTCCGCGCATCCGCTCGTACGCCCGGCTCCCGCTCACCGCGTGTCTCGCGGACCGTCTCCCGGACCGCCCCCTTCGTACGGAGAAAGAGACACCCGTTGCGTCACAGACCAGGGTTGTTCCGCCCAAGATCCGGCACTTCCCGGATCCTCACCCCCCTCCTCACCGCCGTGTCGGTGCTGGCCGTCGTCGGCGGCCTCGCGGTCCGGCCCGAAGTCCTCGCGCTGAACGCGGAGCCGGCCTCGGACAGTTACGACTGGTACGAGGACACGCCCGCCGAGCAGCTGCGGCAGGACCAGTGCCTGATGGCGGACGTGCTGCGGCTGGGCGGGCCCGCGATGGCCGCCACCGCCCAGGACGGCCTTAATCAGCCGGCCGACAAGCTCCACGTACTGGCGAACCGTCAGAACTGGACGAACACCCCGCTCGCCCAGGCGTATACGAGCGACAAGGCGACCGCCGCCAAGGAAAGCGCGGCGCTCAACGCCCTCCAGGAGGGCTGGAAGGAGCCGCTGGCCGGTCTGGCGACCCCGGCCGGATTCAACGAGACGACCTTCCACTGGCCTCCGGACGGGAACCTGACCTTCCCTGCCCAGACCGGGCTCTCCCAGTGGATCTCCGACCGGTTCTGGAAGAACGAGAGCGACTTCTACGTCGACTCGACGCCGAAGGCCGACGCGAAGACCGTCGCGGCGGTCAAGGCTCTGGGAAAGCCGCTCTACGGCACTCCCGACCCGTCCTCGCCTGACTGGAACCGGCAGCTCGCCCTGCGGGACGCCTTCGAGTACCTGACGAACTGGAGCCTGGAGCCGACCGGCGCGGACAACGCACGCCTGTTCCTCGGCTCCGGCGGCTTCCCCCGGACCGCACCCGCGCCGGACAGCGCGGAGTTCCGCATCGCGGTCGAGGACATGAAGACCCGCTTCTCGACCTGCGCGTGGCGTGACCCGATCGACCCGGACAAGGCGCTCGGGCCGGTCGTCGCCGCGGCAGCCGGCGAGTGGCAGCAGGAGATCACCTCGCAGGCCGTCCAGCGCAACGCGGTCATGACCGCGAGCAAGGACGCCACCAAGGCCCTGGTCGACGGTGCCGGCACCCTCGCCCAGCTGCTCGGCTACTCCTGGCAGGCGGACCACCTCACCCGCTGGCAGGACTACTGGACCTCGGGCGGCATCGGCTGGATCGGCAACGCGCCGACCGTCATCGAGCTGAAGGCGGCCGCGGGCAAGTGCCTGGAGGCGGAGGGCGGCGCGACGACCAACGGCACCCCGGTCCAGGTGTACACCTGCAACGGCACGCCGGCCCAGAGCTGGATCCTCGAAGGCGACGACGCCGGCCTGCACCTGCGCAACGCCAAGGCGCTCAAGTGCCTCGACGTGGCCAGTAACGGCCAGGCGGACGGCACGAAGATCCAGATCTGGACCTGCAACAGCAGCCCGGCGCAGACCTGGGCCTACACCCCGCGGGCCACGACCCCGCTGAAGGGGATCGGCTCCGGCAAGTGCCTCAACTTCCCGACGTACGACCTCGGCAAGGACGCGCTGCTCGCCACGTGCAATGGAACCGGCCCGCAGCAGATGGTCATCAAGCCGTCCGGGCACACCGGCCCGGACCAGACCTCCGCCCACCTCATCCAGGCGAGGACCGGTGTCGCCGTCGCCCGGGTGAACGCGGCGACACAGCTGAGAGTGCTCCAGCAGCACGCGGCCACGGCCAAGGCCGCCGCGACCGCCGCCGACACCGCGGTCCAGGCCGCCTACGCCATCGCGGACAAGAACGGCGCGCCGCGCGGCCGAGGACTGCTGGTCGGTCTGCAGAAGGCCCAGGTCACCAAGGGTGCCGCCGCGGCACTCGACGCGATGGTGAAGGCGGGCGAGACCGCCGAGGCCGCCACCCGCGCCGCGGCGGCGGACAGCGACACGATCGCGCAGCGCGCGATCGCCCAGGCCGCCCAGTCGAAGGCGGAGTTCCGCAAGGAGGCCGCAGCCACCGCCGAGGCCCAGGCGAAGGCCGCCGCCGACGCGGCCAAGATTCACCGGGACAACGCGAAGAAGGACAAGGAGACCGCCGAGGCGAAGCTCGTCGAGGCGCTGAAGGCCGAGGGCGACGCGAAGGCGGCCGCCGCCGACGCGCACGCCAAGCGTCTCGCCGCCGAGGCCGAAGAGGCCAACGCGAAGAAGGAGATGGAGACCGCCGCGGCCAAGCAGGGCGAGGCCGCGCAGCACAAGAAGAACGCCGAGTCGGAGGCCACCAAGGCGGAGGACGCGAAGCGGGCGGCGGAGGCATCGGAGGCCACCGCGGCCGGCAAGCGGAACGACGCGGTCAAGGCCCGCGACGCGGCCAAGGACAAGCGGGACGACGCGTGGGACGCCGAGCAGAAGGCCGACGTAGCCCGCGCCAAGGCCGACGCGAAGGAGGCGTACGCCCAGGCCCACGAGGCGTCGGACGACGCCCAGGCGTCCCGTGCGGCCGCCGACCAGGCATCCGCGCACGCCGACGACGCCGAGGCCGCCGCGCGCGCCGCGCGGGGCGAGGCGGACGCGGCCACCAAGGCGGCCGCGGAGGCGGACGCCGCGGCGACGCGCGCCGAGGCCGCCGCGAAGCGGGCCCGCGCCGCCTCCGACGGCGCCCAGGCGGCGAAGCTGAAGGCCGACGCCGCGGTGCGGGTCGCCACCAGCGCGGCCGCCGACGCCATCGCGGCGAGCCAGCACGCGGCCGGAGAGGCCCGGGCGGCGGTCGCCCTCGCGGACGAGGCCGAACGCCAGGCGGTGATCGCCAAGGGGCATGCCGACGCGGCGAAGAAGGAGGCCGCGGTCGCCCTGGCGGCGGCCGCGAAGGCCACCGGCTTCGCCTACGTCACCGCCCAGGCGGCGGCCGACGCCAGTGCCGCAGCGGCCCAGGTCGCCAAGCCGGCGAACGACGCGATCCAGCTCGGTTCCCCGTACGTCGCCACCGACGCCACCGCGAGCCTGGTCGTGCTGACCGGCCAGGCGTCGAAGACGATCGCCGAGCAGCAGCAGGCCGTGGCCGCCGCGCACGCCGCGAACGCGAAGGAGGAAGCGGCCGTCGCGAAGGCCCTCGCCGACGCGGCCGCGGGCGACGCGAAGCTGGCGTACCAGCACGCCGCCAACGCGGCCGGATACGCGGCGGACGCCCGTACGTACGCCAAGGAGGCTCTCGGCTACGCCGCCGACGCCGCCGCGGCCGCGTCGAAGGCCGTCGCGTCACTGGCAAGGACCACGGAGTACGACCGGCAGGCGGCCGAGGACGCCGCGGCGGCCGACAAGGCGGCCGGGCGCGCCGAGAGCCATGCCCGTACCGCCCGCGAGTCCGCCGACCAGGCCGCCCTCGACGCCGAGGGCGCCCGCGACGCCGCGGCCCGTGCCGAGCAGGCCGCGAAGGACGCCCGGGCGGCGGCCGACCGCGCCGACGTCGCCGCCACCGAGGCGGAGGAGGCGGCCAAGGACGCCCAGAAGTACGCCGATGAGGCCCAGGAGGCCGCAGACCGCGCCGAACGGGCGCAGGCCAACCAGCAGGTGTCGACGGGCGCGGGCACCGGTATCGGCGGCACGTTCTACGTGGTCGACGAGAAGACCCTCGCCGTCACCAACGCCGAGCAGTTGAACGACTGCGTCATCGAGGTCGGCTTCGAGGGCTGCACCGTCACCTTCAAGGTGACGTTCGACGTCGACGTCGACTACTACCAGTGCAACAACCTCGATGTCCCGGCCACCGAGGCCGGATGCCCGTCGTCGGACACGCTGTTCCTGCACACCGAGCACTTCAAGGGCCTGAAGAAGGACGTCACCAACTACTTCAGCAAATGGGAGCTGATACAGCAGACCCTCACCTACCAGATCCTCAAGGCCGTTCTGCTTCAGGACTTCGTGGACTGCTATCACGGCAGCGCCGGCGGCTGCGCGTGGGCCGCGAGCAACTTCATCCCGGGCAAGGTCTTCACCACGGCCGCCGAGTACATCCGCGCCCTGGACGCGGCTCTGAAGACCGGCGTGGGGGTGCGTGAGGCGTTCGCCGCGCTGCGGGCCTTGGACCAACTGGACCCGGCGACGATCGCGCGCGTCGAAGAGACCGTCAAAGCCTACGAGGACGTGTTCGCCGCCTGCGAGCGAAACAGCTTCCCGGGCTCCACCGGGGTACTCATGGCGGACGGCTCGCACCGCGCGATCCGGGATGTACGCGTCGGTGACCGGGTGCTCTCCACCGACCCGGTGACCGGCGGCCTGCGGTCGCGGGACGTCACGAACACCTACCGGCACGACACCGAGCGCCTGGTGGACGTCGGCGTGGCCGACGGGCGGCTCACCAGCACCGTCGGGCACCGGTTCTTCGTCGTCGGCCGCGGCTGGACGACGGCCGCCGACCTGCGGGTCGGAGACCGGCTCCGTACCCCGGAGGGCACGGAGCAGACCGTGACCGCCCTGCGCGAGCGGGCCGGTCTCGAGCCCCGTACGGTCTTCGACCTCACGGTCGACGGGCTGCACACCTTCTACGTCCGCCCGCAGGGTGAGCGGCCCCGGGACGTGCTGGTGCACAACTGCACCGACATCATCACCGACGAGGGCTTCCTGGGCGCGCACACGCTGACCGACCACGTCAGGCCGAGCGCCGCGGACATGCAGACCAAGGCCGACACCAACAAGGCGGGCCTGGCGGGCAAGTGGACGGATGAGGCCACGGCGGCCGATGCCGTCCGGCGAGCGATCGAGGAGTGGGTCAAGGCCCCGAATAACGCCTCGAGGCTGGCGAGCTGGAAGATCGCTCAGTCGAAGAAGTCGGGTTTCGACTGCGGCGTGGATTGCCTCAAGTTCCAGTGGGAGGTTCGTGGCGGTGCGGACTCCCTCGGCCAGATCTGGCGCAAGGGCGGTACCCGCCCTGAAGCGGCGGGCCAGAGGGTCGAGATCCTGTTGAAGTTCGTACCAAAGAAGGCGGGAGGGAAGGCGCACAGCGGCTACGTGGTCTTCACGTCGTATCCGATTCCGGGCTAGTACGTCGGTGACCAAGGGGACGGGGTACCTTCCGCACAGGGGGGTGCCCCTTCCGCACGACTTCCGGCAGGAGGTGGACGAGTGGCCCGCACACGCGAGTTCTACTGCTACGACTACGGGGGTGACTTCGGGCTCAGCGGGCTGGCCGGGGTGCTGTACGCCCGGGCAGCGCTGCGGCTGGACGGGCCCGTCGTCCTCGCTCTCGCGCGGGCGACGGCCGAGGACGACGACTTCCAGATCGGCCGGGACGTACGGCTCCTGCTCGATTCCGGGCTGCCGGAGGGGACGCTGCACACCGTGTGGTCGGCCGCCGTGCGCCGGTGTTTCGATCCGGTCGAGGAAGGCGCGGACGCGCGCGCCTGGCTGCGCGAGGTGGCGAAGGTGTGTCCGCCGCGCCTCCCGGAGCGGGACCCGTACGAGGAGCAGGCCCTCGACGCGTCGCGCCCGCGGGTGCGGGAGGAGGAGCTGCGTACGAGCGTGGCCGCGGAGATCGAGTCGGCCGCCGCCGGACTCGTCCGGGGTGTCGCCGTCCCGGGCGTCGTCCCGGCGTTGCTGCGCGTGGTGCGCGAGGCCGACGCCGACCTCGGGTTCCGGTTGTTCCTCCGGGTGCTCAAGGCGTACGCGGTGCCGGTCGGGAAGGAACAGTACGACCGGTTCGTGGCGCTCGGCGAACTGCTGGCCTTTCCCTGGGCGGCCGTCTCCGCGGAGCTGCGCGTGCGGTGGCCCGCGCTCGATCCCGGGTGGCGGGACTTCGGCGGCCTCCGCTTCGGTGTGCCCTGGCTCGCGGTCGTGTTGGCCGACGGGCTGTACGGAGGTACCGCGCTGGACCAGGCGCGGGAGATCGTCTGCCACGAGGTGGGCGAGGTGCCCGGCGTCCACGCGGCGGTGCTCTTGGCGGACGTGCGGCGGCTGCTCGACTCGGAGCTGCCGGACGTGTCGGTCGGCGCGGTGTGGTGGACCGCGGCCCACCGCTGGGGCCTCGGCGACGGGCCCGGCCCCGGGGAGTTCGACACCGACGTGCGGGGCTGGCTGGAGCAAGTGGCCGCGGCGTGCGAAGAGCACCTGGCGAAGATCGATCCCGGCTATGTGCCGTACGTGCCGCCCGCCCGCGCCGAGGCGACGGAGGCGGTGCTGCGCGAGGTCCGGCGGATCGGTCCGACGCTGCCGCGGCACGTCCCCGAGGCGGCGGCCGCGGCGCTGGAGGACGTGGTCCGGTGCGTCGATCCCGACCTCGGGTTCCGCTTCCTGGCCGGGATCGTCCGCGTCTACAGCGTGCCAGTCGACGCCGGCCGGCGACGTTGCTACCGGGCGATCGCCGCGAGCCTCGGTTTCCCCGACGGGTACGTCGACGAGGTGCTGCCCGACGGCGACCCCTGGGCGTGAGACGGCCGGTGGGCCGCACCCCCGAGGTCCGGGTGCGGCCCACCGGCCGTATGTCCGCACGGAGTCGTGCGGCCACGCGCGTCAGCCCTGGTCGCCGCCCCCGAGGTGGTGGACCCGGACCATGTTCGTGGTGCCCGGGACGCCGGGGGGCGAGCCGGCGGTGATGACCATGATGTCGCCCGCGTTGTAGCGCTGGAGCTTCAGCAGCTCGGCGTCGACGAGGTCGACCATGGCGTCCGTGGTGGTCACGAACGGGACCAGGAAGGACTCGACGCCCCAGCTCAGCGCGAGCTGGTTGCGGGTGCCCTCGTCCGTCGTGAAGGCCAGGATCGGCTGGGCCGCGCGGTAGCGGGAGAGCCGGCGGGCGGTGTCGCCGGACTTGGTGAACGCGACCAGCGCCGTACCGCCCAGGAAGTCCGCGATCTCGCACGCGGCGCGGGCCATCGAACCGCCCTGGGTGCGCGGCTTCTTGCCCGGCACCAGCGGCTGGAGGCCCTTGGACAGCAGCTCCTCCTCGGCCGCCACGACGATCTTCGACATCGTCTTGACGGTCTCGATCGGGTACGCGCCCACGGAGGACTCGGCGGACAGCATGACCGCGTCCGCGCCGTCGAGGATCGCGTTCGCGACATCGCTGGCCTCGGCGCGGGTCGGCCGCGAGTTGGTGATCATCGACTCCATCATCTGGGTGGCGACGATGACCGGCTTGGCGTTGCGGCGGCACATCTCGACGAGGCGCTTTTGCACCATCGGGACGCGCTCCAGCGGGTATTCCACGGCGAGGTCGCCGCGGGCCACCATGACGGCGTCGAACGCGGCGACGACGGCCGCCATGTTCTCCACCGCCTGCGGCTTCTCCACCTTGGCGATGACCGGGACCCGGCGGCCCTCCTCGTCCATCACCTTGTGGACGTCCTTGACGTCGTTCGCGTCGCGGACGAAGGACAGCGCGACCATGTCGCAGCCCATCCGCAGGGCGAACCGCAGGTCCTCGACGTCCTTCTCGGACAGGGCCGGGACGTTGACGGCCGCGCCGGGCAGGTTGATGCCCTTGTGGTCGGAGACGACGCCGCCCTCGACGACGATCGTCTTCACCCGCGGGCCCTCGACCTCGACGACACGCAGCTCCACGTTGCCGTCGTTGATCAGGACCTGGTCGCCCTTGGACACGTCGCCGGGCAGGCCCTTGTACGTGGTGCCGCAGATCGCCTTGTCGCCGGGGACGTCCTCCGTGGTGATGGTGAACTCGTCACCGCGCACCAGCTCGACGGGACCCTCGGCGAAGGTCTCCAGACGGATCTTGGGGCCCTGGAGGTCGGCGAGCACACCGATGGCGCGGCCGGTGTCCGCCGCCGCCGCGCGGAGGCGGTCGTACCGCCCCTGGTGCTCCGCGTGGCTGCCGTGGCTCATGTTGAAACGGGCCACGTTCATACCGGCCTCGATGAGAGCCTTCAGCTGCTCATACGAGTCGACGGCGGGGCCCAGGGTGCAGACGATTTTGGAACGGCGCATAAGGCGGATCCTATCGGTTTGTTTCACTGCGGAATATTCCGGTCGGCGGAAAGTACAAATGGGCGGGGGGTCGCTCAGGCGTTCACTCCTCCGAGTGCATCCGAGTGCCTTTTCTCCTTTCCAGTCACCTTTCTGATGACCTTTCCGGTGGCTTCCGATGACCATTCGGCGACCTTTGACAGCCTTTCGGCCGTCTTTCGGCAGACTTCAGGCGGCGTTCCGGCGGTCTCCCGCCGGCCTTCCGTCAAAACGCTGCCCGCATTCCTCTGGCCCGCCCCGGTCCTTTCCCACAAGACGGTTCTCCGCGAGGGTTCTCGGCGACGGCTCACCGCGACGGCTCTCAGAGGGCGATTCTCCGACGGCTCCGCCCCGAACCGGCGGAACACGTCACACGCGCCGCACCAGCGCGTAACTCTGCCGAGCGATCTCCAGCTCCTCGTCGGTCGGTACGACGGCCACCGCCATCCGCGCGCCCTCCGGCGAGATGATCCGCGCCTCGGACGACCGCTGCGCGTTGCGCTCGGGGTCCACCGCGAGGCCGAAGCCCGTCAGGCCCGCGAGGGCGGCCTCCCGTACCGGGGCGGAGTTCTCGCCGACCCCCGCCGTGAACGCCACCGCGTCCACCCGGCCGAGCACCGCGTAATACGCCCCGATGTACTTCTTCAGCCGGTGTACGTAGATGTCGAAGGCGAGGGCCGCGCGCCGGTCGCCCGCGTCGACCCGGCGCCGGATCTCCCGCATGTCGTTGTCGCCGCACAGCCCGACCAGACCGGACCGCTTGTTGAGCAGCTCGTCGATCTCGTCCGGCGACATCCCCGCCACCCGGCCCAGATGGAAGACGACCGCCGGGTCGATGTCGCCCGAGCGGGTGCCCATGACCAGCCCCTCCAGCGGGGTCAGCCCCATCGAGGTGTCCACGCAGCGCCCGCCCGCCACCGCCGAGGCGGACGCCCCGTTGCCCAGATGGAGCACGATCACGTTCACGTCCTCGGGCTCCCGCCCGAGCAGCCGGGCCGTCTCCCGGGAGACGTACGCGTGCGAGGTGCCGTGGAAGCCGTAGCGCCGGATCCGGTGCGCGTCGGCGACCTCGGTGTCGATCGCGTAGCGCGCCGCCGACTCCGGCATCGTGGTGTGGAAAGCGGTGTCGAAGACCGCCACCTGCGGCAGGTCGGGGCGCATCGCCATGGTCGTACGGATGCCGAGCAGGTTGGCCGGGTTGTGCAGCGGTGCCACCGGCACCAGGCGCTCGATCTCCGCGCACACGTCGTCGTCGATGACCGTCGGCTCGGTGAACCGCAGCCCGCCGTGCACCACCCGGTGGCCGATCACGGCGAGCTCGGGGGAGTCCAGGCCGAGCCCGTCCGCCGCCAGCTCGGCCGCCACGGCCTTCAGCGCCGCCTCGTGATCACCGATGGGGCCGACCGTCTCCCGCTTCATCCCCGCGCCCTCGCCGTGGGCGGGGCGCAGCGGGGTGTGCACGAGCCGCGAGGTCTCCTCGCCGATCCGCTCGACCAGCCCGGCCGCGAGCCGGCTGCCGTCCGCCATGTCGAGCAGCTGGTACTTCACCGACGAGGAGCCGGAGTTGAGGACGAGGACACGCGTGGCGGTCATGCGGAGAACTCCTCGGTCTCGGCCTCGGGCTGGGGATGGGCCTCGGTCTCGGCCTCGGGGTGGGGCTGGGAGCGGGTCGGGGACTGCTCCCGGCCCTGGGCCTGGATCGCGGTGATGGCGACGGTGTTGACGATGTCGCTGACGAGCGCGCCGCGCGACAGGTCGTTCACCGGCTTGCGCAGGCCCTGGAGGACCGGGCCGACCGCGACCGCGCCGGCCGAACGCTGCACGGCCTTGTAGGTGTTGTTGCCGGTGTTGAGGTCCGGGAAGATCAGTACGCTCGCCTGCCCGGCGACCTCCGAGTCCGGCAGCTTGGTCGCCGCCACCGACGGCTCGACCGCCGCGTCGTACTGGATCGGCCCCTCGATCCGCAGCTCCGGGTGGCTCGCCCGGACCAGCGCGGTGGCCTCGCGCACCTTGTCGACGTCGGCGCCGGAGCCGGAGGTCCCGGTGGAGTACGAGAGCATCGCGATCCTCGGCTCGACACCGAAGCGGGCGGCGGTGGCGGCCGACTGCGCGGCGATGTCGGCGAGCTGCTCCGCGTTCGGATCCGGGTTGACCGCGCAGTCGCCGTACACCAGCACCTTGTCGGCCAGGCACATGAAGAAGACGGACGAGACGATCGAGGCGTCCGGCTTCGTCTTGATGATCTCGAACGCCGGGCGGATCGTCGCGGCCGTGGAATGCACCGAGCCGGACACCATCCCGTCGGCCAGCCCCTCCTCGACCATCAGGGTGCCGAAGTAGTTGACGTCCGAGACGACGTCGTACGCCAGCTCCACGGTGACACCCTTGTGGGCGCGCAGCCGTGCGTACTTCTCCGCGAACGCGTCGCGCAGATCGGAGGTATGCGGGTCGATCAGCTGAGTGCCGCCGAGGTCCACGCCCAGGTCGGCGGCCTTCTTGCGGATCGCCTCCACGTCACCGAGCAGGGTCAGGTCGCATACGTCACGGCGGGTCAGCACCTCGGCGGCGCGCAGCACCCGCTCCTCGGCGCCCTCGGGGAGCACCACCCGGCGCCGGTCGGCCCGGGCCTGTTCCAGGAGCTCGTGTTCGAACATCATCGGGGTGACCCGGCCGCTGCGGACGACCGAGAGCCGGTCGAGCAGATCGGCGGTGTCGACATGTCGTTCGAACAGGCCGATCGCGATCTCCGCCTTGCGCGGGGTGGCGGCCGTCATCTTGCCTTCGAGCGCGAAGAGTTCCCCGGCGGTGGGGAAACTGTTGTCGCGGACGGAGACGACCGGTGTGCCCGGGGCGATCCGGGAGGCGAGGGTGAGGACCGCCTCGGGCGGCCGCTCGTCGAGGGTGAGCAGGATGCCCGCGATGGGCGGGGTGCCGGCCGAGTGCGCGGCGAGCGCGCCGATGACCAGGTCGGACCGGTCGCCGGGGGTCACGACGAGCGCGCCCGGGGTCAGCGCGGCGAGGAAGTTCGGCAGCGTCGCGCCGCCGAAGACGAAGTCGAGCGCGTCACGGGAGAGTCCGGCGTCGTCGCCGAGGACGACGGAGGCGCCGAGCGCGTGGGTGATCTGGGCGACCGTCGGCGCGGACAGCGCCGGCTCGTCGGGCAGCACGTAGCAGGGCACCGGCAGCCGGGCGGCCAGCCGCTCCGCGATCGTCTCCCGGTCCTCGGCGGCGACCCGGTTGACCACCATCGCGAGGACGTCGCAGCCGAGCACGTCATAGGCGCGGAAGGCGTTGCGCGCCTCGGCCCGTACGGACTCGGCAGTCTGGCCCGTACCGCCGACGACCCCGATCACCCGGGCGCCGAACTCGTTGGCGAGGCGGGCGTTGAGGGCGAGTTCGTCGGGCAGCTGGGTGGCGGCGAAGTCGGTGCCGAGGACCAGGACGACCTCGTAGGCGCGGGTGACCGCGTGGAAGCGGTCGACCAGCCGGGAGACCAGTTCGTCGGTGCCCTGCTCGCCCTGGAGCGCGGACGCCTCCTCGTAGTCCATGCCGTAGACGGTGGCGGGGTCCTGGGAGAGCCGGTAGCGGGCGCGCAGCAGCTCGAACAGCCGGTCCGGACCGTCGTGGCGCAGCGGACGGAACACCCCCACCCGGTCCACCTGGCGGGTCAGGAGTTCCATGACTCCCAGCTCGACGACCTGACGGCCGTCCCCGCGGTCGATCCCGGTCACGTACACACTGCGTGTCACGCCGTGGTCTCCTGTCCGAAGGCTTCGAAGAGTCCGCTTTGAGTCCGCTTTCGGCCCCGGGCCGCCGCCGTCCCGGGCTCGGTGCCCTCGGGCGCCGTCCGACGGCGTCCGACGGCGTCCGACGGCGTCCGGCGGTGTTCGGGACTGGCGGGGGTGCCTCGCGGTTCCCCTCCGCGTCCCGTCGGCCGCTCTCCGGACCTGTGCCGGACTGCTCCGGACCTGCGCCGGATCTGTTCCGGACCGTCCGGACCGAGCCGGGTCTTCGTCAACCCAGTGCATGCAAAAGCCATCCGTAGGGGTGGCTATGCACTCTTGACATTACCCCTGGAGATCTCTCGGACGCCCGCCGGGCGGAGGGTGGGGCGGAACGGGCACGAGGTGGGCGCGGGACGGGAGAAGGCCAGGTGGAAGGGGTGGCCGAGGGCGTGGCGAAGGGCCCGCACGAGGCCCCGGGCGAAGGACCCCTACGTCCCGGGACCAAGGGCCCGGGAGGGGCCCCGGCCCGACGGTCGCGCGGAGTAACTGCGGGCGCGCCCGCACGGCCGACCGTGTGAGAATCGATCTCGGCTCATCCGTGCCGCGCCCGAACACGGGGCGACGGGCACGGGCGAGGAGCACGGCACCAGCACGGGCGACCAGCACGGGCATGGGCGGCAAGCGCGAGGCACGAGCACGAGCAGGAGCACAGCACGATGCGCATCGGAGTTCTCACCGCAGGCGGCGACTGTCCCGGCCTGAACGCAGTGATCCGGTCGGTCGTGCACCGGGCCGTGACCCACTACGGCGACGAGGTCATCGGCTTCGAGGACGGCTACGCGGGCCTCCTGGAGGGGCGCTACCGCACCCTCGACCTCAACGCCGTCAGCGGCATCCTCGCCCGCGGCGGCACCATCCTCGGTTCCTCCCGGCTGGAGCGTGCCCGCTTCCGCGCCGCCTGCGACAACGCCAAGGAACTCATCGAGAAGAGCGGCTTCGACGCGCTGATCCCGATCGGCGGCGAGGGCACGCTCACCGCCGCCCGGATGCTGTCCGAGGCCGGCGTCCCGGTCGTCGGCGTCCCGAAGACCATCGACAACGACATCTCCGCCACCGACCGCACCTTCGGCTTCGACACCGCCGTCGGTGTCGCCACCGAGGCGATGGACCGGCTCAAGACCACCGCCGAGTCGCACCAGCGCGTCATGGTCGTCGAGGTCATGGGCCGGCACGCGGGCTGGATCGCGCTGGAATCCGGCATGGCCGCCGGCGCCCACGGCATCTGCCTGCCCGAGCGGCCCTTCGACCCGGCCGACCTGGTCAAGATGGTCGAGGAGCGGTTCGCCCGGGGCAAGAAGTTCGCGGTCGTCTGCGTCGCCGAGGGCGCCCACCCCGCCGAGGGCACCATGGACTACGGCAAGGGCGAGATCGACCAGTTCGGGCACGAGCGCTTCCAGGGCATCGGCACCGCCCTCGCGTACGAACTGGAGCGCCGCCTCGGCAAGGAGGCCCGGCCCGTCATCCTCGGCCACATCCAGCGCGGCGGCACCCCGACCGCGTACGACCGGGTGCTCGCCACCCGGTTCGGCTGGCACGCGATGGAGGCCGTGCACCGGGGCGACTTCGGGCGGATGACCTCGCTGCGCGGCACGAGCGTCGAGATGGTGCCGCTGGCCGAGGCCATCACCGAGCTGAAGAAGGTGCCGGAGAGCCGGATGCGCGAGGCCGAGTCGGTCTTCTGACGCACCCCCTTCACCCGTCCCCCTCCGCCGGCACCCCCTTGCCGCGCCCGCACCTCGGCCCCACACCAGTGGCGCGAAGCACCCGCCGGCCCCGATCGTCACCCCCGTGAACGATCGGGGCCGAATCCATGCTTGATCGCGGCACCGCGATCAACAAGGCTTGAGGCTGTCCCGGACATGTCCCATCTCCGTCCGGATCCGGTTCTCGGCGAAGGGGCGCACACATGACCAGGGGGGAGTCGGCTCCCGACGCGCGGGGTGCGCGGAGCCCGGCCGAGTTCATCGCGCGTCTCCAGGCCCTCAAAGACTGGTCCGGTCTCACCTACCGCCAGCTGTCGGCCCGCGCCGAGGCCCGCGGCGACGTGCTGCCGCGCTCGACCGTCGCCAACATGCTCGCCCGTACCACCGTCCCGCGCGCCGAACTCCTCGCCACCTTCGTCCGCGCGTGCGGCGCCACGCCCGAGGCGGCGGCGGAGTGGGAGGCGATACGGGAGGACATGGCGAGACGGGCGAGAACCGAGTCACCGCCCGGGACGGAAACCGGGACCGGGGACCCGGAGGGCGGCGACACGCCAGGTGAGGGCGGCAGCGGCGGGACGGGAGCCGGAGGGCGGACGAAGGCGCCGCGAGAGTCGGGTGAGCCGGGTGGGTCGGGAGGGCCGGCGGAGGCGCGGGAGGCGGGAGAGCCGGGGGAACAGCCGCCCGTCTGGCCCGTGCTGCCCGAGCCCGCCCCGGAGCCGGGCGGGACTCCCGGCCGGCCGCCGACCCCGCGGCGCACCCGGCTGCGCCGCGGCCTTGTCGTCGTGGTCGCCGTCGCCGCCCTCGTGACCGCGACCGTCAGCATTGTCGTCCTCCTGCGCGAGGGCGACCGGGCTCACCGGAACCCGCCCGTCCTGACCGCCCCCGCCGACGGCCCGGTCCGGATCCGGGTGATCGGCTCGGACCTCTGTCTGGGCGAGCGGCGCGGTGGCCGCACCGGCCAGATCTATCAGAAGTCCTGCGCGGGGGCCGTGGTTCCTCTCTACTCGCTGAAACGGCTCGACGGGGCGAAGTGGCGGATCGTCTCCGACCACCCGGACTACGGCCCCGGCTGTTCCGGGCTCCCCTCCGGCGGCCGGCCGGCCGAGGCGGCCCTGGAGGACTCCGAGTGCGGCGACCTCACCCGGGTCGAGCGCTTCACCCTGGAGCCGTACGGCACTCCGGTCACCGGCTACCGGGTCCGTCCCGTGGGCTCGGCGACCCCCGGCACCTGCGTCTCCGTGCTCGGCGATCCGAAGGCCGAGTGGTCCCGGCTCGCCCAGTCGCCGTGCCGCGAGGACGCCCGGGGGCAGCTCTTCAGCTTCGACCGCCGGACGTGAGCGCGGATCACACCGGGTACCGCGCGCCCAGCGCCCGGCGCCTGCTCAACTCGTTTGCTTCATAACCGCCTTGGTGCGGCGTCGGCGGGTGACAGTCAGTCGTACGCAGAACGCCGGACAGACGACGGCCAGGACCGGGAGCGCCACCAGGGCCGGGTTCACCCAGGCGGGAACCAGGTCGTAGCCGGCGTCGCAGGGGTTGCGCAGCGGGAACCACCGCGATGTCTCCTCGAAGTGCGCGTCGACGTACGGGTAGTCGTACCGCTGCCCCCGGGCGTGGCACGCCTCCTCGGGGTCCAGCGACGCCCCCGACAGGGCGCCGGCGAGGTAGACGAAGCCGGTGGCCACGACCAGGAGCGCCGCGCTCCCGGCGTACCAGCCGGCGCTGTGCCGCCAACTGCCCCGGCCCAGGGACCGGCCCCAGAACCACAGTCCGGGACCGGTGACGACGACGAACAGGGCGAAGAGCATCGTGAAGAGCATGGACCGATGGTCCACGCTCTTCAGTTGGCGGCGAACGGAGGCCTGATGGAGCCGGGAACCGCCGGTGTGTCAGTGCGTGCCGCGCGGACGGCGGCCGCCCGCGTCGGTCGCGGCGAGCCAGCGGTACTGGAGCTCCGGGCGGCCGATCTGCCCGTACTGCGGGGCCCGGACCGCCCGGCCCGAGGTCACCAGGTGTTCCAGATAGCGGCGCGCGGTGATCCGGGAGATGCCGACGTCCGCGCCCGCCTCCGCCGCCGTCAGCCCCTCGGGGGCCGCCCGCAGGGTACGGGTCACCGCCGCCAGGGTCGGCGCGCTCAGCCCCTTGGGCAGCGCGGCGGGCTGCGGCGCCCGCAGGGTCGCCAGGGCCCGGTCCACCTCGTCCTGGCCCGACGCCTCCCCGGCCGCCGCCCGGAACTCGGCGTACCGGCCGAGCCGGTCCCGCAGCGTGGCGAACGTGAACGGCTTGAGCACGTACTGCACCACTCCCAGCGACACCCCCTCCCGCACCAGCGCCAGATCCCGTGCCGAGGTCACCGCGATCACGTCCGCCGCGTGCCCGGCGGCGCGCAGCGCCCGCAGCAGTTGGAGCCCGTGGCCGTCCGGCAGATAGAGATCGAGCAGGATCAGATCCACCGGCATCCGGTCCAGGATCCGCAGCGCGGCGGCCCGCGTGTGCGCCACCCCGACCACCCGGAACCCGTCCACCCGGCCCGCGTACAGCGCGTGCGCGTCGGCGGCGACGGGGTCGTCCTCGACGACGAGCACCCGGATGCCGGCCGTCGCGGGCTCCTGACCGCTCACGCGCGCACCTCCCCGGCGGCGGCCCGGGCCAGCGGCAGCCGGACGGTGAACTCCGCACCGCCCAGCGGCGATTCGGCGAGCGTCAGCGTGCCGGAGGCGCGGGTGACGGCCTGCTGGACGAGCGCGAGGCCGAGCCCCCGGCCGGCACCGCGGGTGGACCAGCCGCGGTCGAGGACGGCGGCGCGGTCCTGCGGCCGTACCCCGGGGCCGTTGTCGCCGACGCGCAGCAGCAGCTCGCCGTCCTCGGCGAGGGCGGTCACGGTGACCCGGGGGCCGCGCGGGATGGTCGGGGCGGGCGGGCCGATGGCCGGGGTGGCGGCCGAGGTGCTGTCGGCGCCGGCCGGGGGGCCGGCGGGGTGGGGCTCGCGGGGGGCGGGGATGCCCGCGAGGAGCGGCGGCGGCACGGCGGAGGGGTCGCGGGTCTCCTTCTCGTACGCCGAACCGTCCACGTACGCGGTGTCCGCCCCGTACACCGTCTCCGCCTGGCGGGCCGTGTCCGAACGGTGGTCGTACGGCGCCTGGTGGTCGTACGGCACCGTGTCCTCGTACGGCACAGGCTCCTCGTACGGCACAGGCTCCCCGTACGCCACCGTGTCCTCGTACACCGTCCCGTCGCCCGGGGCCGCCGCGGGCGCGCCGCCCGCCGCCTCCACCGCGTTGTCGATCAGGTTGCCGAGGATCGTCACCAGGTCGCGGGCGGCCAGGGCCACCGGCAGCACCCCGTCGTCGATCCGGCTGTCCTCGGCCAGGACCAGCTCGACCCCCCGCTCGTTGGCCTGCGCCGCCTTGCCGAGCAGCAGTGCCGCGAGGACCGGCTCGCCCACCGCGCTCACCACCCGGTCGGTCAGGGCCTGCGCGAGTTCCAGTTCGGCGGTGGCGAAACCGACGGCCTCCTCGACCCGGCCCAGTTCGATCAGGGACACGACGGTGTGCAGCCGGTTCGCCGCCTCGTGGGCCTGCGAGCGCAACGCCTCCGAGAAGCCCCGCTCCGAGTCCAGCTCGCCCGACAGCGCCTGGAGCTCGGTACGGTCCCGCAGCGTGATCACGGTGCCGCGCCGCTCGCCGCCCACCACCGGCCGGGTGTTGACCACGAGCACCCGCTCGTCCGTCAGATGCAGCTCGTCCACCCGAGGCTCCGAGGACAGCAGCGCGCCGGTGAGCGACGCCGGAAGCCCCAGTTCGGCCGCCGGCCGCCCGACCACATCCGTGGCCGTGGCCGTGGCCGTGGCCGCGCCGGAGTTCGAGCCCGTGCCGGTGTCCGCGTCCCGGGCCCCCTCCTCGGGGAGCCCGAGGAGGACCCGCGCGCCGTCGTTGATCAGCGCGATCCGCCGCTGCCCGTCCAGCATCACAAGCCCCTCGCGCACCGCGTGCAGCGCGGCCTCGTGATAGTCGTGCATCCGGCTCAGCTCGGTCGCGTTCATCCCCTTGGTGTGACGGCGCAGCCGCGCGTTGACGACGTACGTCCCCGCGCCGCCGGCCGCGAGCGCCGCGAGCGCCATCCCGAGCAGCGCGGTGACCTGCTCCCGTACCTGCTCACTGATCCGGTCGATGGTGATGCCCGCGCTCACCAGGGCGATCACCCGGCCGTCGGCGGTGACCGGGGCGACCGAGCGGACCGAGACGCCGAGGGTGCCGACATGCGTCTCGGAGAAGGCCTCCCCGTGCGCGGCGGGTTCGAGGTGACCGAGGTAGGTGTGGCCGATCCGGTCCGGCTGGGGATGCGTCCAGCGGGTTCCGTCCGGCGCCATGATGACGACGAAGTCGACCCCTGTTCGCAGCCGCAGGGACTCCGCGTACGGCTGGAGGCCGGCGGTCGGATCCGCGCTTCCCGGTCCCACCACCGCACCCGCTCCCGCCCCCGCCCCCGACGGCCCGTCCGCTCCCCGGCCCGTCCCGCCCGAGCGGTCCGCCGCCCGCGCCGCGTCGATCACCGTGGGTGAGGCGGCGACGGCGTTCGCGGTGGCCGCCGACTGGCGGCGCGCGGTCTCCTCGGCCTGTTCGCGATCCGTTACATACGCGAATACTGCACATCCCGCGACGACGGCGGCCATCAGTACGACCTGCATGGCGAACAGCTGACCAGCGAGGCTACGGGGCCGGGAGAGGGGGAAGCGCATGCGAGCAAGTCTGCCTCGGTCCATTTGCTCCCACATACGGTGTGTCCGAATCGTTCTGTGAACGAAACGAACGCAAGGGTGACGGCGGTCACAGGCTGATGGATAGTGCGGTGGTCCACCGCGAGATGGACGCCCCCGAGTACGAGGAGGGAACCCGTGGCAGCCCGACGGGACCGCACCCACTATCTGTATCTGGCCGTCATCGGCGCCGTCCTGCTCGGCATCGCCGTCGGCTTCCTGGCGCCCGGCGTCGCCGTCGAGCTCAAGCCGATCGGCACCGGCTTCGTCAATCTCATCAAGATGATGATCTCGCCGATCATCTTCTGCACGATCGTGCTCGGCGTCGGCTCGGTCCGCAAGGCCGCCAAGGTCGGCGCGGTCGGCGGTCTCGCCCTCGGCTACTTCCTCATCATGTCCACGGTCGCGCTGGCGATCGGCCTGGTCGTCGGCAACATCCTGGAGCCGGGTTCCAGCCTCCACCTCACCAAGGACCTCGCCGAGGCCGGCGCCGCGCAGGCGCAGGGCGCCAGCGAGAGCACCTCGGACTTCATCCTCGGCATCATCCCGAAGACGATCGTCTCCGCCTTCACCGAGGGCGAGGTCCTCCAGACGCTGCTGGTCGCGCTCCTCGCGGGCTTCGCGCTCCAGGCGATGGGCAAGGCCGGCGAGCCGGTGCTGCGCGGCATCGGGCACATCCAGCGGCTCGTCTTCCGCATCCTCGCGATGATCATGTGGGCCGCCCCGGTCGGCGCGTTCGGCGCCATGGCCGCCGTGGTCGGCGCCACCGGCGTCGACGCCCTGAAGTCGCTCGCCGTCATCATGATCGGCTTCTACATCACCTGCGCGCTGTTCGTCTTCCTCGTCCTCGGCACGCTGCTGCGGCTGATCGCCGGGGTGAACATCTTCGCCCTGCTGAAGTACCTGGGCCGGGAGTTCCTGCTGATCCTGTCCACCTCCTCGTCCGAGTCGGCGCTGCCGCGCCTGATCGCGAAGATGGAGCACCTGGGCGTCTCCAAGCCGGTCGTCGGCATCACCGTCCCCACCGGCTACTCCTTCAACCTCGACGGCACCGCCATCTACCTGACGATGTCCTCGCTCTTCATCGCCGAGGCCATGGGCAGCCCGCTGAAGATCGGCGAGCAGATCTCGCTCCTCGTCTTCATGGTGATCGCCTCGAAGGGTGCGGCGGGCGTCACCGGAGCCGGCCTCGCGACCCTCGCGGGCGGTCTGCAGTCGCACCGTCCCGAGCTGGTCGACGGCGTCGGCCTGATCGTCGGCATCGACCGCTTCATGAGCGAGGCGCGCGCCCTCACCAACTTCGCGGGCAACGCCGTCGCCACCGTCCTCGTCGGCACCTGGACCAAGGAGATCGACAAGGAGCGGGCGGCCGAGGTGCTGGCCGGCCGCGTCCCGTTCGACGAGACGACCCTCGTCGACGACGGCCACGGCGCCCCGGCCGACGCCGACGCCGATGCCGGCGCCGACGTGCCGGACCAGCGCGGTGCGGGCGGCGGCGACACGAAGGCCACCGCCGGCGTCTGATCCCGCCGACCGGAACGACACGGCGCCCCCGGCCGCGAGCCCTCCGCTCGCGACCGGGGGCGCCGTGCTGTCCGGCGCTGTGCTGTCCGGGGCGACGGGGGCTTGGCGGTACGGACGGGGGCGCCCCGCTTATTCCGTACCCGGGTCAGTCCCCGCCTCCTCCTCCGCCGCCTCCGCAGCTCCATCCGCCGCCGAAGTGGCCCCCGCCGCCGAAGTGGTCGCCGCTCCATCCGCCGCCGCCCCCACCGCCCGTGTGGTGGTCGCCTTCGTGGTCGAGGGCCAGGCCCATGCGGATCAGGGTGCGGCCGAGGCCCGTGGGGAGGGTCTGGAAGCCGACCGGGCCGTACGGGGTGGGGTGGCGGCGCGGGTCCAGTGCGGCGGGGCCGGCCAGGACGTACGCGGGGAGGCGGCCCTCGGCGGCGACGGCCGCGAGACACCGGCGACCCGCCCGGGTGGGCCGGTGCCGCCGGCTTCCGATCAGACCCAGGGCGACCAGCCCCCGAGCGAGTTCGCCGATCTCGGGGGAGGCCGCGGCGGCGTCGACCACCTCCCGGGCGGGCCTGCTCCGAGGGCAGGCGGCGATCACCGCGCGTTCCACCGGATGCGTGGGCTGCTCGTCGCCGATCACCCGCAGACGGCCGACCCTGAAGGACAGCACCCCGCGCTCGGTGAGCGAGAGGGCCGCGCTCTGCGCGACCCGTCGCCCACCACCCGCGAGATAGGCGTACGCGTACACCCCCAGCTCGTCACCGATTTCGCCGACTTCTCTGCCACGTCGTGTCCCCGTCATCCCCGTCCCCCTTCGAACAGGCTCATCGCCTTGTCCGCAGGATGCCCCCGACGGGCCTTCGTGAGCGCTTCCGGCCGTTGTTCAGAGCCTGATGTGAGCTTCGGTCCCACCAGGAGGCGCATCCGCTCCAGGAGTCGCCTCGTCCCACAGTCCGGTCCAGTACGCCTCCGCCAATTCACGTACACGATCGACGAGTTCGACCGCCGGCATCGGGTCGAGCCGGCGGCCGTCGCGCAGGCGGACGGAGACCTCGCCGGCCGCCGCCTCGCGGGCGCCGATGATCACCTGGTACGGGGCGAGGCGGGCGGCGCGGATACGGGCGCCCAGGGTGCCGCGTTCCGGGCCGGCGACCTCGGCGCGCAGGCCCCGTTCCGCACAGCGGGCGACGAAACGGGCGGCGGCGTCGTGCTCGGCGTCGGTGACGGGCAGGACGGCGAGCTGGAGCGGGGCGAGCCAGGTGGGGAAGGCGCCCGCGTGGTGCTCGACGAGGTGGGCGACGGCGCGTTCCACGCTGCCGATCACCGATCGGTGCAGCATCACGGGCCGGTGCCGGGCGCCGTCGGGCCCCACGTACGCGAGTTGGAACCGTTCCGGCTGGTGGAAGTCGACCTGGACGGTGGAAAGTGTCGACTCGCGGCCCGCCGGATCCGCCACCTGCACGTCGATCTTCGGCCCGTAGAACGCGGCTTCGCCCTCCCCCTCCTCGTACGCGAGGCCGCAGGAGTCCAGAGCCCGGCGCAGCAGGCCGATCGCCCGCTCCCAATTCCCGGGCGCCGCGACGTACTTGCCGCCGGGGCCGGGCAGCGACAGCCGGTACCGTACCGGGACGATGCCCATCGCCGCGTACGCCTCACGGATCAGCGCGAGTGCCCCGGCGGCCTCCTCGGCGACCTGGTCGAGGGTGCAGAAGACATGCGCGTCGTTCAGCTGGATGCCCCGTACCCGGGTGAGCCCGCCCAGCACCCCTGACATCTCGGATCGGAACATGCCGCCCAACTCCGCCATCCGCAGCGGGAGTTCCCGATAGCTGCGGGCGCGGGAGCGGAAGATGACGGCGTGGTGCGGGCACAGGCTGGGCCGGAGCACGAACTGTTCCCCGCCCATCTCCATCGGCGGGAACATGTCGTCGCTGTAGTGCGCCCAGTGCCCGGAGATCTCGTACAGCTCCCGCTTGCCGAGCACCGGCGAGTACACATGCCGGTAGCCGGCCCGCCGTTCGGCCTCGCGTACGTAGTCCTCCAGCGCCTGCCGTACGACGGCCCCGTCCGGCAGCCAGTACGGCAGCCCGGCGCCGATCAGCGGATCGGTGTCGAACAGCTCCAGTTCCCGTCCCAGCCGGCGGTGGTCGACGAGGTTCCCGACCTCGCTCCCTACCTTGCTCGCGGCCTGGTTCGCGGACTCGCTCATGGTCACTCACTCCTCGTTTCGTGGGGGAGCGGGTGCCCGGGGAAGGGGCCGGAGAACGCTTCGAGCCCCGGGGCACTCGCCCCGGGGCTCGAAGACAAAGACAGCTGTCAGCGCGCCGGGACACTCTCCGGCGTCGTCGTGTTCATGGTGGCGCGCTTCATGCGGGCGACGCTAACAGGGGAGCGTCCCGCCGCGCGCGGGATTTACCGCTGAGGTGCGGGTGCGGGACGAGCCGGATCCGGCGGGTCGGCAGGTGGGCAGGTCGATCGCGGCCACCTCGACGGCCGGCCGCTCACCCTCGGCGGGGAGGGGCCGGCCGCCCGAGCAGCCCCCGCGCGTCCGCGAGCGCCGCCTCGCTCAGCAGCGGCCGCCAGGTGGTGAACAGACGCAGTAGCGGGCCGCCCCAGCGTTCGCGGAATTCCGTGTTCACGGCCGCGAGGTCGAGTTCGTTGGCGGCGGTGAGTTCCGCGAAGTCGGCGCGCTGCCGGGCGGTCGGGAGGAAGGTCCGGTCCGTGAACCGGTCCCGGAAGGGGCCGTCGGCGCGGGGCAGGCCGGCGTGGGAGAATTCCCGGTCGCAGCTCGCGTAGAAGTGGACGATTTCCTCCGCCTCCGCCCCGATCGCCGCCGCCAGTTCGGCTCGCCGCTCCAGGGGGAGCAGGCTCTCGGCGAAGCCGTCGGTGCCGTAGAAGGCGTGGCAGAGACCGGCGAGACGCAGAGCCGGGCGGGCGTTCCAGCCGGTGAGCCGGGATTCCACCCGCGTGAGATGGGCGAGAAGAGTGCCGCCGGGGTGGGGGAGGGTGTCGGCACCCTGGCGGATCAGCAGGGCGTGGGCCGCGGCAAAGGCCGCCGAGTCGTCCGGGTTGCTTCCCATGGGACACAAAAATACCCCGGACTTAGAATGGACATCCGGGGTACCGCGTCACGTATATTGGTTGTTTCCGTGTCCGATACGAAAATGGCACGGGAACCATCCCTAAAAGTACTGTATCTCGTCGGGAGTCGAATTGTCAACCGAGGAATTTCGGGAAGAGCAGGAATTCATCACCGGGCTCTACGCTCGTCTCGACGACCTGCGGGACCAGGCCGAGGCGGGCGTCGCCGCCGCCCTCGCCGCCCCCGGCGCGGGCAGCGCCCAGGCGCGCCTGGAACGGGACGTGCTGGTCGCCGAACAGTCGGGGCTGCTCGCCGCGCTCGACGCGGGCGAGAGCGGACTGTGCTTCGGCCGGCTGGTGTTCCGTGACGGCCGCGACCACCACATCGGCCGGATCGGTATCCGCGCCGACGACGCGCACCGCACCCCGCTCGTCGTCGACTGGCGCGCCGACGTCGCCCGGCCCTTCTATCTGGCCACCGGCTACGCCCCCATGGGCCTGCGCCGTCGCCGGCATCTCACCACCAAGGGCCGCGAGGTCGTCTCGCTCCACGACGAGGTGCTCGACCTCGCCGACGCCACCCGTACCGGCCACGAGAACCGCGACGCCGACGAGGTGCTGCTCGCCGCGCTCGACGCCGCCCGCACCGGCCGGATGCACGACATCGTGCAGACCATCCAGGCCGAGCAGGACGGCATCATCCGCTCCCCGCACCGCGGGGTGCTCGTCGTCGAGGGCGGCCCGGGCACCGGCAAGACCGCCGTCGCGCTGCACCGCGCCGCGTATCTGCTGTACGCCCACCGTGAGCAGCTCGCCAAGCGCGCCGTCCTGATCGTCGGCCCCAACCCCGCCTTCCTCGGCTACATCAGCAATGTGCTGCCCTCCCTCGGCGAGACCGGCGTCTTGCTGGCCACCCCCGGTGAGCTCTTCCCCGGGGTCGAGGCCACCGGCACCGACAGCCCCCGCGCCGCCGCCGTCAAGGGCTCCGTCGCCATGGCCGGGGCGCTGGCCGCCGCCGTACACGACCGGCAGCAGGTCCCCGAGCGCGACGCGCCGCTGATCGTCCCGCACGACGACGGCGACCTGATCGTCGACTGGGACATGGCCCTCGAAGCCCGCCACAAGGCCCGTGAGACCAGCCTCCCGCACAACCTGGCCCGCCCGTACTTCGTCTTCCACATCCTCGACGCGCTCGCCGAGCAGCTCGCCGACCGCATCGGCGCCGACCCCTACGGCGGCCCCAACTTCCTCGGCCCCGACGACCGCGCCCAGCTCGCCAAGGGAGTGGCCGCCAACCCCGACGTCCACGCCGCCCTCGACGGCCTGTGGCCCGCCCTCACCCCCGAGGACTTCCTCGCCGACTACCTCGCCGAGCCCACCCACCTGGACGACCCGGCCGACCTGGCCGCGATCCGGCGCTCCGACGACGGCGGCCCGCGCGCCTGGACCCCGGCCGACGTCCCGCTGCTCGACGAGGCCGCCGAACTCCTCGGCGAGGACGACTCCGCCGCCCGCGCCGCCGAGGAGGCCGAGCGGCAGAAGCGGATCGCCTACGCGCAGGGCGTCCTCGACGTGTCGTTCGCCTCCCGCACCTACGAGTTCGAGGACAAGACGGAGGTCGACGAGGACGCCTCCGAGGTGCTGTCCGCGCACGACATCATCGACGCCGAACGCTTCGCCGACCGCCAGGAGGAGGCCGACCACCGCAGCGCCGCCGAACGCGCCGCCGCCGACCGGACCTGGGCCTTCGGGCACATCATCGTCGACGAGGCGCAGGAGCTGTCCGCGATGATGTGGCGGCTGCTCATGCGCCGCAGCCCGACCCGTTCGATGACCCTGGTCGGCGACCCCGCGCAGACCGGCGACCCGGCAGGCGTCGGCTCCTGGGAGCGGATCCTCGCGCCGTACGTCGAGGACCGCTGGGAGCACGTCCGGCTCGGCGTCAACTACCGCACCCCGGCCGAGATCATGGCCGTGGCCGCCGCCGTACGCCGCGACACCGACCCGGACTTCGAGCCGCCGAGTTCGGTCCGCTCCACCGGCGTCGAGCCGTGGGACCGTACGGCCGAGGACCCGGTGAAGGAGACCGCCGACGCGGTCGCGGCGGAACTCGCGGCGCACACCGATGGACGGCTCGCGGTCATCGCGCCCGACGAGCTGCACCCCGGGCTCGTCGCCGCGCTGCCCGGCGCCGCGTACGGCACCAAGCCCGATCTGACCCGGCGGGTGGTGCTGCTCGACCCCCGCCAGGCCAAGGGCCTGGAGTTCGACTCCGTCCTCGTCGTCGACCCGGAGGGCATCCGGGACGGTGCCACGCACGGCGTCAACGACCTGTACGTGGCGCTGACCCGGGCCACCCAGCGGCTCGGGATCGTCCGCCGGGCGGTCTGAGTGCGCGGCCTGAGTGCGCGGTCCGAGTACGCGGTCCGGGACAGCGGGCCGGGACCCTTGTGCGGGTGGTCCCGGCCCACCTGGCCCGCCCGACCGCGCGGTCAGGCCGCCACCGACCCCAACCAGCCCCGGATCAAGCGGGCTTGAACCACACCGTCGCCAGTGGCGGCAGTGTCGTCCGCAGGCTCGTCAGCCGTCCGTGCCAGGGCACCGACTCGGTCTTCACCGGGTCGGTGTTCGTGACGCCGCCGCCCCCGTACCGGGCCGCGTCCGTGTTCAGCACCTCCTGCCAGGCCGCGACGCTGTCCGGCACCCCGAGCCGGTAGTCGTGCCGCACCACCGGCGAGAAGTTGCAGACCGCGAGCAGCGGTGAACCGCTCGCGTCGAAGCGGAGGAAGGCGAAGACGTTGTCCTCCGCCGCGTCGCCCGCGATCCACGCGAAGCCCTCGGGCGAGGTGTCCCGCTCCCACAGCGCGGGCGTCGCCGCGTACACCGTGTTCAGATCGCGCACCAGGTCCCGTACGCCCCGGTGGTCGGCCTCCGCCCCGTACGACGGGTCGAGCAGCCACCAGTCCGGGCCGTGGTCCGCCGACCACTCCGAGCCCTGGGCGAACTCCTGGCCCATGAAGAGGAGTTGTTTGCCCGGGTGGGCCCACATGAAGCCCAGGTACGCCCGGTGGTCGGCGCGCCGGCGCCACCAGTCGCCCGGCATCTTCGACACCAGCGACCGCTTGCCGTGCACGACCTCGTCGTGCGAGATCGGCAGGATGTAGTTCTCGCTGTACGCGTAGACCATCGAGAAGGTCATCTCGTGGTGGTGGTACTTGCGGTGCACCGGGTCCTTGGTCATGTAGCCGAGGGAGTCGTGCATCCAGCCCATGTTCCACTTCAGGCCGAAGCCGAGACCGCCGAAGCCGCCCGGCCCCACCTGATTCGTCGGCCGCGTCACCCCGTCCCAGGCGGTCGACTCCTCGGCGAAGGTGACGACTCCCGGACAGCGTTTGTACAGCGTGGCGTTCATCTCCTGGAGGAAGGCCACCGCGTCCAGGTTCTCCCGGCCGCCGAACTCGTTGGGCAGCCACTCGCCGCCCTCGCGCGAGTAGTCGAGGTAGAGCATGGAGGCGACCGCGTCCACCCGCAGCCCGTCCAGATGGAACCGCTCGCACCAGTACACCGCGTTGGCGACCAGGAAGTTGCGCACCTCCTTGCGGCCGTAGTCGAACTCCAGGGTCCCCCAGTCGGGGTGCGCGGAGCGGCGCGGGTCCTCGTGCTCGTACAGCGGACGTCCGTCGAACTCCGCCAACGCCCAGTCGTCGCGCGGGAAATGAGCCGGTACCCAGTCCATCAGGACGCCGATTCCGGCCTGGTGCAGTGCGTCGACGAGGAAGCGGAAGTCGTCGGGGGTGCCCATCCGGGCGGTCGGCGCGTAGAAGCCGGTGACCTGGTAGCCCCAGGATCCGTGGAAGGGATGCTCGGCGACGGCCATGAACTCCACATGGGTGAAGCCGAGATCGGCGACATAGGGCGGCAGTTGCTCGGCGAGCTGGAGGTATGTCAACCCGGGTCGCCAGGACGGCAGATGGACCTCGTACACCGAGATCGGCGCCTCGTGGTGCGGGCGCGCGCCGCGCCGCTCCAGCCACCCGGCGTCCTGCCAGACATGGTGGTCGTCGGTCACGACGGACGCGGTGTCCGGCGGGCACTGGGTACGCCGGGCCATCGGGTCGGCGCGCAGGGTGTGGCTGCCGTCGGGGCGGGTGATGTCGAACTTGTACAGCGCGCCCTCGCCCACCCCCGGTACGAACAGCTCCCACACACCGGTCGATCCGAGCGAGCGCATGGGCAGGGCGGTGCCGTCCCAGTGCGTCCAGTCGCCGGCGACCCGGACCCCTCGGGCGTTCGGCGCCCAGACGGTGAACCGGGTGCCCGGCGTGCCCTCGTGGGTCATGACCCGCGCGCCGAGCGCGGTCCACAGCTCCTCGTGCCGGCCCTCGCCGATCAGATGCAGATCGAGGTCGCCGAGGGCGGGCAGGAAGCGGTACGGGTCGTGGACGGCGAGCTCGGCGGCGGAGTCGTACCGGATCCGCAGCTCGTACGCCGGGATCACGCGCAGCCGGGGGACGAGCGCCGAGAACAGCCCGTCGCCCTCGGAGACGAGCGGGATCCGGCGGCCCTTGGGGAGCAGGACGGCGACCTCCTTCGCCCACGGGCGCAGGGCGCGGAAGACGATCCCGCCCTTCACCGGGTGGGCGCCGAGGAGCGCGTGCGGGTCGTGGTGCGCGCCGGAGAGCAGCCGGGCGCGGTCGTCGGGGTCGAGGGCCGGCGCCGGGCGGGCCGTCCGGGCGGGTCGGGCGGGGGTGGGGGCGGTCACCGGAAGTGCCTCCTGGGTGGGGGTGGGGTGGGGCGGGGTCCGCCGGTGTGGTGGCTCCGGGGCGCGATGGGTCGGAGGTGCCGTGGCTCGGGGTGTCGTGGCGCCGGGGTGTCCTGGCTCGGGGGTGCTCCGGCTCTGGATGTACGGGTGTACGGGTGCACGGGGTGTCGTGGCGCCGGGTGCCCTGGCTCCGCGGGGCGCGCGGGAGGTCATGGCTCCGTCGCGAGCCGGGCGATCGCCGCCATGGGGACCGGCAGCCAGTCGGGCCGGTGCCGGGCCTCGTAGAGGACCTCGTAGACCGCCTTGTCCGTCTCGTACGCCCGCAGCAGCGCCGGGTCGTCGCGCGGGTCCGTCCCCGCCGCCTTCGCGTAGCCGGCGCAGTACGCGTCCCGGCAGCGGGCCGACCAGTCGGGGTTCCACGGCCGGTGGCTGCGGGCCGCGTAGTCGAAGGAGCGCAGCATGCCCGCGATGTCGCGGACCGGTGGGTGCGGGGTACGCCGTTCGTCGAGCGGCATCGCCGGTTCGCCCTCGAAGTCGATGACCGTCCACGCGCCGTCGGAGCCGCGCAGCGTCTGCCCGAGGTGCAGATCGCCGTGGACCCGCTGGAGCAGGCCGGTGCCGGTCGCGCCGCAGGCCGCCGCGAACACCGCCCGCAGTCCCGGGACGTACGGCACCAGCGCCGGCACCGCCTGCGCGGCGGCGTCCAGACGGGTGCCCATCACGGCCGCGAGACCCTCGACCCGATCCCGTTCAAGACGTTCGGTCGGCAGCGCGGTGGCCAGCGCCAGGTGCACCTCGGCGGTGGCCCGGCCGAGCGCGTGCGCCTGCGTGGTGAAGCCCCGTCCGTCGGCGAGGGCATCGAGGGCGAGCCGCCAGCCGTCCCGCGAGCCGCGCAGATACGGCTGGAGCATCCCGAGGGTCGCCGCGCCCGACTCGAACCAGGCGACCGGGGCGGGGACCCGCGCGCAGCCGGCCCGGGCGAGGGCGAGCGGCAGTTCCAGGTCCGGGTTGGCGCCCGCCGAGACCCGCCGGAAGATCTTCAGGATGTACGAATCCCCGAAGACCAGCGAGGAGTTGGACTGTTCGCCGTCCAGCATCCGGGGCGCGAGCGCGGGCGGCAGCGCGGTATCGGTGTGGAAGCGCAGCGGGCCGGTGCGGCCGGGGGTGCGCAGCCGCTCGTAGAGCAGCCCGGCGAGCCGGGGGTCGCGCAGCCCCTCGTAGACCATCCGTCCGGTCAGCGGGCCCTGTCTGATCCGCCCGATCAGGGTGTGGGCGAGCCGGGGCGGCAGCTGCCGCCGGATGCCGAGCAGCAGCTGGTAGCAGTCGGCGGGGGTGCCGGGCGGCCGGCCCGGCTGTTCGACCCGGACCAGCAGATGCAGCAGGCCGGGACCGGGGCCGTCGAGGGGCAGCAGCTCGGTGGCCGACTCCAGGGCGAAGCCGGTGACCGGGCGGCCCTTGCCCGCGAACCAGCGCTGCCGGGGCAGCCAGGCGTGCAGCAGGGGCGCGAGGGTGGAAAGGAGGGTGGCCCGGGGGCCGGTGGACTCGGTGACGGATGCGGTCTCCGGCATGGCGACGCGTCCTTTCCCCACGGCAGACGGGTGGCGTTTGTATGGGTGTGCTCTCAAATGCGCCGAGTGTCCCGGATGGCGGCGCGGGGTGTCCGGCTGTGGGGGACGTGTCGGAGGGGGAAGATCCGTTTGGCCTGTCGGCTGTGCCCGGATGGCCGGGAGGGGCCCGGATGGGTGCGGGCCGACCGGGGGAGGGGCGCGGGGCGCCGGGGCGTGGCGGGGCGGGCGGTGAGAGCGCGCGGTACGGGGCGGGGGAGCGCGCGGTGCGGGGCGGGCGAGTGCGCGGTGCGGGGAGTGGACCCGCACCGCGCGGGCCGGGGCCAAGCCCCTCGGCGGGGGCTTCAGCAGAGGGACTTCGGGAGGGGGCCTCGGCAGACAGGCCTCAGCACGGGGGCTTCAGGCGGAACCAGTAGAAGCCGTGCCCGCCGATCGTCAGCAGATACGGCAGCTCCCCGACGGCCGGGAACTCCACCCCGCCGATCAGCTCCACCGGCCGCGCCCCGGCGAACCGCCGCAGGTCCAGCTCGGTGGGCTGGGCGAAGCGGGAGAAGTTGTGCACGCACAGGACCAGATCGGCTTCCCTGCCCTCCTCGGCGGGGGCTTCGCGGAGGAAGGCGAGGACGGCCCCGTTCGACGAGGGCAGTTCGGTGTACGAGCCGAGTCCGAAGGCGTGGTTCTCCTTGCGCACCTCGATCATCCGCTTGGTCCAGTGCAGCAGCGAGGACGGCGACGCCGTCTGGGACTCCACATTGGTCACCTGGTAGCCGTGGACCGGGTCCATGATCGCGGGCAGGAACAGCCGGCCCGGATCGCACGAGGAGAAGCCCGCGTTGCGGTCCGGTGTCCACTGCATCGGGGTGCGCACCCCGTCCCGGTCGCCGAGCCAGATGTTGTCACCCATGCCGATCTCGTCGCCGTAGTACAGCACCGGCGATCCGGGCAGCGAGAAGAGCAGCGCGGTGAACAGCTCCATCTGCTTGCGGTCGTTGTCGAGCAGCGGGGCGAGCCGGCGCCGGATGCCGATGTTGGCCCGCATGCGCGGGTCCTTGGCGTACTCGGCGTACATGTAGTCGCGTTCCTCGTCGGTGACCATCTCCAGGGTCAACTCGTCGTGGTTGCGCAGGAAGATGCCCCACTGGCAGCCCGCCGGGATCGCCGGGGTCTTCGCCAGGATTTCGGAGACGGGGTGACGCGACTCGCGCCGTACCGCCATGAAGATGCGGGGCATCACCGGGAAGTGGAACGCCATGTGGCACTCGTCGCCGCCCGACGGGAAGTCGCCGAAGTAGTCGACCACGTCCTCAGGCCACTGGTTGGCCTCGGCGAGCAGGACCGTGTCCGGGTAGTGGGCGTCGATCTCCGCGCGGACCCGCTTGAGGAAGGCGTGAGTGGCGGGCAGGTTCTCGCAGTTGGTGCCCTCCTGCTGGTACAGGTACGGGACCGCGTCGAGCCGGAAGCCGTCGATGCCGAGGTCCAGCCAGAACCGCAGCGCGGACAGGATCTCCTCGCACACCCGCGGGTTCTCGTAGTTGAGGTCCGGCTGGTGCGAGAAGAAGCGGTGCCAGTAGTACTGCCCGCGGACCGGGTCGAAGGTCCAGTTGGACGACTCGGTGTCGACGAAGATGATCCGGGCGTCCGCGAACTGCTTGTCGTCGTCGGCCCAGACGTAGTAGTCGCCGTACGGCCCGTCCGGGTCGCTGCGCGACTCCTGGAACCACGGGTGCGCGTCGCTCGTGTGGTTCATCACGAAGTCGATGATCACGCGCATGCCGCGGGCGTGCGCCGCGTCGACGAACTCCACGAAGTCGGCCAGATCGCCGAACTCCGGGAGCACGGAGGTGTAGTCGGCGACGTCGTAACCCCCGTCCCGCAGCGGGGACTTGAAGAAGGGCGGCAGCCACAGGCAGTCCACGCCCAGCCACTGGAGATAGTCCAGGCGCGAGGTGATGCCCTTCAGATCGCCCACCCCGTCGCCGTCGCTGTCCTGGAAGGAGCGGACCAGGACCTCGTAGAAGACCGCCCGCTTGAACCAGTCGGGATCGCGGTCCTTGGCGGGGGTGTCCTCGAAGGTGTCGGGGACGGGTTCGTTGACAGTGGTCATGATGCGGGTGACCCTCCGGTCTGCGGGGACGGTCGCAGGGCCAGCACATGCGCGGGAGCGACACCCGGCTCCAGGCGTACGTAGGCGGTCCTGCCCCAGTGATAAGTCTCGCCGGTGATCTCGTCGCGCACCGGCGCGGTCCCGTGCCAGGCGAGATTGAGTTCCGGCATGTTCAACGAGACCGTCGCCTCCTGGGTGTGGTGCGGGTCCAGGTTGGCGATCACGATGACGGTGTCCGTGCCGGAGCGCTTGCTGTACGCGATCACGGCCTCGTTGTCGGTGGTGTGGAAGGTGAGATTACGCAGTCGGCGCAGGGCCGGATGGCGGCGTCTGATCCGGTTCAGGGAGGTGATCAGCGGGGTGATCGAGGTGCCGTCCCGCTCCGCCGACTTCCAGTCGCGCGGCCGGAGTTGGTACTTCTCCGAGTCCAGGTAGTCCTCGCCGCCCGCGCGCAGCGGGGTGTTCTCGCACAGCTCGTACCCCGCGTACATGCCCCAGGAGGGGGAGAGGGTCGCGGCGAGCACCGCCCGTACCTCGAACGCCGGACGGCCGCCGTGCTGGAGATAGGCGTGCAGGATGTCCGGGGTGTTCACGAAGAGGTTGGGCCGCATCGAAGCCGCCGACTCGCCGGACAACTCGGTGAGATATTCGGTGAGTTCGGACTTGGTGTTGCGCCAGGTGAAGTAGGTGTACGACTGCTGGAAGCCGATCGCGCCGAGCGTGCGCATCATCGCGGGCCGGGTGAACGCCTCCGCCAGGAAGATCACGTCCGGGTCGGTGCCGTTGATCTCGGCGATCACCCGTTCCCAGAACACCACCGGTTTGGTGTGCGGGTTGTCCACCCGGAAGATCCGCACCCCGTGGTCCATCCAGTGCCGCAGGATCCGCACCGTCTCGGCGACGATCCCGGCCATCCCGTCGCCCGCCGCGTCGAAGTCCAGCGGATGGATGTCCTGGTACTTCTTCGGCGGGTTCTCGGCGTACGCGATCGTGCCGTCCGGGCGGTGCCGGAACCACTCCGGACGCTCCGTCACCCACGGATGGTCCGGCGAGCATTGGAGGGCGAAGTCCAGCGCGACCTCCAGGCGCAGTTCGCGCGCCCGGGCCACGAAGGCGTCGAAGTCGGCGAGCGTGCCCAGGTCCGGGTGGATCGCGTCGTGCCCGCCCTCGGCCGAGCCGATCGCCCACGGCACGCCCACGTCCTCCGGGCCCGCCGTCAGCGCGTTGTTCGGGCCCTTGCGGTGGGTGGTGCCGATCGGATGGACGGGCGGCAGGTACACCACGTCGAAGCCCATCGCCGCGATCGCGGACAGCCGCTTCGCCGCCGTACGGAAGGTGCCGGGGACGGTCCGGCCGCGGACCTTCCGTACCCCCTCCGAACGCGGGAAGAACTCGTACCAGGAGCCGTAGAGGGCCCGCTCCCGTTCCACCCGCAGCGGCAACGCGGGGGAAGCGGTGACCAGTTCGCGCAGCGGATGGCGGCCGAGCGGCGCGAGGACCCGGGGCGCGAGCGCCGCCGCGAGCCGCACCGCCGCCGGCCGTGCGACGTCGCGCAGGGTGTCCGCGACCGCGAGGACCGCCTCCCGGTGACCGCCCCGCTTCGGCACGCCCTTCGCGGCCCGCTCGTGCAGCTCCGCGCCCTCGGAGAGGACGAGTTCGGAGTCGATCCCGGCCGGGATCTTGATCCGGGCGGCGTGCCGCCAGGTCTCCAGCGGATCACCCCACGCCTCGACGGTGTACGTCCACAGCCCCTCGGCGTCCGGGGTGACCTCGGCGCCCCACCGGTCGGTGCCCGGGGCCAGTTCGCGCATCGGCGTCCACGGTCCCGGCCGCCCGGCCGGATCGCGTAGCACCACATTGGCGCCCACCGCCTCGTGCCCCTCCCGGAACACGGTGGCCGAGACCTCGAAGGTCTCGCCCACCACCGCTTTCGCGGGATGGCGGCCGCAGTCGATCAGCGGGCGGACATCCAGGACGGGAATGCGTCCCTTGTGCGGATTCACGGCATCACCTGATGGTTTGTGTGCGTATGAGCGGTGCTGCGCTCTTTCTAGCCGTGACGGGGGCGCGGGGGAGGCGGGCACCGCCGCTCCGCCGCACGATCACCCGTACGGCGGTTATGAAGGGGGCACTCGGGGGTACGCGCGAACGGCGCATCGGTGGTGAGGGTGCGGGTGATGGTGATGCGGGGGGTGGGGGCGGTGCCGAGCGCGGGGGGAGCGGCGCCGGGGTCAGCCGGGCAGGTCCTCCGGGTCGTTCGACCACACCCGCCACGGCTGGGTCGCTACCCAGGTACCGGCCTTCGCCGGTGTGATCCCCAGCGCCTCCGCCGCCATCCCGTCGTCCCCCGCGAGCAGCAGCGGATCGCTGCCCGCCGCCAGATGGCGGTACAGCCCCGTCACCCCCGCCGCCGCGTCCGGGCCGAGCAGTCGCGCGAGTGCCCGTTCGAACAGTTCGGGCCGCAGCGGCACATAGCGCACCGGCCGCCCCAGACCGCGGGTGAACACCTCCGCCAGATCCGCGCCCGTCAGCGTCGCCGCCCCGCCGATGTCGAAGACCCCGCCCTCCGCGCCCTCCCGGACGAGCGCCGCGTGCACCGCCTCCGCCAGATCCTCGTGCGAGAGCCACGCGACCGGCGCCGAGGCGGGCAGCGGATACGCGAGGATCCCCTCGTCGACGAGCGACGGCCCGTTCCACGGCGAGAACAGGTTGTCCAGATAGACCGGCGGGCGCAGCACCACCAGCGGCACCCCGCTGCCTCGCAGCACGGTCTCCGTCATCCGCCGCGTCTCGAACGCCGGGACTTCCGTGGGCTCCTGCGGCAGACGGGTGTTGGCGTTGAACACCATGCGCCGCACCCCCGCCGCGCGGGCCGCCCGCGCGATGTTGCTCGCGTACCGGCGCACCCGCTCCGTGTCGTACAGCAGCGGCATGGTGACGACCGCGTGCGTCACTCCCTCGAACAGCCGCCCCACGGCCCCCTCGTCGGCGAGCCCGCCCGACGCGAAGTCGGCCCCGGGCAGCGGCGGTCGGTCCCCCGCCGGGCGGCGCGACAGCGTCCGCACCCGGTGTCCTCGGGCGACCAACAGCCGGGCCACCGCCCCGCCTTGGAAGCCGGTCGCCCCGACGACCGCCACCCGCATCGGGCGCGACGCGGGCGCGGGCACCGCGTTCTCATTGGACATGTGTGCGGGAGGTCCTTCGCATAGGGTATGTGCGTGCTGCAGTCATCGTTTACTTACAGACTGTGGCGGCGGAGTCCTCCGTTCAATTAACAAATTGGGGCGGAAGTTGAAGGATCGTCCATGGAGACCGTGGGTACGAAAAGTCCCGGCCATCGCGCCGCCGGAGGCGTCGCAAACCGCACTGCCGGCCGGACCGGGACCGCATACGACGACCTGCTGAGCGAACTCCTCACACCCTTGCGCCTGACCGGAGTTCTCGACAGCCGCTGGCGCGCCGGCGCGCCCTGGGCCATCGAGAGCGAGGCCCTGCGGGACCGCGCCGCCCTTTACTACGTCGTCGAGGGCGACTGCTGGCTCACGGGCACCGGCGGACCCCCGCTGCACCTCGGTACGGGCGATCTCGCCCTGCTGCCCACCGGTGCCGCCCACCGGCTGACCGACCACCCCGGCAGCCGGGCGGAGCCGGTCATGGCACTGCGGTCCGGGCGTGGGCAGGGGCAGGGGCAGGGGCGCGGGGCGGGGGTCGAGGCGTTACGCCTGCCCGGTCCCCGGGTCCCCGGAGCGCGGGCGGGAGCACGGGACGCCGGGCGGAGGCAGGAGCGGACGCCCCTTCAACCGGGTGGGTCCAGTACGCCCCGGGATCCTGGCCGGTCCGGTACGCCCGGTGAGCCCGTCGGGTCCGGCGCGCGCGGTGAGATACGCGTCGGCGGCGACGGCCCCGAGACCCGGCTGCTGTGCGCGGGACTCCCCTACGACGCCGGCACCATCACCGACCTCTACCGGTCGCTGCCCGACGTCCTCGTCCTCGACCGCTCCCGGGTCGAGCGCGAACCTCTGCTCCACGACACCCTGAACCTGCTCGCCCGCACCGGCCGGCCCGCCGGCCCCGGCGACCGGATCGTCACCCTGCGCGCCTTCGAGATGGCCTTCGTCCTCGCCCTGCGCCCACTGCTCCTCGACCTCGCCGAGGACCCCGAACGCCCCTACAGCCCACCCCTGTTACGCCACCCCGGCATCCGCCGCGCCCTGGTGCTGATCGCCACCCGGTTCGCCGAACCCTGGACCATCGACATGCTCGCCCGCGAGGCCGGGATGTCGCGCTCCGCTTTCACCGCCGCGTTCAGCGGCCACGTGGGAATGTCCCCGGCCCGCCACCTCACCGAATGCCGGATGCGCGAGGCGGCCCGGCTGCTCACCGAGACCTCGCTGCCCCAGTCGGCGATCCCCGCCCGGGTCGGCTATCAGAGCGCCGTCGGCTTCCACCTCGCCTTCCGCAAGTGGTACGGGGAGACACCCGGGGTCTACCGGACCGCCGTCGGGACGGGGGCGGGGGCCGGTTCCGGGGCCGGAGCGGAGGCCCGGGGGGATGCCGGGGCAGGTGCCGGGAAGGCCGTCCCGCGGGGTGCCGCCCTCGGCGACTGACACCGGCCGCCGAGACGAGGAGACGACGGTGCGGTGACGATGGTGTGGTGACGGGGGTGCGGGGACCGACGCGCGGGGCCCGGTGCGGGGGCCGTCCCGCAGCGGGCCGCACCCCCCCCGTACCGCCGTCTCCGTCTGCGCCGTCTGTGCGCACTGCGTGCCACCGGGCCCGGCGCGTGGCGTGGTGCTTCCGCTCCGGCCCGCCACCGCCTGCCAAGGTGGACCACGTGAAGGCAATCCGTCGATTCACCGTGCGTCCCGTCCTCCCCGAGCCCCTCCGCCCCCTCGCCGACCTGGCCCACAACCTGCGCTGGTCCTGGCACGAACCCACCCGCGCGCTCTTCGCCACCGTCGACAGCGACCACGACGACCCCGTCCGCGCGCTCGGCGCCCTCGACGCCGGCCGGCTCGCGGACCTCGCCGCCGACCAGGACTTCCTCGCCCGGCTGCGGGCCGCCGCCGACGATCTCGACCACTACCTCACCGCACCCCGCTGGTACCAGCGGCAGGCCGAGGCGGCCGTCGGCACGGCCGGCGCGCCGCCCGCCTCGATCGCCTATTTCTCCCCCGAGTTCGGCGTCGCCGCCGCCCTGCCCCAGTACTCCGGGGGCCTCGGCATCCTGGCAGGCGACCACCTCAAGGCCGCCAGCGACCTCGGCGTCCCGCTCATCGGCGTCGGACTTCTCTACCGCAACGGCTACTTCCGCCAGTCCCTCTCCCGAGACGGCTGGCAGCAGGAGCACTACCCGGTCCTCGACCCCGGCGAGCTGCCCGTCACCCTCCTGCGCGAGCCCGACGGCACCCCTGCCCGGGTCACCCTCGCCCTGCCCGGCGGCCGCAGCCTGCACGCCCACATCCGGATCGTGCCCGTCGGCCGTGTACCGCTGCTCATGCTCGACTCCGACGTCGAGGAGAACGCCCCCGGCGAACGCGAGGTCACCGACCGGCTCTACGGCGGCGGCAGCGAACACCGGCTCCTCCAGGAGATGCTCCTCGGCATCGGCGGCGTCCGCGCCGTCCGCACGTACTGCCGCCTCACCGGCGCCCCCGCGCCCGAGGTCTTCCACACCAACGAGGGGCACGCCGGCTTCCTCGGGCTCGAACGCATCCGCGAGCTCGGCGGGGCCGGATCCGGTACGACCGGTTTCGGTACGACCGGCCTCGGCGCTGCCGGATCCGTCACAGGCGGCTCGGGTACGGCCGCGTTCGGCGGAACGGCCGGATCCGGTGGTACGGCCGGATCCGGTGGTACGGCCGGCCCGGCGCTCGACTTCGACAGCGCCCTCGAAGCCGTCCGCGCCGGCACCGTCTTCACCACCCACACCCCCGTCCCCGCCGGCATCGACCGCTTCGACCGCGCGCTCGTCGCCCGCCACCTCGGCGACGACGGCGCCCTGGCGGGCGTCGACACCGCCCGCGTACTCGCCCTCGGCGACGAGACCCCGCTCGGCGGCGACCCCGACGTCTTCAACATGGCCGCCATGGGCCTGCGCCTCGCCCAGCGCGCCAACGGCGTCTCCACCCTCCACGGCGCCGTCAGCCGCGCCATGTTCGCCGGCCTCTGGCCCGGCTTCGAACCCGACGAACTCCCCCTCACCTCCGTCACCAATGGCGTCCACGCCCCCACCTGGACCGCCCCCGACCTCGACCGGCTCGGTCCCGACGCCACCGACCGCGAGCTGTGGGAGCTGCGCCGCCGGCTGCGCGAACGGCTCGTCACCGACGTACGGCGCCGGGTCCGCGCCTCCTGGCGGCAGCGCGGCGCCGAAGCCGCCGAACTCGGCTGGACCGACGCCGTCCTCGACCCCGACGTCCTCACCATCGGCTTCGCCCGCCGCGTCCCCTCGTACAAACGCCTCACCCTGATGCTGCGCGACAAGGACCGGCTCCGCGACCTGCTGCTGCACCCCGAACGGCCCGTCCAGCTCGTCGTCGCCGGCAAGGCGCACCCCGCCGACGACGGCGGCAAACGCCTCGTCCAGGAACTCGTCCGGTTCGCCGACGATCCCCGCGTCCGGCACCGCATCGTCTTCCTGCCCGACTACGGCATCGACATGGCCCGCGGCCTCTACCCCGGCTGCGACGTCTGGCTCAACAACCCGCTGCGCCCCCTCGAAGCGTGCGGCACCAGCGGCATGAAAGCCGCGCTCAACGGCTGCCTCAACCTCTCCGTCCTCGACGGCTGGTGGGACGAGTGGTACGAACCCGACTTCGGCTGGGCCATCCCCACCGCCGACGGCGCCGCCGACGACGAGGAACACCGCGACGACCTCGAAGCCGCCGCGCTCTACGACCTCGTCGAACACCGGGTCGCCCCGCGCTTTTACGAACGCGACGCCGAAGGAGTCCCCACCGGCTGGACCGCGATGGTCCGGCGCACCCTCACCGACCTCGGGCCCAAGGTCCACGCCGACCGGATGGTCCAGGAGTACGTCGAGCGGCTCTACGTCCCCGCCGCCACCGCGCACCGGGCCCTCGGCCCGGACGCCGCGCGCGAACTCGCCGCGTGGAAGGCGCGGGTGCGAGGCGCGTGGGCGGGGGTTTCCGTCGACCACGTGGAGGTCGACGGGGTCGGTGGGTCCGGGGTCGGCGGAGCCGACGGAAGCGGGCCCGGGGTGAACCGGGTCGCCGGTGACGCGGAACTCGGCGCCACCCCCGGCGTACGGGTACGCGTCGACCTCGGCGGTCTCACGCCCGAAGACGTCGAGGTCCAGGCCGTGACCGGCCGCGTCGACGCCGACGACCGGATCCTCGACCCGCGTGTCAGCGTCCTCAAGCCGGCGGGTGGCGGGCCCGACCTCGACGGCCGGATGCCGTACGAAGGGGCGCTGTCGCTGGACCGGACCGGGGCGTTCGGGTGCGCGGTGCGGGTGCTTCCCGCGCACGCGTTGCTGGCGGGGGTGGCGGAGATGGGGCTGGTGGCGGTGCCGGGCGCTGCGCGCTGCGGTGCGGGTGGGGGTGCGGGGGCGCTGCGCTGAGCTGGTGGGGGCGTGGTGGTGCGGGGCGCGTTCGGGGTGCTGGCGCGGTGCGCTGGGGGTTTGTGGGTGGTGCGCGTGGGCCGGTCCGGGGGTCGTGTTCTGCACTGCATGATTTACGGCGCGGAGCCCTTGGTAGTGCGTAAAGCGTTGCTGCTTCCGCGCCACAAATCACGCTTTACGTTCCGAACACGACCCCCTCCCCGGCCCCCGCTCCCGTCCGTCTCGCGGCGCACCGCCCCGCACCCCGTCCGCTTGAGTGGAGGGGGAAGGGGGGCGTTGGGAGCACCCGTCCGCCGGTGGGGGTGGGGGTGGGGGTGGGGGAGGAAGGGAGATCAGGGCAGCTTGGCCTTGTCCGCCAAGTGGCCGTCCTCGTAACACAGGCGATAGACCGGGATCGCCGCCAGCAGGGTCGAGCGGTAGTAGAAGCACTCGTCCATGCCGTGGGGTTCCGGTGGGGCCGGGGGCGGAGGGCCGTCGAGGGGGCGGGCGGGGAGGAATGGGGTGATGTACGGGCGTGGCGTGCCGACGTGGAGGCGGGTGTAGTCCTCGGGCTCCAGATAGGTCTGGTGCTGGGTGTAGAGGCCGACGCCCGCCATCAGGGCGCCGAGGGCGGTGAGCAGGGCCAGGGGGATCCAGATGGCCTGGGCGAGGCCCCGGCGTACCTGGCGGCGGGCCAGGTCCAGTTCGCGGGCCGAGCGCGGGGCGGTCGGCCGGGGGGCGGGGGAGCGCAGGGGGAGGGCGGCCGACAGGGTGAAGCCGCCCTCGGGGGTGGCGCCGTGGCGGAGGGTGCCGCCCGCGAGGCGGACCCGTTCGTCGAGGCCGACCAGGCCGGTGCCGCCGGACGCGAGGCCGGGGCCCGGGGTGCCGTCGGCGGGCGGGGTGGTGACGTCGGCGTGGACATGGGCGTCGTCGGGGGTGTGGACCCGGACCCGGACCGGGGCTCCGGGGGCGTGTTTGGCGGCGTTGGTCAGGCCCTCCTGGATCACGCGGTGGACGGCGCGAGCGGTCATGCCGGGGACCGGGCCCGTCGTGTCGTCGAGGGTGACGGTAAGCCCGGAGGCGCGGGCGCGGGCCACCAGGTCGGCGACCGTCTCGTCCGGTGGTGCGACCGGGGCGTCCTCGCCGTCCTCGCGCAGCACGCCGATGATGTCCCGCAGCCGGCCCGTCGCGTCGGCCGCCGCGCGCCGCAGTTCGCCGGCCGCGCGCTGCTGCTCGGGGCCGAGCGCCGGGTCGAGTTCGAGCGCGCCCGCGCGCAGCGCGAGCAGCGCCAGATCGTGGCCGAGGGAGTCGTGCATGTCGCCCGCGATCCGGGACCGTTCGCGCAGCCGCTCCCGGTCGGCGACCGCCTCCTGTTCGCGTTCCATCCGGTCGGCCAGTTCCCAGCCGCTCCGCACCAGCCGGTCGTACTGGCGTACGTACCGCCCGATCAGCCAGGGCGCGACAAGGGTGAGCGCCCCCGAGAGCAGCAGCGCGAACCACTGGGTGAGCGCGCCGCCGGTGGCCAGGATCCGGGCGAGGCCGGCCAGGGGCACCGCCGCGAACAGCCACAGCGCGGGCCGGGTCCGCTGCGCGCGGCGTCCGGCGAGATAGCCGAAGGCGACCAGCGCGAGCGCGTACGGGGGTGTGAACAGCTCCGGACTGACGGCCAGTGAGCCCGCGGCCGCCAGGACCAGCGGCACGGTCGGCCACCGCCGGCCGAGCGCCATCCCGGCCGCGAGCGCCGCCGCGCCGGCGGCGACCCGCGGCCATGAACCGCCGTCGTCCGGCGCGGAGAACAGGACGACCGGCACGCACAGCAGCAGCCACAGCAGCCCGTCGAACACCCGCCCCCGCACGCGGACGCCCTCACACATCGGGGACCAGGCCCGCCTCGTGCGCGAGGATCGCGAGCCGCACCCGGTTGCGCAGGCCGAGCCGGCCGAGGACCGCGCTGACGTGCGCCTTCACGGTGGCCTCGACCACGTGCAGACGTGCGGCGATCTCCTGATTGGACAGCCCCGCGCCGACCAGTGCCACCACGTCCCGCTCGCGCCCCGTCAGTCCGCCGAGCCGGGTGCGCGCGTCGGCGGCGCGGGTGAGACGGGCGCCGCCGAGGGTGTCGATGACCCGGCGGGCCACGGCGGGGGAGAGGAACGCGGCGCCCTCGGCGACCGCCCGTACCCCCGCGATCAGTTCCCGCGGATCCCCGGACTTCAGCAGGAACCCGCTCACCCCGCAGGCCAGCGCCCGTTCGATGTACGCGTCCTCGGAAAAGGTGGTGAGGACGACGAGCGCCGTGCCCGGTGCCACCCGCCGCAGTTCCTCGGCCGCGCCGAGGCCGTCGAGCCGGGGCATCCGGATGTCGAGGAGGACGACGTCGGGCCGGTGGACGAGCGTGAGCGCGACCGCCTCGTGGCCGTCGCCCGCCTCCGCGACCACCTCGATCCCCGGGTCGGTGGCGAGGATCGCCCGTACCCCCGCCCGGATCATCGTCTCGTCGTCGGCGAGCAGAACTCGTACACGGGATGTCGGGGGCCGGTCGTGGGGCGTCTCGTCCATGTCCCTCAGGCTACGGGCGCCCCCGCCGGCGACCGGCACGGTGGCTACCCCGCCGGCCGTCGCGGCTTGACCTCGACCTCGGTTGATGTCCGAGGCTGCTGTGCGCGGCACCGGCCGCGACGCGGGCCGTGACCCGCGAACCAGCGCTTCTTCGAAGGAGGTTCGGTCATGACCGGGAGTACGACTGGCGAGGGGGCCGGCAAGGTGGGCGACGAGGTGGGCGAGGTGGCCGAGGCGGCCGCGGCGGCTGCCTCGTGGATCGGGCGGCGGGCGCACCCCCTCACCACGTTCGACCCCGGGGCTCCGACGGCCGATCTCCGGCCGCTGGCCGGCATCGTGCGCGATGCCCGGGTCGTCGCGCTCGGCACCTCGACCCGCCAGTCCCACGAACTGTCCGTCCTCTCGCACCGGATGGTCCGGTTCCTGGTGGAGGAGCTGGGATTCCGTTCGCTCGCGCTGGAGGGGGACGACCCGGTACGGCTCGGTCTCGACGCGTACCTCGCCACCGGGGCGGGAGACCCGCGCGCGATGCTGGCCGGCGCCCGGCCGTTCTGGCGGACCGAGGAGATCCTCGGCCTCGTCCGCTGGATGCGCGCCTTCAACCGCCGGCACCCCGGCGACCAGGTCCGGTTCGCCGGATCCGTCGGCGATCCGCGCCGCCCGGACTTCCGGCCGGGCGACCCCGCGGGCCTGGAGTCGGCGCTGGCCGAGGACGTGCTCCGGTCGCATGAAGGCACCGGGGAACGGATCGTCTGGTGGGGCGGCATCGCGCACACCGCCGACGGCCGTCCGCGTACCGTCTCGTCCTCCGGCTTCGCACCGGCGACGCACCGGAGCGCGGGCGGTCACCTCCGCGAGCACTTCGGATCCGGTTACGTGTCGCTCGGCCAGCTGTTCCATCACGGCACGGCCCCGTACCCGCTGCCCGCGCCGCCGGCGGACTTCGCCGAAGCGGTCCTGGGCGCCGCCGGGCCGGACGCCTATCTGCTGGACCTCCGCGCCGACAGCCCGGCTGCCGTACGGACCTGGCTCGACGCCCGGACCAGGACGCGGCTGCTCGGCCCGCACTACGACCCCGCCGACGACGCCGGCCACCACCTCTCGGGCGGCTCTCTCGCGGGCTGGTTCGACGCCGTCGTCTTCACGCGCGAGGTCACTCCGGTCCGCCTGCTCCCGGACGCGGATACGGATACGGACGCGGGAGCGGACCCGGGCACGGACGCGGATACGTGGGGCGGTGAGCGCCGAGCCGGGCACCACCCGGCGTAGCCGCCCGGGCGCGCCCGGGCCGTCGGGCGCCTATCGCGCAAACGCGGCTGATCCCGCTCTCGGTACGAGGATGGTCGCGGAGTGCCGTGCGATCAGAGTGGCGACGTGGTCCCACCGGCCGTAGCCGTCAGGGGTGGCCAAGTGCCGGCCACCCGAGACCACTTCGATGGTGTTGCCCCACGACTCGGCCAGGGCCAGGCCCCGTTCGAGCGAGAGGAAGGGATCGTTGTCGGAGACCACCATGTGCGTTCTCGATCCCAACGCGGCTCTGGGCAACGGTGCTTGCGCCCTGATGGCCTCGGGAGCGCCCGGTGCCTCGACGTCGGCCGGGGCGACCAGGAGCGGCCGGCGCCCGCGTCGTCCACCGTACGGAACTCGTGCGTGTGGCCCGGCCCACCGAGGCGGCGCGGCACTTCGCGGATCTCCTGGCCGCCGGCGACCGGTGAGCGCGGCGAGCGCTGAACGGGGCGGGCCCGCGGTCGTACGCCCGGCGCCCGTACAGGCCCCGGACACGCCGAAGACGGCCCCCGGGCGAATTCGCCCTGAGGACCGTCCTGGTGATGCGAGGTGTGACGCGATGCGGTGTCAGACCCGGCGGCGGTAGGACCGCCGGATGCCTGTCCGCGTCATGCGCTTCCCGGCACTTCCCGGATTTACGGGAAGGTCAGCTTGAAGCTGTTGATGTAGCCGGTGTCGCCGGAGTACATGTCCTGGGCGCGGAGCTTCCAGGTGCCGTTCGCGACCTCGCTGGAGGCGTTGACGGTGTAGGTCTCCTGGATGTTGTCGGCCGAGTCGGAGATGTTGGCCGCCTTGAGGGCGTAGACCGCGCCGCTCGGACCGACGAGGTCGAGCTTCACGTCACCGCGCCAGGTGTGGACGATGTCCACGCCGACCTGGAGGTTGGAGGGCGCGTTGCCGGTGATGCCGGTGACGTTCAGGGACGAGGTGACCGCGGCGGCGCCGCCGTCCGGGATGGCGACGTCCGTGTCGTTCGTGAACACCTTGCCGGTGCCGGGCGGGTTGCCGCCACCGGGGCGGGTGCCGACGTTGATGCCGGCCCAGGCGTTCTCGACGGCCGTGACCTCGGCGCTGCCCGCGCCGTACAGGTCGGTGGCCGCCGCGACGGTGCCGGTGCGGGCGGCCGCGTAGTTGGTGGAGGACGTGAACTTGGTGCTCAGCGCCCGGAACCAGATCTTCTCGGCCTTGTCCCGGCCGATGCCGGTGACGGGCAGGCCGTCGGAGGTCGGCGAGTTGTAGCTGACGCCGTTGATGACCTTCGCGCCGCTGCCCTCGGACAGCAGGTAGAAGAAGTGGTTGGCCGGGCCCGACGAGTAGTGGACGTCGACGCTGCCGATGCCGGAGTACCACGCGTCCTTGGACGCGCCGTCCTTGCTCGGCTTGTCCATGTAGCGCAGCGGCGTGCCGTTGCCGTTGATGTCGATCTTCTCGCCGATGAGGTAGTCACCCGGGTCGCTGGCGTTGTTGGCGTAGAACTCGACGGCCGCCGCGAAGATGTCCGAGGTGGCCTCGTTCAGGCCACCGGACTCGCCGCTGTAGACGAGGCCCGCCGTGGCGGCGGTGACGCCGTGCGACATCTCGTGCGCGGCCACGTCGATGGACGTGAGCGGCTTGGCGTTGCCGGAGCCGTCGCCGTACGTCATGCAGAAGCAGGAGTCCTGCCAGAAGGCGTTGACGTACCCGCTGCTGTAGTGGACCCGGGAGTACGCGCCGACACCGTCACCGCGGATACCGCTGCGGCCGTGCACGTTCTTGTAGTAGTCCCAGGTGAGCGCGGCACCGAAGTGCGCGTCGGCGCCGGCGGTCTCCTTGTTGGAGGCCAGGCCGTTGCCCCAGGTGTCCGTGGTGTTGCTGAACAGCGTGCCGGTACCGGACGTACCACCGTTGAGGTTGTACGTCTTGTGGCCGCCGCGCGCGGTGTCCGTCAGGGTGTACGACGGGGCGGTGCCCAGCGTGACCGTGCCGCTGTACTGGGTGTTGCCGACACCGGTCTCGACGCCCTGCCACTCGTACAGCTTGGCGCCGGTCTTGGCGTCCGTGACGACGTGCAGCTCGTTGGGCGTGCCGTCGTGCTGGAGGCCGCCGACGACGGTCTCGTACGCGAGGACGGGCTTGCCGTCGGCGGCCCAGACGACCTTGCGCGGGGCGCGGTCGGCCTTGGTCTTCGTGGAGCCCTTCGCGGAGGCGCGGCCGAGGGCCTGCTTCTCGGCGGCGGCCGGGGCGATGGTGGCGGCGGAGGCCGCGGTGTCGACCTTGGTGATGTCGGCCTTGGTGGCCTTGTCGACCGACACGGTCGAACCCGCGGTGTTCTCGGCGACGATCAGGTCGCCACCGAGGACGGGCAGTCCGTCGAGGGTGCGCTCGTAGCGGGTGTGGACGGTGCCGTCCACGTCCTTGACGACGTCACGGACGACCAGCTTCTCCTGGGCGCCGAGGCCGAGCTTCTTCGCCGTCTTGGCCGAGTCCGCCTCGGCGGCCTTGATCAGCGAGGCGCGCTGGGCGGGGGAGAGCTTGGCCGGCATCTTGCCGGGGTTCTCCTTGCCGGCGACCGGGGCCTTGGACACGGCACCGTTCGACGCGGCGGCGGTGCCGGTCTGGACGCCGACCACGATCATGGCGGCGGCGGCGATGAGCGCGCCGGTCGCGGTGGCGCGGCGGCTGGGCGTGGATCTCACGCGGACTCCTTTGCGAGGGGGGTTCCGGACGGCTGGGGGTGCCGCCCGGCGGAGCAACAGCGCTGTGAAGCACGGCGCAACACGTTCGGGTGATCAGGTGAACGTTGGTGCGACGTTGAGCCGGGGGAGACACTGGCAGTCGCGGAAGGTGCCTGTCAGGAGCGCGTCAACAACTTGGCCGAAAGGCGTTCGGTGCGCGTACGTGGACGTTCGTTGACCGGACGTTTCGGTAAGCGGAAGATGATCGTCAAGAATCCGCTTGATCCCGTGGATCCTGGCCTCGGTCATGTTTCCGGGGTGTGTCGCGCGGATGTCGCGCCCCCGGCCGGGCGAGGTCCCTGTGTGGCTTGTTCTGATCGTCCGCATAGCGAACGCCGACTCCGGTGCGGAAGGGACGGACGGGGTGAACCGGGTCCTGTGGGACGGAAGAAACCCGGTCGACGAGGTTTGACAGCCGAGTGCACCGGGCAACCCGTCGCGGGCCCGGCGGCGCCCGGATCCCGGTACGAAGAAGCCCGCCCTCCGGCCCCGGGACGCGGGGACGGAGGGCGGGGACGGCGGGGCGGGCAAGGGGAAGCGGGAGCGGCGGGGGGCGTACGGGTGGGGGCGGGGCGCGTACGGGCAGGGGCCGGGGCCCGGGAGGGGGCGGGGAAACGCCGGGCGCGGCCCGGTCGCCCCTCCGCCCTCAGCCCCTCCGCCCCTACAACCCCTCAGTCCCTCCGGTCTTTCAGAGTCGCCAGTACTGTCCGTCGGCCCGGGCGAGCAGCCGCTCCTCCACCAGATAGCGGCGCAGCGCGGCCACATCGGGGTGGACCTCCCGCAGGAGGTCGTTCACGGAGCGCTCCGGGTAGCGCCGGTCCGGCTCGAAGAGCCGTACGAGCTCCTTCAGGAAGACCAGCCGCTTGCCGCGCTTCGCGGGGATGACCACGGGCGCGGGCGGCCGTTCCCGGCGCGGGGACGCCTCCCGCCACACATCGTCCACCGCCGACCAGCCGTCTCCGGTCCGGGTGACGAGACCGGACTGTTCCAGCGCGGCGAGCGCCTTCGCGACGCGCGCGGGAGCCAGCGCCAGCCGCTCCGCGACGCCCTGGGCGGTGTCGGGGAGCAGGACGACGGCGCTGTAGACCCTGCGCCGGGTCTCGTCGGCCAGTGCGGCGACGAGGGCCCTCGCGGGGTCCTCCGCCTCGCGGGCGGCGGGCTGTTCGGGGACGGCGCCGGCGGGAGTGGTCGGGTCGGTGGGAGTGGCGGGGCCGGCGGAGCCTGCGGGGCGGGCAGGGCCCGCAGGCTCCGCCGGCGGGTCGAGCAGGGGTGGTTCGGCGGAGTCCGTCTCGCCCAGCGCCGCCAGCTCCTCGGAGAAGGAGGTGCCCCGGTCGCCCTCCCACGCCTCCCGCCTGCGGATCAGCAGCAGCCCCGTCTGCCGGTGCTTGTGCGGTTCGTCGAGCGCGAGCACGTCCATGCCCCCGCCCCCGGCGGCGGCCTGCCGGCGCAGTTCCTGGAGCAGCGGGGTCGGCACGATCCGGCCCGCCACGCGCGTACGTCCCTGCGGGTCGCGGGTCTCGACGGTGGTGGCGATGTACGGCTCGTGCAGGACGACGGTGCCGCCCAGGGGCACCCGGGGCCACAGGGAGGTGAGGAACGCGGCGTCGTCGGCCTGGGTGCCGGCGTCCAGCCAGACCAGGTCCAGCGGCCCCCAGGAATCGAGTTCCTCGTCCGTCAGGTCGAAGAAGTCCCGTTCGATGAAGGTCAGCATGTCGTCGAGGCCCAGCGCGCGGGCGGCCTGGAGCACCTGGTCCGCGGAGGTGCCCGGCACGGAGATGTCGTCGACGACGAGCAGCTTCGGGGCGTAGTCCGCCAGCGCGGCACGGGGACGCAGGACGGAGGCGCGCTCGGGTTCCGGGCTCTGGCCACCGATGATCCGCCGGTCGCGCGCCGCCTCGGCGCGGGCGTCGGCCAGCCCCAGCAGCAGATGCAGGGTCGACGACCCCGCGCCCACCTCCAGCACCGTGCGCGGGCGCGACATCGTGGCGAGGGCCCGCAGGGCGGGGCCGGCGTTCTCGGTGCCCATCCCCGGACGGGTCAGTGCGGCCAGCGCGTCGGCAATCGGGTCACTCAAGGGTTGTCCTCTCTCCGGCCCGCTCTCGGGCCCGTTCTTCGGCCTGGCGTGGCAGCACGGCGGGGACCGGACGCGAACCGGGTGCGGGCCAGGCGTGGGCCGGTCACGGCCCGCTCGGCCCGCCACCAGCCGCTCGTGTCCGGCGCCTCTTGACGGGTGGTCGGGCGGGCCCCGCCCGACCACACCGAACCCCGACCACACCGAACCCCGGTCAGCCGGCCGTGACGGCCCGGAGCATGCCGGCGAGGAGCATCCGGTCCGCCAGCGCGTGGAGCCGCTCGGGAAGGGAGCCGTACGGCACACCGCCATCCGTTCCCGCCCCAGCCCCCGTCCCCGTCCCCGCGCCCCGCCACAGACGCAGTGCCGCCTCGCCGACCTTGAGGAAGTTGCCCGTGGGGAGCGCGGCCAGGACCCGGGTGCCCGGCTCCCGTTCCACGGCCCTCGTCCACGCTTCCCGCACCAGCAGCGGTCCGTTCGCCGGATCCGCCGAGGCGGCGGCGAGGACGTCGGCGGTGCCGGGCGCCGGGTCGGACGCCAGCAGGCCGAGCCGCAGCAGCCCCACCAGGAGGTGGTCCACCGCCTCCTCGTCCCCTCCCCACCGCTCGCGCACGGCGGCCGCGGTCGCGCCCTCGGCGAGGAGCGCGCCGACCGGGCGTGGCACCTCGGCGAACGCGGGCGGCTCCGTACCGAAGAGGACCGTCACGGCGTCGCCGTCCTCCAGGAACGGCACCGGCGTCTCCTGGACCCGTACGCCCCGGGGCGTACGGAGCACCACGCCGGCGGGCAGCCGGCGCGGCCAGACGAGGCGGTCGAGTTCCCGGGGCGCGGGCGGCGGCGCGAGCCGCAGCACCGTCTCCCCGGTCCGGTCCGGCTCCGACCAGGCGAGCTCCCACGCGAGGGGCAGCGAGGCGCCGGTCTGGGCGCAGAACCGGGGGATGACGGGATCGAGGGCATCGGGGTGACGGGTCACGACGCTTGTTCCTCCGATACTCGCGCGGGCGGGACGGTCACGGCCTCGGCGGCGGGCGGGGCGGCCGGCGGCTCGGCGGGGACCAGCGCGCGGGCCCGCAGCCAGCCGAGCGTGCCCACGACGAAGGCGACGGCACCGCCGGTGAGGATGCCCCAGCGGGCCCAGTGGGCCGGGGCGAAGCCGGCCAGCGCGAAGCCCACCGCCACCGAACTCTGCAGCGTCGCGCCGTACGCGGCGCCCACCCGGCCCCGTACCTCCTGGGGGCAGTCGGCCATGACGTGCGTCCGCAGCGTCACGTTCTGCACCGCGTTGGCCATGCCGCCGCACAGGGAGGCGGCCAGCATCGCGGGAAGGAAGAGGTACGCCGCCGTCAGCAGGTGGCAGAGCCCGATGATCGCGGAGGCGCCGACGGCGAGCACCGCGGTGGGCCGGGCGCCGATCCGGCCGCGCAGCACGAACGGTCCCACCACCAGTCCCACGCTCCAGGTGGCCAGCAGGGTGCCGTAGGAGGCCGTTCCGCCGGGGATCTCGCGGGCGAAGAAGGGCATCAGTACGTTGACGACGGAGGTCGACGCGACGGTGAGGACGATCGTGCCGAGCACGGCCCGCCGCTGCGAGCCCGTCCAGAGCAGGGCCAGACCGAACCGCAGACCGCCCTTGGCGGGGGCGGCGGGTTCGGGGGCCTCTGTCGCGTCCGGGGTTCGCGCCGTATCCGCCGAGGCTGCCGCGTCGGCCGTGTCCCCCGCCTCGGACTTGGTCAAGGCGGCGGGTTTGGCGGACTCCTTGCCGGACTCCTTGCCGGATCCCTGAGCGGACTTCCGGGCGGACTCCTGGGCGGGTTCCTCGGCGGGCCGCCCGGCCGGCGATGACGGGGCATCGGCCGCCGCCGGCGGGCCGGAGGACCGGAGGGCCAGCCACTGGGTGATCACCGGGATGGACAGCAGCGCGAAGGCGAAGGTGCCCGCGTCGACGGCGAGGGCCAGCCCCGTCCCGCCGTGCGCGGTGAGCAGACCCACCAGCAGGGGGCCGACGATGTACCCCCCGTTCCTGGTCGACTCCATGATGCCGTTGACCTTCAACTGCGCGTCGGAGGCCGGGAAGAGCCGGGGGACGAGGGCCATCACGCAGGTCTGGGCGACGGCTCCCAGCGCCCCGAGGAACAGCATGGTGGAGATGAGCAGGACCGGGCCGTCCGCGAACGCGGCGGCGGCCGCCGCGATCGCGCATTCGAGCGCCAGCGTCACGCCCAGGACCACGTCCAGCCGGAAACGGTCGACGATCCGCCCGATCGGTCCGCCCAGCGCGATCCCGGGCACCAGCCCGGCGAGCATCTGCGCCGATACGACGGAGGCGAGGCCGGTACGGTCGGCGCCGCGCAGCGCGAGGGCCACCAGGGCCACCTCGTCGCCGATGGTGCTGATCAGCAGGGCGATGACGGCCAGCAGGGTCGCCGCCTTGCCCAGTCGTACGGGTGTCACAGCACCGTCCCGGCGGTACGGGCGGCGGGGGCGGACGCGGAGCCGGCGGACGCGGCGGGGACGGTCTTTGACCCGGCGTCCTCGGAGCCGGTGGCGCTCTCGCAGCGTACGGCCCGCCAGGTCGACAGCCGGAGCAGCACGGCATGGAGCAGCGGCACCGCGGCGGGCTCGGTGTCCCGCTCCCACGCGCCGAGATCGAGCGTGCCGCCCGCGGCCAGCACGGTGAGGGCGGCCGTGACGCCGGGGTGATCGGCGATCTTCACGGTGTGTCCCTGCGCGGCGACCGCGCGGCGACCGTCGGCCAGCGCCCGCTGGTTCAGGACGACGTCGTCGCCCAGCCGGACCCGGGCGTCGCGGGGCACCGGCACGGGGGACTCGGGCGGCCGGCCCACGCCCAGGCCGCCCGAGGTCGCCGCACGCATGCAGTGCTCCCATACGGCGTCCTCGATCGCGGCGCCCGACAGGCCGGCCAGCGCGCCGAGGGCCGCGGCGGTCGCGGCCGGGATGCCATCCAGCCGGTCCGGGGCGCCGGCGGCGGCGTCGTCGTTAAGGTTCGCACCGGCGTCGTCCGTGAGATCCGCACCGGCCTCGGGCGTGTCCGCCGAGCGGGCCCGGGCCAGCAACCCGCCCACGGCCTCCAGGACGAGGGCGGCCGGATCGCTCCGGGTGAAGAAGGCGATGTTGACGTTGACCGCTACCTCGTCGGGGGCCTCGCCGACGTGCAGTTGACGCGACGGGAAGTACGTCAGCGCTCCGGGCACGCCGGTCAGGACGTCGGCCAGTTCGCGGGCCGACGCGTAGTCGGCGGTGTGCTGCGGGACCTTCTCGGAGAGTTCCGGGGCCCAGGTGAGCAGGGTCTTGCGGCCGCGCAGGGTGAAGCCGAAGTTCCCCGCGTGGTCGACGTGCACCCCGACGTTGGTGGAGGTGTAGCGGCCGATGAAGGTGTCGATGTCCACCCGGCCCGCGACCCGGGTGCCGGTGGCCCGCAGGACGTCGTCGGACATCCGCTTCGCCCGGTCCCACAGCGGTGCCGAGACCGCGTGCAGACCGGAGACGGCAACGCTCCACTCGTGCTCGCTCACGAGCGCGTCCACCCGGGCCAGGTAGTCGTCCAGGCAGCCGTCCTCGGGCAGCGGGAGGAAGGCCTGGGTGTCGACGGGCTGGGTCCGGCCGTCCACGGTCACCACGACCCTCGGCAGCGCGGACCCCGCGGGCCGGTTCCCCGGGTCGGCGGCGAGGACCAGAGCGCGGAGCAACTCCTTGTCGTCGATGCCCAGTCGGACCGGGGAGGAGGGCAGGGAGAGCGGCGCACGCTCCCAGTTCCGGGAGGCGAACTCCTCCCAGAACCGGTCCTCTTCGGATCCGGCGGCGGGCAGAGGATGGGACACGGTGAGGACTCCTGCAACTCGGGCCGCTGCGTGCGGCGTTCGGTGTATACGGCAGGCCATCGTGGCGGATCGTCAGCCGGAACGTCGAGCGGCGCCGACCGGGGAGGGAGCCGGAGCGCCGGTCGCGGCGGCGGGGAGCAGCCCGGGGTGGAAGAGCGCCGAGGCGACGACCCCGTGGCCGGTCAGTTCGTCCAGGAGCGGGGCGAGCCGCTGCTCGGACAGCCGGGTCCGGGCCGAGAGCCCCGCCGCGGTCGCGCCGTCCGCCGCGAGCAGCCAGACGAGCCGGCCCGCCGCGGAGACCCGGACCCGCTTGCCGGTCTCGGGCGAGACCAGCAGACAGCTGCCGTCGGACCGGCTGTCCGTCACCTCGTGCGGCTGGGCCGCGTACCAGCGGGTGGGCGGCTCGCCGGACGCGTCGGCCGGTTCGGTGGCCATCTCCGCGCCCATCTCCGCGCCCGGCTCCGTGACCGGTTCCGCGCCCATCTCCGCGCCCGGTTCGGCGGCCAGGGCGCGATGCGCGACGAGCCGTACCAGCGTCGTGGCGGCCGTGGCCGTGGACGGCACCGTGTCCGGGGTCGCGCCCGGTTCCGGCTCCGTCCCCGCCTCCGGTCGGTGTGTCAGCAGGTCGGCCACGGTGCGCGCGCGGCCGTCGAGCAGTCGCTCCCAGGAGCGCGGCACCGACAGGAGGGCGTCGCCCGACGGCACGTGCACCAGGAGGTCCCGTCCGCCGGCCGGGACCCGGACCCGTACCCCGTCCGCGAGCCGGAGCGGGGTGCCGGGGCGCAGCTCGGTCTTCGGAGGCGCGGGGACGGCGATCCGGCGGTCCGGGAGTTCGGCCTCGGCCATCGCCCAGAGGAACGACCACTCCTCCGCGTCGCCGATCCAGGTGCCCCGGTGGAACGCGGCACCCGCGCCGGCCGTGCCCCCGCCCGGTCCGCCCGAGGTGAGCCGGGCCGCGTCCTGCTGGGTGAGGCCGGCGGTGACGGTGTAGTCGACGTCGAAGGCCAGATCCTCGCCCTCCTCGGTGGGGACCAGCTCCACGCCGAACAGATCGGGGCGCTCGCCCACGGGGGACAGGACGTCCAGGATGAAGGGGCCGTTGGCGGCGGTGGAGTACGGGACGTCGTACTCCTCGACCGAGCGGCGCAGCGCCTCGTCGGCGAACTCCTGGGTCCGCAGCGCCTCTTGCTCGGTCTCCCCGGGGAAGCCGGTCATGCAGAACAGGTGGACCGGGACCTTGTTGCCCAGCAGGGCATCGAGCGAGGGCTCGATGTCGGCGACCTTGGTGCCCTTGCGCATCAGATCCAGCACGCGCTGGTTGTAGGACTCCAGGCCGAGATCGAGGCGTCGGCAGCCCGACTTCCGCAGCGCGGCGGCGAGTTCGTTGTCGAGTCCCTTGCTGAACCGGGTCTCTCCGTACCAGAACAGGTCGTGCCCGCCGTCGTTCAGCTCGCGCGACACCCCGCGCAGCGAGGTGAGCGTCATGATCTCGTCCACGAACATGAAGGTGTCGGTGCCGTGCCGTTCGGCCAGGGCGGCCATGTCGGCGACGACCCGCTCGGGGCGCCGGACGCGGAACTTGTTGCTGGCGAAGGGGATCGAGCAGAAGGCGCAGTCCCACGCGCAGCTCCGGGACGCCTGGAGCGGGAGGACCGGGCCCGGCGCGAAGTAGCGGTCCAGGGGCAGGTCGCTGAAGTCCGGTGTCGGCAGGTCGGAGATATCGACCATGGCGGCCGGGGTGCGCAGCAGTCCGCCGCGGCCGTCCCGCTCCAGCAGTCCGGGCACGGGGCGGTCGTCGGCGCCGGTGATCCGGTCGCACAGCGCGGGCAGGGCGTCCTCTCCCTCGTAGGACACGAAGGAGTCCACGTACTGGAAGAAGGGGTGCTCCTCCTGCCAGCGGCCCACCATGCGGGTGGTCAGGTTTCCGCCCATCACCACATGGACGTCGGGGCGGGCCCGCTTGACATGGCGGGCCACGGTGAGGGCCGCGATGAGCTGGGTGTCGGCGGATACGGAAATGCCGACCACGGCCAGATCGGAATCGTCCAATGCGGGGATCGGACGGTTCTCCAGGGCCCAGCCGTACACATTCCGGTCCGGCGATCCGGCGGCTTCCAGGACGGAGTCCGAGCGCCGGTGGGAGAAACAGGAGAAATTCCCCCGCAAATCGAAGTTCAGACCGGGAAAGGACGCGGAGACACAGGCGAGCCCATTCCGGACGACGGTCGCCGCGTCGGTGAATGCGGCCGGGTCCGTCAGAACGGAGCGCGATTTCAGGATGGCGCGCGCCTGGTCGATACGGGAAACGGTGTCCCCGAACACGGCGAGGGCCTGCTCGTGGGAATGCCGCTCTTCGGTGGGAATCGTGCGGTGAAGCCGTTCGGCCTTCGGGAGCAGCGCCGTCAGTCCGTCACCCGAGAGCAGCCAGTCCGTCTGCTCGATGCTCAGGTCGAGGGAGGACACCTGCCAGCCGTGCCGGCGCATCGTCGCCGCGAGCAGCGGGACCGCGAGGTGCGGAGCGAAGACGTTCCAGATGGGGGGATTGACGAGAAGAATTCGGGGTTGCCGCATATGAGGTCCCGTGGGATTCCGTGCCGGACAGGGGAGTCGAGTTCAGCCGTGTTTCAGCGTGCGTGCGGTGTGTGCCTCACAGGCTCACGGCGGATCAGCTCAGGGCTGGTCAGCTGTTGGAGGAGTCCTGGAGAAGGGCGTACTTGCTGTTGCTGCGGTTCGGGACGATGGCCTCGACGGAGAGGGCCTCGTCGACCTCGGCGAGGGCGAGCAGGGCGTCGACGTCGAACTCGTTGGCGATCTCGGCGTTCATGTTCATGAAGTGCTCCTTTTGGGGTAGAAGTTGCTTCGTGAAACGCGGTGTGACTGGGCGGCTTTCACTCGACTCCCCAACCGCTCGGCACGCGAAGGAACGTATCTTCATGATCGGCCCATGACAAGATCCCCTACGGCGGAAAGTAGCAAGGCGGCTACTTTCGGCCATGTGGGGGCTTGAAGGGGAGGGGTGGGGGGGGGGGGGGGGGGGGGGGGGGCGGGGCGCGCCGCGCCCCCCCCCCCCCCCCCCCCCCCCCCCCCCCCCCTCGGGGTGGCCGGGCGGGGCCCGTCCGGCGGGTCAGCCCGCCAGGCTGTCGCGCCAGGCCCGGTGCAGTCCCGCGTACCGTCCCTCGCCCCGCACCAGCTCGCCCGGCGCACCGTCCTCGACGATCCGGCCCGCCTCCATCACCAGGACCCGGTCGGCCACTTCGACCGTCGACAGCCGGTGCGCGATCACCACGGCCGTCCGTCCCGCGAGCACCGTGTCCATCGCCCGCTGCACCGCCCGCTCGCCCGGTACATCGAGCGAACTGGTCGCCTCGTCGAGGATCAGTACGGCCGGATCGGCCAGCAACGCACGTGCGAACGCCACGAGTTGGCGCTGTCCGGCGGAGATGCGACCGCCGCGCTTGCGGACGTCCGTGTCGTAGCCGTCGGGCAGGCTCATGATGAAGTCGTGCGCGCCGATCGCCTTCGCCGCCTGCTCGATCTCCGCGCGGGTGGCGTCCGGCCGGCCGATCGCGATGTTGTCGGCGACCGTTCCCGAGAAGAGGAACGCCTCCTGCGTCACCATCACCACGCCCCGCCGCAGTTCGGCCGTGCCGAGGTCGCGCAGATCGACGCCGTCGAGGAGGACCCGGCCGTCGGTGGGGTCGTAGAAGCGGGCCAGCAGTTTCGCGAGCGTCGACTTGCCCGCGCCCGTCGCGCCGACGACCGCGACGGTCTGGCCCGCCGGGATCGTGAGATCGAAGCGCGGCAGCACCTCGCCGCCCGTGCGGTACGCGAACCGGGCCCCTTCGAACGTGACCGCGCGCCCCGGCGTCCCGGTACGGGCGGGGAGTTCGCGGGGCGCGGTCGCCTCCGGCACGCCCGGCTCCTGCGCGAGCAGTCCGGCGATCTTGGCGAGGGAGGCGGCGGCCGACTCGTAGGAGTTGAGGAACATGCCGAGCCGGTCGATCGGGTCGTACAGCCGCCGTACGTACAGCACCGCCGCCGCGAGGACACCGAGCTCCAGCGACCCGTGGGCGACCCGCCACGCGCCCCACAAGCACATGCCGGCGACGGCCGTGTTGGCGACCAGCCGCGATCCGACGACGTAGCGGGCCATTTCGAGCAGCGCGTCCCCGTTGCTGCGCTCGTGGCGGGAGTTGAGGGCGGCGTACTCGGCCTCGTTGGCCCGCTCCCGGCGGAACGCCCGTACCGGGCGGATGCCGTTCATCGTCTCCGCGAACTTCACGATCACCCCGGCGATGGCCGTGGACCGGACCGCGAACACCCGTGCCCCGCGCCGCCGATAGCTCCGTACGAGCAGATACAGCGGCCCGAAGGAGGCGACGGCGACCGCGCCGATTCCGAGGTCCAGCCACAGCAGCAGCGCCGCGATCGACACGAACGACAGGGCGACGCCGATCAGTTCCTGGAGCCCCTCGGACAGCAGCTCGCGCAGCGACTCGACGTCGGTGGTGGAGCGGGAGATCAGCCGCCCGGAGGTGTAGCGCTCGTGGAAGTCGACGCTGAGCTGCTGCGCGTGGCGGAAGATCCGGCCGCGCAGATCGAGCAGGACGTCCTGGTTGATCCGCGCCGAGACCCGGATGAAGGCGTACTGGAGCAGCGCGCCGCCCGCCGCGCACAGCAGATAGCCGAGCGCGACCGCCAGTAGCGGCCCGTGGTCCCCGGCCCGGAAGGCGGGCACCGCGCGGTCGATCGCGTACGCCACGAGCAGCGGGCCCGCCTGGAGCGCGGCCTGCTGGACGAGCAGGGCGAGCGCCGCGAGGGTGACCCGGCGGCGGTGGCCGGCGAGCAGCGAGCGCAGCAGCCGGCCGGTCGCGCCGGGCGCGGAGGGCAGGTCGTCCTGGTCGAAGGGGTCTTTGGCGGCGGCGGGCGACTTGTCGGTGGTGGAGGTGGAGGTGGAGGCGGAGGTGCCGGTGCCGGTGGCGGAGGGCGTACGCGGGCCCGGGCCCGCGCCGGCGTCCGCCGCGCGCATGTCCGTGTCCGTGTCCGCCGGGCCGGGGCCCGCGTCCGTCTCCGTGCCAGGACCCGTACCCCGGTCCGTGCCCCTGTTCGTGCTGATGTCCGTCATCGCGTCTCGACCCTTTCGCCGGTCATCAGCCAGGCGTACTCGGCGCTGGTGCGCAGCAGTTCGTGGTGGGTGCCGACGGCCGTGATCCGTCCGTCCGACAGGAGCGCGACCCGGTCGGCGAGCAGCACCGTGGACGGGCGGTGCGCGACGACCAGGGCGGTCGTCTCGCGCAGCACCTCGCGCAGCGCCGCCTCCACCCGGGCCTCCGTGTGGACGTCGAGCGCCGACAGCGGGTCGTCCAGGATGAGGAAGCGCGGCCGGCCGACGACCGCGCGGGCGAGCGCGAGCCGCTGCCGCTGGCCGCCGGACAGGCTCAGCCCCTGCTCGCCCACCTCGGTCGCGGCGCCGTCCGGCAGCCGGTCCACGAAGCCGTCCGCCTGGGCCACGGCGAGCGCGCGCCGCAGTTCCGGCTCGCCGGCGCCCGGGCCGGTGCCCATCAGGACGTTCGCGCCGACGCTCGCCGAGAACAGGGTCGGCTCCTCGAACGCCACCGCCACCAGCGACCGCAGCCGCTCGCGCGGCATCAGCGCGATGTCCTCGCCGTCGAGCAGGATGCGCCCGCCGGTGGCCTCGTAGAGCCGGGGGACGAGCGCGGTGAGCGTGGTCTTGCCGCAGCCCGTCCCGCCGACGAGCGCCAGGGTCTCGCCGGGCCGGATGTGCAGGTCGACGCCGTCGAGGACGGGCGGCGCGCCGGCCGGGGCGTCCGGGTAATGGAAGGAGACGTTCTCGAACCGCACCCCGTCCGCGCCCGCGCCGGTGGTCGAGCCGACGGCCGCGCCGGTGACCGGGCCCGGGGCCGTTTCCGCAGCCGCACCGGTGACCGGGCCCGCCGCCGGGCCGGCCGGCCGGTCCGTCTCCTCCGGGGCGTCCATCACCTCGAAGTAACGTTCCACCGCGGTACCCGCCTCCTGGCTCATCGCCAGCAGGAAGCCGATCGACTCCACCGGCCAGCGCAGCGCGAGCGCCGTCGACAGGAACGCCACCAGCGTGCCCGCCGACAGATCCCCGTCCGCCACCTGGACGGTCCCGAGGACCAGTGCCCCGCCCACCGCCAGCTCCGGCAGCAGGGTGATCACCGTCCAGATCCCGGCGAGCAGACGGGCCTTGATCAGCTCCGTGCCGCGCAGCCGCTCGGCCAGCTCGCGGAACGCCTCCGCCTGCGCGCGATGGCGCCCGAAACCCTTGACGATCCGGATGCCGAGGACGCTCTCCTCGACGACGGTCGTCAGATCGCCCACCTGGTCCTGCGCCGTGCGCGCCACCACCGCGTACCGCCGCTCGAAGAGCGTGCAGGCGATCATCAGCGGCGCGGCCGGTGCGAGCAGCACCAGGCCGAGCGTCCACTCCTGGGCGAGCAGCACCGCGTAACCGGCCAGGATCGTCACACCGTTGACCAGCAGGAACGTCAGCGGGAACGCCAGGAACATCCGGACCAGCATCAGATCCGTCGTCGCCCGCGACAGCAACTGCCCCGAGGCCCAGCGGTCGTGGAAGGCGACCGGCAGCCGCTGGAGCCGTTCGTAGAGCGCGCCCCGCATCCGCGCCTCGACGCCGGCGAGGGGCCGGGCGACCAGCCAGCGCCGTACGCCGAACAGGACGGCCTCGGCGAGTCCGAGCAGCAGGATGGAGAGCGCGCCGAGCCACACCCCGGTCGTGTCGCCGTCCGTGACCGGGCCGTCGACCAGCCATTTCAGGACGAGCGGAATGACGATCGAGAGCAGCGAGGCGACGATCGCGACGGCGGCGGCGGTGAACAGGCGGGCTCGTACCGGCCGTACGTACGGCCACAGACGCAGCAGCACGCGCACGGTGGAACGTTGGCGCGGCGCTTGCTTGGCGGGGACATCTATTTCGGGCATCAGGACCGAGCGTAGGGTTCACGGCTGACCGCGCTCACCTGGTTTTCGGTCACCCTCGGTTGCCTTCCCGCCGGGCCCTTCCGTCGCGCCTTCCCCCATCCTCGCCCTCCGGACCCTCGCGGACTCACCCCTCCCGCCCCGCCTTCACCTCGCCCCGTCCCCTCCCTCTGGCTCCGCGCCGCCGCGCCCCGGGTCGTAGCCCCGCATCAACCGATCGGTTGACCGCGCTTCGAGCGCGATGGCCGATACCGGCGGCGGGCCCCGCGCCCGAACCTTGAGTCATGCCCATGATCGAGGTTCAGGACCTGCACAAGTCCTACGGCGAGCGCAAAGCCGCCGACGGCATCACCTTCGCGGTCGAGGAGGGGGAGATCTTCGGAATCCTCGGCCCCAACGGCGCCGGGAAGACGACCACCGTCGAATGCGTCGCCGGACTGCGGGTCCCCGACACCGGTACCGTCCGCGTCGGCGGGCTCGACCCCGTCGCCCGGCACACCGAGGTGACCCGGCTGCTCGGCGTCCAGCTCCAGCAGAGCGCGCTCCAGCCCAAACTCACCGTCCGTGAGGCGCTCGAACTGTACGCCTCCTTCTACGAGCACCCCGCCGACTGGCGCGAACTCGCCGGACAGCTCGGTCTCGACGACCAACTCGATACCCGGTTCGCCAAGTTGTCGGGAGGCCGGCAGCAGCGGCTGTTCATCGCCCTCGCGCTGATCGGCAACCCGCGCGCCGTCATCCTCGACGAGCTCACCACCGGCCTCGACCCGCGTGGCCGCCGCGACACCTGGGACATGGTCGAGTCCGTCCGCGACCGAGGGGTCACCGTCCTCCTCGTCACCCACTTCATGGAGGAGGCCCAGCGGCTCTGCGATCGGATCGCCGTCATCGACCGGGGCCGGGTCACCGCCCTCGACACCCCCGCCGGGCTCATCGGCCGTGCCACCGCCGCCACTTCGGTCTCCTTCGAGGCCGACCCGAGGCTCGGCCACCCCGAACTGGCCGCCCTGCCCGGCGCCACCGGCGCCGAGACCCGTGACGGCCGGACCACCGTCACCGGCACGGACGCCACCGTGAACGCCTTCGTCCAGCTGCTCGCCCGCACCGGGTCCACCGTCCGCGGCCTGCGCGTCACCGACGCGACCCTCGACGACGCCTACCTCGACCTGACCGGAGCCGACAAGTGACCCCTCCGTCCACTCCCGCCACCGCGCACGGCCCGGCCGTCGCGCCCCGCTCCGCTCCCGCCCGCCCGGCCCTCACCATGCTGCGCACCGAGATCCGTCTCTTCCTGCGCGAACCCGCCGCCCTGTTCTGGGTGATCGTGTCGCCGACGGTGCTGCTCGCCATCCTCGGCTCGATCCCCTCCTTCCGCGAGGCCACCGGCGACGACGGCCGCCGGCCCGTCGACCTCTACGTCCCCGTCGCGGTCCTCTTCGCCCTGATCATGTCCGGGCTCCAGGCCCTGCCCCCGGTCCTCGCCGGCTATCGCGAACGCGGCATCCTGCGCCGCCTGTCCACCACCCCGGTGCGCCCCGGCGCGCTGCTCGGCGCGCAACTCGTCCTGCACGGCGGCGCCGCGCTGGTCTCCGGGCTGCTCGTGATCACCGTCGGCCGGGTCGCCTTCGACGTGGCCCTGCCCGGGCACGTGCCCGGCTACGTCGTCGCCCTGCTCCTCGCGATCACCGCGAGCCTCGCGCTCGGCTCGGCGGTCTGCGCGGTCTCCCGTACCGCGAAGATGGCCCAGGCGGTCGGCTCGGCGGTCTTCTTCCCCAGCATGTTCACGGCGGGCGTCTGGCTGCCGGTCCAGCAGATGCCGGATACGCTGCGCGGAATCGTCGAGTTCACCCCGCTCGGCGCCGCCTCCCAGGCACTCGACGCGGCCATGCGCGGCGACTGGCCCGCCTGGTCCGCGCTCGGGATCCTGGCGCTGTGGACGGTCCTGCTCACCGGGGCGGCGGTCCGCTGGTTCCGCTGGGAGTGACGGTTCGCGAGTGACGGCACACGGGCGGGGCGGGGCGCGAGTCGAGGACCGGCGGCCGAGGCCGAGGACATGGGGGTGTGCGGCGTGACGACGCAGGCGACACGTACGACGACAGGGGTACGTGCGAGGAGGGGCGGAGCCGCCACGGAGAAGGCGGCAGCCGGAACGCCACCGGTCCCGCCATCCGTCCCGCCACCGGTCCCGACGCCGGCCCGCCCGGCCCCGGCCGCCGCTGCCACGGCGACGGTTTCCCCGGACCCTGCCGGGTCCGCGCGGCCCGCCTCCATGCCGTCCCTTCCCGCGCGGCCCCGCGCCACCACGCCCACCCCCGTCGAGGAGCGCTGGCGGCAGTTCTTCCGCTGGGGCCCGTACGGGCTGCTCGCCCTCGCCACCCTCTTCTCCGCCGCCGCGAACGACGCGTTCGGCGACCAGTCCCACCCCCGGGCGATGGCCGTCCTCGTCCCCGTGACGCTGACCCTGCTCGTCTGCTGGTCACTGCGCCGGGGCGGTCGGGGCGACCGGGGCGGTGCGGTGCCGCAGGAGGGGCCCGGCCAGGCCTGCGCCGCCGGGGTCACGGCGGCTTTTGGGGCCGGGAGCGAGCACCGTCCGGCGTCGCCCGTCCTCGTCCCGGGGGCACCCGGCGCCGCCTCCGTCTGCTACTTCGTCGCCCGCACCGCCCTCGCTCTCGCGCTCACCTGGGCCAACCCGCTCTTCGCGATCTTCGCCTGCGTCGGCTACTTCGACACCACCCACCTCCTGCCGCCCCGCCCCGCGCTCACCCGGGCGGGGCTGCTCGCCGTCGCGTTCACCCTCGCCGGCTCGCAGTCCGGCGGACTCCCGCCGCGCTCCGGCCTCCAATGGGTGCTGTTCGGCGGTCTGTTCGTGATCAATGCCAGCCTTGCCATCGGCCTCTCCCACCTCGGGGCGAAGGAGGCCGAGAAAGCGGTCGCGCTGGCCCGGACCAACACCCGCCTGGAGCAGGCGCTCGCCGAGAACGCCGCGCTCCAGGCCCAGTTGCTGCTCCAGGCGCGGGAGGCGGGGATCGCGGACGAGCGGCGGCGGCTCGCCGCCGAGATCCACGACACGATCGCGCAGGGTCTCACCGGGGTCATCGCCCAGCTCCAGGCCGTCACCGCGACCTCGGACCCGGCCGTCGCCGGCGTCCATCTGCGCCGCGCCGCCGAACTCGCCCGGCACAGCCTCGGCGAGGCCCGGCGCTCGGTCCACGACCTCGGCCCGGCCGCTCTCGAACACGCCACGCTCCCCGACGCGTTGGAGCAGACCGTGGCCACCTGGTCCGAACGTACCGGCATCAGCGCCCGGTTCACCGTCACCGGCACCGAACTCCCGCTCCACGACGAGATCGCCGCGACCCTGCTGCGGATCACCGAGGAAGCCCTCGCCAACGCCGAGCGCCACTCCGGCGCCGCCCGCGCGGGCGTCACCCTCTCCTATATGGGGGACGAGATCACCCTCGACGTACGCGACGACGGCCGGGGCTTCGACCCCGCCACCGTCCCCGCCCGCAGCGGCGCGGGCGGCTTCGGCCTCGGCGGCATGCGGGCCCGCGCCGAACGCCTCGCGGGCGCCCTCACCGTGGAGGCCGAACCCGGCCACGGCACGGCCATCAGCGCCCGCGTACCGTTGGCCTACCCGGACGGAGACCGAGATGCGGCCTGAGACGCGCCCTGAGATCACCCTGCTCATCGTCGACGACCACCCCGTGGTCCGCGACGGACTGCGCGGCATGTTCGAGGCCGGCCCCGGCTTCCGGGTCCTCGGCGAGGCGCCGAACGGCGTCGAGGGCGTCGAACTCGCCGGGCGCCTCGACCCCGACGTGGTCCTGATGGACCTGCGCATGCCCGGCGGCGGCGGTGTCGACGCGATCGCCGAACTCGTCCGGCGCGGCGCCCGTTCCAGGGTCCTGGTCCTCACCACGTACGACACGGACACCGACACCCTCCCGGCCATCGAGGCGGGCGCCACCGGCTATCTCCTCAAGGACGCGCCGCGCGAGGAACTGTTCGCCGCCGTCCGGGCCGCCGCCGAGGGCCGCACCGTCCTCTCCCCGGCGGTCGCCGGCCGCCTCGTGACCCGGGTCCGCACCCCTGCGGCTCCCGCCGACACTTCTCTCTCCGCCCGCGAACGCGAGGTCCTCGCCCTCGTCGCCCAGGGCACCCCCAACCGCGAGATCGCCGCCGAACTCTTCATCAGCGAGGCCACGGTGAAGACCCATCTCACCCACATCTACGCCAAGTTGGGCGTCAAGGATCGTGCGGAGGCGGTGGCGGTCGGCTACCAGCGCGCCATCCTGGGCGGCGCCCGCTGACTCCCGGGTCCGCCACTCCCACCACCCCGTTCGTCGCCCCGTCGCCCCTCCCACCTGCGGTTTCCCGCCTGCTTCCGCCGACCTTGATCGCTTACCATCCGGGTCAAGCAGTCGAACGGACGAAGGAATTCCAGGGTGGGGACCAGAAACGATCATCGGGCCGGGCGGCGTCGTGTCGCCGTCGCGGCTCTGCTGCCGCTGCTGCTCGTGGCGGGGTGCGGGCCGGGCGGCTCCGGGGCGGCGGCCGGGAGCGAGCCGCCGAAGCCGACGCCGACGCCGGTCTACGAAGTGAGCCTCGGCGGCCAGTTGGCGGCCGTCACCAGGGCGACGAAGGAAGCGGGCAACGCGGCCTTCACCTCGACCCTGAGCTACGGCTCGGCCCGCGGCACCGCCGTGGACCGGTCCACCGGCACGCAGGACTACACCGCGAACACCGCCCGCGTGGAGCGCGTGTTCAAGGTCCCGCACACCTTCCCCGGACAGGCGGCCGCCGACATGTTCGGCAGCCGCTCCGGCGGGCCCGCTGTGCGCGAGACGTACGCGATCCACGGCAGCGAGATCGACTTCCGCACCCGCCAGGGCGACTGGCTGCGCTACTCCTCGCGGGGCCCCAAGGAGCTGACCGACCTCATGGACGGTCTGCTCCAGCGCGCCGGGGACGCGGCACCGTACGGCGGGACGCTCGCCGAGCTGGTCCGCATGGCCCGCGAGAAGGAACAGCCGGTCAAGGGCGCCGACGGCAGCCGCACGTACAAGCTCGACGTGCCTCCGCGCCTCGCCCGCTACGGACTCCCGAACAGCGTCGGAAACATGCTGGTGGAAGGCGAGGACAGCCGCGCGGTCGATCTGACCGTGGTGGCTGACGACAAGGGGCGGCTCCTGAAGGCGACCGCCGACTACACGCCGGTCCTGGACGTGTTGCGGAAGGCGGGGATGCCGCGCGCGATCACCTCCGTCAAGGCCGAGTACGTCCTCACCGGCCACGGCGCCACCAAGGTGCCCGCGGCCGGGGACCGGGACGGAAAGACCGAGGACGCCGCGAAGGTGCTGCGGCCGCTCGCCGAGACGAAGCCGGGCGCGTGCGGTTCCACCGACACCGGTCTCGACGACGTCGAGCTGATCCGGCCCGTCGCCTGTGGGGCCGATGCCGATCTGCGGGTCTTCGGGCAGCTGAAGTTCAAGGAGTCGTTCGAGGGCGACGACGGCTTCGCCTTCGCCGAGAAGCGGTCCAGTGATCTCTGCGGGCGGAAGTTCGGCGCGGCGCCGTCCGCCTGGGTCCGCGACGCCCGCCCGACGGGCACCTACTATGCCAATGGCTCGCCCACCGTCTCCATCGGCTCGAACAACGCCGAGGTCGAGGGCGACTACACCTGCTACGTACGGGTCTCCGACCGAGGCTGACCGCTCAGGGCCGGGTTGGGGTCCGTACGCGAGCCGCGCCCGGCCCGGGTCCGGGCCGCGTCAACGCCTCCTCCAGGACGCCCCGCCGACGCCCGCCCGGCCCGCCCGCACGTACCCCCTCACCCACCCCCGCACGCTTCCCCGCACGTTTCCCCGCGCGGTGTCCGTCGTTGGGCGGGGCGTGAGAAGTGTGCGAAAGCGGGCGGGCGGCGCGCTCGCGGTGGCCGGGTTGTCGGCCGGACTGTTCGTGGGGATGGCCGGGCTCAGCGGCTGCAAGCTGGGCGGCGGCACGGTGACGATCGACCTGAAGCTGCCGGGTGGCCGGGCGCCGGGCGACGTGATCCGGGTGAACCCGGAGGACGGCAGCCGAGGGGCGCCCGCCGACGGACCCCTGGAAGTGTCCGTGACCAGCGGACGCCTGGAACGGGTGACGGTCGTCCAAGTCGAGGACGGCCAGTCCACCCGGGTCGCGGGGGAGATCTCCACGGACGGGCTGCGCTGGCGGCCGAGCCCCGGCACCCGGCTCGCGCTCGCCGCCAAGTACAGCGTCGACGCGGTCGCGCTGGACGGCCACGGCCGCCGCTCGGCCCGGCACACCACCTTCACCACCGTCGTGCCCGAGAACCGCTTCATCGGCTACTTCAAGCCGGAGAACCGCTCCACCGTCGGCGTCGGGATGATCGTCTCCCTCTCCTTCAACCAGGGGATCCGCAACCGCGCGGCGGTCGAGCGGGCGATCAGGGTGACGTCCGATCCGCCCGTGGAGGTCGCCGGCCACTGGTTCGGCACGGACCGGCTGGACTTCCGCCCCGCCGCGTACTGGCGCCCCGGCACCCGGGTCACCGTCGACCTCGATCTGCGCGATGTCGAGGGCGCCCCCGGCACGTACGGGATCCAGCGCAGGACGGTCGCCTTCACCGTCGGCCGCGCGCAGCTCTCCCGCGTCGACGCCGAGCGGCACACCATGGACATCCGCCGCGACGGCGAGTTGCTCACCACGCTGCCCATCACCGCCGGTGCGGCGTCGACCACCACGTACAACGGGAAGATGGTGGTCACGGAGCTGTACGACGTGACCCGGATGAACGGGGCCACGGTCGGCTTCGGCGGCGAGTACGACATCAAGGACGTGCCGCACGCGATGCGGCTCACCGACTCCGGGACCTTCCTGCACGGCAACTACTGGGCGCCGGCGGACACCTTCGGCGCGACGAACGTCAGCCACGGCTGTGTCGGACTGCGCGATGTGAAGGGCGGCGGCGCGGACACCCCGGCGGGCTGGTTCTTCGACCGGACGCTGATCGGCGACGTGGTGGAGGTCGTGAACTCCCGCGACTCGGTCGTGTCCGCCGGCAACGGGCTGAGCGGCTGGAATCTCAACTGGACCCAGTGGAAGGCGGGCTCGGCCCTGCACTGACCCCTGCCAGGGCCCTCGGCCGTACGGTCACAGGGCCCTGGCCGAAACTCCCCCACGACTCTCGGCCGACCTCTTTCCATGCCCCTCGGCAGATCTCTTCCACCGCCTTGTTCCGCCGGCGCCTCCGCTCCCTCCCGGCGGCGCCCACCCACCCCCTCAGGGCATCCGCAGCCCCTTTAGCACCTTTTTCTGTTGCCGGACTCCCAGATTCCGGGGATTTCGGGGCTCGTTCGAGTGAACTGCGACGGAACGGTGACATTCGAAGGGAAGTTTCGTGACCAGCGGTGTGGTTATCTGACGCTGTGTGCGCGGGAGGAGTCGCGCACCGGGGGTGGGAACCGGCGAAGCCGGTGCCATATGAGGGGAGAACAGGATAGTGAACGGGCAGCCGATATCCGCAGCTTTCGCGGGACGTCGCAGTCGCCGGGCCATCCGGGGCCTGGGTGCCCTGGCGACGGGGACGATGCTTCTCGTCCTGACCGCGTGCGGGGGCGGCGACGACAAGGGCGCCTCGGGCTCGGTGGGCGCCGGGTCGGGCGGGGACACCGCCGCCTCGCAGGCGGTCGTCGCGATCGCTCCGAAGGACGGCGCCGACGCGGTCGCCACCAACGGCGCGCTGAAGGTGACGGCCGAGAAGGGCAAGCTGACCACGGTCACGGTCGCCGACTCCGAGGGCCACGAGGTCGAGGGCAAGATGTCCGCCGACGGCGCCAGCTGGGAGCCGACCGGGCATCTTTCGGCCAGCACCAAGTACAAGGTGCACGCCATCGCCAAGGACTCCGCGGGTCTTGAGTCGGCGAAGGACACGAGCTTCACCACGCTCGTCCCGCAGAACACCTTCATCGGTCAGTACACGCCGGAGAACGGCCAGACCGTCGGCGTCGGCATGCCGGTCTCCATCCGGTTCAGCCGCGGCATCACCGACCCTGAGGCCGTCGAGCGCGGCATCAAGGTCACGGCCGAGCCGGCCGTGGACATCGAGGGCCACTGGTTCGGCAACGACCGGCTCGACTTCCGTCCCGAGGACTACTGGGCCGCCGGCACCAAGGTGACCGTGCAGCTCAACCTCGACGGTGTCGAGGGCCGTCCGGGTGTGTACGGCAAGCAGAAGAAGACCTTCTCCTTCACCATCGGCCGCCGTCAGGTCTCCACGGTCGACGCGAGCGCCAAGACGATGAAGATCGAGCGCGACGGAGCGGTCATCAAGACCATCCCGATCAGCGCGGGCGCGCCGTCCACGACCACGTACAACGGTCAGATGGTCATCAGCGAGAAGTTCAAGATCACCCGGATGAACGGGGCCACGGTCGGCTTCGGTGGCGAGTACGACATCAAGGACGTGCCGCACGCCATGCGACTGTCCAACTCCGGCACCTTCATCCACGGTAACTACTGGGGTTCGCCCTCGATCTTCGGCACCACGAACACCAGCCACGGCTGTGTGGGCCTGCGCGACGCGCGGGGTGCCGGTGACAGCTCGATGCCGGCCGCCTGGTTCTTCGACCACTCGCTCATCGGCGATGTCGTCGTCGTGAAGAACTCCCGCGACAAGCAGATCCAGCCGGACAACGGCCTCAACGGCTGGAACATGTCCTGGTCGGAGTGGAAGGCCTGACGCTCCAGGCGTCGACAGGCTGACGGCCTGACCGGCCCACGGCCCGGCGTTCGGGCCTGGCGGACCATCACACGGGACCCGGTGCTGTGACCAACGGCACCGGGTCCCGCGCCGTACACGGCGGCTAACCTTCCGGGCATGACTGTGAACCTCGAAGTCGCCGAAGGCGTCGGCACGATCCGTCTCGACCGTCCCCCGATGAACGCCCTGGACATCGCCACCCAGGACCGGCTGCGCGAGCTGGCCGAGGAGGCGACCCGTCGCGACGACGTGCGCGCCGTGATCCTCTACGGCGGCGAGAAGGTGTTCGCCGCCGGTGCGGACATCAAGGAGATGCAGGTCATGGATCACGCGGCGATGGTCGTGCGGTCCCGCTCGCTCCAGGACTCCTTCACCGCCATCGCCCGCATCCCCAAGCCCGTCGTCGCGGCCGTCACCGGGTACGCGCTGGGCGGCGGCTGCGAGCTGGCGCTCTGCGCCGACTACCGGATCGCCGCCGACAACGCCAAGCTGGGCCAGCCCGAGATCCTGCTCGGTCTGATCCCCGGCGCCGGCGGCACCCAGCGCCTCTCCCGTCTCATCGGTCCCTCCCGCGCGAAGGACCTCATCTTCACCGGCCGCATGGTGAAGGCCGACGAGGCGCTCCAGCTCGGCCTGGTCGACCGCGTCGTCCCGGCCGCCGAGGTCTACGAGCAGGCATATGCCTGGGCGGCGAAGCTGGCCCAGGGCCCGGCCATCGCGCTGCGCGCGGCCAAGGAGGCCGTGGACCAGGGGCTGGAGGCCGACATCGACACCGGTCTCGCCATCGAACGCACCTGGTTCGCGGGCCTGTTCGCGACGGAGGACCGCGAGCGCGGCATGCGCAGCTTCGTCGAGGAGGGGCCGGGCAAGGCGAAGTTCGTCTGAGCCGCCGTCCGAACTCGTACGTTGTACGCCTGAACTCGTACATCGTACGTCTGGGCTCGTACGTTGTACGTCTGGGCTTGTACGCCGTACGACCCGAGTCCTCCGTACGCCCGAAGTCCCCCGCGCGCGCCCGCGCGTGACGAACGGCCCGCGTCCGGTTCTCCGGCCGCGGGCCGTCCCATGTCCGGGCTCCGGAGCGATAGGGCCTCATGGCCCCTGGGGCACCCTCGGCATGTGCCATTGTCACTGGCCCGGAATTGTCGATTCTGGAGGGGCGATTCCCGGGGAACGGCCCCGCGAACGGCCCCGGGCGGCCATGATGGTGGGCATGGCGGGCCTGGAGGGTATGGAGCAGCCGCGGCAGCGCGGCACGGGCGTCGTCGCCCGATGGGGGCCCGGCGCCGAGGACGAACAGGCGGCGGAGACGTACCGGGTGACCACACAGGCGCTGGCCGAGTACGGCAACCCGGCGGAGGAGGACGTACGGCTGCCGTCGCTTCCCCGGTCCGCCGCACTCGCCCGCCGGCTCACCCAGTGGGTGGTGCTGCGCGAATGGAGTCTCGGACCGCAGATCGCCGAGCACGCGGTCCTGCTCGTCTCCGAACTGGTCGGCAACGCCGTGCGTCACACCGGCGCCCGCGCCTTCACTCTGCGGATGCACCGCCGCCGCGGCCGGATCCGGATCGAGGTGCGCGACCCCTCGCGCGGACTGCCCTGTCTGATGCCGGTGCACGAGCTCGACACCAGCGGCCGGGGCCTCATGCTCGTCGACAAGCTCTCCGACCGCTGGGGCGTCGATCTGGCCCCGCGCGGCAAGACCGTCTGGTTCGAGATGCGGGTGCTCGACCGCTGACGTCCCCGACCGCCGACGCCCCCTGTCAGCTGTCGAGCCCCGCCTGCCGCCTGCCGCCTGCCGCCCCCGCACGGCCCCCGTCGGCACGCCCCCCCCGGACGCACGAAAGCCCCCGTCCGCCGTTGGTGGGGCGCGTGGGGGCTTTCGTGTGATGCGCCGTGGACGGGGGGGTGTATCCACAGCCGCTTGACGACCTGGCCCGGGTCAATGGGGGTCGTGGCACCGACTATCTCAGACAGGTGGCCTTGTAGCCAAAAGGCCCTAACAGGCATATACGGACAATCAAGGGTGTGGCGCAGATGAATCCTCGGTGATGTACAGCACTCACCTTTCAAACGATGAATAAATATAGGGTTTACTGGTTGTTTCCTCCCTCCGTCCGCATGGTGGACACGGGGCAAAGGGTGTAAACACAGGATCAAGCGGGCCAGATCATTATCTTTCGGGATCAATCGGCCTTAAATGGACTTGTGACGCCGACCGACCGCCGCAGTGCCCTCCGGGCGGGCGCGGCCACCGCCCTTGTGGGGGCCTTCGCCACCGCCTGCGGGACCCGCCCCACCCCCGGACTGGCGCCCGCCGACGCCCACTCCAGGGGCCCCGCCCCCGCCGCGCCCGTGGCCGCCCCGCTGCCCCGCCGCTACCCCGGCCGTCCCGCCGAGATCGCCACCGGCCCGCCCGACCGTCCCCGCGTCGCGCTCACCTTCCACGGCCAGGGCGACCCCGCCCTCGCCCGCGCCGTACTGGAACGAGCCGAACACGGCGGCGCCCGGCTCACCGTCCTCGCAGTCGGCGACTGGCTCGACCGGCACCCCGAGATGGCCCGGCGCGTCCTGGACGGCGGCCACGACCTCGGCAACCACACCCAGCGCCACATCGGCATCAACGACATGACCGAAGCCGAGGCATATGCCGAGATCGACGGCTGTGCCCGCCGGCTGCGCCGTCTCACCGGCTCCATCGGCACCTGGTTCCGGCCCTCGCGCACCCAGCACGCGAACGACACCGTCCGCCAGGCCGCCCAGCGCGCCGGATACCCGCACGTCCTGTCCTACGACGTCGACTCCCTCGACTACACCTCGCCCGGCGCGCACGCCGTCGTCGCCAACGTCACCGAGCGCGTCCGGGCCGGATCGATCGTGAGCCTCCACCTCGGGTACCCCGACACCGTCACCGCGCTGCCCCTCCTCCTCGCCGACCTCGACCGCCGCCGCCTGCGCGCGGTGACCACCACGGAGCTGCTGAGCTGATGCCGAACCCCACCCGCACCCGCGCCCGCGCAGGCACCCGCCCCCACGCCCACACCAGCACCTGCCCTCGTCCCGGCACCCGCGCCCACCTCAGCGCCCGCACCCGCGCGCTGACGGCCGCCGTCCTGCTCCTCCTGCTCGGCCCCGGCCTCGCCGCCTGCGGCGGCGGCTCCGCCCCGGCCCCGCACGCCACCGGCACCAAGGAGGCCGCCGCGGCCGCCGCCGTACCCAAGCGGGCCGTCGACCCCGCCCTCCTGCCCGGCATGCCCCCGCCGCTCGATCCGCACGACCTCTACGCCGCCGACCGCCCGGGCGCGCTCTCCCCGGTCGTCAAGGACTTCCCCTCCCGGGTCTACGTCCCCAACACCAACTCCAACACCGTCTCCGTCATCGACCCGGCCACCTACAAGGTGATCGAGACCATCCCGGTCGGCAAGCAGCCCCAGCACGTCGTCCCCTCCTGGGACCTGAAGACCCTCTGGGTCAACAACGACCGGGGCAACACCCTCACCCCCATCGACCCGGCCACCGGCAAGGCCGGCAAGACCGTCGACGTCCACGACCCGTACAACCTCTACTTCACCCCGGACGGCAAGTACGCCGTCGTCATGGCCTCGCTCGACCGCGAACTCGTCTTCCGCGACGCGCACTCCATGGAGCGGAAGAAGAGCGTCCCCGTCAGCTGCTACGGCGTCAACCACGCCGACTTCTCCGCCGACGGCCGCTACTTCGTCGTCTCCTGCGAGTTCTCCGGCGAGCTGCTCAAGGTCGACACCGCCGGGATGAAGGTCGTCGGCCAGCAGAAACTGCCGTTCAAGGGCGCCATGCCCCAGGACGTGAAGATCTCCCCGGACGGGAAGACCTTCTACATCGCCGACATGATGGCGCACGGCATGTGGGTGCTCGACGGCGAGAAGTTCACCACCCCGCACCTGCTGCCCACCGGCAAGGGCTGCCACGGGCTCTACGTCTCCCGCGACTCCAAGGAGATGTACGTGTCCAACCGGGGCGAGGGCACCGTCTCCGTGTTCGACTTCACCCAGGACAAGCTCACCAAGAAGTGGAAGCTGCCCCAGGGCGGCTCGCCCGACATGGGCGGGGTCTCCGCCGACGGCAAGGTGCTGTGGCTGTCCGGCCGTTACGACTCCGAGGTGTACGCGATCGACACGGCGAGCGGCAAGCAGCTGGCCCGCATCCCCGTCGGCAGCGGCCCGCACGGACTGGCCGTCTACCCGCAGCCGGGCCGCTACTCGCTGGGCCACACGGGAGTGTTCCGCTGACATCGCGGGCCGGGGCCATCCCCGGGGCCACTCCCGGGCCCCCTCCCGGGGCCCGGCCCGAGGGCTCGGCGCTCACCCCTTCAGCAGCAACGCCTCGCTGCACACCGGACGGTAGCCCGCCGCCTGGAAGGCGCGGACGCTGCGGGCGTTGCCGGGGGACTGCTGGGCCCAGATCACCGGGTCCGGGGTGAGATGGCGGGCGGCCCGCGCGAGGGCCCGGCCGAGGCCCCGGTGGCGTACGTCCTCGTCGACCTCGATCGCCGCCTCCATCCGGCCCGCCACGCCCCGGCCGAGGGTGAGCAGACCGCCGTCGGTGACCCAGACCCGTACCTCGTCCCGGAACGCGAGCGCGCGGGCCACCCGAGGGTGTTCCTGGTCCGCGATCTCGCGCAGCGCGATCTCCGGCGGGCCGGGCAGCGCGCCCGCGACCGTCAGCAGGTCGATCGTGTTCATGGTGCGACCGGTCCGGTCCATCAGCGCGGTCAGGAACCGCGGGTTCATGCTCGCCGACAGCGGATCGCCCGCCGTCGCGGCCAGTTCCGCCCGGATCCAGGCCGGGTCCTCGTCCAGGAACACCACCGTGTGCGCGGTGAACGCCAGCACGCCCGCGTCCCGGCCGCTGGGCTGCGGAAGCACCGTCGTCGACCCGTCCGGCACGGGGAATTCGCCCCGGGCCGCCGCCTCCAGAATCCCCGCCACTCCCACGTTCATGCCCCCATCATGAACCACCGGCAGGCCCGATAATCTGACCCCGACATCGAAGCATCGAGAAGGGGCGGAAGCAGTGGCGGACATCGAGTCGGCGCGTACGGCATTCGACAAGTTCGACGTGGACGGGGACGGCTTCATCACGGCCGCCGAGTACAAGCACGTCATGGCCGAGATGGGCGACTTCCACGTGACGGAGTCCGTCGCGGAGGCGCTCATCAAGCAGCGCGACGACAACGGCGACGGCAGGCTCTCCTGGGACGAGTTCTGGTCGCACCTCAGCAAGGCCTGATCCCCGCGGGTACGGACAGGCGGCGGACCCCTCGGGGTCACCCGTACGGCGTAGACCATGCGTACGTACGCGAGTTGCCGCCCGTCCGGACCCCGGCGACGATCGATCGGTGACGCCTCCCGGACCTCCCGAACCTCCCGGGCCCTTCGGCACTCCGATACGCCGGACGGCCGCGGCCGCTCTCGCGGTCCTCGCCGTCCTCGTCACGGCCCTGCTCGGGGACTCGCTCGCCCAGTCCGGCACCGGCGAGCTGGAGATCCCCGCCGCCGGAAGCATCACCGTGCTCCGGCTCCTCGTCGTCACCGCGCTGGCCGTACAGATCGGCGAACTCGCCGGCGTGCGGATCGCGGGCGACGGACCACTGCCACGCCGCTGGTCCCTCACGGCCGCCGTCACCGGATGCGCCGCCTCCGCCGGACTGCTCGTCCTGCTCTCCGCGCTCAGCGGACTGAGACTCGGCACCGTGTACGGGCTGCGCGAGGGCCGGCTCATCCTGATCACCGCCAACGCCTTCGTCCTCGCCGCGCTCTGCGCCGCCACCACCCGGCACCGGGAACTCGCCGCGCTGCCGCTCGCCGTCGCCGTCGGCGCGGAGGCGCTGCGCGCCCACCCGGAGGCGTACAGCCCGGTCTTCGGCGTGAGCCTCACCGTGATCCATCTGACCGCCGCCTCGCTGTGGTTCGGCACGCTGTTGTACGTGCTGCGCGTGATGCGGCTGCGCGGCGGCCGGCGGGGGCGGGGCGCGCTGCTGCGGTACGCCCGGATGGCCGGCTGGCTCTTCGCCGCCCTAGTCGTCACCGGCACCTGCTCGACCCTGCGCCGGCTGCCGCTCGACGGGGTGCTCACCACGGCGTACGGCAGGGTGCTGCTGGTCAAGCTCGCCCTCTTCGTCCTCGCCGCGCTGCTCGCGCTGACCGCCCGCCGCCGGCTGACGCGGGGCGCCGACGCCCAGCCGCCGGCCCGCGTCGAACTGGGCGTCCTGGCGGTCGTGCTGCTGGTGTCGGCGCTGCTCACGGTGGTCCCGGACCCGCACTGGCTGTTGCCGTAGCGCCCGCCGGCGGACACCGTCAGGCAGGGCGGCAGAGGGGGCAGGGGGCAGAGGGTGTCAGGGGGTGTCAGGGGGTGTCAGTCGAAGCAGCCGCTGTCCGCCCCGTTCAGCTCGGAGTTGATCGAGATCTCGAATCCGGCGCCCGAGTCGAACTCCGGGCCGGCTACGTAGTCGTAGTTCTCCTTCAGCTGCCGGGCGTCGGTGAAGTGCACCGACAAGGTGAAGGTGTCGCCGTCCTTGCCCCTGGTGAAGCAGAGTCCTTCCTCCGCCCTGCCCGTGCCGTGCCCCTGTTCGGCGCCGCGCCGCAGCAGCCAGCCGTCCTTGTCCGCGGCGGTGCGGTAGAAGTCCAGGACCTTCTCCCGGGAGCCGGGGTGGGCAAAGACACGCTCGGCGTACAGCCAGCCTGCACCGCTGTCCTCGGAGCAGCCCGCCTCCACCTCGCCCAGGCCCTTCGGGGTGATCGCCCCCTCCGGGGCGGCTTGCAGGACCGGGTCGGAACGCATCGCCTTCACACGGTCCGCGGTGCCGCCGCAGACGTCGAGCGAGGCGAGCGCGTCGCAACCGGTCAGACCACCGGTGAGCAGGGCGGTGGCCAGGAGCAGGGTGGCGGGCCGGGCGAGTGTTCGGGTGGCGGGGTGGTTCGGGTGTCGCATGGGGTCTCCGGAAGGTTTCGGACGGACGAGTTCCACGGGTCCGGAAGGGAGGGCGACCGGAGTGCGAAGGGAAGTACGGCGGTACGGCGGTACGGGATCGGGGCTGCCGCGGCGGGCCCGGAGAGGCTCAGAGCCCCGGGGCGGTCACTGCCCACGGGCTTCCCGGGGGCTCCCGTACCGGGCCGGCTGTGACCATGCCCGGAGCCGTCTCCGTATCCGTATCCATATGCGTATCCGTGTTCGAGCGCATGGCGTGGACCCTACAGGGCGTCCTGCCCGCCGCCCAGAGCCGTCGCCGGCGGGAGCGGGTGGCAGCAATGTGTCAGCTGTGGACGGGAGTTGGCGGATCGCCGCGATACGTTGACGCGCGTGACAGACATCGGATCGCGCATCGACACATCCCGCCCGCACACCGCCCGGATCTGGAACTACTGGACCGGCGGCAAGGACAACTACCCCGTCGACCGGGAGGCCGGCGACCGGATCCGGACGCTGCACCCCGGGATCGGGGAGTACGCGAAGGCGGACCGGCTGTTCCTCGGACGGGCGGTGCGCCACCTGGCCGAGGAGCGGGGCATACGCCAGTTCCTCGATATCGGCACCGGCCTGCCGAGCGCCGACAACACCCACGAGGTCGCCCAGCGCGTCGCCCCCGAGTCCCGGGTCGTGTACGTCGACAACGACCCGCTCGTCCTCGCGCACGCCCGCGCGCTCCTGGTCGGCACGCCCGAGGGCCGCACCGACTACCTGGACGCCGATCTCCGTGACGTCGACGCGATCCTGGCCGCCGCCGCGAAGACCCTCGACTTCTCGCAGCCGGTCGCGCTGATGCTGCTCGGAGTCGTCATCTTCATCGAGGACGACGAGGAGTCGTACGCCATCGTCCGCCGACTCATGGACGCGCTCGCCCCCGGCAGCCATCTCGTCCTGTCCCATACGGTCACCCACCCCGACATGCCGGACGTCGACGAGGCGGTGGCGTTCTGGAACGAGCACGGCACCCCGAAGCTCACCCAGCGCACCCCGGCCGCCGTCGCCCGCTACTTCGACGGCCTGGAACTCCTCGACCCCGGCGTGGTGACCTGCTCCGCCTGGCGCCCGGAGGCCGAGGGCGAGGCGGTGGCGATGTACGGCGGCGTGGGCCGCAAGTAGCGCCCCGGACGGGCGGGTGAACCGGCGATCCGCGTCGACCGGGCCCCGCATTCCCCGCACGCCACACGACAGTTGAAGCTTCCCCGGCGCTTTGAACGATGATTCAATTCCCGCCATGCCGAGGAACCCTCGGCATGGCGGCAGCCCCCATGGAACAGCGGAGGACCCTGCGGTGAACCTGACATGGATGCTGGAAGGGTCGGCCCGCGGGTGTGGCGGGAAACCGGCCCTCGTGTCCGATCTGGGGACGATGACGTACGCCGAGCTGCTCGCGGCCTCCAAGCGGGCCGCCGCCGTGCTGCGCGACCGCGGGGTGCGGCCGGGCGACCGCGTGGGGGTGATGACGTACAACACCCCCGCCTTCGCCGTGGCGGCGTTCGGGATCTGGCGGGCCGGGGCGGCGCTCGTCCCCATCAACCACAAGCTGACCGCACCCGAACTGGCGTACCTCGCGGGACATTCCAAGCTGCGGGTCGCCGTCGTCGCGGAGGAACTGGCCGGACGAATGCGCGAGGGCGCCCCCGAGGTCGACGCGCTCACGACGAACGACACCGGCGACGGAGGGTTCGACACGCTGGTCGCCGGGGCGCCGGAATGGGAGGGCGTGGAGACCGGCCCCGACGACATCGCGCAGGTGCTCTACACCTCCGGGACGACCGGCGCGCCCAAGGGCTGTCTCCACTCGCACCGAGGGCTGTCCGCCGTGCCCGCCCACACCACGGCCGCCGCCGGGCTGCGCCGCGACGACCGGTTCCTGCTGGCCATGCCGATCTGGCACGCCTCGCCCCTGAACAACTGGTTCCTGTCCATGATCTATCTGGGCGGCACCGTCGTCCTGTTGAAGGAGTACGAGCCTCTCGCCTTCCTCGAAGCCGTGCGCAGGCACCGGGTCACGGCCTTCTTCGGCGCCCCCATCGCCTACCTCGCCCCGCTGAAGGTCCTCGCCGCGACCGGGGGCGACGTGTCCGAGTTCCAGCTGCCGAACGTGCGGCTGTGGGCCTACGGCGGGGCGCCGCTGGGCGCGGAGACGGTGCGGACGCTGGAGGCGGCGTACGGTGCGGACCGCTTCTGCCAGGTGTACGGGATGAGCGAGATGGGGCCGGTGGGCTCCGTGCTCCGGCCCCAGGACCAGCTGGTCAAGGCCGGGTCGATCGGGGCGGGCGGCATGCCGGGCGTGGACATCCGCGTGGTGGGGGAGGACGGCCGGGACGCCGGGGCCGGCGAGATCGGCGAACTGTGGCTGCGGTCGGGGACCCGGATGCTGGGCTACCTCGACGACCCGGAGGCGACGGAACGCGCCTTCGAAGGCGACTGGTACAAGTCGGGGGATCTGGCGCGGGTGGACGAGGACGGCTATCTGTTCATCGTCGGCCGGGCCAAGGACGTCGTCATCACCGGTGGGGAGAACGTCTACGCGCCCGAGGTGGAGGAGGCGATCCTGGGGCATCCGGCGATCCGGGACGCCGCCGTCGTCGGACGGCCGCACCGGGACTGGGGCGAGACCGTCGTCGCCGTGGTGGAGGCCGGCGAGGCGGTGACGCTGGAGGAACTGCGCGCGTTCCTCTCCGGCAGGCTGGCGAAGTACAAGATCCCCCGGGATCTGGTGGTGGTCCCGTCGCTGCCGCGCACGCCCTCGGGCAAGGTGCGCAAGCACGTCCTGCGCGAGCAGGTGCGGGAGGTGGGGTCCGGCGTGTGACGCCGCGCCCTGCCCGACGTGCCCCCGCCCGACGTACCCCGGCCCCTGACCTGCCCGGCGCGGGTCGCTTCTCGCGGGGTGAAGATCGTCCGATGTGGATCGTGATCAACACGGCGTACAACCCTTTGTGGATCACAGCTGTCTGAAAATACGCGCGAGAGAAGCCATCTCCGGCGCTTTTCGGTACAGAGGATGTGGGGACCGCATGGGGAAGAAGCTCTGGAGAGCTGTCGTGGCCGGTGGGGCGGCTGCGGTATTTACCGGCCTGGCCGCGTTTCCGGCCGGCGCGGCCGAGGGTGGGGCCGCGTTCACCCGTGTCAAGGTGAACGGCGGCAAGCCGGTCGTGATCGGGGTGGCGAACGAGGTCAAGGTGCCCACCTTCTTCAGGCTGACGACCCCCCACAAGGTGAAGTGGACGGACGTTTTCCTGTACCGCGGCGAGACGGACAATCGGGCGTGGCACGCCATCGAGACGAACGACTGTGGTGTGGTGATTTCGCCCTGCGACGTCATCGAGACGATGTACTTCAACCCGAGCGTGTGGTCCCTGCACAACAGCGAGGCCGGGGCCTGGAAGGTCGCGGGCGAGGTGCGTTTCAAGGACGGCACCGGTGACATCGACGACGTGGGTCAGACGGTCTACGTCAAGCGCAACTCCCGTCTGTCCGTGAAGGCTTCGCCCAAGCCGGTGGCCAAGGGCGGCACCCTCACCGTGACCGGAAAGGTCACCCGGGCCAACTGGGAGACCCAGAAGTACGTCTCCTACGAGGGCCGCAAGGTGAGCCTGCAGTTCAAGCCGGCCGGAACCACCTCGTACACCTCGGTGAAGACGGTGTACGCGAACGGCAAGGGCGACCTCAAGACGACCGTGAAGGCGTCCAAGGCGGGTACGTGGCGCTGGATGTACGGCGGCAACACCACGACCGGGGGGTCGACTTCGGCCGGGGACTACGTCGTGGTGAAGTGACCTCCCGGCGTTCCCGTGCCGTACGGGAGCGCCGAGCGGACACGGAGGCGCGTCCGCTCCCCAGCGGGGGACGCGCCTCCGCGAGAGGGCTCAGCCCTCCTTCTTGCCCGCGCTCACGATCGTCCCCTGTGCCACCGCGACCAGGCGCTCCTCGCCCTGCTCCGAGACGACGTAGACCGAGCACTGGCACACGGCCTGGCGCCGGGTCGTGGCGGTCGCCTCGGCGCGGGCGACGACGACCTCGCCCACGGCCGGCCGCACATAGTTGATCTTGTATTCGGCGGTGAGCGCGTCACCGCCGAGGGCGAGCCCTCCGGCGAAGGTCAGCGCGTTGTCGGCCAGGTAGCTGAGGACTCCGCCGTGGACGAAGCCGTGCTGCTGCTGGATCTCGGGCCGGTTGACGACGCGGATCTCGGCCGTGCCGGGGCCCACGGCGGTGAGTTCGGCGCCCAGGAACATGCTGAACGGCTGGGCCTGGAAGATGCCGTGCGCGAAAGCGTCGAGGTCCGTGGTCATGAGTGCTGTCCTGTCGCTCGGGGGACGGTGGGGCTCGTGGGAGTCATGGTGCCCGCGGGAACGGTGGAGGAATCGCCGCCCGGGCCGGTGTCCGGGGCGGCGGTGTCCGGGTCGGTGAGCCGTTCGTCGATGTTGTCCTGGAACATCGCGAGCAGACCCTCCGCGAGGCCCAGGACGTGGTGGTCGCTGCCGCCGTGGAGGAGGGTGCGCTGCACGTCCTCGGCGATGGCGAAGTCCTCCTGGTCGAAGACCGTGTCGTTCGTGAACTCGAAACGCTTGGCCAGCGCGCTCTGCCCCGCCGATCCGGGGAAGTCGCCGTCCCGGTACAGCATTTCATGGGTCCAGATGGTGCGGTCCGGAGCGAGGGGCCAGAACGTGTTGATGGACACGTAGTCCGGATGCAGGATGAAGAAGGTGTTGGGGAAGAGCGTGTAGTACACCGACGCGTAGTCCAGGATGCGCCACTCCTCCCGCGGCTTCCGGGCCGTCTCGCCGATGTTGGTGCGCGCCGCGGACAGCCGGATGTGCGGGCCGTCCTCGTCGTGCGCGATCACCCCCTTCTTGAAGGCGAAGGCGAGGGTGTCCCGGTGCAGATACGGGACGTGGTAACCCTCCAGATACGTCTTGATCAGCAGCTTCCAGTTGGCCTCCTTGACCACCTTGGTCTTCTTGTACCGGACCAGCGAGGCGACGTCGAAGTTCACCAGGTCGTCGTGGAAGGTCCCGAGGAAGCCGGGTATGTCGAGCGTCTCGCCCGGTGTGCGGCCGACCCAGATCAGGCCGCCGGACTCGGCTGCGGGCAGCTCCACCAGCCCGTAGTCGCAGGTCTTGACGCCGGGGAAGTCATGGGCGCGGGTGATGCCCTTCAGGGCGCCGTCGAGCCCGTATATCCAGCCATGGAAGGGGCAGATGAAGTTCTTCACCGTGCCCGTCGGCTGGTCGGCGAGACGGGCTCCGCGGTGGCGGCACTGGTTGTAGAAGGCGCGGACCCGGCCGTCCTCGCCCCTGACCGCGATGAAGGGGAACCGGTCCCAGTCGCTGGTGAGATAGGCCCCGGGCTCGGTGAGCGCGGAGGCGTGTCCCGCGATCAGCGGATACCGGGAGAAGGCCGAGGCCATCTCCCGGTCGAGGAGGGCCTGGTCGGTGTACTTCGTCACCGGGATCGTGACGACCTCGTCGAGCATCTTCTCGTCCCGGCGTGTCTCGCGCAGTGCGAGAAGCCGCTCGATCATCGCCACTTGCTCACTTTGCCGCATGGGGCCCCCGTCGCAGGTCAAGCTCTGAATCCACGTTCAATTCATGGTACGGAGGGTGCGGGGGTGAGGCAATGAGCTTCCGCGGTGCGGGATTTCGGCCGGGCGGGACGGGGGTCGATGGAACGGGTCAGGTGCGATCGGCCGGTCGGGCGGGACCGGCCGGGAGGGGGCGGGAAGGCGCGCCGCCGAGGGCGCGCAGACAGAAGGCGCGGATCTCGGCGACCAGTTGCTCGTCGGGCACCTCCGCCTTCTGCGAGACCTCCGGCGAGAGCCTGCCGACCAGCGCCTCGGAGATGGCGCCGATGGCGGCGCCGGCGGAGACGGCCGCGTTCTGCGGGGCGAACAGCCCGTCCGCGACGCCGTCGCGGACGACGCCCTCGCACACCTGCGCGTACTCCCGCCGGTACGCCAGCCGCTCCCGTTCCACCACCGGCGAGACCGGTTCGAAGAGCAGGGCCCACGCCAGCCGCCGCCCGCGCAGGGCGCGCCGCGTGAACGTGTCGGCGAACGCTTCGAGCCGGGCCCCGGGACGCGCGGGCGCGGCGTCCACCGCCCCGCGTACGGCGGCCAGTTCCCGCCCCGCGGCCCGGCGGAAGACCTGGGCGAGCAGCTCGTCCCTGCTGCCGAAGTACGAGTAGAGCGAGCCCGCGCTCACCCCGCACGCGGCGGCCACCGCGGCCACCCTCGCCCCGGCGAACCCCTCCCGGGCCACGAGTTCGTGCGCGGCGCGCACGAATGCCTCTTCCTTCGTGCGCGCGTGCCGCTTCGTCCGTTCCGTACGCCGGTACACCATGGCGGGAGCAGGGCCTTCCGTGTCGTTGCAGGGAAGCAACAGTGAACCAGGGAAACCCTCGTGGGGTGGGCGGCGGTCCGGGGCGGGGCTCGGCCCCGGGGTCAGCCCCTGAGGATCGCGCGCTTGGCCTCGACGGCCGCGGGGTCGACCGGGCCGTGCTCGCGCTCCGCGTCCTCGATGAGCTCCCGTAGCCGGTCCCGCTCCAGCCGGCGCCGGCCAGGGGAGTCGGCGGGGGCGGGCATGCCTTGTACGTCCGTACGTACCGTGAGCGCGGTGAGGGCGCCTTCGCGGAGCGAGTCTTCGCCGGGCGTCGGAGGGGTGGCCATAGGCCCGAGCGTACCGAGGCCCATCGGGCGGGACGATCGCCCGGCCGACGGCTCCGTGCCCCTCCGGCTCCTTCCCGGCCGGGTCTTCGGCGACGGACTCGGGAAGCGGCCTCAGGAAGCGGCGTCCAGCGACGTGAGATCCGCGCCCTCGACCGCCACCAGCACGGCCTCGCCCGGATTCGGCCCCGCCGCCACGGCGACCGCCGGATCGACGCCCTTGACCTCGAATACGGTCACCTTCTCCGGCTTCTCCGCCGCACCGGCCCCGCCCGATTCCTCACACCCGGGCAGCAGGCCGGTTCCGAGATCCTTGCCGACCGTGAACTTCGTGCCGGTCTCGGACCGCCCCCTCACGTCGAGATAGGACCGCCCCTCGTACGTCACGACGTACGCGCACTTCGTCTCCGAGGCCCCCTCGCCGGCATCACTCGCCCTGAGACCGTCATCGCAGCCGGTCCCCACACCCGCCAGGACCGCCACCACCGCCAGAGCCCTCGTCCACCTGCGCACCCGCGGCTTCGCTTCCATCCCGCACCCTCCCTCTCTCCGGCATCCCCCAAGGCCCAGCGCCCTTCGAGCGCCTTTCGCCTGGCGATGCCACTCGGCGATCCGACGGCCGAGGGGCCTCACCGGTTCCGCCTCGCCCCACCACGCCCGCGGAAGGCAACGGACGGCGCGGCGAAGAAAGCAGGACCGCACCCGCAGGCCCGCCGCACACCGGGGCCGGTCCAGCCGCTCGTCAGAACCCGGTCAGAGGGCTCGGGCATGCTGATGCGTGCCGGAAAGAGGACTCAGCACTCGATGATGTTCACCGCGAGCCCGCCCCGCGCCGTCTCCTTGTACTTCACGCTCATGTCCGCGCCCGTCTCCTTCATGGTCTTGATGACCTTGTCGAGGGAGACCATGTGGCTGCCGTCGCCGCGCAGCGCCATCCGGGCCGCCGTGACGGCCTTGACCGCCGCCATGCCGTTGCGCTCGATGCACGGGATCTGGACCAGGCCGCCGACCGGGTCGCAGGTCAGGCCCAGGTTGTGCTCCATGCCGATCTCGGCCGCGTTCTCCACCTGCTCGGGGGAGCCGCCGAGGACCTCGGCGAGCGCGCCGGCGGCCATCGAGCAGGCCGAGCCGACCTCGCCCTGGCAGCCGACCTCGGCGCCGGAGATGGAGGCGTTCTCCTTGAAGAGCATGCCGATGGCACCGGCGGCGAGGAGGAAGCGGACCACGCCGTCCTCCTTCTCCTCCTCGGAGGCGCCGCCGGCCGCGAAGTTCATGTAGTAGTGCAGGACGGCGGGGATGATGCCGGCCGCGCCGTTCGTCGGGGCGGTGACCACCCGGCCGCCCGCCGCGTTCTCCTCGTTCACGGCCATCGCGTAGAGGGTGATCCACTCCATCGCGTGCGCGGCCGGGTCGCCCTCGGAGCGCAGATTGCGGGCGAGGGTCGCGGCGCGGCGGCGGACCTTCAGACCGCCGGGCAGGATGCCCTCGCGGGACATGCCGCGCGCGACACAGGCCTGCATGACCCGCCAGATCTCCAGGAGGCCCGCGCGGATCTCGGCCTCGGTGCGCCATGCCTTCTCGTTCTCCAGCATCAGCGAGGAGATCGACAGACCGGTCTCCTTGGTGAGCCGGAGCAGCTCGTCGCCGGTGCGGAAGGGGTGGGCGAGGACGGTGTCGTCCGGGATGATCGGGTTCTCGCCGGCCACCGCGTCTTCGTCCACGACGAAGCCGCCGCCGACCGAGTAGTACGTCTTCTCCAGGAGCGGCGCGCCCTCGATGTCGTACGCGAGGACGGTCATGCCGTTGGCGTGGTACGGCAGGGCCTTGCGGCGGTGCAGGATCAGGTCGTCGTCGAACGAGAACGGGATGTCGTGCGCGCCGAGGAGGTTGATCCGGCCGCTCGACTTGATCCGCTCGAACTCGCCGTCGGCGCTCTCCACGTCCACCGTGCGCGGCGAGTGGCCCTCCAGGCCCAGCAGGACGGCCTTCGGGGTGCCGTGGCCGTGGCCGGTCGCGCCGAGGGAGCCGTACAGCTCCGCGCGTATGGACCCCACGTGGGCGAGCAGCCCCTCGTTCTTCAGCCGCCGGGCGAACATCCGCGCCGCGCGCATGGGGCCCACCGTGTGGGAGCTCGACGGGCCGATACCGATCGAGAACAGGTCGAAGACCGAGATGGCCACGGGAACTCCTTGTGGGGGCTGGACGCCATTGTCTGCCGGGGTGGTGCAGAACGTGCCGTGAAAGGTGTGCGGGGACAGACGTGGGTGGGGCACCGCGCGCTCTGGCAGGGTCACTGTCCAGTGTGCGTGGTGCCCCGGGGGTTTCGTACGGACGAACCGGAGAACAAAAGCGTACGAAATTATTTCTTCAGGATCTTCTTGATCTTTCCGAGCTTTCAGCCTGGTCAGGCCCGTCAGGCCCATCCGGCTCGTCAGGCTCTTCGATCATCCCGAATATGTGGCTCGTGCCGGCCCGGCGAACCCGTAGGGGCCCGTGCGACCGGCTCATGATCGCCTCGGGCCCCGCGGGATCACTACAGACCGGGGTACAGCGGGTGCTTGTCGGCGAGCGCCGTCACACGGGCCTTCAGCGCCTCGGCGTCGAAGCCGGGCTTCAGCGTCTCGGCGATGATGTCGGCGACCTCGCGGAAGTCCTCGGCCTGGAAGCCGCGGGTGGCGAGGGCCGGCGTGCCGATGCGCAGACCGGAGGTGACCATCGGCGGGCGCGGGTCGTTCGGAACGGCGTTCCGGTTGACCGTGATGCCCACCTCGTGCAGCCGGTCCTCGGCCTGCTGACCGTCCAGCTCCGAGTTGCGCAGGTCGACCAGGAGCAGGTGGACGTCGGTGCCGCCGGACAGCACGGAGACACCGTGCTCCGTGACGTCGTCCGCCACCAGGCGCTCGGCGATGATCCGCGCGCCTTCCAGGGTGCGCTGCTGGCGCTCCTTGAACTCCTCCGAGGCCGCGACCTTGAAGGAGACGGCCTTGGCCGCGATCACGTGCTCCAGCGGGCCACCCTGGAAACCGGGGAAGACCGAGGAGTTCAGCTTCTTCGCGAACTCCTTCTTCGCCAGGATGATGCCGCCGCGCGGGCCGCCGAGCGTCTTGTGCGTGGTCGAGGTGACCACGTCCGCGTACTCGACCGGGTTCGGGTGCAGACCGGCCGCGACCAGACCCGCGAAGTGGGCCATGTCGACCCACAGGTACGCCTCGACCTCGTCGGCGATCCGGCGGAACTCGGCGAAGTCCAGCTGGCGCGGGTAGGCGGACCAGCCCGCGATGATCACCTTGGGGCGGTGCTCCTTGGCGAGGCGCTCGACCTCGGCCATGTCGACCCGGCCCGCGTCGTCCACGTGGTACGCGACCACGTTGAACTGCTTGCCCGAGAAGTTCAGGCGCATGCCGTGGGTCAGGTGGCCGCCGTGGGCCAGGTCCAGACCGAGGATCGTGTCGCCCGGCTGGGCGATCGCGAACAGGGCGGCCTGGTTGGCGGACGCGCCGGAGTGCGGCTGCACATTGGCGTACTCGGCGCCGAACAGCTCCTTGATCCGGTCGATCGCGATCTGCTCGGCGACGTCGACGTACTCGCAGCCGCCGTAGTAGCGGCGGCCCGGGTAGCCCTCGGCGTACTTGTTGGTGAGGACCGAACCCTGAGCCTCCATGACCGCGACCGGAGCGAAGTTCTCCGAGGCGATCATCTCGAGGGTGTTCTGCTGACGGCGGAGCTCGGCGTCGACGGCGGCGGCGACGTCCGGGTCCAGCTCGTGGAGGGGAGTGTTCAGAAGCGACATCGAGTGATCCTTAGTTGCCCGAGAACTCGGTGTACTCGTCGGCGGAGAGCAGATCGTCCGGCTCCCCGGTGACGCGTACCTTGAAGAGCCAGCCACCCTCGAACGGAGCCGAGTTCACCAGCGACGGGTCGTCGACGACGTCCTGGTTGGCCTCGACGACCTCGCCCGTGACCGGGGAGAACAGGTCGCTGACGGACTTGGTGGACTCCAGCTCGCCACAGGTCTCGCCCGCGGTCACGCTCTCACCCACCGCCGGCAGCTGCGCGTACACGACGTCGCCGAGGGCGTTCGCCGCGAACTCCGTGATGCCGATCGTGGCGACGCCGTCCTCGACGGCCGACAGCCACTCGTGCTCCTTGCTGTAGCGAAGTCCCTGGGGGTTGCTCATGGCGTGATTCTCCTGGATCGGGGGAGTGCGGATGAACGGGGGTCTTACGGGATGAGACGGAAGGTGAGACGAATCACCTCAGCGGCGTACGCCGGGGCGCGCGGTCCGGCCCGCGGGCGCGGGCCCCGGCGTACGGCTGCGGTCTACTTCTCGCGCTTGTAGAAGGGCAGCGCCACGACCTCGTACGGCTCGTGGGTGCCGCGGACGTCGATGCCCACGCCCGCCGTGCCGGCCTCGGCGAACGCGGCGTCCACGTAGGCCATGGCGATCGGCTTGCCCAGCGTCGGGGACGGGGCGCCGGAGGTCACCTCGCCGACGACCTCGCCCGCCACGACCACGGACATGCCCGCGCGGGGCACCCGGCGGCCCTCGGCGATCAGGCCGACCAGCTTGCGCGGCGGGGCGGTCTCGGCCGCCGCCGCGGCCTTCTCCAGCGCCTCGCGGCCGACGAAACGGCCCTCGTTCGTGGTCTTCTCGAACTTGACGACCCGGCCGAGACCGGCGTCGAAGGGGGTGAGCGCGGTGGTCAGCTCGTGGCCGTACAGCGGCATGCCCGCCTCCAGGCGCAGCGTGTCGCGGCAGGACAGACCGCACGGGACCAGACCGGCGCCGGCGCCCGCCTCGGTCAGCGCCTGCCACACGCCCTCGGCGTCCTCCGGCTTCAGGAACAGCTCGAAGCCGTCCTCGCCGGTGTAACCCGTGCGGGCGATCAGCGCGGGCACGCCCGCGACGGTGCCGGGCAGACCCGCGTAGTACTTCAGGCCGGCCAGGTCGGCGTCGGTGAGCTTGGCCAGGATGCCGGCGGACTCGGGGCCCTGGACGGCGAGCAGGGCGTACGCGTCGCGGTCGTCGCGGACCTCCGCGTCGAAGCCGGCGACACGCTCGGTCAGCGCGTCGAGGACGATCTGCGCGTTGGAGGCGTTGGCCACCACCATGTACGTGGTCTCACCGAGGCGGTAGACGATCAGGTCGTCCAGGATCCCGCCGTCCTCCTGGCAGATCATCGTGTAGCGGGCGCGGCCGTTGCCCACCGTGGAGATGTTGCCGACCAGCGCGTAGTCCAGGAACGCGACCGCCTGCGGACCGGTGACGGTGATCTCGCCCATGTGCGAGAGGTCGAACAGACCGGCCTTGGTGCGGACCGCCGTGTGCTCCTCGCGCTCGCTGCCGTAGCGCAGCGGCATGTCCCAGCCGGCGAAGTCGGTCATGGTCGCGCCGAGCGAGCGGTGGAGCGCGTCGAGGGCGGTCAGGCGGGGGGCAGTGCTCATGGGGTGACTCCCGGGTCCCAGGCGTGCGGGGGCACGACGTGCATGACGGTGAGGACATCCTCCCCATCTGTCATGGAACCTGAGAGGTTCACCGAGGAGTTCCCCGGCTTGCACCTTGGGTGGGGGCGCGACGGCGCGCCCCGCTTTTCAGATCTGCCTCGTCCGCGCGGTACGGGGCCTGAGAGATTCAAGGGAGGTACTTGCTCCTTCGGCGCCCGGTGCACGGCGTATGCCTGTGCCCCGGAACTCTCCCGCGCGGATTCGAGCGGCCGGTATGCGGTTGTACGCGCTGGTGGCGCGGGTGTGCGCTCGTGCGAGCGAGTGGCGCGCTCATCATTGCACGGCGGGTCCGCCCGGCAAATCGCTTGTGTCCCATTACCGTTTCTTTACACTTTGTGGGCAGGGTCCTGGCGGGCCCGATCGGGGTTCCGGCATGTCCGACAGGGGGAGATGGCGATGACGATCCGGCACACCGGTGCGTATACGGCGGACTCCGGCTTACCACTGAGGCGAGCGGTCGCGGGGCCCCGCCTCCCGGCCCACGCCCCGGGCCGCGTCCCCGCTCCCGCACCGGGCCGTGACACCGCACCCGCCCCGGACCGTGACACCGCACCCGCCCGTGGGCGGCGGGCTCGCGGGGTGGGGCGCGAGGGGACGCGCGACGGGGTGCGCGAGGCGGTACGGGACAGAGCCCGGGCCCGCACCCGGCGCCGCGGCCGGTTCCTGCGCGACCTGCGCGAGCGCGGCGGGCGCAGCCCCCGCGTCCTCACCTTCGCCGCCGGGGACGTCGTGGTGGTCTCCGGGCTGCCCGGGGCCGGGAAGTCCACGCTCATGGGCCGGGTCGCCGGCGGCCGGGCCGTCGACTCCCAGGACACCCGCGAGCGCTGGGAGGCCCGGCTGCCCCGCTTCCTGCCGTACGCCCTCTACCGTCCGCTCGCCCGGATCGCGCACTACGCGGGACTGCGCCGCGCGCTCGGAGCCGGCGCCGGGGTGGTCGTCCACGACTGCGGCAACCAGTCCTGGGTGCGCGGCTGGCTCGCCCGCGCGGCCCGGCGGCGCGGCGGCACCCTGCATCTGATCCTGCTCGACGTCGACCCGGCGACCGCCCTGGACGGCCAGCGGGCCCGCGGCCGTACGGTGTCCGGCTATGCCTTCGCCCGGCACCGGCGCGCCATCGGCCGGCTGATCCGTACCGCCGCGTCCGGTGCCCTGCCGCACGGCTGCGCCTCGGTCACCCTGCTCGACCGGGAGGCGGCCGACGCGCTGCGGAGGATCGACTTCCGGGAGCTCGTATGACACGCGCGCGTGACGAAACCCGCACCCCTCCCGCTCCCCGCGGCCGGGGCGCGCCGTTAAGGTGCTGATCGCACCCGTGTGGCCCGGCGGGCAGGGGCCGGCGGGCCCGAGGGGGCCGGGCCGACGCCGTGGCGGGCGGGAAGCCGGGGAAGCCGGAACACCGGAGAACCGGGAAGCCGGAGAACCGGATCCGGAAAGTCGGAAAGCCGGAAGACCGGGAAACCGGGTCAGCCGGAAAGTCGGGAAGCCGGGCCGTGAGGTCCGGGAGCCGTGGAGCCGTGAAGGCGCGAAGGGGACGAAGAACAGCGTGGACGTGACGTGGCCGGGCAATGAACTCGAGGAGATACTGGCCGCCTCGCTCGGCAACCCGGCGGCGGGTGGCCGGCTGGTCGAGGTGCTCGGCCGCAGCAACGTCTGGATCCCGCTGCCCAACGGCGGCGGCCCCGACAGCCCCGACCTCGATCTGCCCACCCTGGAACTGGACGGCGCCGCCTATGTGCCCGTCTTCAGCTCCGAGCGGGAGTTCCGCGCCTGCGTCGGCGACCACATGTCGTACACCGTCGCCCCCGCCCGCGAGTTCGCCCGAGGTCTGCCCCCGCAGCTCGGCATCGCCGTGAACCCCGGCGGCACCATCGGTGTCCCGCTGCCGCCGCCCGCCGTCGTCGAACTGTGCCGGGTCGGCCGCAGCGAGCTGGACGGACCGGCCGCCGGCGGCCGGGTCCGCCTGTTCGAGCCCGACTGGCAGGACGACCCGGTCGACTTCCTGTCCGCCGCGTCGGCCGAGTTCGAGGCCACCGGAGTCGTCGCCACCGCCCGGCGGGCCCTCGCCAGCGTCGAGGGCACCGAACCCGCCCTCTTCGTCGGCGTCCAGCTCGTGGAGGGGACCGAGCCGGACCTGACGGTCCCGCTGGACGCCCTCGGCCGCGCTCTCGGCCGGGTCGAAGTCGCCTGGCCCGTCAACCTCGTCCTGCTCGACGTGGCCCAGGACCCGGTCGGCGACTGGATGCTGGAGAAGGTGCGCCCCTTCTTCCAGCGCGCCGCCGTGTGACGGACCCCCGCTTTAAGCTGAACTCATTCAAGACCCACGGATCCGGCCCGGGCGCGGCGGATCCGGCCCGGTGGGGCCTGGTCCGGCAGGGCCCCGGTTCGCCGGGTCCCGGCAGCGCCCGGCCCACTTCGCCCGGACGCATCCATACGACCGGGCCACCGACCGTACGACAGCGACACAACGACATCCGCGACAACCGCGGCGACACGGACAAGAGGGGCGGGACCGAGGGTGAGCGCGTCAGGCACCGCTGCCGCCGGACAGGTCGAGCACATGCTGCGCGAGGTGACGCCGGGGCGCCACGACGCCTACGAGCGGCTGCTGTACTCCCTGGCCGGCTCCGAGGTCTGGATGCTGCTCTGGCAGGGCATACCCGGCGCCCCCGACGCCCAGTACGGGAACATGGAGGTCGACGGCTTCGGCTACGCCCCCTGTGTCACCTCCGCCCAGGAACTCGCCGCCTCCGGCTGGACCCGCGCCCACGAGCGCGTCGGCGGCCTGGAGATCGCCCGCGCCCTGTTCCCCGACCGCTGGGGCATCTGGCTCAACCCGCACGCCCCCGGCGGCGGCGTCGGCATCCCCTGGGCCGACCTGCGCCGCGTCGCCACCGGTCTGGACCGGATGCCCGCCGGACCGCTGCGGCTTTCCGAACCGTCGCTGGAGATGCCGCACTTCTACGCGCTTCTGTCGCAGAACGCCCATCGCACCCCGGCCGTCCGCTCGCTGCGCCGCGCCTGGGTGCAGCCCGCGCTCGGCTCCCCGTACCTCGCCATCGGTCTGGACCTCTACGACTCCTCGCCCGCCGCGGTCGACTCGGTGCGCGCGATGATGCGCCAGACGGTCGGCGCCGTCCCCGACGGCCTGCCGGTGTCCACGGTCGCCATGTCCGATCCGTACGACCCGGTCGCCCTGTGGCTGTACGCGCACGCCCGGCCGTTCTACGACCGTGCCGCGCACGCCGCGCACGCCGCGCCCCTCACACCCGGCTACGGCTATCCGCCCGCCGCGCCCCGCACGCCCGGTTACGGCTATCCGCCCGCCGCTCCGGGACTCGGCGCCTCCGCCGCCCCGCACGCTTACTGACGAGTAGTCACCAGGTTCGCCACCAGGCCGCCGAATCGCCCGTTTCCACCCCTCCTGTCGCCCCAATTCGCGCCCGTCACTGTGTGGTTGGGGCGGTTGTCCGTTCTGGCTGAATAGTGTCCGAGATGGTCCGCTGAACCAGCCGGAACGTTCGGATAACGGAAGACAACGAACCGCATCACGGTTGCGCAACCATTCCCCACCAGGTCTGGCGGGTGATCGCGGGCCATTGAAGACTCCCCGGAACACCTGGCGTTCGGTTTCTTCCGAGCCGGTGCCCAGCAGTTGTTCCACCAAGCCGCTACCCGCGGCGGTCAAGGGCCGGCGACCCGGCGGCCGAGAGGGGTCCTCACCAGATGACGGCACCACAGCAGGAGACGAGTGCGGCCGAACAGGCCGGCGCCGTCGACGCCGTCCCCGGCGCGGCGGCCAAGGCCATCGAAGGCCGTTCCCTCTGGCAGATCGCGTGGACGCGGCTCAAGAAGGACAAGCTCGCGCTCGCGGGCGGCTGCGTCGTCGTCCTCCTGATCCTGGTCGCGGTCCTGGCGCCGTGGATCGTGGCGGCGTTCGGTCACCCGCCGAACGAGTTCCACGAGGACCAGATCGACGCCCTGTTCGGCACCCCGGTCGGCAGCTGGGGCGGCATCAGTTCCGACTTCCTGCTGGGAGTCGAGCCGGTCAACGGCCGCGACGTCTTCAGCCGCATCGTCTACGGCGCCCAGATCTCGCTGCTCGTCGCCTTCCTGGCGGCGGTGTTCGCGGTCTTCCTCGGCACCGTGCTCGGCATCGTCGCCGGCTACTTCGGCGGCTGGATCGACGCCGCGCTCAGCCGGGTCATGGACGTCATGCTGGCCTTCCCGCAGCTGCTGTTCACCATCGCCCTGGTCTCCGTGCTCCCCAACGAGCTGCTCGGACTGACCGGTTCGGGTGTCCGCATCGCCGCCCTGGTCGTGGTCATCGGCTTCTTCGGCTGGCCGTACGTCGGCCGTATCGTCCGAGGTCAGACGCTTTCGCTGCGCAACCGCGAGTACGTGGAGGCCGCCCAGAGCCTGGGCGCCGGCCGGCTCTACATCCTGCGCCGCGAGCTGCTGCCCAACCTGATCGCCCCGATCACCGTCTACGCGACGCTGATGATCCCCACCAACATCCTCACCGAAGCGGCGCTGAGCTTCCTCGGCGCGGGCGTGAAGCCGCCCACCGCCTCCTGGGGACAGATGCTGTCCAAGGCCGTCAACACCTACGAGTCGGACCCGCTGTTCATGGTGATCCCCGGCCTCGCGATCTTCATCACCGTCCTGGCGTTCAACCTCTTCGGCGACGGCGTGCGCGACGCGCTCGACCCGAAGGGTTCGCGCTGACCCGTTCGCCGACGCGACACCACGAAAAGCCCTGCCCCCTGCCGATGAGGCAGGGGAAATCTTCCTCGGCGGACCGACCCGATAGGCCCCGCCCCCAACCCGGAGGTTGCCGGAACCATGATGAACACCTCTTCCAGGCGCAGGATCGCCGCGGGCGCGCTGCTCGCCGCGGCCACGATGGTCGCCACCACCGCCTGCGGCGGCGGCAACGGCTCGGACAAGGACAAGGGCACCTCCGGCCTCGCCTTCAACGGCGCCGTGAACAAGGTCCTCAACGCCTCGGACAAGAAGGGCGGCGAGCTGAAGTTCATCGGCACGCAGGAGTCCGACTCGTGGGACCCGCAGCGCGGTTACTACGGCTTCATGTGGGACTTCGCCCGCTACTACACCCGTCAGCTGATCTCCTACAAGGCCGCCCCCGGCGCCGAGTCGACCGAGCTGGTCCCCGACCTCGCCACCGACACCGGCAAGATCTCGTCCGACGGCCTGACCTACACCTTCACCCTGAAGGACGGGGTCACCTGGGAGGACGGCAAGCCGATCACCTCCAAGGACATCAAGTACGGCATCGAGCGCACCTGGGCGCAGGACGTCATCTCCGGCGGCCCGATCTACCTTCAGGGCGTCCTCGACCCCAAGAAGGAGTACAAGGGTCCGTACAAGGACAAGTCGGCCGACAAGCTCGGTCTGAAGTCGATCGAGACGCCGGACGACAAGACCATCGTCTTCAAGCTCCCCAAGGCCAACGGAGACTTCCTCCAGATGCTGGCGATGCCCGTCGCCTCTCCGGCCCGCCAGGACAAGGACACGGGCTCCAAGTACGGCCTGAAGCCGTTCTCCTCCGGCCCGTACAAGTGGGACTCGTACACGCCGAAGAAGTCCATCAAGCTGGTTCGCAACGACAAGTGGGACGCCAAGACGGACACCATCCGCAAGGCGCTTCCGGACTCGATCAGCGTCACGTTCAGCACGAACGCCGACGACATGGACAACCGTCTGGTCGAGGGCGAGTACGACATCGACATCAACGCGACCGGTGTCGGCGCCGCGGCCCGTCAGAAGGTGCTCCAGCAGCACAAGGAGAACGCGGACAACCCGCAGACCGGCTTCATCCGGTACGCGGTCTTCCCGCAGTCGGTGATCCCGAACGTCGAGTGCCGCAAGGCCATCATCTACGCGGCCGACAGCAAGTCCCTGCAGACCGCCCGCGGTGGCCCGCAGGCCGGTGGCGACATCGCGACCAACATGCTGCCGCCCATCGTCAAGGGTTCGGACGTGAAGGCCGACCCGTACGGCAAGCTCAGCGGCAAGCCGGACATCGCCAAGGCCAAGGACGCCCTCAAGAAGTGCGGTAAGCCGAACGGCTTCAAGACCACGATCGCGGTCCGCAACAACAAGCCGATCGAGGTCGCGACCGCCGAGTCGCTCCAGCAGTCGCTGAAGGCCGTCAACATCGACGCCCAGATCGACCAGTACGACGGCGCCCAGACCACCGGCATCATCGGCTCGCCGAAGGTGGTCAAGGACAAGGGCTACGGCATCGTCATCATGGGCTGGGGTGCCGACTTCCCGACCGGTCAGGGCTTCCTGCAGCCGCTGGTCGACAGCCGCTTCCTCCTCGACTCGGGTAACAACAACTACTCCGAGACCAAGGACCCGGCCATCGACGCGCTGTTCGACAAGGCGCTGAAGGAGACCGACCCGGTCAAGGCCGGCGAGATCTACAAGGAGATCAACACCAAGGTCTCCGAGAAGGCGATCTACCTGCCGTTCACCCACGAGAAGAACATCATCTGGCGCAGCTCTCGACTGACCAACGTCTACACGGCCGACGCCTACAACGGCCGCTACGACTACGCGTCGCTCGGCGTCGTCAAGTAAACCGACCCGCTTCAACGGCGCACCACCCGCCGCCAGGTCCGAAGGGCAGGTGATGGCCGCGCGCGGCGGCCGGGCACCCCGTGAAGGGGTCCCGGCCGCAGTCCGGCCGACCGCATGCTTGCATACATCATCCGACGGCTGATCGCCGTCGCGCTGATGCTGATGGTCGTCACGCTCGTGACGCTCAGCATCTTCTTCCTCATACCCAAGCTGACCGGCAGCGACCCTGCCGCGATGTTCGTCGGCAAGCAGGCGGATCCGGCCACCATCGAGGGCATCCGGCAGAAGCTCGGCCTCGGCGATCCGCTCCTGGTGCAGTTCTGGCACTTCGTCTCGGGCATCTTCGTCGGCCGCGACTACGTGGGCGGCGGCTCGTCCATCCACTGCGCGGCCCCGTGCTTCGGCTACTCGTTCAAGACCGAGCAGGACGTCTGGAGCATCCTGGTCGACCGGATCCCGGTCACCCTCTCCATGGTCGTCGGCGCGGCCATCATCTGGCTGATCCTGGGTGTCTCCGCCGGCGTCGTCTCCGCGCTCAAGCGCGGCACCGTGGTCGACCGCGCCGCGATGGTCACCGCCCTCGCCGGCGTCTCGCTCCCCATCTATTTCACCGCCATGCTGGCGATGCTCGTCTTCCGCACCCAGCTGCACTGGCTCGACGCCCGGTACGTGCCGATCAGCGAGAACCCGGGCAGCTGGTTCATGGGTCTGCTGCTGCCCTGGGTGACCCTCGCCTTCCTCTACGCGGCGATGTACGCGCGGCTCACCCGCGCCACCATGCTGGAAGTGCTGGGCGAGGACTACATCCGTACCGCCCGCGCCAAGGGCCTCACGGAGCCCGTCGTGCTCGGCAAGCACGCCATGCGCTCCACGATGACCCCCATCCTGACCATCTTCGGCATGGACTTCGGCGCCCTCGTCGGCGGCGCGGTCCTGACGGAGACCGCGTTCAACCTCCCGGGCCTCGGCAACGCCGCCTTCTCGGCGGTCAGCGAGCGCGACCTGCCGATCATCATGGCGGTCACCCTCATCACCGCCGCGTGCGTGGTCTTCGCCAACCTCCTGGTGGACCTGCTGTACGCGGTGATCGACCCCCGAGTGAGGCTCGCATGACCGACAAGCTCGCCAAGACCGGAGCCGCGCTCGGCGAACCGGTCGCCGCGTCCAAGGGCGCACCGTCGGACGCCTTCCTCGACGTACGCGACCTCAAGATCCACTTCCCGACCGACGACGGCCTGGTCAAGTCCGTCGACGGTCTCACCTTCCAGCTGGAGAAGGGCAAGACCCTCGGCATCGTGGGCGAGTCCGGCTCCGGCAAGTCGGTCACCTCGCTCGGCATCATGGGCCTGCACACCGTCGGCCAGTACGGCCGGCAGAAGGCCCGGATCTCCGGCGAGATCTGGCTGAACGGCGAGGAGATCCTCTCCGCCGACCCCGACCGGGTGCGCCGGATGCGCGGCCGCGAGATGGCGATGATCTTCCAGGACCCGCTGTCCGCGATGCACCCGTACTACACGGTCGGGCACCAGATCGTGGAGGCGTACCGCGTCCACCACAAGGTCGACAAGAAGACCGCCCGCACCCGCGCCGTCGAACTCCTCGACCGGGTCGGCATCCCCGAGCCCGCGAAGCGGTTCGACAACTACCCGCACGAGTTCTCCGGCGGTATGCGCCAGCGCGCGATGATCGCGATGGCGCTGGTCAACAACCCCGAACTGCTCATCGCGGACGAGCCGACCACCGCGCTCGACGTGACCGTCCAGGCCCAGATCCTCGACCTGATCCGGGATCTGCAGAAGGAGTTCGGCTCCGCGGTCGTCATCATCACCCACGACCTCGGCGTCGTCGCCGAGATCGCCGACGACATCCTCGTGATGTACGGCGGGCGGTGCGTGGAGCGCGGCACGGCCGAGGAGCTCTTCTACCAGCCCCAGCACCCGTACACCTGGGGTCTGCTCGGGTCCATGCCCCGCATCGACCGCGAGCAGACCGAGCGGCTCATCCCGGTCAAGGGCAACCCGCCCAGCCTCATCAACGTCCCGAGTGGCTGCGCCTTCAACCCGCGCTGCCCGTACGCGGACGTCCCCAAGGGCGGCATATGCCGGACCGATCGCCCCGAGCTGAAGCTGACGGAGGCCGGTGACCGCCACTTCGCGGCCTGCCACCTCCCGCAGGGTGAGCGGAACCGGATCTGGACCGAAGAGATTGCGCCGAAGCTGTGAGCGACACCAAGGCCGTGGGCGACACCAAGGCCGCGAGCCATCCCAAGGCGGTGAGTGACACCATGGAGCCCTTGCTCAAGGTCACGGGCCTGCAGAAGCACTTCCCCATCCGCAAGGGGCTGCTGCAGCGCCAGAGCGGTGCGGTCAAGGCCGTCGACGGGATCGACTTCGAGGTCTACCCCGGCGAAACCCTCGGCGTCGTCGGCGAGTCCGGCTGCGGCAAGTCGACGATGGGCCGGCTCATCACCCGGCTCCTCGAACCGACCGGCGGCACCATCGAGTTCGAGGGCACCGACATCTCCCACCTCGGGGTGGCGAAGATGCGTCCGCTGCGCCGCGACATCCAGATGATCTTCCAGGACCCGTACGGCTCCCTGAACCCGCGCCACACGGTCGGCGCGATCATCTCGGCCCCCTTCAAGCTCCAGGGCGTCGAGCCCGAGGGCGGCCTGAAGAAGGAGGTCCAGCGGCTGCTCGGACTCGTCGGCCTCAACCCCGAGCACTACAACCGCTACCCGCACGAGTTCTCCGGCGGCCAGCGCCAGCGCATCGGCATCGCCCGCGCGCTCGCGCTCAAGCCGAAGCTCGTGATCGCGGACGAGCCCGTCTCCGCCCTGGACGTCTCCATCCAGGCCCAGGTCGTCAACCTCCTCGACGACCTCCAGGACGAGCTCGGCCTCACGTACGTGATCATCGCGCACGACCTGTCGGTCATCCGGCACGTGTCCGACCGCATCGCCGTCATGTACCTGGGCAAGGTCGTCGAGCTGGCCGACCGTACGTCCCTCTACCAGGCGCCGATGCACCCGTACACGCGCGCGCTGATGTCGGCCGTGCCGATCCCGGACCCGCGCCGCCGGGGCCAGAAGAGCGAGCGCATCCTGCTCACCGGCGACGTCCCGTCGCCGATCGCGCCGCCGGCCGGCTGCCGCTTCCACACCCGCTGCTGGAAGGCGACGGAGGTCTGCAAGACGCAGGAACCGCCGCTGCTCGAACTTCGGCCCGGCCAGCGGGTCGCCTGCCACCACCCGGAGAACGCGGAGGGGATCACCATCCCGTCGGCGCGGGAGACGGTGGAGGTGACGGCGGGGGGACCGGCGGAGCCGGGGAAGGCTGCGAAGGCTGAGGCTGGGGAGCCCTCGAAGACTGAGGCGGGGAAGGCCTCGAAGGCTGGGGCCAAGGCCGCTGAGGGAGCCGCTGAGAAGCCGGCTGAGAAGGCGGCGGAGAAGGCGGCCGAGAAGGCGGCGGAGAAGGCGGCGGACAAGCCTTCGGAGGACTGAGTTCGCGAGCGGTACGTATGTGAGGCTCCCATCACTCTCGTGGCGGGAGCCTCACGGCGTCGGGGGACCGTGTCGGAGACTGCACAATTGGGCGGTGCTCCACGATTTGTTCAATCCGTCCGTCCAACACGCGCTCGATCTCGTCGGCATCTTCGTCTTCGCGATCTCGGGCGCGCTGCTCGCCGTCCGCAGGAATTTCGACGTCTTCGGCATGGCCGTACTCGCCGAGGTCACGGCGCTGGGCGGCGGACTCTTCCGGGACCTCGTCATCGGCGCCGTCCCCCCGGCCGCCTTCACCGATCTCGGCTACTTCCTCATGCCGCTGGTCGCGACCGCCCTCGTCTTCTTCCTGCATCCGGAGGTCGAACGGACCCAGACGGCCGTCAACGTCTTCGACGCGGCCGGCCTCGGTCTGTTCTGTGTGACCGGTACGACGAAGGCGTACGACTACGGACTCGGTCTGACGTCCTCGGCCGTGCTCGGCATGGCCACCGGCGTCGGCGGCGGTGTGCTGCGCGACATCCTGGCGATCGAGGCGCCGTCGCTGCTGCGCTGGGACCGGGACCTGTACGCCGTGCCGGCCATCGTGGGCGCGACGATCGTGGTGCTGTGCATCCGCTTCGACGTGCTCAACGCGTACACCAGCACCGCCGCCGTGCTCGCCGCCTTCGTGCTGCGGCTGCTCGCGATGCGCTTCCACTGGCGGGCGCCGCGCGCCTGGAACAGGCGTTCGTCCACACGTGAGTCCGAAAAAGCTACCGCTCAGTAGGGTCGGCCCTGTACCGTCGCGCCCATGAGCATGAGCAGCACCGAGACGACCCCGACCCCGGACCCGGCCCAGGCCACGCCCTCCGGTGGGGTGACGAGCGAGTTCGACCGCGACACCGCCATCGCCCTGCGCGAGCCCGGCGTCTACGACGCCGAACTGTCGGCTGGGTGGACGATCATCCAGGCCGTGAACGGCGGCTACCTCCTCGCTCTCCTCGGCCGCGCGCTCGGCGACCACCTGCCGCACCCGGACCCGTTCACGATCTCGGCGTACTACCTCACCCCGTCCGTGCCGGGCCCGGCGGTCATCCGCGCCGAGACCGTCCGCACCGGCCGGACCCTCTCCACCGGCCAGGCGTCCCTCTTCCAGTACGCGCAGGACGGCACCGAGGTCGAACGCATCCGCGTCCTCGCCTCCTACGGCGACCTCGACACGCTCCCCGACGACGTCCGCACCTCCGCGACGCCGCCCGCGATCGCCCCGATCGACCAGTGCTTCGGCACCTCCGACGGCCCCACCCCCGACATCCCCGGCTCCTCGGCCATCACCGAACGCCTCGACCTGCGGCTCGACCCGTCGACCGTCGGCTGGGCCATCGGCGCGCCCTCCGGCAAGGGCGAGATGCGCGCCTGGTTCGGCCTCGCCGACGGCCGCGACCCCGACCCGCTGTCCCTGCTCCTCGCCGTCGACGCGCTGCCGCCGACCTCCTTCGAGCTCGGCCTCAAGGGCTGGACCCCCACCGTCGAACTCACCACCCACATCCGCTGCCGCCCGGCCCCCGGCCCGCTGCGCGTCTCCATCACCACCCGCAACCTCGCGGGCGGCTTCCTCGAAGAGGACGCCGAGGTCTGGGACTCCGCCGACCGCCTGGTCGCCCAGTCCCGCCAGCTGGCCCGCGCACCGCGGGGTTGATGCCCTCCCTTTTTGTGCCTCCTTCGCCTCCGGGGTGCTGGAGTCGGACTCACGGCACCGGGGGTGGGCCCGCACGTGCGCGAGGCGGTTGGGGGCTGGGTTCGTGGGTGGGTGCGGCGCTGGTGTGCGGCCCGCACGTGCGCGAGGCGGCTACGGGTGGGCGCATGTTGTTTGCGTCGCGTTGGCCTTTTTTGTGCCTCGGTTCGCCTCCGGGGTGCTGGAGTCGGACTCACAGCACCGATCGTGCTCGGCCCACTCGTTCCTCGCGGGCCTGTGCGCGTTCGGCACTGTTCCCCCGACGCACCCCTTCGGCTCACTCGGCCGTACGCAGCGACCTGCGGTCAGGCGTAACGGCAGGGGTGTGGCCCGCACGAGTGCGAGGCGGCTGGGGTGGGGCTTGTACGTGAGCGCGGCCGGCGGGGCTGGGTTCGTGGGTGGGTGCGGCGCTGGGGCCTGGCCCGCACGGGCGCGAGGCGGCTGAGGTGGGGCTTGTACGTGAGCGCGGCCGGCGGGGCTGGGTTCGTGGGTGGGTGCGGCGCTGGTGCGCGGCCCGCACGTGCGCGAGGCGGCTACGGGTGAGCGCATGTTGTTTGCGCAGCGTTGGCCTTTTTTGTGCCTCCTTCGCCTCCGGGGTGCTGGAGTCGGACTCACAGCACCGATCGTGCTCGGCCCACTCGTTCCTCGCGGGCCTGTGCGCGTTCGGCACTGTTCCCCCGACGCACCCCTTCGGCTCACTCGGCCGTACACAACAACCCGCACCTAGACGTAACGGCAGGGGTGTGGCCCGCACTCACGGTGCCTCCGGGGGTGGGCCCGCACGTGAGTGCGGCGGCTGGTGTCTGGCCCGCGCGAGTGTGAGGCGGCCAGGTTCTGTCCGGTGGATCATGAGGTCATACGATCTGTCCATGATTGATCTCCAGATCCGGCGCGAGGACGGCACGCTCGAAGCCTGCGCGAAGCGCGGTGTGGCCTGGGGCCCCGAGCTGGCTGGTCTTGATCAGTCAGTGTTTCCCATGCTGGGACACCTGCTGCCGTACGCGGACACCGTTTTCAATCACCGGCAGGTGTCGACCCTGTTGGCGGAGGTACCGCGGTTGCCCCCGGGCGTGCTGACCGATGAGTTCACGCGCGAGTTGATCGAGCTGGGGCAGGCGGTTCTCGACGGACCGCATCTGTATCTGTGGTTCGTCGGGGACTGAGGCCGCGAGTCGGCTCGGCCGGGAGCCCGAACCGGACAGCGGCGGTGGTGACAGCGCCGTGGAAGGCGTAGGCCCTTTTGTTACAGCGGGTGGCGAAGGCCCGGGAGATCTTGAGTGGTTGATCGTCCGCTCGACTTCATTGCGGCGCCCGGCCCGCACGCGAATGCGGTGGCGGGGGTGAGCCCGCACCGGTTCGCAACGGCAGGGTGGGCCCGCACCCGCAGGGGGCCGGGGCCCGCACGCACAGAGTGGGGCGGGCCCGCGCCGGATCCGGAGCGGCGGGCGCCGTCTCCGGGTGACGCCCGTCTCAGTCCCGCCCCCGCACCCCGGACACCCTCCCGCGACGGGTGGGCGGACTCGTAGAATCGGTCCCACCATGGCTTACCTCGACCACGCCGCGACCACGCCCATGCTTCCCGAGGCGATCGAGGCGATGACCGCCCAGCTCGCCGTCACGGGCAACGCCTCCTCGCTGCACGCCGCCGGCCGGCGTGCCCGGCGGACCGTGGAGGAAGCCCGTGAAGCCCTCGCCGGGGCGCTCGGGGCCCGGCCCAGTGAGGTCGTCCTGACGTCCGGCGGCACCGAGGCGGACAACCTCGCCGTCAAGGGCCTGTACTGGTCCCGCCGCGCCGCCGACCCGGCCCGCACCCGCGTTCTCGCCAGCCCCGTCGAGCACCACGCCGTCCTGGACGCCGTCGACTGGCTGGCCACACACGAGGGCGCGACCGTCGAATACCTGCCGGTCGACTCCTACGGCCGGGTCCACCCCGAGGCCCTGCGCGAGGCCATCGCCCGCGACCCCGGATCCGTCGCGCTCGCCACCGTGATGTGGGCCAACAACGAGATCGGCACCCTCATGCCGGTCCGTGAACTCGCCGACGTCGCCGCCGAGTTCGGGGTGCCGCTGCACGCCGACGCGGTCCAGGCCGTCGGCCAGGTCCCGGTCGACTTCGCCGCCTCCGGACTCGCCGCGATGACCGTGTCCGGCCACAAGATCGGCGGCCCGTACGGGATCGGCGCGCTCCTCCTGGGGCGCGAGCACACCCCCGTACCCGTGCTGCACGGCGGCGGCCAGGAACGGCACGTCCGCTCCGGCACGCTCGACGTTCCCGCCGTCGCCGCCTTCGCCGTCGCCGCCCGGCTCGCCGAGGAAGGCCGCGAGGAGTTCGCCCGTACGGTCGGAGCCCTGCGCGACGAGCTGATCGACGTCGTCCGTACGGCTGTCCCCGACGCCATCCTCGGCGGCGACCCGGTCGACCGGCTCCCCGCCAACGCCCACTTCACCTTCCCCGGCTGCGAGGGCGACTCGCTGCTGCTGCTCCTCGACGCCGCCGGCATCGCCTGCTCCACCGGCTCCGCCTGCACCGCGGGCGTCGCCCAGCCCAGCCACGTCCTGCTCGCCACCGGCGCCGACCCGGACCTCGCCCGCGGAACCCTGCGCTTCAGCCTCGGCCACACCTCCACCAAGGAGGACGTGGCGGCGGTCGCCGAGGCGATCGGCCCCGCCGTCGAACGGGCCAGGGCCGCCGGCCTGAGCTGACCGATCGGTCCCGGGGGCGGGGCCGGGGCCGGGGGATGGATCCGTGGTCGGGGGTTTGGCGCCGGTCTCGGAACCGGCCACCCGGCCCCCACGCCGGGCCTCAGCCCAGCTTCGCCCGCGCCTCCCGCACCAGCCGCAGATACCGGGGCCAGTCCCAGTGCGGCCCCGGGTCGGTGTGGTCGGTGCCGGGTACCTCCACGTGCCCGATGACATGCCGCCGGTCCACGGGTATCCCGTAGCGGTGGCATATGTCCGCCGTGAGCCGCGCCGACGCCTCGTACATCGCCGGCGTGAAATCCTCGGGCCGGTCCACGAACCCCTCGTGCTCGATCCCTATGCTGCGCTCGTTCATGTCCCGGTTCCCCGCGTGGAAGGCCACGTCGAGTTCCCGGATCATTTGCGCGATGTGCCCGTCCTCGCGGACCACGTAGTGCGCGGCGGCCCCGTGCCCCGGGTCCTGGAACACCTTGAGCGCGGAGCCGTAACCGCCCTGCGTCACATGGATCACGACCCGGTCGATCGGATAGTCGCCGGGACGGTTGGCACGCCGCCAGTTGAAGCGGGACGCCGCCACCCACTCCGCGCCCTTGTGATCCAGCTCGCCCTCGACCCTCTTGGCCTCCACCCCGGGCAGCCGCCACCACAGCCGGCCCAGCTCGTCCCGGGCGAACACGGCCGTCCCGGCGACCGCGACCGCGCCGCCGACGAGCACGGCCCGTCGCCCGGGCCCCGCCGGTCCCTTACCGCTCCCGCCCGCCTTGCCCGCGCCCTTGCCCGCCCCCGCGCCCATCCCCATCCCCATGCCCTTGCTCTCGGCCCTGGCCCGGCCCTGGCCCGTCGGTCTCTTCCCCGGCTCCGTCACGACGTCCTCACCGGCTCCTTCGCGGCCGGCTTCCCCGCCCGCATCCCCGTTGTCCCCACATGACGAAAGAACGCGCACGGCCGCGACCCCGGTTCCCGGCGCCCCGTACCCTGGTAGGGCTATGACTCAGACCCCGCCGCAGCGCCCCCTCCGCGTCCTCGCCGCCATGTCCGGCGGAGTCGACTCCGCCGTCGCCGCCGCCCGTGCCGCCGAGGCGGGCCACGACGTCACCGGTGTGCACCTGGCCCTCTCCGCGAACCCGCAGTCCTTCCGCACCGGCGCGCGGGGCTGTTGCACCATCGAGGACTCCCGTGACGCCCGGCGCGCCGCCGACGTCATCGGCATCCCCTTCTACGTGTGGGACCTGGCCGAACGCTTCCGCGAGGACGTCGTCGACGACTTCATCGCCGAGTACGAGGCGGGCCGTACGCCCAACCCGTGCCTGCGCTGCAACGAGAAGATCAAGTTCGCCGCGCTGCTCGACAAGGCCCTCGCCCTCGGCTTCGACGCCGTCTGCACCGGCCACTACGCCACCGTCGTCACCCGCGAGGACGGCGTCCGCGAGCTGCACCGGGCCTCCGACCAGGCCAAGGACCAGTCGTACGTACTCGGTGTGCTCGACGAGAAGCAGCTGGCCCACGCCATGTTCCCGCTCGGCGACACCCTCACCACCAAGGACGAGATCCGGGCGGAGGCGGAGCGGCGCGGTCTCGCGGTCGCGAAGAAGCCTGACAGCCACGACATCTGCTTCATCGCCGACGGTGACACCCGGGGCTTCCTCGCCTCCCGCCTGGGCACGGCGGAGGGCGACATCGTCGACGAGTCCGGTACGAAGGTGGGCACCCACGAGGGCGCGTACGGCTACACCATCGGCCAGCGCAAGGGCCTGCGCATCGGGCACCCCGCGCCGGACGGCAAGCCGCGCTACGTCCTCGACATCTCGCCCGTGAACAACACCGTCACCGTCGGCCCCGCCGAGGCCCTCGACGTCACCGCGCTCACCGCCATCAAGCCCCGCTGGTGCGGTATCGCGCCCGACGGCCCCGGCCGCTACACCGCGCAGCTTCGCGCGCACGGCGACGAGACCCCGGTCAGCGCGGTCATGGTGGACGGCGGACTGTCCGTCACCTTCGACGAGCCGGTCCGGGGTATCGCCCCCGGGCAGGCGATCGTGCTGTACGACGGCACCCGCGTCGTCGGCTCGGCGACGATCGCGACGACCACGCGCCGGACGGCGGAAGCCACCGCCGGAGCCTGAGATACGTTTCCGGCCCGGATGCCCGGATGCCCGGATGCCCGGATGCCCGGATGCCCGGATGCCCGGATGTCCGGGCACCTCGATGACGAAGAAGAGCGGTCGGCCTGATGGCCGGCCGCTCTTCCGTATCCCGTGTCCCGTCGGTCACCAGCCGACGCGCGCCGCCACGGGCAGATGGTCGCTGCCCGTGTCCGGCAGGACCCACGAACTCTTCGGCGCCAGGCCCCCGACCAGGATCTGATCGATCCGTGCCACCGGGAAGGACGCCGGCCAGCTGAAGCCGAAGCCGCGCCCGGCCGACTCCTGGACCGAACGCAGCCGCGAGGTAAGGCCGTCGAACACGCGGTCGTCGGTCGTGCCGTTCATGTCGCCGAGCACTACCACCCGCTCGTTCGGCTCGGCGGCGACGGCCTTGGTGAGGGCGACCGCGCCGGCGTCGCGCGAGTCCGTCCAGAAGCCGCCCCTGGGCATCAGCCGCACCGACCCGAGGTGGACCACGTACACCGCGAGGGGTCCCCGCTCGGTGGTCACCGTGGCGCGCAGCGCCCGGGGCGGCTCCATGGGACGGTCCTCGGACCGCCGGGTCTTCGCCAGCGGTCCGACGTCGCCCCGCAGGACGTCGACCGCCCGGGAGTCCGACAGCGGCAGCTTGCTCCACAGCCCGACCGTGCCCTGGACCGAGTGATACGGGTAGGCCGTCGCCAGCTCGCGCGCGTACACGTCCGCGGCCCGCGGAGTCATCTCCTGGAGCGCCAGCAGGTCCGCCCCGGCGGCGGTCAGATCGCGGGCGGTGCCGGCCGGGTCGGCGTTCTCGGCGCCCACGTTGTGACTGACCAGGGTGAGATCGCCGCCGGGCCGGGACCTGTCGGAGAAGACTCCGCCGAAGAGAGCCAGCCACGCCGACACCGGCAGCAGTAGCGCGACGACCGCCGCGGCCGAGCGACGCCACAGGGCCCCGGCGAGGAGCAGCGGGACGAAGAGACCGAACCAGGGCAGGAACGTTTCCACCAGGCTGCCGAGACCGCCCCGGTCCGTGATCTCCGAGTGCAGCGCGAGCAGCAGACCGAGGAGCAGCGCCGCCACCGTGAGCACCGGGCCGCGCGTCCACGGGCCCGGCTTGGCCAGGCCGGGGACGGCCCGTCGTATGCGGCGCGGGCGGGCGCCCGGAACGTCTCGTCGTGCGTCGTCCACGGGCGGTCGTCCTTCGGGAAAGTGCGGGCGGTGCGGGCGGTGCGGGTGGTACGTGCGGCCGGAGCACCGGGCCGCGGTGGCGGCCCCGCGCGTTCCGGCGGCCGGGAGCAGTGTCCCAGGGCGCGTTCTCCCGGCGGCGGGGGAGGGGGGCCTCGGACGCGGCCCCCCTCCCACACGCACCGCCGCTCCGACCCGGCCGGTTCGCCCGGTTCGCCCGGGCCCGGTCCGTCCGATCCGGCTACCCGGCCCGACCTGGCTCGCCATGGACCCGTCGGACCCGACCCAGGCCCCCCTCCCACCCGGTCCCGCCGGATCACACCCCCGCCAGTTCCCTCGCGTGGAAGTCCACGAGGACCGGCGCGAGGACGTGCGGGGCGACCTCGTGCGTCTGGCCGGTGAGGGTACGGTGCCGGCCGCGCCGGACGGCGGCGGCGACGGTACGGGCCGCGCGCCGCGTCCCGGCCGGGCTCGCCCCGCCGTCGATCACGAGTACGCGCGCGTGGACCCGGTCCAGCCCGCCCGCGTCCACCACGCCGTACGACCGCCCGCACACCGACGACCGCTCGTCGCCCCCTGACGGCCGCTCATCGCCCCCCGACACCCACTCGCCCTCCGCCGCCACCGCCGCGCGGACCGGCAGCGGCTCGTACGGCTCGTACACCGACAGCCGGCCCACCGGAACCCCGGCCGCCACCGCGGCGAGCGCGAGCGTGCCGCCGGACGCCGTTCCATGCATGGCCGCCGTCACGCCGGTCTCCTCGCGCACCGCCTCGACGAGCGCCGCCAGATCGCCGATCTCCCGAGCTTCCCGGCCCGCCCGGCGGTCGTACGCGACCACCGTGAAGTGCCGGGCGAGCAGCGCCGCCAGCGCCCGCTCGCTCCCAGCCGTCGCCGCCCCCGGCGCGCCGCCCACCAGGATCAGCGGCGGGCCGTCCCCGTACCGCTCGTAGGCGATTCGTGTGCCGTCCTGCGCCCTGACCAGGCCCTTGGTGCGGGCCGGTGTGGTTGTCACCTCGTCCATGAAAGGGGAGACCGCGGGCCCGCACGGAACTCATCGCTCGCCGCCGGAAAATCTCGAAAAAACCCCGATGTCACAGGGTGTCAGTGCCAAGGCCTACGGTTCTGCCATGAATATTTGCGTCTTCCTCTCCGCCGCCGACCTCGCCGACCAGTACACCGTCCCCGCCCGCGACTTCGCGGAGCGCATGGGCAAGGCGGGCCACACCCTGGTGTGGGGCGGCTCCGAGTCCGGCCTGATGAAGGTCGTCGCGGACGGTGTCGAGGAGGCCGGGGGCCGGCTGGTCGGCGTCTCCGTCGACTTCCTCGCCGCCAAGGCGCGGCAGGGCGCCGACGAGATGGTCATCGCCAAGGACCTCGCCGAGCGCAAGGCCCTGCTGCTCGCCAAGTCGGACGCGATCGTCGTCATGGTCGGCGGCACGGGCACGCTCGACGAGGCCACCGAGATCATGGAGCTGAAGAAGCACGGCAAGCACGACAAGCCGATAGTCCTGCTCAACACCGCCGGGTTCTACGACGGCCTGAAGAGCCAGTTCCGCCGCATGGAGGAGGAAGGCTTCCTGCCGATCCCGCTCGCCGACCTGGTCTTCTTCGCGGAGGACGGCGAGGCCGCGCTGGCGTACCTGGAGTCGAGCCGCCAGGCCTGACCGTGCGCGGGGCCCTGCCCCTGTCCGGATCGCCCGCGCGTCTCCTCGCGCGCGGGCGGGTCTCGCCGCGTCCGCGTCCCGTCCCGTCCGCGCCCCGACACGTCCGGCCTCTCGCCCGCGTGCCCCGGCACCGACGTGTCCGACGAAGCGTTCGACGACATGTCCCACGCCCACGCGTGCGCCGTCTCCGATACGCGATCGGGTGGCCCGCGTTCCCCCGCTGACGCACCGGCCACCCGATCGTGTGCCGATCGGCCGCGCGGCACCGCCGGAGGGGACCGGCGCTACTAGCGTCGGCGCGTGACCCACTTCACCACCCGCGCCCGCGCTCCGTACGGGCCGCGCCGATGAGCACGGCAGGCCCCACCCTGACCTGGCGGCTGCTCCGGGATCTCAGGCTCACGGAACTGGCGGAGGCGGGCGACGGCTGGCAGCAGCTCTCGCACCGCGCCGGCACCGACCGGGGCCGTGTCGACCGGGCGATGACCGCGCGGCTGCGCGAGACCCAGGCGGGCGAGTCCGCCGAGGCCGCGCTCGGCCGGCTGCGCCGGCTGAGCCGCAATTTCCAGTACCTGCACACCGAGTGCGGCCTGGTCCGGTCCACCCTGGACGCCCTGGCGGCGGACCTGGCCGAACCCCAGCGCCGGCTCCGAGGCGCCCTGCGGGACGCCGAGGAACGGGGCTTCACCGTCCACGAGGACGGCTCTGTCGCCTACCCGGCCGCCCCCGCCGACAGCCCCGTCCCGGGCGTCGGCGACACCACGGCCCCCGGCGGTACGGCCCGGGGCAGCCTCCCGCTGGACCCGCGCCGGCTCGCCGACGCCGCCCGGCACCCGCTTCCCTTCTCCTCCGCCAACCCGCACGCCGCGCGGGCCCAGGACATCGCCGACCGGATCGCCGACGCCGTCACGACCGCCGCCTCCATCGACGCGACGTTCGCCAGGACCCTCGACGGCCTCCGCGCCGCCGAGGGCCTCGACACCACCGGGAAGACCCGGAAGGACGTCGCCCGCGACACGGCGGACGTCCGCTCGGCGGTCGGCCACCACCTCGTCGCCGCCATCCCCGTGGACAAGAGCCCGGCCGACCGCCTCGCCTGGTGGGAAGGGCTCACCGACGAGCAGCGCCGGGAGTACCTGGACATCGCCCCCGACCTGATCGGCGACGTCGACGGCATCCCCGCCGCCGTGCGCGACGAGGCCAACCGCCGCTATCTCCCGCTCCTCATCGAGGAGATGGAGGAGGAAGGCGGCCAGGAGTCCAAGATCGAAGCCCTCCGCATGATCCAGGACAGGCTGGACGAGCCGAGCGAGCCGCCGATGTTCCTGCTCGACGTCGACGACAGGGGCAACGGCCGCGCGATCGTCTCCTACGGCGACCCGGACACGTCCCGGAACGTTTCGGCGTACGTGCCGGGGCTGGGGACGAAACTGGACGCCGATTTCGTGACGGACACGATGAAGCGCGCCCAGGACACGGCCATCGGGGCGCGCCGGCTGGACCCGTCCAGCGCCGCGATCGTCTGGCTCGGCTACGAGGCGCCCAACGCGGCGACCGTCCTGTCCACCGGCAACGCGGCGGCGGGAGCGCCCGCGTACCGCGCGTTCATGGAGGGGCTCGACGCGACGAACAAGAACGCCGATCCCCACCTCACGGCCATCGGTCACTCGTACGGCTCGCTGACGGTGGGCACGGCGGCCCGCCGAAGCGGCGGGATCCCGGGCGTGGACGAGGTGATCCTGCTCGGCAGCCCGGGGGTGGGAGTGGACCGGGCCGAGGACCTCGGCGTCGGAAAGGAACATGTATTCGTCGGGTCGGCGGAGAACGATCCGGTGACACACCTCCCCACCCCGGTCGAGTTCGCCCTCGGGGCGGTCATGACCGCCGGTCCTGCCGGGGCGCTCCAGGCGAGCCGGGTCACCGACCATCTCTACTTCGGCGAGGACCCGGCCGCCGCCGGCTTCGGAGCGCGGCGCTTCGAGGTCGACGACGGGCCCAGGATGGTCGCGGAACTGGGCGGCTTCGACGCGCATTCCCAGTACTTCACACCGGAACTGGACCGTCAGTCGGCCAACAACATCAGCCGGATCGTCGTCGGGCGGGCCGACCAGATCACCAGGGAGGCGTACCGGTGAAACGAGGGGAGCGGAGGGCGCTGCGGCGCGCCGCCGCCGTCGTCGTCCCGGCCGTCGTCCTGGCGGGTGTCATCGTGGCCGGCTGCGGACAGCGGAGCGGCGGAGGAGCGAACACGGACATGAACATGCAGGAGGCGGCGGAGCGCGCCGACCGGATGCTGGACGAGACGCTGAAGGCCGTCGTGCCCGAGGTCCAGTGGGCCCATGAGACCTGGACCAGCGGGAGTTGCACGGTGACGCGGCGCCGGACGGTGACGACGGTCATCTCCGAGCAGCGGCGGGGCAATTTCCTCGGGGTGATCGAACGCTCCTGGAAGAAGAGCGGCTACGAGATCACCGGAGTCAACCGGAATCAGGAGATGCCGTCGATCTTCGCCCGGAGCCCCGAAGGCTTCCAGTTCGATCTCACGGTCGGCCACCAGGGGCAGGCGTTCTTCGATGTGACGACGCCTTGTGCCGAGAAGTCGGATGTCGCCGACCCCGTGGCCGCACCCAACGGTCCCCGGTACGCCTACGGCAAGATCCCCACCCCTCACGTCCACTCGGACTTCTGGTCCGCCACCACCCCGGTTCCCCCCTCCGTCCCCTCGCCCGCCCCGCCCTCCTGAGCCCCGGCCTCCGCCGGGCGCCCGGCCCCGAGCCCCAGCCCGGTGCGAGGGCCCCGCCCAAGCCCCGACACAAGCCCTGGTCAGAGCCCCCTGGCCGGATCCCCTGGTGAGACCATGGGGCCATGGCTACTCATGTGATCACCGGAGCCGGCTCGGGTATCGGGGCCGCCGTCGCGCGGCGGCTGCACGCGCGCGGGGACGAACTCGTGCTGCACGCGCGCGATGCCGGGCGGGCGAAGGAGCTGGCGGCGCTATTCCCCGGGGCGCGGACGCTCGTCGGGGACCTCGCGGATCCGGACCGCCTGTCGTGGGCGTTCTCGCACCAGAAGATGCCCGAGCGCGTCGACACGCTGGTGCACGTCGCCGGCGTCGTCGACCTCGGGCAGGTCGGCGAGCTGACCCCGAAGGCCTGGCACCACCAGCTGAACGTCAACCTGATCGCCCCCGCCGAACTGACCCGGCACTTCCTGCCGCAGCTGCGGGTCGGCAAGGGGCACGTGGTCTTCGTCAACTCGGGCTCCGGCCTTCGCGCGAACGCCGAGTGGAGCGCGTACGCCGCCTCCAAGCACGGCCTGAAGGCGCTCGCCGACGCGCTGCGGCTGGAGGAGCACGGAAACGGGGTGCGGGTCACGTCCGTGTACCCGGGCCGGACCGCGACCCCCATGCAGGCGAAGGTGCACCAGCAGCAGGGCGCGGAGGAGGAGTACGACCCCGCGCGCTGGATCGACCCGGAGTCCGTCGCCACGACGATCGTCATGGCGATCGACCTGCCGAGGGACGCCGAGGTCAACGATCTGACGGTCCGACCGGGCCGCTGAGCGGACCCGACGGCCCGACGGCGACGGCCCGACGGCGTGACGACCTGAGGGCCTGACGGCTCGGCGGCGGGCGCGGGACCATCCCCGCCCGCCCTCCGCCGGAGCCCTCCGCCCGAACCGTCGCCGACCCCCCGCCGCGTACCCTTCCGGGGTGAGCGAGAACACCAGCGAGACCACCGCGCCCGTCGAGCCCGCGCCCTTCCCCTGGGCCCCCGCCACCGGCGTCGGATCCCTGCCCGGCGGGGACGCGCGGGAGGCGGCGAAGACCGTGACCGGATCCTTCGAGGACTTCCCGTTCCTCGCGGAGCTGCCCGCGCGCGGCCCCGGCGCGGACATGATCGGGCGGACCACGGGGATGCTGGTCGAGCTGTACGCGCGCGTGGAGCCGAGCGGCTGGCGGCTCGGCGACCGGCCCGGGCGCGACACCCGGCGCGCGCACTCCTGGCTGGGCGAGGACCTGGACGCCCTGGAGGAGTTCACCCAGGGGTACGAGGGCGCGCTGAAGGTGCAGGCGGTCGGGCCGTGGACGCTCGCCGCCGCGCTCGAACTGCGCGGCGGCGAGGCGGCGCTGTCCGACGCGGGTGCCTGCCGCGATCTGGCCGGATCGCTCGCCGAGGGGCTGCGGCTGCACCTGGCCGAGGTACGCAAGCGGGTGCCGGGGGCCCGGGTGGTGCTCCAGCTCGACGAGCCGTCGCTGACCTCCGTGCTCCTCGGGCAGGTCCGTACGGCCAGCGGTTACCGCACCCACCGGGCCGTGGACCGGCAGGTGGTGGAGAGCACCCTGCGCGAGGTCATGGGGGCGCACGAGGGGCCCACCGTGGTGCATTCGTGCGCGCCGGGCGTGCCGTTCGCGCTGCTGCGCCGGGCCGGGGCCGCGGGGATCTCGTTCGACTTCTCGCTTCTCACCGAGCGTGACGAGGAGCCGATCGGCGAGGCCGTGGAGGCCGGTACGAAGCTGTTCGCCGGTGTGGTGCCCGCCACGGACGCCGCCGCGGGGGCGGTCACGGGGGGATTGTCGGACCCGGGCGGTAGCGTCATGGGTGTCAGGACGCTGTGGCGCAGGCTGGGGCTGAATCCGGGGACTCTCGCCGAGTCCGTCGTGGTCACCCCGGCCTGTGGTCTGGCGGGTGCCTCGCCGGCGTACGCGCGCAAGGCTCTCGCCCACTGTGCGCGGGCGGCACGCTCGCTCGCGGACAACCCAGAGTGACCGGATTCCAGGCTACGGGAGGACGAGAAACGGTGACAGTCGAACAGGGGGCCTCCGCCGCCCCCGCCGAGGCGCGGGAGAAGCACGCCGAGCTGGCGGAGCAGGTCGAGGAGCACCGCTTCCGGTACTACGTGAAGGACCAGCCGGTCGTCAGCGACGCGGAGTTCGACCGGCTCCTGCGGTCGCTGGAGGAGCTGGAGGAGGAGTACCCGGATCTGCGGACGCCCGATTCGCCGACCCAGAAGGTGGCGGGCTCGTACGAGACGGAGTTCACCTCCGTCGAGCACCGCTCGCGGATGCTGTCGCTGGACAACGCGTTCGACGACGCGGAGCTGGCCGCCTGGGCCGAGCGGATCGCCAAGGACGTCGGCGCGGGCACGTACCACTTCCTGTGCGAGCTGAAGGTCGACGGTCTCGCCGTCAACCTCACGTACGAGAACGGCCGGCTGACCCGGGCCGCGACCCGCGGCGACGGCCGTACGGGCGAGGACATCACGCCCAACGTGCGCACGATCGCGGACATCCCGCACCGGCTGCGCGGCGAGCGCGTCCCGGCGCTGGTCGAGATCCGCGGCGAGGTCTACTTCCCGATGGCCGGCTTCGAGGCGCTGAACGCGCGCCTGGTGGAGGCCGGTGACAAGCCGTTCGCCAACCCGCGCAACGCGGCGGCGGGTTCGCTGCGCCAGAAGGACCCGAAGGTGACGGCGACCCGGCCGCTGCACATGGTGGTGCACGGCATCGGCGTGCGCGAGGGCCTGGAGATCTCCCGTCTCTCGGACGCCTACGAGCTGCTGCGCGAGTGGGGCCTGCCCACCGCCCGGCACAACAAGGTGGTCGACTCCCTCGACGGCGTACGGGAGTTCATCACGTACTTCGGCGAGAACCGGCACTCCGTCGAGCACGAGATCGACGGCGTCGTCGTCAAGCTCGACGAGATCCCGCTCCAGGGCCGGCTCGGCTCCACGGCGCGCGCCCCGCGCTGGGCGATCGCCTGGAAGTACGCGCCGGAGGAGGTCAACTCCAAGCTGATCGACATCAAGGTCGGCGTCGGCCGCACCGGACGCGTCACGCCGTACGCGCAGGTCGAGCCGGTGACCGTGGCCGGTTCCGAGGTCGAGTTCGCCACCCTGCACAACCAGGAGGTCGTCAAGGCCAAGGGCGTGCTGATCGGTGACACGGTCGTGCTGCGCAAGGCCGGTGACGTCATTCCGGAGATCCTCGGCCCGGTGGTGGACCTGCGGGACGGCACCGAGCGCGAGTTCGTGATGCCGGCCGAGTGCCCCGAGTGCGGGACGCCGCTGAAGCCGATGAAGGAGGGGGACATCGATCTGCGCTGCCCCAACGCGCGGACGTGTCCCGCCCAGCTGCGCGAGCGGCTGGCCTTCCTCGCCGGCCGCTCGTCCCTCGACATCGAGAACTTCGGCATGGTCGCGGCGGCGGCGCTCACCCGCCCGCTGGAGCCGGCCGAGCCGCCGCTGAGCGATGAGGGCGATCTGTTCGACCTGACGATCGAGCAGCTGCTGCCGATCCGGGCGTACGTCCTCGACCCGGACAGCGGGCTGCCCAAGCGGGACCCGAAGACCGGCGAGGAGAAGATCGTCTCGGTCTTCGCCAACCAGAAGGGCGAGCCGAAGAAGAACGCGCTCGCCATGCTGAAGCACATCGAGGAGGCGAAGACCCGTCCGCTGGCCCGCTTCCTCAACGGTCTGTCGATTCGTCACGTCGGACCGGTCGCGGCCGAGGCGCTGGCCCGCGAGTTCCGCTCCCTGGAGCGGATCGAGCAGGCCACGGAGGAGGAGCTGGCGGCGACCGACGGGGTCGGCGGGATCATCGCCGCGTCCGTGAAGCGCTGGTTCGAGGAGGAGTGGCACCGCGAGATCGTGCGCAAGTGGCGCGCGGCCGGGGTCGCCCTGGAGGACGAGGGCGCGGGGGAGGAGCAGGGTCCCCGTCCGCTGGACGGACTGACCGTGGTCGTCACCGGCACTCTGAAGGACTACACCAGGGATGGCGCAAAAGAGTCGCTCCAGAGCCTCGGAGCGAAGGTGACCGGTTCCGTTTCGAAGAAGACCGCTTTCGTGGTCGTCGGTGACAACCCTGGTTCCAAGTACGACAAGGCCATGCAACTGAAGGTTCCGGTTCTGGACGAGGCGGGCTTCGCCGTCCTGCTCGAACAGGGCCCCGACGCCGCGCGGGACGCCGCTCTGCCCGTCGCCGAGTAGCCCCCCGGGCCCGCCGGACCTCGCCCCGGCCCCGGTCCGCGGCGGAGTCGGCCGTGCGCCCCTCGGGGGAGGCGCACGGACGGTTTCCGGCCGCGGCCGGGCCCACCGAGGGCCCGCCGAGGGCCCGTCGGGGGTCTTCAGGGAGGGGGCTAGCTCACCCGTTCGGCGCATACCAGATCGTTACGGGTGGCGGGGTCGCATTCGGGCAAGAGAAGGAGAGCACTGCCCGCAGTGGCCCTTCGCGGCCTACTGTGGTGACTGTGCGTCCGTCGCGCACGGCCGTGCGAGGGCCCAGCCGGCGCGACAGCGGAACACGCGGTTCGGACAACACTCGGCGCGGCGACCGCCCGGCGGCATGGCGACGGACCTGCCGGCGGCAGGTCGGCGGCGCCGTGTCGCGACGGCACCGCCGGCTGTGAGAGGGACGGGAATGAAACCGACCGAGAGTGCCGCCCCCATCGCGCGGCCCCAGGCCCGTGCGGCCTTCGTGGGCTTCGCCTCCGGGCTGCCCGCGGCACTGGTGGGCATCGCCGCCGTCGCGTTCGCCGCAGGACTCCACCACACCCTGAGCACCGGTCAGGCACTCTTCCCCGACGGCGCGGCCGGCTGGTCCCTCGCCGTCCTCACCGGCCTCATCGTGGGCCACCTCGTCGCGCTCGGCCGCGACCGCTGGTGGGGCGGCACCGGCTCCGGCGCCGCGCTCACCCTCGCCGTCCTCCTCCTGTACGGCTGGGTGCCGGCCGCTCTGGTCTCGCTCTCCGTCGTCGTACTCGTCGCCGCCGCCCGCCGCCACCGCTGGCGCCAGGGCCTGCTGCACGGCGCCGTGGACGTCCTCGGCACCGGCGCCGCCGCCCTCGTCCTCGCGACCTTCGGCGACGTCCCCACCGTCGCCCACCCCTGGCAGCCCCTGGACGGCGGCATCGCCGACGTCCCCGAGATCGTCCTCGCCGCCGTCGCCTACCTCGCCTGCACCCGCCTGCTGCTCTGGTACGCGCTCGCGCCGCGGGGCGGCGGACTGCCCACCATCGCCCGCAGCGCCCTGCTCCGCCAGGGCCTCGTCGCCCTCGCGCTGTTCGCGATCGCCCCGCTCGTCTGCGTCGTCACCGCCTCCCGCCCCGCGCTCCTGCCGCTCTTCGCCGTCCCGCTGATCGCCCTCGACTCCACCCTGTGGATCGCCCGCGCCCGCGCCGAGGAACAGCTCCGCGACCATCTCACCGGCCTGCCCAACCGCCAGTGGCTCCTGGAACGCACCTGGACCGCCCTGGAGGAGGCCGAGGGCGAAGGCGTCCGCTCCGCCCTCGTCCTCATCGACCTCGACCGCTTCCGGTCCGTCAACGACACCCTCGGCCACCTCGCCGGCGACCGGCTGCTGCTCCAGATCGCCGAACGGCTCCGGCTCGCCCTGCCGCGCGGCGCCGAGGCGGCCCGGCTCGGCGGCGACGAGTTCGCCGTCCTGCTGCCGACGGCGGACTCCACCACCAGCGCCCAGCGGGTCGCCCGCCACCTCGTCGCCGAGCTGTCCTCCCCGCTCGACCTCGATGGCCTCACCCTCGTCCTGGAGGCCAGCGCCGGCGTCGCCGTCTTCCCCGAGCACGCCCAGGACGCCGAGGGCCTGCTGCGCCGCGCCGACGTCGCCATGTACCAGGCGAAGCGGGACCGTACGGGCGTCGAGGTGTACGAGTCCAAGCGCGACTCCAACACCCCCGACCGCCTCGGCCTGCTCGGCGACCTGCGCCGCGCGCTCGACGCCGGCGACGTCGAACTCCACTACCAGCCCAAGGTCCGCTTCGACGGGCAGGTGGCCGGTCTGGAGGCGCTGGTCCGCTGGGTCCACCCGGACCGGGGGAAGGTCCCGCCGGACGAGTTCATCGCGATAGCCGAGTCCTCCGGACTGATGCCGCACCTCACCGAGTACGTCCTGGAGACCGCGCTCGCCCAGGTCGCCCGCTGGCGGGCCCAGGGCCTGGACGTACCCGTCGCTGTCAACGTCTCCCCGCGCGACGTCCACACCCCCGGCTTCGCCGGCGCCGTCGCCGCCCGCCTCGCCCGCCACGGCGTCCCGGCCGGCGCGCTCCAGCTGGAGATAACCGAGCACGTCCTCCTGGAGGACCCGCAGCGGGCCGCCGACACCATGGCCGGCCTCACCGGCCACGGCGTCAAGATGTCCCTCGACGACTTCGGCACCGGCTACTCCTCGCTCGTCCATCTGCGCCGCCTCCCGGTGAGCGAGCTGAAGATCGACCGCTCCTTCGTCGCCCGTCTCGCCGTCGACAACGAGGACGCCGAGATCGTGCGCTGCACCGTCGACCTCGCCCACTCCCTCGGCCTGCTGGTCGTCGCCGAGGGCGTCGAGGACGACGAGACCTGGGAGCGGCTGCGCGACCTCGGCTGTGACGCCGTCCAGGGCTGGCTCGTCGCCGCCGCCATGCCGCCCGCCGAGGCCACCGCGTGGCTGCGCGCCCGGGGCGAGCACGGCTGGCGCCGCCCCTCCGAGATCGCCGCGGAGGCGGCGGCACTGGCGGCGGCGCAGGCGGCGGCATTGACGGCGGCGCAGGTGGCGGCGCAAGCGGCGGCCCAGACGGCGGCGAACGCGAACGCCGGGATCACCGCCGTGACGGACGCCGACCGCCCCTCGGGCCAGGTCGCCCTGTAGCGCGCAGAACCGTTCCGGTCCGGCTCCCGACCCGAGCCGGACCCGAGCCGGACCCGAGCCCGAGCCCCCGGCGCGGCCCCCGGAAGCACCTTCCGGCAGCCCCGGGAACGGACTCCCGGCAGCCCCGGGAACGGACTCCCGGCAGTCCCGGAAGCGGACTTCGGACGTCCCCCGGACCCCTCCCGCCGGCCCCCCGGAGCAAACCGTTTCACGGGCAGGGGCGCGGGCCCCATAGGATTGGCCCCAACACCATCAAACTCACCCCGTGAGGATCCGCATGCCTGGCATCACGCGCGAGGAGGTCGCCCACCTCGCACGGCTGGCACGTCTGGAGCTCAAGGCAGAAGAACTCGACCACTTCGCCGGACAGCTCGACGACATCATCGGCGCGGTCGCCCGCGTCTCCGAGGTCGCCGACCAAGACGTACCGCCGACCTCCCACCCGCTGCCGCTGACCAACGTCATGCGCGCGGACGAGGTCCGACCGTCGCTCAGCCCGGAGCAGGCGCTCTCCGGCGCCCCCGCCCAGGAGCAGCAGCGTTTCAAGGTGCCGCAGATCCTCGGGGAGGACTGACCACTCCATGACGGACCACAGCACCATCATCAAGCTCACCGCCGCGGAGATCGCGGCGAAGATCGCCTCCGGCGAGCTGACCGCCGTCGAGGTCACCGAGGCCCACCTGGCCCGGATCGACGCCGTCGACGAGAAGGTCCACGCCTTCCTGCACGTCGACCGGGAGGGCGCCCTCGCCCAGGCCCGCGCCGTCGACGAGAAGCGCGCCCGCGGCGAGAAGCTCGGCCCGCTGGCCGGCGTCCCGCTCGCGCTCAAGGACATCTTCACGACCCAGGGCATCCCCACCACGGTCGGCTCGAAGATGCTGGAGGGCTGGATCCCTCCGTACGACGCCACGCTGGTCAAGAACCTGAAGGCCGCGGACGTGGTCATCCTGGGCAAGACCAACATGGACGAGTTCGCGATGGGCTCCTCCACGGAGAACAGCGCCTACGGCCCGACCGGCAACCCCTGGGACCTCACCCGGATCCCCGGCGGCTCCGGCGGCGGTTCCTCGGCCGCGCTCGCCGCGTACCAGGCCCCGCTCGCGATCGGCACGGACACCGGCGGTTCCATCCGCCAGCCCGCCGCCGTCACCGGCACCGTCGGCGTCAAGCCGACCTACGGCTCGGTGTCCCGCTACGGCATGGTCGCCTTCTCGTCCTCGCTCGACCAGGGCGGCCCGTGTGCCCGTACGGTCCTCGACGCGGCCCTGCTGCACGAGGCCATCGCCGGCCACGACCCGCTCGACTCGACGTCCATCGACGCCCCGGTCCCGCCGGTCGTCGAGGCCGCCCGTAACGGCTCCGTCGCCGGCATGCGCGTCGGTGTCGTCAAGCAGTTCCGCGGCGAGGGCTACCAGGCCGGTGTCGTGCAGCGCTTCGACGAGTCCGTCGAGCTGCTGAAGTCGCTGGGCGCCGAGATCGTCGAGGTGGACTGCCCCACCTTCGACCTCGCGCTGTCCGCGTACTACCTGATCGCGCCGTCCGAGTGCTCCTCGAACCTGGCCCGCTTCGACGGTCTGCGCTACGGCCTGCGGGCCGGCGACGACGGCTCGCGGTCCGCCGAGGACGTCACCGCCCTGACCCGCGAGGCCGGCTTCGGCCCCGAGGTGAAGCGCCGCATCATCCTCGGTACGTACGCGCTCAGCTCCGGCTACTACGACGCGTGGTTCGGCTCGGCCCAGAAGGTCCGTACCCTCATCACCCGCGAGTTCGAGAAGGCGTTCGAGCAGGTCGACGTGCTCGTCTCCCCGACGACGCCGACCACCGCCTTCCCGATCGGCGAGCGCGCCGACGACCCGATGGCGATGTACCTCGCGGACCTGTGCACCATCCCGACCAACCTGGCCGGCAACGCCGCCATGTCGCTGCCCTGCGGCCTCGCGCCGGAGGACGGCCTGCCGGTCGGCCTGCAGATCATCGCCCCCGCCCTGAAGGACGACCGCCTTTACAAGGTCGGTGCCGCCGTCGAGGCCGCCTTCGTGGAAAAGTGGGGTCACCCACTGCTTGAGGAGGCTCCGTCGCTGTGACCAGTGCACTGCAGAAGGCCAAGGGCTTCAAGAAGTCCAAGACCGGTACGTACCTGTCCATGGGCACCACCGCGTTCGGTGCCGTCGGTGTCGCCAAGCAGATCAAGAAGGCGCGTACCGAGCACGACACGCTCAAGCTCATCGACGCCGTCGTGTCCGCCGCCGCCATCGTGACCGGCCTCGCGATCCTGTACCGCGAGCTGAAGCGCCTCGGCGACGACGACGTCCTGCTGGGCTGAGAGGGAAGTTCCACCGTGACTGTCACTGAACTGCTGTCGTACGAGGCGGCTCTCGCCGCGTACGACCCCGTCATGGGCCTTGAGGTCCATGTCGAGCTGGGCACGAAGACGAAGATGTTCTGCGGCTGCTCCACCGAGCTGGGCCAGGACGCCAACACGCAGACGTGCCCGACCTGTCTCGGCCTGCCCGGCGCCCTGCCGGTCGTCAACGAGATCGGCGTCGAGTCCGCCATCAAGATCGGCCTCGCGCTGAACTGCTCGATCGCCGAGTGGTGCCGCTTCGCCCGGAAGAACTACTTCTATCCGGACATGCCGAAGAACTTCCAGACCTCCCAGTACGACGAGCCCATCGCCTTCGATGGCTACCTCGACGTCCAGCTGGAGGACGGCGAGATCTTCCGCGTGGAGATCGAGCGCGCCCACATGGAGGAGGACACCGGCAAGTCCACCCACGTGGGTGGCGCGACCGGCCGTATCCACGGCGCCTCGCACTCGCTGCTCGACTACAACCGGGCCGGCATCCCGCTGATCGAGATCGTCACCAAGCCGATCGTCGGCGCGGGCGAGCGGGCCCCCGAGGTCGCCAAGGCGTACGTCGCCGAGCTGCGCGAGCTGATCCGTGCCCTGGGCGTCTCCGAGGCGCGCATGGACAAGGGCCAGATGCGCTGCGACGTCAACCTGTCGCTGATGAAGAAGGATGCCGAGCAGTTCGGCACCCGCTCGGAGACGAAGAACGTCAACTCGCTGCGCTCCGTCGAGCGGGCGGCGCGCTTCGAGATCCAGCGTCACGCGGCGGTCCTGGAGGCCGGCGGCACGATCATCCAGGAGACCCGTCACTTCCACGAGGACGACGGCTCCACCACCTCGGGCCGCATCAAGGACAACGCCGAGGACTACCGCTACTTCCCCGAGCCGGACCTGGTGCCGGTGGCCCCCTCGCGCGAGTGGGTCGAGGAGCTGCGGAAGGGTCTGCCCGAGCTGCCGCGCCTGCGCCGTAACCGGCTGCGCGAGGAGTGGGGCGTCGCGGACCTGGAGATGCAGTCCATCCTCAACGCGGGCGCGGTCGACCCGATCGTCGCCACCATCGAGGCGGGCGCGGACGCGGCGTCGGCGCGCAAGTGGTGGATGGGCGAGCTGGCCCGTAACGCCAACGAGCGCGGTGTCGCCCTGGACGAGCTGCCGATCACCCCGGCGGATGTCGCCCGGGTCTCCGCCCTGGTCGCCGGCGGCGACCTGAACGACAAGCTGGCCCGTCAGGTCATCGAGGGCGTTCTCGCGGGCGAGGGTACTCCGGACGAGGTCGTCGAGAAGCGCGGTCTGAAGGTCGTCTCCGACGACGGCGCGCTCGGTACGGCCGTGGACGAGGCCATCGCGGGCAACGCGGCCATCGCCGACAAGATCCGCGGCGGCAAGGTCGCGGCGGTCGGCGCCCTGGTCGGCGCGGTCATGAAGGCCACCCGTGGCCAGGCCGACGCGGCGAAGGTCAAGGACCTGATCCTGGAGAAGCTGGGCGTCAGCGAGGGCTGATCCGGCCCGTTTCCACGGACGCGAGAGAGCGGCCCGCACCCTGAGGAGGGGTGTGGGCCGCTCTTTCGTTCGTTCGGGCATGGTCAGTGGGTGGTGCCGAGGAAGGTGTTCCAGGCGGTGGGGGAGACGGTGAAGACGGGGCTGGTGTCGCCGAGTTTGGAGTCGCGGACGTGGACGGCGGCGGGGTGGGCGGCGACTTCGACGCAGTCACCACCCTGGCTGCCGCTGTAGCTGGATTTGCACCAGTGGTAGGCGATCTCCAGGCAGTTACCGCCCTGGCTGCCGCTATAGCTCGACTTGTGCCAGTCGTAGGCGACTTCGAGGCAGGCGCCGCCTTCGTCGCCGCTGTAGCTGGACTTGAACCATGAAAGTGGCGCTGCGCTCATGTCGCTCCTGTCGGGGGTATCCAGGGTCTGCGAGCGCAGCATTCCCCCTGCGGCTTGGAGAATGCCGACGAGACGAGAGAGCGGCCCGCACCCCTGGGGGTATGGGCCGCTCTCTCGTGCGGTCGGTCAGTGGGTCGTGTTGACGAACACGTTCCAGGTGGTGGGAGAGACGGTGAAGACGGGGCTGGTCTCTCCGAGCTTGGAGTCGCGGACGTGGACGGCGGCGGGGTGCGCGGCCACCTCGACACAGGCGCCGCCCTCGCTGCCGCTGTAGCTGGACTTACGCCAGTCGTAAGCGACTTCGAGGCAGTCACCGCCCTCGCTGCCGCTGTAGCTGGACTTGAACCACGAAAGTGCTGCTGAGCTCATGTCACTCCTGCCGTACGTTCCAACAGGCCCATGGTTTCCTCGGGCGTCAGGGCCTGTGAACGCAGCATTCCATACTTGGCCTGCAGGATCCCGACCTCGTCGGGGTCGTCGATGAGGAAGCTGACCCGCTGCCCCTCGATGTAGGCCACGTGTTCGTGGTCAGGCGTTTCGATGAGCACCATGGGGCCGTCGAGCGCCGCGTGCTTCGTTCGTGTCTTCGGGATGATCTGCAGGCCGATGGTGGGGAGTTCGGCCATTTCACGCAGATGGAGGATCTGCCCTCGCAGTACCTCCGGCCCGCCGATCGGACGCTCCAGGATGGACTCGTCCAGCAGGAAGGACATCAGCGGCGGCCACGGGGTCTTGTCGAAGATCCGTTGACGGTCGATCCGGTCGAGCATCCGGTCCTCCGCCTCCTGCGCGGTGATCGGCGGGTACAGGCAGTCGAAGACCGCGCGGGCGTACTCCGGCGTCTGGAGCAGCCCAGGAACAACCCCGTTCTGGTAGGAGCAGAGGCTGATTGCCTGCGCCTCCAGCTCAATGAAGTCTTGTACGAAGACGGGGTAGCGCTCTTTCTTCGGCGCCTTCGCGACCACCACCGACAGCGCCCCACCGGTGTTCAGCAGGTCGTCCATCTCGCCGGCGATCTTCAGTCGCAGTGCCCGGCGCCCCTGCTCGATCGATCCGAGCGTCTCCAGGCCCAAGTTCACCTGAGAGGCCAACTGCGGCTGTGTCAGTCCCGCCTGTCTGCGGTACAGCGCCAGGAGCGCGCCGACCACTTCCCATGACGGGACCTTTTTGGTCTTGTTGGTGTGTTGCATGAGCGGTCCATCCCCACGACACACGGACACGATGCACGACAAACCCGTACAGCGATTTTGTACGGGTCGGGTCCCTGGGGCGAGTGGGGCGGAAGAGTCCACTGTGGGCGCCGTGAACGACCAACTCCCCCTGTTTCGCGAGGCGTTCTACCGCCGCGAACGCCTGTCCGTCCCGCTCGCGCGGGACTTCACCCGGAAGGCTCTGGCCGACTGGGGCGCGCACACCCGTGCGGATGACGTACTCCTGTGCGTCAGCGAGCTCGCCACCAACGCCCTCCGCCACGGCGTCCCACCCGGCCGGGGCTTCCGTCTCGTCCTCTTTCTGCACCACCCCGCCCTCCTCCGTGTCGAAGTCCACGACAGCGGCGACGGCGACCCGGCGGTCCGCACCCCCGACGACGAATCGGGCCGGGGCCTCCAGATCGTCGATGCCTTGTCCGACCTCTGGGGCGTGGGTGAACGGGACCCCGGCAAGATCGTCTGGTGCCAATTCGGCCTGGGTGACTTGTTGTTGACGTGCCCTGAACAGGCCAATGGGGTGGCGGATGGCCAACCTTTGAGGATTTCTTGACCCTCGACCAAGGCCGTGGAAATCTCTGATCGATCGCGATCACAAACACCTTGCAACTGATCGAGACCCTTGGGGGATTCGTCATGATCAAGCGCAGCCTGAAGATCGCCGCCGTCACCGGCGCGCTCATCGTCGCCGGCGCCGCTCCGGCGCTCGCCACCATCACCTACCCGGCCGAGGGTGGCGAGTGGGACCACGGCGCGGGCACCGCCATGGTGTGGTCCGACTACCTGCACCCCTCGAAGTGCCACGGCTCCACCTCGGTCGGTACCTACACTGACACCGACACGGCTTCGGCGGGCTCCTGGAGCATGACCGGTGCTCCCGTCATGCTCTCCGGCAACAAGGCCTACTACAAGACCACTTGCTGATCCTCGGCGGGGCCTCGTGCCCGGCCTCGCCGATGTGAGCCGTTCTCGCCCCAGGAGGCCCCAGGGCCTCCTGGGGTGAGTCGTCCCCCGGCTGTTCCGCCCCATGGAGTCCTGCTCCCCGACCTGGGTTGTCGATGCTGCACCGAAGTATCAAGTTCGTCCACGCCGCCGTGCTGGCGTTCTCCGCCGTCCTGTCCTTCCTCTTTCTCCGGGACCTGGACGCGCGCTGGGTCATGGGAAACTCGGCCATCGTCTGGGTGACGGACACCAAGGGGACGGTAAGCGGCACCCAAGTCGCCGCCCTCATGGGCGAGTACGCCGAACGTCATCAGGTGGCCATCGCCCGTGAGACGCCGGACCTCAAGGAGCCGTACAGCCGCAGGCACCTCTATCTGGCGACCGGCGGCCCTCACTCCGACTGGCTGACCGGCGGCTATCCTGCCTTCGACCAGGGCTACCGCACCGACGTGCACCCCGTATCCGATCTCGGCAACCGCGACCCGCGTGGCTATTACTACATCTTCGGCCCCGACCGCGCCGCGGTCGAGATCGCCGACATCTTCACCGGCATGGGTCTCGAAGCGGGGATCTACCACCCGTACTCCGTCGACCAGTTGACCCCCGTCTACGCCGACAGCGCACTTTTGCGCTCCCTCTTCGTCGTCGCGCTCGCCGTCGTGACCATGACCGGCGCCGGCATCATGCTCAACGCCAAGGCGTACGGGGTGCAGCGCCTCCAGGGCCGCTCCTTCGGGCGGATCATCGGCGACGACCTTCGGCAGCTGACCGTGTTCTGGTCGGTCGCCCTGCTCGCCACGGCGGCGCTGTCGGCCGCCGTGCTCGGCGTGTACAACGGACTCGCCTGGTTCAGCCTCTTCGGTACCGTCGCGCTCGGCTTCGCCGTCGTCCTCGGTCTGGTGTCCCTCGCCGTCCACACGATCACCCTGCAACTCACCTTCCGTACCGGGGTGCTGCGCGCCCTGAAGGGCGAACTTCCCGCTCGTACCGCCTCGATCAGCACGTACCTCGTCCGCGTCCCCGCGCTGCTCCTCGCCGTGGCCATCACCGGCGACGTCGTCTCCGCCGGACAGAACATCGCCGACCGAGAGCAGAGCGCCGCCGCCTACCAGCGGATCGGCGAGGCGACTTCGATCACCCTCAGTGGCAGCGTGGCCAGCGAGAACGGCCTGAAGGAGCTCACCGAGAACGTGGGCGCCTGGCTGCACGCGGCGGACCGGGACGGGCAGGTCGTTTTCGTCGGGCACCGGCACTTCCGCAACGAGCGGGACCGGACCGGGCTCCCCGACCGTGACCTGCTCGTCGTCAACGAGTCCTATCTCGCCGCCCAGCCCATACGGGACGCCGACGGCCGCCGCCTCCCCGCGACGACCGGCGACGACCCCCGGATCCGGCTGCTGGTCCCGGCCGGCCTGGAGCGGTACACGGACAAGCTCACCGGACTCGTCCCCGGCAACCTCAACCCGGGCCACCCCGAGCAGGTCCCCGCCGGCAAGGTGACCCCCGTCCGCATCGAGGACGGTCAACGCCACTTCACGTACAACCCCCGGGCCCGGCTGCTCGGCCGGACCAACCCCGGCGCCGACGAGTCCTACGTACGCGATGCGGTGATCGTCGTCTTCCCCGACGGCGCGCCCTATGTGAGCGACCGCAGTTACATGTCGTACGCCTCCCAGCAAAGCCTGGTCTTCAAGAACCCGGACGACGTCACCACCGGCATCACCGCGCACCACCTGGAGGCGTACGTCACCGGTGTCAGCCCGGTCGGCGCGCACGCGGCCGTTCAACTCCGCGACCTCGTCGGGGAGTTCCGGCTCCAGCTCTTCAACCTCGCGGTGGCCGTCCTTGTGCTGCTCATCACCGGGGTCGGGGCCTGCATCGTCCACTCGCGCAAGAACGCCCAGGCCATCTTCGCCCGGCACATCAGTGGCTGGCGGTTCGCCGCCGTCCACCGCCCGCTGCTGATCCTCGAAGGCGTGCTGGCCGCGTTCCTTCTCGTGTGGGTGCCCGTCCAGGTGTGGCGGCAGAACCAGGCGGCCGAGGAGGTCGCGGCCAGCGGCAAGGCGCCGCTCGCCCCGCACATCGAGCTATCGGCCCTCGATCTGACCGCCAACGCCGGACTCGTCGTCGCCGAGGTCGCCGCCGTCCTCCTGGCCCTGGCCCTCTTCCACCGCCGGATCGTCAAGGAAGGGGCATCGGAAGCGTGACCCCGACCCCTGCCCCACGCCTCTGCCGTACCACCGGAGTCACCCCGTGATCGAGATCCAGAACCTGAGCAAGTCCTACGGCCCGCGCACCCTCTGGTCCGGCCTCGACTTCACCATCCGGCGCGGGGAACTGCTCGCGCTCGTCGGCGCCAGCGGTTCCGGCAAGTCGACCCTGCTCAACTGCCTCGGCCTGCTGGACAGCCCCACCTCGGGCGCCATCCTCAGCGGGGGACGTGACATCACCCGCTTCGGCCCGCGCGCCACCCGTCTCTACCGCCGCGACACCCTGGGCTACCTCTTCCAGAACTACGCCCTCATCGAGAACGCGACCGTCGCCGCCAACCTCGAAGTCGCCATGAAGCCCCAGCGCAAACGGGCCGGGGCCCCGACCGTCGCCGAGGCCCTCGAACGCGTCGGGCTTGCCGGCCGGGAGAAGGAACAGGTGCACCGGCTCAGCGGCGGCGAGCAGCAGCGTGTCGCCCTGGCCCGGCTCATCGTCAAGCAGCCCGCCCTCGTCCTCGCCGACGAGCCCACCGGCGCGCTCGACCTGACCAACACCACCCTCGTCGTGGACATCCTCCGCAGCATGAGCGAGGACGGCTGCGCCGTCGTCATCGCCACCCACGACGACGCGGTCCGCGACCGCTGCGACAGCGTCCTGGTCGTCGGAAGCGCGACCGAGCCCGTGCCCGTGAAGGAAGTGCAGAGCGCATGAAGATCCGTCTCACCTGGGCCGTCCCGGCCGGAATCGTCCTCGTCGTGGCGATCGCCGTCCTCGCCGTCTACGGGACGCATGCCTTCACCCTGCTCGGCCGCATCGGGAACACCATTTTCTAGGCCGCACCCGCCGGGAAGACCGAAACGACACCGGGCCCGTCCGCGCCACTGACGGCGCGGACGGGCCCGATCGGGTTCCGGAGGCGCGGCTCAGCAGGGCCGGGAGCCGGGGCCGTCGAAGCGGGCCCAGATCGGGGTCCAGTCTCGGGCGTACAGGACGATGTTGGCGTCCTTCTGGACCCGCAGCCAGGCGCCCAGGCCGCCACAGCCGTGCGTGCCCGTGTTCCATAGCGGGTTGCCCCACCCGTCGTAGAGGACGACGTTGCCGTCCCACTGCATCCACAGCGACGTCTTCCAGTTGCCCTGGGTCCCGGTCTGCCACAGGGCCTTGTAGGACGACTCGTTGTGGTCGTAGAAGACGAGGTTGCCGTCAGCCTGGACCCACAGCTCGTACCAGCGGTTGAACATGACGTTGACGGCGATGTACGTGTCCGAGGTGAGGCACTCGCCGGGGTTCAGATAATCGTGGTAGCCCCACCCCTGCGGGGGTGTGGAGCAGCCGGGCCCGGGGAAGTCCTGGGTCGTCGCCCCGCCCTGGGGCGTCGCCTTGCCCGGGGCCCCCACCCGCCCCGCGAGAAGGCCCCGCTCCTGGGCCTCCCGCAAGGTCGGCAGGCCGTCGAGCGGCGCGGACGGCAGGACGGGGACCGTGCGGTCCCCCTTCTTCGGGCGGGCGGACGCGTCGGGCCCCGGGTGGGGCGTGGCGCTCGTCGTGTGCGTGGTGGTGGCGGTGGTCGCTGGGGCCGTGGCCGGACCCGTCTGGGCGACGGCGCCGGTCGCCAGCGGGCCGCAGACGAGGGCGGCGGCGAGGGCGGTGCCTGCCAGGGTTCGTCTCAGGTTCATGCCGCCATGTCAGCGCGCGCCGTTCACCGGTCCGTCAACAGGCGATGAATGTGCCGGGAGAGCGCTTGATCGGTACTTCCTCCGCCCGGTTGCTCTCCCGGTGCCTCTCCCGGTCGCTCTCCCGGCCGCCCGACCCCCTCGCGCATATGCCCTGTGAGGAACGCCACGAAAAGGGCAAAGGATCATTATTGGCTGCAAGAGTGGCCGCACCGCCCATCCACCCTGGGAGCACGCCCGTGGCAGCCATCGCACGATGGTGCGTCAAGCACCGCCTCGTCGTCGTTCTCCTGTGGCTGTTCACCCTCGGCGGGACCGTCGCCGGCGCGGCCGTCGCGGGCAGCGCGTACTCCTCCGACTACGAGGCCCCCGGCACCGAGTCCAGCCGCGCCCGGGCCCTGCTCGACCAGGGCTTTCCCGGCGCAGGCGTCGACACCGGCACCATCGTCTGGCACACCGAACGCGGCAGCGTGCGCGATCCCGCCGTCGAGCGCCGGACGACCGCCATGCTCCACCAGGTGGAGGCGCTGCCCGGGATCGCCTCCGTCACCTCCCCGTACGGCTCCGTGCCCGGCCGGATCAGCGCCGACGGCCGGACCGCGTACGCCGAGGTCGCCTTCGCCGCCCAGGACGACGGGGTGCCGCCGGAGCGGGCCCAGGCCCTCGTCGACACCGCCCGGACCGCCGCCGGAGACGGTCTCCAGGTCGAGCTGGGCGGCTGGGCCGTCGGCCTCACCGAGGCACCCGGCGGACATCTCGCCGAGGCCGTCGGAGTGATCGTCGCGGCCGTCGTCCTCTTCCTCGCCTTCGGCTCGCTCGCCGCCTCCGCGCTGCCCATAGCGACCGCGCTCGTCTCCGTCGGCACCGCGTACGCCGCCATCGTGCTGCTCGGGCACCTGATGACGGTCGCCGACTTCGCCCCCATGCTCGGCATGCTCATCGGCCTCGGCGTCGGCATCGACTACGCGCTGTTCATCGTGACCCGGCACCGGGCCGGGCTCAAACGCGGCCTGCCGGTCGGCGAGGCGGCCAGGACCGCCGTCGCCACCACCGGCCGGGCCGTCGTCTTCGCCGGAGCCACCGTCTGCATCGCGCTGCTCGGCATGCTGATGCTGCGGCTCGGCTTCCTCAACGGCGTCGCCATCGCCGCGTCCCTGACCGTCGTCCTCACCGTCGCCGCGTCCGTCACCCTGCTGCCCGCGCTGCTCTCCCTCATCGGCATGCGCGCGCTGAGCCGCCGCGAACGCCGCCGACTCGCCGAGCACGGCCCCCAGCCCGAGCTGCCCACCGGCTTCGCGGCCCGCTGGTCCGCCTTCGTCGAACGCCGCCCGAAGCTGCTCGGCGCGTTCGCCGCCGCCGTCGTCCTGCTGCTCGCGCTGCCCACCTTCTCCCTCCACCTCGGCACCTCCGACCAGGGCAACAACCCGGCCGGCGCCACCACCCGCAAGGCGTACGACCTGATCGCCGACGGCTTCGGACCCGGCGTGAACGGACCGCTCACCCTGGTCGCCGGACTCGACGGCGCCGACGACCGCCTCGCGCTCGACACGCTGCCCGCCCGCCTCGCGCACACCGAGGGCGTCGCCTCGGTCTCCCCGATCACCTACAGCCCCGCCGGGGACACCGCCGTCCTCACCGTCGTCCCCGACTCCTCGCCCCAGTCCAAAGCCACCAGCGACCTCGTCCACCGGATCCGCGGCGAGGTCCTCCCGGCCGCCGCGCACGGCAGCTCGCTCCAGGTGTACGTAGGCGGGGTCACCGCCTCCTACGACGACTTCGCCGAGATCCTCGTCGGCAAGCTGCCCCTGTTCGTGGGAGTCGTGATCTCCCTCGGCTGCGTCCTGCTGCTGCTCGCCTTCCGCTCGATCGGTATCCCGCTCAAGGCCGCCGTGATGAACATCGCCGCCGTCGCCGGAGCCTTCGGCATCGTCGTCGCGGTCTTCCAGTGGGGCTGGGGGAGCGAACTGCTCGGCCTCGGCAGCGCCGGGCCCATCGAACCCTTCCTGCCCGTGATCATGGTCTCGGTGCTCTTCGGACTCTCCATGGACTACCAGGTCTTCCTGGTCAGCCGGATGTACGAGGAGTGGCTGGAGACCGGCGACAACCGGCGGGCCGTCCGGGTCGGGCTCGCCGAGACCAGCCGGGTGATCAACTCGGCGGCGGTCATCATGATCTCCGTCTTCCTCGCCTTCGTCCTCTCCGGCGACCGGGTCATCGCGATGTTCGGGATCGGGCTGGCCGCCGCCGTCGCGCTCGACGCGTTCGTCCTGCGCACCCTGCTCGTGCCCGCGCTCATGCACCTGCTCGGCGGGGCCAACTGGTGGCTGCCGCGCCGGCTCGACCGGATCCTGCCCCGGATCAGCATCGAGCCGCCGGAGTGCCGGGTCGCCGCCGAGGTGCGTACGGGTGCGAGTGCGGGCGCGGGAGCCGGTGCGAGTGCGGGAGCCGGTGCCGGTGCCGGTCCCGAAACACGTGCCGAAATCCGTACCGAAGCACGCGAAGAGACCAGGTCAGGCGCCTGAGCGGCGGAAATCGGCCGCGCCTGCGGGGCCTGCCGTGCGAAGATCCCCGCGCGACAAGCGCCCCTGACACAGCCGGAGGAAAAACAAGGATGTTCGCGATATCGCTGGGTGACGACGGTGCCGAGCTGACCCCGCTCCAGCCTTGGCAGGCGGAGGAGTTCTTCGCCCACATCGACGGCTCCCGCGCGTTCATCGGTGCCCACATCGGGCTGCCCGACGCCGTCTGTGACCTCGCCGCCGCCCGGGCGTTCCTGCGGGCGTACGCGCAGAAGAGCGTCGACGACGCCGGATACCTCTACGGCATCCGTTTCGAGGGCCGGCTGGTCGGCGGTCTGATGTTCCGGACCTTCAACACCACCAACGAGACCGCCGAGGTCGGCTGCTGGGTGGAGGAGTCCGCCGCCGGGAAGGGCCTGGTCACCCGTGCCTGCCGGACCATCATCGACTGGGCCGTGGAACAGCGCGGCATGCACCGCATCGAGTGGGTCGCGCCGTCCGGGAACACCCCCAGCCTCGCCGTCGCCCGCCGTCTCGGCATGAGCCGCGAGGGAGTGCTGCGGGAGCAGTACCCGTACCGGGGCAAGCGCGCCGACATGGAGGTCTGGTCGGTCCTCGCCCACGAGTGGCGGGCGGCGAAGGCGGCCGCCGCGGCGGAGGCAGGGGCGGAAGCCGGGACGGCCGGGGCCGGGGCGACCGCGAGCTGAACGGCCGGCGAGGCCGGAGCCCCTTCTCCATGGGCTCCGGCCTCGCCGTTCCTGTCGTCTGTCACCGGACCGTCCCCCTCGGCCGGACGGTCGGATCAGAAGTTCGACGGGACGTAGTTGTAGCAGTAGTTGGTACCGCCGTAGTACTGGTCGCCCTCGATCAGCAGCCAGCCGCCGGTGCTCTTGCCGACGATGCCGTCCGCCGTGAGGTTGAAGGGCGCGGTGCCCTGGTACCACTTGACCCAGCTCTTGGTGTTGGGGCCCCACTGGCCGTCCTCGGTCAGCGGGCGGCCGTGGCCCAGGTCCTCGGCGACGTCGTTGAGGAGATGCTGCACGCACCACACCCCGTGCGTGTTGTTGGCGTAGCCGTCGCCGATGTAACCGGCACTCGGGGACGCCTGTGCCTGCGTCATGGTGCCGACCGTGAGGAGCGCGACCGCGGCCGTGAGGCCGGCCGCCTTCGCCGCGGTGGCCCGGAGCAGACTCTTGCGCGTCTTCGTTGCCATGGAGACCGTGTCCCTTCCATCTGTCTGTCTGGTCGTCCGACTGTCTGGTTGTCGGATTCGATTGCCGGGCGCCGCGGCGTGATCGCCGCCGTCCGACGGGAACCAGACTGTCCCGGGCCGTGATCTCCGGACTATCCGCTCAGGGACCGGAGCCCGGTCCGTTTGTGGATAGCCGGGGCCGCCCACGCGAGGTATCCGAGGGCAGCCGGCCGTACGCCCGCCGGTACTCGGCGCTGAACCGGCCGAGGTGGGTGAAGCCCCAGCGGCAGGCGACCTCGGTGACCGAACCGGTGGCCCGGCCCTCCGCGATGGCCGTCAGCTCGTGGTGGACCCGGTCGAGCCGGACCCGGCGCAGATACGCGAGCGGTGTGGTGTCCAGGTGGGTCCGGAACCCTTCCCGCAGGGTCCGTACGCCGACCCGGGCCGCCCGCGCGATGTCGGAGACCGAGACGGCCTCGTCCGCGTGCTCCGCGCAGTAGGTCATCGCCCGCCGCAAGGCGCTCGGCAGCATCGCCGTCGCGCCGCCGCCCGCCGAGACGCCGGCCGCCGCGCCGCTCCAGGAGTGCGGCTGGACGTCCAGCAGGGTGTCGGCCAGGAGGCGTTCGAAGTGCCGTACGCCCAGGTCGGAGTGGTGCGCCAGCGGGGAGGCGAGGAACAGCCGGAAGGCGTGCACGAGCGCCAGCCAGGACCGTACGGCCGGGTCCGCCGGGTCGAGCTGGTGCCGGTGGAAGCGCAGCGGCCTGGTCGGTACGTCCCCCAGGCGTACCGTGAGCACGTCGTCCACGAGCCGCCGGGACAGCGCCAGCGCCCCATTGACGGCCCGGGGGTCCCACTCCATCGACACCACGTCCCCCGGCCCGGCGACGGACAGCGGGGACGCCAGCGCCGTGCCGTTGACGGTCACCGTCCCGCCGCCGGCCTGCGGCAGGATGACGTTGTAGAAGTCGGGCAGTTCCCTCACCAGCAGCCGCACCGGGGTGCCGTAGGCGAGGTCGTACAGTCCCACCGGGCCCTCGTGGAAGGCCCGGAACCGGCCGGGCAGCCGCTGCTCGCCCAGGACCGTCAGCCGGTGCGGCGACAGCCGCCCGCCCACGATCCGGCACAGCTCCTCGATGTCCCCGCCCTCGTAGATCGGGACCGGACCCCCCGTACCGGCCCCGTGCGCCGGTGCGGTGCTCACCAGGCTCGCCAATTCCTGTCCCCCCTGTAGCCCATGGGATGCCGTGCGCGCCGCCCGCGCGGCGCCGCCCCACTGTGGAGCCCGGGGGGTGGCGGGACAAAGGAGATCGGGACGGTAAGTGATCGGCGTGTCGCAAACCATGACGAACCGTCAGGTCGGAACCGGTGGCCCGGTGTCGCGGTCGGTACGGCGTCCGGACGGGCTCCGTAAGGCCCCCCGCGCACGCTTCAGGGCTTCGTAAGGCCCTCTGCGCATGCCCTAAGGACCTGCCTACGCCGAACATGCGGCACCCTCCCGATGCGACCGCACCCCCTCGGCGAGCAGAGTGGAGACATCAACGAGGGGCGACGCCGGAAGCGGCGAACAGCCCCCGGAAAACCAGAGGAGATGGCCATGTTCACGTACGAACTCCACCGCGCCCAGCACGCCGAGCTGGTCCGCCAGGCCGACACCCGCCGCCTCGCCCGGGAAGCCGCCCGGGCCGGCCAGGCCACCCGGACCGCCCGCACCGGCCGCCGCAGCGGACGCCAGGAAACGGAGGGGCGGGTGAGTACCCTCGCCGACCGCTTCACGCGCGCCGCGTGAGCCCGGACGGCTGCGTGAGCCGGGCCGGGCACGTGAGCCCGAGCGGCCGCGGGAGCGGTGGCCCGAGCACGGGGGCGGTCGCCTGTGCGATGCTCGGCGCTGTGGAGACCAGGTCAGTCAGCCCCGTGTTCGTCGGCCGGGCGGGCGAACTCGCCGCCCTCGCCGAGGCGCTGCCCCGTGCCGGCGCGGGAGAACCGCAGGCGCTGCTCGTCGGCGGCGAGGCGGGCGTCGGAAAGACCCGCCTCATCGAGGAGTTCACCCGCCTCGCCACGGACCGGGGCGCCGTCGTCGCCGTCGGCGGCTGTGTGGAGATCGGCGCGGACGGACTGCCGTTCGCGCCCTTCTCCGCCGCGTTGCGCGCCCTGCGCCGCGCGCTGCCCGAGGAGTTCGACACCGCGGCCCGCGGCCAGGAGGGCGAACTCGCCCGGCTGCTCCCCGAGATCGGCGACCCGACCGGACACGACCCCGCCGCCGAGGACGCCACCGCCCGCCTCTTCGAGCTGACCGCACGGCTCCTCGAACGCGTCGCCCAGAACCACACCGTCGTCCTCGTCCTGGAGGACCTGCACTGGGCCGACGCCTCCACCCGCCATCTGCTCGCCTACCTCTTCCGCACCCTCGCCCGGGGCCGGGTCGCCGTCGTCGCCACCTACCGCTCCGACGACATCCACCGCCGCCACCCGCTGCGGCCCCTGCTCGCCGAACTCGACCGGCTGCGCTCCGTCCGCCGCGTCGAACTCGCCCGCTTCACCCGCGCCGAGGTCCACCGCCAGCTCACCGGCATCCTCGCCGCCGAACCCGACCCCGCCCTCCTCGACGCGATCTTCCGCCGCTCCGACGGCAACGCCTTCTTCGTCGAGGAACTCGTCGCCTCCGAAGCCTGCGGCCGCACCGTCGGCTCCCTCAGCGACTCGCTGCGCGACCTGCTCCTCATCCGGGTCGAGACCCTCCCCGAGACCGCCCAGCAGGTCGTCCGCACCGTCGCCGAAGGCGGCTCCACCGTCGAGTTCGGCCTGCTCGCCGTCGTCACCCGGCTGACCGAGGACGCCCTGATCGAGGCGCTGCGCGCCGCCGTCGGCGCCAACATCCTCGTCCCCGCCCCCGACAGCGACGGCTACCGCTTCCGGCACTCCCTCGTCCGCGAGGCCGTCGGCGACGACCTGCTGCCCGGCGAACGTTCCCGGCTGCACCGGCGCTACGCCGAAGCCCTGGAAGCCGACCCCGGTCTGGTCCGCGCCGACGAACGCGCCAGCCGGCTCGCCACGTACTGGTACCACGCCCAGGACGCCGCCCGCGCCCTGCCCGCCGTCCTGCGCGCCTCCGTCGAGACCCGCAAGCGCCACGCGTACGCCGAACAACTCCGGCTCCTCGAACGGGCCATGGAACTCTGGGACACCGTCCCCGACGAGGTCCGCGGCGCGCTGCGCCCCATGGACTACGCCGAGTCCTACCCCGCCTGCGGCTGCGACCCCGAACACACCCCGCTCACCTATCTCGACCTGCTCGCCGAGGCCGCCGTCGCCGCCCGGCTCTCCGGCGCCCGCGAACGCGCCCTGAAGATCGGCCGGACCGCGCTGCGCCTCCTCGGCGGCGAGGAGGCGGACGATCCGCTGCGCGCCGCCTGGTTCCACGTCGAGCGGGCCCGCCTCGAATCCCAGCTCGGCCGAGGCGACGGCTGGGCCGACATCAGCCGCGCCGAGGAACTCGTCCGCGGCCTGCCGCCGTCCGCCGTACACGCCCTGGTGCTCGCCATCGCCGCCGGCTGGGGCATGCTCCGCCTGACCGGCTCGGAGTCCCTCGCCGCCGCCGAACGCGCCGTCGAATACGCCCGGTTGGTCAAGGCCGAGGGCACCGAACTCACCGCCCGGCTCACCCTCGGCACCATCATGGTCGCCGCCGGGGACACCGAGGCCGGACTCGCCGAGATGCACGCCGTACGCGAACGGACCGCCGCCCTCGGCCAGTTGCACGAGACCGCCCGCGCCTACATCAACATCTCCTCCAGCCTCGAAGGGCTCGGCCGCTCCCGGGAAGCCGTGCAGGTCGCCACCGACGGGATCGCCTTCGTCCGCGCCCACGGCCTGCTCGAATCCGCCGGCTGGATCCGCGCCAACCTCGTCGAGTCGCTCTTCGCGCTCGGCGAGTGGGACCGCGTCCAGGAGGAGTCCGAACTGCTGCTGCGCACCGCCGCCGCGTCCTCCAAGCCGGGCGGCACCGCCCTGCTCCAGCTCGCCCGGCTCGCCCTGCTGCGCGGCGACACGGCGGCGGCCGCCGCCCAGGTCACCGAGGCCCGCGCCCGGTACGGCACCGCCCACGACCCCATTCCCCAGTACATCCTGCCCACGACCCGGGCCGCCGTCGCCGTCGCGGCCGTCGAAGGCCGGATCGACGAGGTACGGGACGGACTCGCCGCCGCCGTCGAGAGCGGCTTCCCGCCCGGCACCCACCGCTACGGCTGGCCGCTGCTGCTCGCCGCCGCCGTCGCCGAGGCCGACCTCCGGGGCCTGCCGGCCGCCGACGAGGGCCGGGCCGGCGCCCTCGACCGGATCCGCCGCTGCCTGCTGAGCCTGGCCGCCCCGCACCCCGTCTGGCAGGCGTACTCCCTCTACGTCTCCGCCGAACTCGCCCGCGCCGAGGGCCGCGACACCGCCGCCCGCTGGACCGAGGTCGCCGCCGCCTTCGCCACCCTGGACCGGCCCCACGAGCTGGCCCGCGTCCGCTACCGGCTCGCCGACGCCCTGCTCGCCGAAGGCGGCCGGCGCGACGAGGCCGCCGCCCTGCTCCGCGACGCCCACACCACCGCCGTACGCCTCGGGGCGCAGCCGCTGCGCGAGGACACCGAACTCCTCGCCGCCCGGGCCCGGCTGGCCCCGCTCACCGGCGAGCCGGCCGCGCCCGCCGCGCCCGACTCCGGGCAGGACGACACCTTCGGGCTCACCCCGCGCGAACAGGACGTGCTGCGGCTGGTCGCCGAGGGCCGTACCAACCGGCAGATAGCCGAGACCCTGTACATCTCACCGAAGACGGCCAGCGTCCACGTCTCCAACATCCTCGCCAAGCTCGGCGTCTCCGGCCGGGGCGAGGCCGCCGCTCTGGCGCACCGGCTGCGGCTCCTGGAGAGCCCGGTCTGACCCTGGTGCCGGTCCTGGATCCGATTTCGGTACCGGTCCTGGATCCGATCCTGGTCCCGGCTCGGGCTCCGGTTCCGCATGCCCGGGCGGGGCGGCCGGGGCGGGACCGGCCGGGGCCGGGATCCGTATCGTCACCTTGCCCGAGGCGAGATCTATCGGGCCCCGGTACGGATCGGCGTCACCCAGATCCTCCCGGGTGAGTGCCAGACGCTGCCGCTCGTCGTCCGTGTGCTTGCGACCGGGAGCGAAGAACTCCTCCGCGACGTTGAACACGCTTCCTCCCACCGCGCCGGTTACCAGGAGTGCCTACCGGGTGAACTCCAGCCGCAGGATCCGGTCGTCCCCGGGGCGTGGTGTGCCGCGGGTGTCGGTCTGGCTGGTGGTCAGCCACAGGCCGCGGCCGTCCGCGGTCACCAGGACCGTGCGCAGCCGCCCGTACTGTCGAGAGAAGAACGCCCGGGGCTGCCCGGAGAGTTCCGTTCCCGTGAGGGGGATCCGCCACAGCCGCCGGCCGCGCAGCGCCGCCATCCAGATCGCGCCCCGGGCGTACGCGATCCCGCTCGGCGACGCCTGTGCCGGATGCCACTGGGCGACCGGGTCGACGAGTCCGGCGCGCCCCGCCTTGCCCTCCACCAGCGGCCAGCCGTAGTTCCGGCCGGGGAGGATGAGGTTCAGCTCGTCCCAGGTGTCCTTGCCGAACTCCGACGCCCACAGGCGTCCCGCCTCGTCCCAGGCCAGGCCCTCCACATTGCGGTGGCCGTACGAGTAGACGACGGAGGCCGGGAAGGGGTTGCCGGGTGCCGGGCGGCCCTCCGGGGTCATCCGCAGGATCTTTCCGCCGAGCGAGTGCCGGGCCTGGGCGAGCCCGTCGTTCCCGGTCTCGCCCGTCCCCGCGTACAGCATCCCGTCCGGCCCGAACGCGATCCGTCCGCCGTTGTGGATGAACCCCTTCGGGATCCCGGTGAGCACCGGCTCCGGTGCCCCGAGCCGGTCGCCCACCGCGCCGCCGTACCTCATTCGGACGATCCGGTTGTCGGTGGCCGAGGTGAGGTACGCGTACAGCTGCCCGTCCCGGTACGCGAGGCCCAGCAGTCCGCCCTCACCGCCCGGAGTCACCCCGGGAACCTCACCGAGCGAAGTGTGATGTCCACCGGGGACCGAGACACGGGTGACGGTACGGGCGTCGCGCGAGGAGACGAGCAGATCGCCGTCCGGCAGCTCGACCAGGCCCCACGGGGACTTCAGATCCTTGGTGAGGGTGGCGGCCACCGCGACGGCGGGCGGCGGCGAGGCCGTGGTGGCGGGCGGGTGCGCCGTCGGGGTCGTGGCGGGGGAGCCGGCGGGCGCCGAGCATCCCGTCACCAGGAGGAGCGGCAGCGCGACGGCGGCGGTGAGCAGAACAGCGGAACCACGGTCGAGGCCACGGCGCATGATCCGGGTCCTTTCCGGGCGGGTGTCCGGCGGAGTTCTCTCCTTGATACACCGCTCGCGGGCACCCCGCCCGGACGCCGGGCCCGTGCTGCCCGTCCGGTCCGCCCGGCTGCCGGGCCGTCAGTCCCAGGACCCCTGGGGCACGGGCAGCGCCGCGATCTCCGCGAGATCCGCCGCGTCCAGGACGAGTTCCGCCGCGCGCGCGTTCTCCACGGCCCACGACTCGCGCTTGGTGCCCGGGATCGGGATCACGTGCCGCCCCTGGGCGAGCACCCAGGCGAGTGCCACCTGTGCCGGGGTGACCCCGGCGCCGTGCCGGGCCGCGACCCGGCGCAGGCCCGCCGGCACCGCCTGGTTCGCGGCCATCATCTCGGCCGTGAACCGGGGGTGCCGGGCGCGCGGGTCGTCCGCCTCGAAGCCGACGCCCGGCGTCAGGGTGCCGGTGAGGAACCCGCTGCCCAGCGGCATCGCGGCGAGGAACCCCACCCCGCGCGCCGCACACCAGGGCAGCAGCCGCTCCAGCGCCTCCGGCGACCACACCGACAGCTCGGCCTCGACCGCGCTGACCGGGAAGACCTGCTGGATCCGCTCCAGTTGCCGGATCGTTCCGGCATGGCCGCCGCCGGGGGTGCGCCGGCGAGTGGTCCGCGCGCCGACCGCGCACAGCCCGAGCGCGCGGACCTTGCCCTGCCGGACCAGATCGGCCATGGCGCCCCAGGTCTCCTCGATGGGCACCTCGGGGTCGGCCCGGTGCAGTTGGTAGAGGTCGATCACATCCGTCTGGAGCCGCCGCAGCGAGGCGTCGCAGGCCCGCCGGACATAACCGGGCCGGCCGTTGGCCACCACGTGCTGATCGCCCACGAGCAGCCCGCACTTCGTGGACACGAAGGCGTCCGCCCGGCGCTGTCGCAGCACCCGGCCCAGCAGCAGTTCATTGGTGAAGGGCCCGTACATGTCGGCCGTGTCGAGCAGGTTCACCCCGGCGTCCAGCGCCGCGTGCACCGTCCGCAGCGAGAGGTCGCCACGCCGCTGGGAGGCGCTGTACGCCCAGTTCATCGGCATGCATCCGAGGCCCACCGCACCCACACCGAGCGCCGTCGCCCCGATCGTCCTGCGCTCCACTTGCCGGTACCCCTCCCTGTGCCGTCCCCCAAAGTAACCAATGACGTGCGGGATTCTTCGCATAGCCTCCCGGTCATGACTGTGCATGAGACTCCCGTGGACGTATGGCTTCCGATTCCCGCCGACGAGATCGACGGACTCCCCGAACCGGGCGTGTCCGGCCTGAACTACCTTTTCTGGGACGGCGGACCGGATCTTCCCGGTGATCCGGCGAACTGCGCCTTTTATGTCGTGCCGTACATGAAGGGCGAGAAGATCGCGGTGCGCCCGCTGTCCGGGATGAGCCGGGTCCGCGTCGTGCAGACGTTGTCGGCGGGCATCGACCATGTGACCCCCGGAATCGGAATGCTGCCGTCCGGCGTCCGGCTCTGCAACGCGAAGGGTGTCCACGAGGCCAGCACGGCCGAACTGACGCTCGCCCTCATACTCGCCTCGCTGCGCGGCATCCCCGGCTTCGTTCGAGGCCAGGACGCGGAGGAGTGGCGGTCAGGCTTCTACCCCGCCCTCGCCGACAAAACAGTTCTGATTGTTGGGTACGGCTCCATCGGTGCCGCGATCGAGGACCGGCTCACGCCCTTCGAGTGTGCGCGGGTGGTGCGCGTCGCACGTTCCCCGCGCATGGGGGAGCACGGACCGGTGCACGCCCTGGACGACCTGCCGGAACTGCTCCCGCAGGCCGATGTCGTCGTGCTGTCCACGCCGCTCACCCCGCAGACCAGGCACCTTGCCGACGCGGCCTTCCTCGGCCGGATGAAGGACGGCGCGCTGCTCGTCAACGTGGCGCGTGGGCCGGTGGTGGACACCGAGGCGCTCCTGAAGGAGGTCGAGGCGGGCCGGATCACGGCCGCCCTGGACGTCACCGACCCGGAGCCGCTGCCCGCCGGACACCCGCTGTGGCACGCGCCGGGTGTCCTGGTCACCCCGCATGTGGGGGGCTCCACCTCCGCTTTCATGCCGCGCGCCAAGCGGCTGCTCGCGGCCCAGCTCACCCGCTTCGCGGCGGGCGAGGAGCCGGTGAACGTCGTCCTCACGACCTGAGTCGCCCGATTGGGGGTGTCTTGGCGACCGCGCGAGCTGGGCATGATCGGCACGGCACCCCCCGCAGGGCGCTGCGACGGCGTGCGCCCCCGCGTGCGCATCGCGCCACCCCCAGGCCGTCACGGAGAGTACTGCGACCCTGTCCCTGAGTGACGAACCTGGTGTATGGTCCCGGAGCGGGGGACTGCGTCGAGTACGAGCGGACGCTGGGGAGTGACGTGACGGGACATCAGATTCCGAGGGGGGCGACGGATGACGTACGGACGGACGACCGCCGGTCCGGTGCCGCGATGCCGCCGCCGGCCGCCCTCTCATACCGCATCGCCCTCCCGGCCCCCCGCGCGGCCGAGGGGGCGGGGACCTGTGTGTGCATCCGCCCCGCGGCGGGTGGAGCGCCGCCGCCCGGGGCCGCCGACGGCCCCGGTGACGCCGCCCGTGTGGACCGGGGCTGCGTCTGCGGATGCGGCTGCGACTGCGCCTCGGGCGGTGGTCATGCCGCCCTGGCGTGGCCGGACGCCGAGGCGAGCCGCTCCGCGCTCACTCGCGGCGTGCCCGCCCCGCGCGGCGGGCACACGGCCGCCGGAGCGGACGAGGGCGGCGGAGGTCAAAGGGTGCGGCAGCACCCGGGTGAGACGCGGGGGTGGGCGATGATCGCCGGGGCGCTCGCCGAAGGCACGGCCGGCGCCAAGGGTGCCGTCGACGCGGCCGGACACGCTCCGTGGATCGGCCACCCCGACCCCGACGACCGGTTCGGCCCGGCCGGCTACCCCGACTTCACCGGCTTCACGGACTTCACCGACCCGGGCGATCGCGCCGGTCGCACCGGTCATGCCGATCGGCCCCATGGCGCCGCTCACGAAGGCCCCCAAGACCCCCAAGACCCCCAAGACCCCGAAGGCGTCGGCGGACCGCCCGGCAAGGCCGCCCGCTCCGGTCCCGGCCTCGGCGCGGTGCTCGCCCAGATCGGCCTCGGGCTGATCTGCGGGGGATACGCGACCGGCGCGGCCCTCGGCTGGGGCTCGGCCGAACTGGCGGTCGTCATGGGCGACTTCGGACTGAGCGCCGCCGCGCTCGCCGCCACGGTCTCCTGCCTGCTCTACGCCCGCCTCCAGCATCCCCACCGGGGTGTCCGCCCCGCCTGGCTGCTCTTCGCCGTCTCCTCGTTCATGGCCGCCGTCGGCAACGGCGTCTGGGGCTGGTACGAGGTCGTCCTCGACCGCCCGGTGCCGAGCCCCTCCCTGGCCGACCTCTGCTTCTTACTCTTCGCACCGCCCGCCATCGTCGGCCTGCTCGTCCTCGCCCAACGGCCCCGTTCCCGGGCCGGATGGGTCTGCCTCGGCCTCGACTCCTGGCTGATCGGCGGCTCGCTGCTCACCCTGTCGTGGAGCCTCGCGCTCGCGCACACGGCCTATCTGCCGGGCGAGAGCGTCACCCGGGCCGCGCTCTCCCTCGCGTACCCGCTGCTCGACATCGTCCTGGTCAGCATGGTGCTCGCCCTGCACTTCCGCCGCTCGCACCTGAACCGCTCGGCGGTCAACACCGCCATCGCCGCCCTGGCGCTCACCGTGCTGTGCGACGCCCTGTTCACCTCGCCGCTGCTGCGCGAGCACTACAGCTCCGGCCAGCTCCTGGACGCCGGCTGGTTCGCCGGCTCCCTGCTGCTCGCCTACGCGCCCTGGGGTGCCCGCCGCGCCGCCGAGGCGCACCGCGCCCCCGTGCCCCCGCCCGCCCCGCGGCCCCGCGGTCCGCGCAGCCGCCCGTTCGCCGCGCTCACCCCGTACCTCGCCGCCGCCGTCTGCACCCTGAGCATCCTGTACAACGTGGTCGAGGGCCGCCGGGTGGACCGCGTCGTCGTCCTCACCGGCTGCGCGGTCGTCCTCGCGCTCGTCGTCCGCCAGGCGATCATGCTGGTCGACAACATCGCCCTCACCCATGAACTGGCCCAGAAGGAGAACCACTTCCGGTCTCTCGTGCAGGGCTCCAGCGACGTCATCATGATCGCCGCGCCCTCCGGAGTGCTGCGCTACGTCAGCCCCGCCGCGGCCGGGGTCTACGGGCGCGAGGCCGAGGAACTGGTCGGCTCCGCGCTGGCCTCCCTCATCCACCCCGAGGACCTCGGCGCCGTCGTCCACGAGGTGCGCCGGTTCCTCGCCGCCGCCCCCGCCGAGGAGCCCACCACCCGCATCGAGTGCCGCTTCCGCTCCGGCGGCGGCAGCTGGCTCAACGTGGAGTCCACCGTCAACCGCCACCAGGGCGGTCTGCTCTTCAATAGCCGTGACGTCACCGAACGCGTCCGGCTCCAGGCCCAGTTGCGCCACAACGCCGAGCACGACCCGCTCACCGGTCTGCCCAACCGGGCGCTGTTCACCGACCGGGTCCGCGGCGCGCTCAGCGGGCGGCGCGCCACCGACCCCGGCACCGCCGTGCTCTTCATCGACCTCGACGGCTTCAAGGCCGTCAACGACCGCCTCGGCCACCAAGCCGGCGACGACCTGCTCGTCCAGGCCGCCCGCCGCCTCCAGGACTCCGTACGCGCCGGGGACACCGCCGCCCGGCTCGGCGGCGACGAGTTCGCCGCGCTCATCCTCGGCGACGGCACCCACGAGCGGTCCGCCCGCGAACACCGGGTCCACGAGATCGCCGACCGGCTGCGCGTCACGCTGTCCCAGCCGTACCGCGTCGGCGGCGGCGCCGAGGTGCGGGTCGCCGCCTCCATCGGCGTGGCCTTCGCCGACCCCGGCGTCGGCTCCGGGGACCTGCTGCGCAACGCCGACCTGGCCATGTACCGGGCCAAGGCGGCCGGCAAGAACCGGGTCGAGCTGTACGCCCCGCAGATGCAGGCCGAGGTGGAACGCCGAACCGAACTGGCCACCCGGCTGCGCACCGCCCTGCACGACGGCGAGTTCGCCCTGCTGCACCAGCCCGTGGTCGACCTCGCCACCGGCCGGATCGCCGCCGTCGCCGCCCAGGCCCGCTGGCGCTCCACCCAGGGCATCCTGTTCACCCCCGCCGAGTTTCTGCGCGCTTCCGACGACGGCGAACGCACCGCCGAACTCGGCCACTGGCTGCTGCGGGAAGCCGTCGAGCAGGCCGCCGACCGGGTGAGCAGCGGCCACCGCACCCCCGTCACCGTCCGGCTCACCGCCCGCAGGCTGCTCGACCGGTCCATGCCGCTCGGCACCGTGGAAGCCCTGCTGGCCCGGCACAAGCTGCCCTCCGGCGCCCTGATCGTCGAGCTCGCCGACTGCGACCCCCAAGGCCCCAGGGACCTGAGGGACCCCCGGGTCGCCTTCGCCGAACTGGAACAGCGCCTGGCCGCCCTGCGCCGCCTCGGCGTCCGGATCGCCCTGGACGGCTTCGGCAGCGGACATGCCGCCATCGACGCCCTGCGCGGCCTCCCCGTCGACATCCTCAAGATCGACCACAACCTCGTCGAGGGCATCGTGGAATCGGCCAGACTGCGCAAGATCACCAGCGGCCTGCTGCGGATCGCCGGCGATCTCGGGATGCAGTCCGTCGCCGAGGGCGTGGACCAGCCCGAGCAGGTGCTCGCCCTGCGCGCCATGGGGTGCACCCACGCCCAGGGCGCCGCCTTCGCCGGCCCGCTCGACGAGTACCGGCTGCGCCGTGCCCTGGTCAGGGGCGGCTACCCGCTGCCGGTGGCAGCGGAGGCGGGAGTCCCCGTGACCGCCGGAAACGGACCCTCGCTCCGCTCACATGATGAGACGCCCATCCCACCCACTTGACAGTAACCGTGCGCCGGGGGGAGGGTCAGTGACATGCGCACCCGAATTCTCGTACTTGGACAGCGCGTCGGCTGAGGAAGGCCTGCGAAAGGCCTCCTGACACAACACCGACGCGCTCCCCTCGCTTGCCTCCCGGCACGAGGGGTTTTTTGTTGCACTGGCTCACCCCGAAGTCGTCTCAAACCCCCGCAAGACACCTCGCACAAACCCTCTGCTTCGAGAAGAGATTGCTGATGACCGAGCAGGCCACCGGGCACCATCCGCAGCCGCGGACCCGTCACGGCGCACCGACCGCCACCCCCGTCGAGCACGTCACGGGTGCGCAGTCCCTCATTCGCTCTCTCGAGGAAGTAGGGGCCGACACCGTCTTCGGCATTCCGGGCGGAGCGATCCTGCCGGCGTACGACCCGATGATGGACTCGCGCCGGGTGCGCCACATCCTGGTCCGTCACGAGCAGGGCGCGGGCCACGCCGCCACCGGCTACGCCCAGGCCACCGGCAAGGTCGGCGTCTGCATGGCCACCTCCGGCCCCGGCGCCACCAACCTGGTCACCCCGATCGCCGACGCCCACATGGACTCCGTCCCGCTGGTCGCGATCACCGGTCAGGTCGCCTCGCACGCCATCGGCACCGACGCCTTCCAGGAAGCCGACATCTGCGGCATCACGATGCCGATCACGAAGCACAACTTCCTGGTCACCCGCGCCGAGGACATCCCGAAGACGATCGCCGAGGCCTTCCACATCGCCTCCACCGGCCGCCCGGGCCCCGTCCTCGTCGACATCGCCAAGGACGCCCTCCAGGCGAAGACCACCTTCAGCTGGCCGCCGCAGCTGGACCTGCCGGGCTACCGCCCCGTCACCAAGCCGCACGCCAAGCAGATCCGCGAGGCCGCCAAGCTGATCAGCGCCGCCAAGCGACCCGTCCTGTATGTCGGCGGCGGTGTCATCAAGGCCGGCGCGACCGCCGAGCTGAAGGTCCTGGCGGAGCTCACCAACGCCCCCGTCACCACCACCCTGATGGCGCTCGGCGCGTTCCCCGACAGCCACCCGCTGCACGTCGGCATGCCGGGCATGCACGGTTCGGTCACCGCCGTCACCGCGCTGCAGAAGGCCGACCTGATCGTTGCCCTCGGCGCCCGCTTCGACGACCGCGTCACCGGCAAGCTGGACAGCTTCGCCCCGTATGCCAAGATCGTCCACGCCGACATCGACCCGGCCGAGATCGGCAAGAACCGCGCCGCCGACGTCCCGATCGTGGGCGACGCCCGCGAGGTCATCGCCGACCTGGTCCAGGCCGTCCAGGCCGAGCACGCCGAGGGCAACAAGGGCGACTGCACCGCCTGGTGGAGCGACCTCGCACGCTGGCGCGAGACCTACCCGCTCGGCTACGACCTGCCGAAGGACGGCAGCCTGTCGCCGCAGCAGGTCATCCAGCGGGTCGGCGAACTCGCCCCCGAGGGCACCATCTTCGCCGCCGGTGTCGGCCAGCACCAGATGTGGGCCGCCCACTTCATCGGCTACGAGCAGCCCGCCACCTGGCTCAACTCCGGCGGCGCCGGGACGATGGGCTACGCCGTCCCCGCCGCCATGGGCGCCAAGGCCGGCATGCCCGAGCGCACCGTCTGGGCGATCGACGGCGACGGCTGCTTCCAGATGACCAATCAGGAGCTCACCACCTGCGCCCTGAACAACATCCCGATCAAGGTCGCCGTCATCAACAACGGCGCGCTCGGGATGGTCCGCCAGTGGCAGACCCTGTTCTACAACCAGCGCTACTCCAACACCGTGCTGCACTCCGGCCCCGACAACGTCGACCCGGCGGCCAAGGGCACCCGCGTCCCGGACTTCGTCAAGCTGTCCGAGGCCATGGGCTGTGTCGCGCTGCGCTGCGAGGACCCGGCCGACCTCGACCGGGTGATCGCCGAGGCGAACGCCATCAACGACCGCCCCGTCGTGATCGACTTCATCGTCCACCAGGACGCGCAGGTCTGGCCGATGGTCGCCGCCGGCACGTCCAACGACGAGGTCATGGCCGCCCGCGGGGTGCGCCCCGACTTCGGCGACGGCGCGGACGACTGACGGCAGAGCGAACCGGAAGACAGGAAGAGATCCCCACCATGTCCACCAAGCACACGCTCTCCGTCCTGGTCGAGAACACCCCCGGCATCCTCGCCCGGATCGCCGCCTTGTTCTCCCGACGAGGCTTCAACATCGACTCGCTCGCGGTCGGTGTCACCGAACACCCCGACATCAGCCGCATCACCATCGTGGTCAGTGTCGAGGACCTGCCCCTTGAGCAGGTGACGAAGCAGCTCAACAAGCTGGTCAACGTCCTCAAGATCGTCGAACTCGAGCCCGGCGCCGCGATCCAGCGCCAGCTCGTCCTGGTGAAGGTCCGCGCCGACAACGAGACCCGCTCCCAGATCGTCGAGATCGTCGAACTCTTCCGCGCGAAGACCGTCGACGTGTCGCCGGAGGCGGTCACCATCGAGGCCACCGGTTCGGGTGACAAGCTCGAAGCGATGCTCAAGATGCTGGACCAGTTCGGCATCAAGGAACTCGTCCAGTCCGGCACCATCGCCATAGGGCGCGGCGCCCGGTCCATCACCGACCGGTCCCTGCGGGCCCACGACCGCAGCGCCTGACCCTTCCGCGGTACCCGGCACAACCGCCGCGTGTCATGCCGTCAAAAGGCCCCGGCCGCCGCTGTCATCAGGCGGCCGACCAGGCAAGACCCGGCACCCCGACCTTCCGCGCCGCACCGTACGGTGGGACGCATCACCAGCACCTCAAGGAGACCCCCAGTGGCCGAGCTGTTCTACGACGACAACGCCGACCTGTCCATCATCCAGGGCCGCAAGGTCGCGGTGATCGGATACGGCAGCCAGGGCCACGCCCACGCGCTGTCGCTGCGTGACTCGGGCGTCGACGTCCGCGTCGGCCTGCACGAGGGCTCGAAGTCCAAGGCCAAGGCCGAGGAGCAGGGCCTGCGCGTCGTCACCCCGGCCGAGGCCGCCGCCGAGGCCGACCTGATCATGATCCTGATCCCGGACCCGATCCAGGCCAAGGTCTACGAGGAGTCCATCGCGCCGAACCTGAAGGACGGCGACGCCCTCTTCTTCGCGCACGGCTTCAACGTCCGCTTCGGCTTCATCAAGCCCCCGGCCGGCGTGGACGTCGCCCTCGTCGCCCCGAAGGGCCCGGGCCACCTGGTCCGCCGTCAGTACGAGGAAGGCCGCGGCGTCCCGGCGATCGCCGCCGTCGAGCAGGACGCCACCGGCAACGCCTTCGCCCTGGCCCTGTCGTACGCCAAGGCCATCGGCGGCACCCGCGCCGGTGTCATCAAGACCACCTTCACCGAGGAGACCGAGACCGACCTCTTCGGCGAGCAGGCCGTGCTGTGCGGCGGCGCCAGCGCCCTGGTCAAGGCGGGCTTCGAGACCCTGGTCGAGGCCGGCTACCAGCCGGAGATCGCCTACTTCGAGTGCCTGCACGAGCTGAAGCTGATCGTGGACCTCATGTACGAGGGCGGCCTGGAGAAGATGCGCTGGTCCGTCTCCGAGACCGCCGAGTGGGGCGACTACATCACCGGCCCGCGGATCATCACCGACGCCACCAAGGCCGAGATGAAGCAGGTCCTCGCGGAGATCCAGGACGGCACCTTCGCCAAGAACTGGATGGACGAGTACCACGGCGGTCTGAAGAAGTACAACGAGTACAAGACCCAGGACGAGCAGCACCTCCTGGAGACCACCGGCAAGGAGCTGCGCAAGCTCATGAGCTGGGTGAACGACGAGGCGTAAGCCTTCTGGGCGCGGGCCGGACCGTGTGTCCGGCCCGCGCTCGGCATGTCCCGTACGGGGTCGAGCCGTGTCCCGGATGGGCCGCGCCGGACCCCGTACGGCCCAGGTTGCCCGCCCCGTACGGCGCTTGGACACCCCGGCCAACCACGGACGGGTGATCCTTCCAACGCGGCGTACAAGACCTTCCGGCGCACCACCTACACTGCACAACAACATCGCGTCCAGCCCACAGCGTCGTGCGCTTCCACGCGGCAAGCCCCCTCCACCGCTTCGGCCGTCGGGACGGCCGTCCGCACTGCCCTTGTGAGGACTCACGTGAGCTCGAAACCCGTCGTACTCATCGCTGAAGAGCTGTCGCCCGCCACCGTCGACGCACTCGGACCGGACTTCGAGATCCGGCACTGCAACGGCGCCGACCGCGCCGAGCTGCTCCCCGCGATCGCCGATGTCGACGCCATCCTCGTCCGTTCGGCCACCAAGGTCGACGCGGAGGCCATCGCGGCCGCGAAGAAGCTGCGCGTCGTCGCCCGCGCCGGGGTCGGCCTGGACAACGTCGACGTCTCCGCCGCCACCAAGGCCGGCGTGATGGTCGTCAACGCCCCGACCTCCAACATCGTCACCGCCGCCGAGCTGGCCTGCGGTCTGCTCCTCGCCACCGCCCGCAACATCCCGCAGGCGAACACGGCGCTGAAGAACGGCGAGTGGAAGCGCTCGAAGTACACGGGTGTCGAGCTGAGCGAGAAGACCCTCGGCGTCGTCGGCCTCGGCCGCATCGGCGTCCTGGTCGCCCAGCGCATGTCGGCCTTCGGCATGAAGGTCGTCGCGTACGACCCCTATGTGCAGCCCGCCCGCGCCGCCCAGATGGGCGTCAAGCTGCTCTCCCTGGACGAGCTGCTCGAAGTCGCCGACTTCGTCACCGTCCACCTGCCGAAGACCCCGGAGACCCTCGGTCTCATCGGTGACGAGGCGCTGCGCAAGGTCAAGCCGAGTGTCCGCATCGTCAACGCCGCCCGCGGCGGCATCGTCGACGAGGCCGCGCTGTACGCGGCGATCAAGGAAGGCCGGGTCGCCGGCGCAGGCCTCGACGTGTACGCCAAGGAGCCCTGCACGGACTCCCCGCTCTTCGAGCTCGACCAGGTCGTCTGCACCCCGCACCTGGGCGCCTCCACCGACGAGGCCCAGGAGAAGGCCGGCATCGCCGTCGCCAAGTCGGTGCGCCTCGCGCTCGCCGGCGAGCTGGTCCCGGACGCGGTCAACGTCCAGGGCGGCGTCATCGCCGAGGACGTGAAGCCGGGTCTGCCGCTGGCCGAGAAGCTCGGCCGCATCTTCACCGCGCTGACCGGCGAGGTCGCCGTCCGGCTCGACGTCGAGGTGTACGGCGAGATCACCCAGCACGACGTCAAGGTGCTCGAACTCTCCGCGCTCAAGGGCGTGTTCGAGGACGTGGTCGACGAGACCGTGTCGTACGTCAACGCTCCGCTGTTCGCGCAGGAGCGCGGCGTCGAGGTGCGCCTGACCACCAGCTCCGAGTCGCCCGACCACCGCAACATGGTCACCGTGCGCGGCACCCTCGCCGGCGGCCAGGAGGTCTCGGTCTCCGGCACGCTCGCCGGCCCGAAGCACCTCCAGAAGATCGTCGCCGTCGGTGACTACGACGTCGACCTGGCGCTCGCCGACCACATGCTGGTGCTGCGCTACGACGACCGTCCGGGAGTCGTCGGCACCGTCGGCCGGATCCTCGGCGAGGCCGGGCTGAACATCGCGGGCATGCAGGTCTCCCGTACCGAGGAGGGCGGCGAGGCGCTGGTCGTGCTCTCGGTCGACGACAGCGTCCCGGCGGGCGTGCTCGCCGAGATCTCGGAGGCGATCGGCGCCGCCGCGGCCAGCTCGGTCAACCTGGTCTGACCTGCTCGTTCGCGGCTCCCGTTTTTCGCTGATCCCGCAGCCGCCGTGCCCGGCCCCTTCGGCCGGGTGCGGCAGCCGGGCACGGCGGCAGGGTGCGACGGAGGGTCGTCAGAGCCGGGCCGCCTTGAGCGCCATGTGCAGCAGCAGCCGGTCCTCGCCCTCGTCGAGGTCGAGACCAGTCAGCTGTTCGACCCGTGCCAGCCGGTAGTACAAGGTCTGGCGGTGGATCCCGAGCGCGGTCGCCGTCCGCCCCGCCTGTCCCGCGTGGTCGAGGAACGCCTCGGCCGTGCGCGCCAGCTCGATATGGGCTGGGGCGAGCAGGGCGCGCACCACCGGGTCGGGCCCGGTCCGGGGGAGCGCGGTGAGCATCCGGTACGGGCCGATGGCCGACCACTCGGCGAGCGGCCCGAGGTGCGGATGCGCGGTCGCCGCGCGGGCGGCCGAGGACGCCTCGCGCCACGAGACGTCGAGGTCCGCGAGCCCCCGCCGGGGCGCGGCGATCCCGGCCATCCCGGCGGCGTCACCCGCGGCGGTGCGCAGCCGGCCGGCCGCGGTGGCGGCGGGGGAGAGGTTGTCGGCCGCTCTCAGACGTACGAGCACGGCGAGCGCGCGTCCCGCCGGGGCGCCCGGCGCGGGTCCGGTGGGGTCGGCCGGTCCGTCGGGTCCGTGGGCGGCCGGACCACCGGTGAGCAGACCGCCCGGCGGGGTCCACGGCACCGTGCACAGGGCCGAGGCGGCCGGGACGGACCGGGGCGAGGGGGAGTCCTCGCCGGGCCAGGGCGCGAGGCAGACCAGCGCGTGCAGCCCGTCCCCGTCCGGGCCGAGCGCCGTGCGCAGGGCGGCCACCGCCGTGTCGTACGGCCGGCCGCGCTGCGCCGTCAGAGTGGTCCGCAGCTCCCGGGAGACGTCGGCCCCGGCCCGTTCCTCGGCGGCCAGCAGATCGCCGATCCGGGCCGCGACGTCCATCGCGGCGCTGAGCCGTTCGGGGGAGGGGCCCGGCTCGGCGTCGAGCAGCCACACGTAACCGAGGGCCACGCCCCGGTGGCGTACGGGCAGACAGATCCGGTCCCGGTAGACGCCCGCGTCCGGGGTGGCCGGGATCCGCACCGGGCCGGTCGCCCGGGTGATCCCGAAGCCCTCGAACCAGGCGCGGACCGCCGGGCTGGACTTCTTGGTGAGGATCGACCGGGTGCGGACCGGGTCCATGGCGCTGTCGTCGTCGCTGTCGTGCGCGCCGAAGGCGATCAGCCCGAAATCGCGGTTCTCCAGGGTCGCCGGGGTGTCGAGCAGTGTCGAGATCTCGTCCACCAGCTCCTGGTAATCGCCCTTCACGGCGCCATTCTCGCACCGTGGGCGTCATATTTCAGACAGATGTCCAAGCGCGTGGTCATGGATGCGTGACAGCTGTAGATGGCGGCCGACACGAGTGGTCCATAGGTTTCAGAGTGGTTCTTCGTGCTGTTCCCGGCGATTCGCAAAGATCGGGTACGGCACATTCGTCACCCTTGCCTTTGGAGGTGCCTCGTGCTGGCTCCCGTGATCCTCGCCGCGTCGCGCAGCGACAAAATGCGCCGTTTCGTTTCGGCCGCCCCCGGGACCAAGCAGGTCGTGGCACGCTTCATCGCCGGTGAGACGGTGAACGACGTGGTCCCGATCGTGCGGGACCTGTCCGCCCGCGGCCTGGAGATCACCCTCGACGTCGTCGGTGAGGACATCACCACCGTCGAGCAGTCCTACGCCGCCCGTGACGCCTACCTCGAGCTGATCGGCAAGCTGAAGGACCTCGGCCTCGGCGCCCGCGCCGAGATGTCGGTCAAGCTGTCGATGTTCGGCCAGTCCCTGGAGAACGGCCACGAGCTGGCCCTCGCGAACGTCCGCCCGGTCGTCGCGGCCGCCGCCGAGATCGGCACCACGGTCACCCTCGACGCCGAGGACCACACCACCCTCGATTCGATGTTCGCCATCCACGAGGAGCTGCGGAAGGACTTCCCGCAGACCGGCTGTGTCATCCAGGCCTACCTCTTCCGTACCGAGGAGGACGCCCGCCGCCTCGCCGCCGCCGGCTCCCGGGTGCGTATCGTGAAGGGTGCCTACAAGGAGCCCGAGTCGGTCGCCATCCAGGACAAGGCGGAGATCGACAAGGCGTACGTCCGGATCATGAAGATCCTGATGGACGGCGAGGGCTACCCGATGATCGGGTCCCACGACCCGCGCCTGATCTCCATCGCCCAGGAGCTGGCCCGGAAGGCCGGCCGCAAGCTGGACGAGTACGAGTTCCAGATGCTCTACGGCATCCGCACCGAGGAGCAGAACCGGCTGGCGGCCGAGGGTCACCGGATGCGTGTCTACACCGCGTACGGCACCGACTGGTACGGCTACTTCATGCGCCGTCTGGCGGAGAAGCCGGCCAACCTGCTCTTCTTCGTCCGCTCCATCCTCACCAAGGGCTGAGCCCACTACCTCTTTGAAGGAGTCCCGAGAGACATGGACGCTGTAACCCAGGTCCCCACTCCCGTCAACGAGCCGGTGCACGGCTACGCCCCCGGCTCTCCCGAGCGCGCGCGCCTGGAGGTCAAGCTCAAGGAGCTGGCCGACAACCCGCGTGACCTCCCGATGACCATCGGTGGCGTCAAGCGCATGGGCGGCGGCGACGAGTTCAAGGTCGTCCAGCCGCACAACCACAAGGCCGTCCTCGGTACCCTGCGCGGTGCCACCCAGCAGGACGCCCAGGACGCGATCGACGCCGCCCTGGCCGCCGCCCCGGCGTGGCGCGCGATGTCCTTCGACGACCGCGCCGCGATCATCCTGCGTGCCGCCGAGCTGCTGGCCGGCCCGTGGCGCGAGACGCTGGCCGCGTCCACCATGCTCGGCCAGTCGAAGACCGCCCAGCAGGCCGAGATCGACACCCCGTGCGAGCTCGTCGACTTCTGGCGCTTCAACGTGTCCTACGCCCGCCAGATCCTGGCCGAGCAGCCGCCGGCGAACGCGCCGGGCGTCTGGAACCGTCTGGACCACCGCCCGCTCGAGGGCTTCGTCTACGCGATCACGCCGTTCAACTTCACGGCCATCGCCGGCAACCTGCCGACCGCCCCGGCCCTCATGGGCAACGTGGTCGTCTGGAAGCCGTCCCCGACCCAGACCCACTCCGCCGTGCTCCTCATGGAGCTCCTGGAGGAGGCCGGTCTGCCGAAGGGTGTCATCAACCTGGTGACCGGTGACGGCATCGCCGTCTCCGAGGTGGCCCTGAACCACCGCGACCTGGCCGGTATCCACTTCACCGGCTCGACCAAGACCTTCCAGCACCTGTGGAAGACGGTCGGCAACAACATCGAGAACTACCGCTCGTACCCGCGGATCGTCGGCGAGACCGGTGGCAAGGACTTCGTCGTCGCCCACCCGAGCGCCGACCGTGCCGTCCTGAAGACCGCCCTGACCCGCGGTTCCTTCGAGTTCCAGGGCCAGAAGTGCTCCGCGTCCTCGCGTGCGTACATCCCGGCCTCCATCTGGAACGACGGGTTCAAGGAGGAGTTCGCGGCCGAGGTCGACGGCATCACCATGGGTGACGTCACCGACCTGTCGAACTTCATCGGCGCCGTCATCGACGACCGTTCGTTCGCCAAGAACAAGGCCGCGATCGACCGTGCCAAGGCTGACGAGACCTGCACGATCGTCGCCGGTGGCACCTACGACGACTCGGTCGGCTACTTCGTCCGCCCGACCGTCATCGAGTGCTCCGACCCGGAGAACGAGGTCTTCACGACCGAGTACTTCGGTCCGATCCTCGCGATCCACGTATACGACGACAGCTCTGCCGACAAGTACGACGAGATGCTGACCCAGATGGAGTCGGTCTCGGACTACGCCCTCACCGGCTCCGTCATCTCCGGTGACCGCGCCGCCGCCGCGTACACGATGGAGAAGCTGCGCTTCGCGGCCGGCAACTTCTACATCAACGACAAGTCGACCGGTGCCGTCGTCGGCCAGCAGCCCTTCGGTGGCGGCCGCGCGTCGGGCACCAACGACAAGGCCGGCGCCCCGCAGAACCTGATGCGCTGGACGCTGACCCGCGCCATCAAGGAGAGCCTGGTCTCGCCGACCGAGTACGGCTACCCGCACATGGGCTGACCAGCCCTCTTCCGGGCCGCCGCCTCGCGCGTGCGGCCCGGCCCCTGACACCGCCCCCTTCCCCGGTCCCCCAACCGAGGACGGGGGCGGTTTCCATGGGGGGAGATCCCTCAGGGCATCTTCTTCAGGGGTCACCCGTACGGGAGACACTCTTCAGGGGTCACCCGTACGGGTTGCGGGCGTGCGGGTTCCGGGCCGCGTTCTTCAGACCGCGTTCTTCTGGCGGCGCGCGAGGGCGTCGGCGGCCGCGCGGCGGCGCTGGTCGTGGACGTCGACCAGGACGCCGGCGCTCTGTCCGGAAGTGGGCGCGCCCACCCGGATCCGTTCGGCGACCGAGGCCAGCTTGGCGTCGTCAGGACCGACGGTGAGATAGAAGAGGGACTCGTCGACGTTCCGGTCGTCGCCGCCCCACCGCACCACTCCACCGAGCTCGGCGAGGATGTCGCGCAGGACCGCGAGTTCGACGGGGAAGAACCCGCCCTCCGTCCCGGGCGGGTAGTGCCCGGGACGGATCCGGACGGCGGTGCCGGAGGCCAGAGCGCGCGCGGTGCCCCGGAGTCCGGCCGGAGCACTCCAGCCGACGGCCTCGCCGGGCTGGAGCGCCGCGATCTCGTAGTGGAAACGCCGCACGAGGTGCACCAGGACGGACTCGGGCGCGCCGGAGCGGAGCTGGAGGCCGGCGAGCGGCGTGCCGGGCACGGGGCGGGTGGCGATGGAACCGCCCTGGTCGGCGGCGGTCTCCATGGGCCAGCCGCCCGCCGAGCGGGCCCCGGTGAGCAGTCGCTCGTTGCGTGCCTTTGCCCGGGCGACGCCCGCGCGGACGGCCTCGGGGAAGGTGTAGGTGCGGGGCTCGGCGGCGTACGCAGGGGAGGCCAGGGCCTCGGCGTACGGAAGGGCCGCTGCCGCGGTCGCGACGGCGGCGGCGCGCAGCAGGAGGCCTCGGCGGGACAGCGGGGAGGCGGGAGTGGCGCTCACGTGGTCCTCTTCTCAGGGTTCTCGGAGTGCTCGGAAGGCTGCTTGGCGGGCTGCCTGGAAGGCGGGGCAGGCGTGGGGCGCCCGGCCGCGGCGGTACGGCGGTGCTCGGCGACGGCGATCAGGGCGAGGGTCGCCGCGATCACCGCGCAGCCCGTCATCAGCGGCGTCACGGCCCCGGGGACGGCCGCCGCGTACGAGCCGCCGGACGCCAGCCGGCAGTCGAGCGCGGGCGGCAGGTAGGACACCTCGAAGGAGCCCACCTGCCCGTACAGCGAGGGATTCGCGTCCTGGCAGGCCTGGGCGGTGCCGCTCTCGTCGCGGAAGAGCGACACGAGGCCCCAGACCCAGGCCGAGGCGGCGGCGGCGCCGGCGAGCGCGGCGCCGCCGCGCGCCACGCCCCCGGGCCCGCCCCTGCCGATCGCCGGGAAGCCGTATCCGGCCAGGCCGAAGGCGGCCAGGGCGGCGATGGCGATGCCGAGCAGAAGCGGCAGGGCGGCGGGGTACGAGGTGGTCATCGGCCTACCTCATCCGGCGGCGAGCTGGCGGACGAGATTGTTGTACTTCTCGAAGATGTGGTAGAGCCCCATCCGCTTTCCGGCGTCGGTCTCGGCCTGGGTGCCCCATCCCTGGTAGCGGCGGATGATCTCGAAGATCTCCCCCTCGGTGTAGTCCAGGCTCATGGGGCGCAGCACGGTCTCGCCGGACGGCGGGTTGCCGCCGCCGGGCTTGCCCACGACGCCCCACAGGTGGATGAGCGGCACGGTCCGCATGGAGAAGGCGTTGTCCTTGTTGATCTTCTGCCACATCTCCCAGATGTCACCGTCCTTGGACGGGTCGGTGGGAGTCCCGGTGACGAAGCCCTGCGCGATGCCGTAGTTCCAGGCGCGGATGCCGACGTTCCCGCTGATCTGCGCGATCCCGGTCGACGAGTCCTTGACCAGCCCGATGCCGGTGAGGTGGTACGCGGCGACCTGGTGGTCCACGGCCTGGTCGAGCAGGTCGTAGTGCCGCATCTCCCAGTACGCCGAGGTCTGGATCAGTGCCTTGCGCATGGCGTACGCGCGGGAGAGCTGGGTGGTCTGCGCGTCGTGCGCCATGATCGTCTCGAAGCACTGGGTGTGCGTGAAGAGACGGGCGTCGGTGCCGGAGCCGCCGTCGTCGTCGAATCCGATGCTGCGCATGTACCGGCTGAGGTCGTCGTGCAGCGCGTTGAGGAAACCGCCGTCGAAGCCGACGTCGGGGAGCGGCGGGCGGGGGGCGTCGAAGGAGCCCTGGCCGGTGTCCCGGCCCGAAGCGACGTCGACGTCGATCTCGATGGCACCGGCGCCCGACCCCACGTTGCGGGTGACGATCTGGTCGTACGCCCAGTCGGCGGGCAGCGGGTAGCCGAAGTTCCCGGAGAAGCCGGAGGACATGTCGGAGACGAACGAGGCGGTGGAGTGTCCGGCCTCGCCGACCCGGGTGCAGACGTTACGGGGCCCGTACACGCCGATCGCGAACCGTCCGCCGTCGACCTCAAGCGCGTCCACGATGCCCTTGAAGTGCGGCAGGACATTCGATGTCACCTCATGGTCGAGGGCGTCGAAGTCGACGGCGAAGAAGATCCGGGTGCCGGGCTTGAAGCCGTGGTCGAGGGCGGCGTTGGCGGCGGCCTGGCCGGCGGCCCGGCCCGCCGCGTAGGTGAAGCCCGAGGCGTCCCGGCCGTACGTCTGGTAGATCGGAAAGCAGCGCAGACCGTTCGCGGCGATGGTGGCCAGTTCGCCGGGCTGGATGGCCTTCTCGGGCAGCGAGGTGGAGCTGGGGTTGGTGAGGTAGCGGCCGATGTACTTCACCCCGGCGGCCTTGAGCGCGGCCGCCCGGGCGTCCGTGATCTTGGTGACTCCGTCACAGGCCTCGCCACTGCGGTTCTGGTCGCCGTAGGAGACGAGCAGGGAGGCCCAAGTGGAGAAGTCACCGGTGCCGGAGACCGGGAGCTTCGCGAAGGACTGGAAGCTCTGGACCGCCGTGGCGACCGCGCTGGTGAAGTCGCCGAAGGCGACCGACCGCTGGTTGAGGATCATCGCGCCGGTGAAGAGCCGCGCCCAGTTGCCGGAGCTGCCGACCGTCAGGGTGTGCGACTTGAGACCGGACTGCGTGCCGGGGCCGAAGACGCCGTTGGCGACGCCGTCCGCCATACCGAGCTCGTACTGGACGGCGAAGAGCAGCGACTTGGCGACATCGCGCGAGTGGTGGCCGTCGCAGGGAATGGCGTAGAAGTCCGAGCGCAGGATGTACTGGCCGTTGAGCCACTGCTGGACGGACCGGACGGCGCCGGAGCCGCCGGAGACGGTGACGTACGCGTCCATGTTGAGCAGGCCCTTGACGACCTTCGGCCACAGCGCGCTGCCCGGGTAGACCGTGCCCAGTCCCATGTCGGAGTTGAGCTGGGCGACGGACTGCTGGACCCGGGAGCTGTACGTGCCGTCGATGCCGCCGCCGTCGTACCCCTTGCAGTACAGGGCGGACTGGAGGATCCGGCAGAAGTCCGCGGACGGGACGTTGGACGCGTCGATCTTGCCGTACTTCGAGGCCAGCGCCGCGAGGGTGGCGGGGCCGAAGCTGTTCGACAGGGCGGTGATGCCGAGCTCGTACTGGAGCGCGCGGGTCAGGGCGTACATCGTGTTCCAACCGGTCTGACCGTTCTCCTCGACGGTCATGCCGATGCGGCTGCCATAGACGCGATTGACGAAGACCTGTGCTTGGCGCACCATCTCGTCGGCCATGGGGTGTCTCCTCTCCGTAAGGGCAAGCGGGGGCAAGCGGGAGCAGGGAAGAGCGGGTCGCGCACGAGCGGGGTGGTACGGGCCGGGGCCGCCGGACGGGCCGGGGGTGGGGGTGAGGTCCTGGTGCGGTGGCTCGGGAAGGGGCGGCTCGGGGCGGGTTGGGTCCCGGGAAGACGCGGGATTCGGGGAAGCGCCGGGTACGGGAGGACGCCGGGGCCGGGAGGTGCCTCGGCTGGGGACGCCGGGGCGGGAGTGATCAGCCTCTGGACGGTCTCTGGGCAGGGGCGGAGACCGGAGTGGTCGTGGTGACGGTGCCGAGCGGCGCCGTGGTGACGCGGTGTGTCCTCGAAGCAGAACGCACGGATGGCTCCTGTGGTGTTCTCCCAGGCGGGCGCCCCGACAGTGGTGCCGGCGGTCGGGAGGCCCGCGTGAACAGACGCGAAGGACCCGTCAGTGAGGTCAACTCCCTTGTAGGCCTTTCGAGTTGACCATTTCATGACCCAAGTGAAGAGGGGTGGGGATATGTCGGGGTGATCTATATCGAATCGGTCTTCTCGCGCGGACTTCGTGATCATTCCGTGTCCGAGGAGCCGTCGAATGTGCGCCCTGGAACACGCACAACCTTCCCTCGTTCACTCACCTCGCGCGCGATCTTTCCCCGCAGTCCCCGCGGTGCGCCCATCCGAACGGGACGATCGCGTCTCAGATAGTAGGAAGCCCGAGTATTTGTGGAGACAAGTGCGAGGGTCTGTCCTAGCTTTGTAGGAGCCGAACGTCTCGCTTCATCAGCGAATGGCGGCCCAGAGCGCGACGCCCCGCGCAGGCAACCCCTGCGGCGGCGCTCCCCGCCCCTCCGGCGCCCGCACGTACGCACGTACGCCTGCGCGTACGCACCTTCGCTCACCGTGGATCTCCGCACGTCCGGATGATCGTGGATCTCAAGGAGTCGATCTCTCATGGCCGCTCAGACCGCCCGCCGCGTCCGCCACTCCGCCGCCCGCTCCACCGACGAGGCCCGCCAGAACGCCGCGGCCGCCCTCCAGCGCGCCCTCGACCGCCGTGACAACGGCGGCTCCACCGGTCACTGATCCCTCTTCGCCCCCGTCTACGCCCCGTCTTTTCGGGGGTCCGGCATCCCTCGGGTCCCGGCGCGCGGCCGCGTCACCTGAGCGCCGTGTCCACGATCCAGGAAGCGACGCCGTCCGCATCGTGGACGTCATGTGTCAGACGGTGGGACGGCACGTAAGGTACCCGCATGTCTCACAGCATCGATCTCGCAGTCATCCCCGGCGACGGCATCGGCCAGGAGGTCGTGGCCGAGGGCCTCAAGGTCCTCGCGGCCGTCCTCCCGCAGGATGTGAAGCTGGAGACCACCACGTACGACTTCGGCGCCCGGCGCTACCACGCCACCGGCGAGACCCTCACCGACGCCGACCTCGACGCCCTCAAGCGGCACGACGCCATCCTGCTCGGCGCGATCGGCGACCCGTCGGTCCCCTCCGGCGTCCTGGAGCGGGGCTTCCTGCTGAAGCTCCGCTTCGCCTTCGACCACCACGTCAACCTGCGCCCCTCGAAGCTGCTCCCCGGCGTCGCCACTCCGCTCGCCGGCCAGCCCGCGATCGACTTCATCGTGGTCCGCGAGGGCACCGAGGGCCCGTACACCGGCAACGGCGGCACCATCCGCAAGGGCACCCCGCACGAGGTCGCCACCGAGGTCTCCGTCAACACGGCCTTCGGTGTCGAGCGGGTCGTCCGCGACGCCTTCGCCCGCGCCCAGGCCCGCCCCCGCAAGAAGCTCACGCTGGTCCACAAGAACAACGTGCTCACCTTCGCGGGCCACCTCTGGACGGACGTCTTCGAGAAGGTCGGCCGCGAGTACCCCGAGGTGACCTGCGACTACCTGCACGTCGACGCCGCGACGATCTTCCTTGTCACCGACCCGGCCCGGTTCGACGTGATCGTCACCGACAACCTCTTCGGCGACATCATCACCGACCTCGCCGCCGCCGTCTCCGGTGGCATCGGCGTCGCCGCCTCGGGCAACATCAACCCCAGTGGCGAGTTCCCTTCCATGTTCGAGCCGGTGCACGGCTCCGCGCCGGACATCGCGGGCCAGGGCAAGGCCGACCCGACGGCCACCGTGCTCTCGGTCGCCCTCCTGCTGCGCCACCTCGGACACGAGTCCGAGGCCGCCCGGGTCGAGGCGGCCGTCGCCGCCGACCTCACCGAGCGCGGCGACCGCGTCCGTACGACGGGCGAGATCGGCGACGCGCTCGTGGTACGGGTAGCGAGCTGACCCGCCGGTTTCCGCAAGGCAGCCGCCGGGTCGCAGACGCCCGGCGGCTGTACCGACGACGGCCGCGGAGGGCACCATCACTTCGGACCGCGTCCACACCGTTTCGTGCACCGGCCGTCACGCGCGATAATCGAACGTGGGGCCGCGGCATGCGTGAATGCTCGGACGTCCTGGCAGTGACTCACGTGACATGACATGTGACGTGGGTGGCTGCGGAGCGGCGTGAGCGCGGTCCGACACACACAACGGTGAAGGACACGCACATGACGACGCCCACGATCGAGCTCAAGCCCTCTTCCAGCCCGCTGTCCGCCGTAGAGCGCGAGGCCATCCTGGCCGACCCGGGATTCGGCCGGCACTTCACCGACCACATGGTCACCATCCGCTGGACCGAGGGCCGCGGCTGGCACGACGGCCAGCTCGTGCCGTACGGCCCGCTCGCCCTGGACCCCGCGACCAACGTCCTGCACTACGCGCAGGAGATCTTCGAGGGCCTGAAGGCGTACCGCCGCCCCGACGGCTCGGTCGCCACCTTCCGTCCCGACGCCAACGCCCGCCGCTTCCAGGCCTCGGCCGCCCGGCTCGCCATGCCCGAGCTGCCGGTCGAGACCTTCATCGAGGCCTGCGACCTCCTCGTCCAGCAGGACAAGGAGTGGGTGCCGGCGCACGGTGGCGAGGCCTCTCTCTACCTGCGCCCGTTCATGATCGCGACCGAGGTCGGCCTGGGCGTCCGCCCGGCCAACGAGTACCTGTTCGTGGTCATCGCCTCCCCGGCCGGCCCGTACTTCCCGGGCGGCGTGAAGCCCGTCTCCATCTGGGCTTCCGAGGACCGGGTCCGCGCCGTCCCCGGCGGCATGGGCGACGCCAAGACCGGCGGCAACTACGCGGCCTCCCTGCTCGCGCAGGCCGAGGCGGCGGCGAAGGGCTGCGACCAGGTCTGCTACCTCGACGCCGTCGAGCACAAGTGGGTCGAGGAACTGGGCGGCATGAACCTGTACTTCGTGTACGGGGGCCGCGACGGCGCTCCGACGCGGATCGTCACCCCGACCCTCACGGGCTCGCTGCTCGCGGGTGTCACCCGTGACTCGCTCCTGAAGATCGCCCGCGACCTCGGGTACGAGTCGGAGGAGGCGCGCGTCTCCATCGACCAGTGGCAGAACGACACCGAGAACGGCACCCTCACCGAGGTCTTCGCCTGCGGTACCGCCGCCGTCATCACCCCCGTCGGCACGGTCAAGGCCGAGCGCGGCGAGTGGCAGCACTCGGGCGGCGAGCCGGGTGAGGTCTCGATGAAGCTGCGCGAGGCGCTGCTCGCCGTCCAGACCGGCAAGGCCGAGGACGTGCACGGCTGGATGCACGAGCTCGGCAAGAAGTAAGGGCTCGAAGAAGGGCCGAGGAAGGCCTGAGGAAGGGCCGGAGAAGCCCTTCGACCGGAGCGCCCGGGTGGCCACACCGCCCGGGCGCTCCGGCGTATCCGGGGCCGGGCGCTGGAGGTCGTGGAGGTGCCGGCCCCGACCGTGCTGAAGAACGAGGACGGCGGCTGGGCCGACTACTCGTACATCAACCACTACCTCTGCAACGGCGCCGTGATCCTCTGCGCCTTCGACGACCCGCACGACGAGATCGCGGCCGGGATCTTCCGCCGGCTCTTCCCCGAGCGCGAGATCGTCCTGGTCGACGCCCCCCGATTTTCGCGGGCGGGGGAGGCGTCCACCGCATCACCCAGCAGCAGCCCGCCGGGTGAGGTTCTCTTGAGGAAGGCTCAGGGAAACGCGGGTGCGGGGCCCGGGGCGGGCGTGCCAGGCTGACCGTCATGCCCGGCCCGAACCCCCGCCCCGGCGCGTACGCGCTCACCTTCCACTACTCCCTGCCCGACGACGCCTGGTATGTGGAGCTGGACGACCTCGCCGACGGCGGGCGGACGGTGCTGACCGGGGTCGTGCCCGACGAGGACCCGGCGCGCGAGCCGACCGTCTCTTACGACCCGGTCGCGGGGCACCAGGACATCCCGTACGACGTCGTGCGCTGGTTCCTGGACCACGTCGAGGAGGAGATCCGCACCTCGCGCGCGTGGATGGCGCTGCGGCCCGAGATCGTCGAGGTGATCCGGACACTGCGCGAGGAGTACCTCGGGGTGATCGGCGACGAGGAGGTCGCCCCCGTGCTCGCCGGGCTGCGCGGCACCGTACCCGAGGCCGATCTGGCCGACGTGATGCACCACGCCTTCGGCCGCGGAGCGGACGGAAGCCTGCCGGAGGGCCCCTGACAGGGAGACCCCGAGAGGGCGACCCCCGACGATCCCTGACAGGGGGTCCCTGGGGAGGACCCCGGACGCGGACCGGGCGGCGCACCGGACGCGGGCCCTGCTCGACGGATTCAGCGTGCACGTCGCGGTCGGCATCCCCGGCACGGGGCGGGAGCAAGTCCTCGATCATGTAAGGGAGTTCATCTCCGAAACCCTGCTTCCGTGATCTTTAGGAACGCAAGTAATCCCGATCGTTGTGCCATGTTCCCTTGTTGGGGGCAGCGGTCTTCCGGCACGGTGTCGGGCCATGGGACGAGAGCACTGGAAGAAGATCTGGGTCGGCTCCGCCGGCAACATGGTCGAGTGGTTCGACTGGTTCGTGTACGCGAGTTTCGCGACGTACTTCGCGGGGGCGTTCTTCCCCGAGGGCAACGACACCGCCAAACTCATGAACACCGCCGGCATCTTCGCCGTCGGCTTCTTCATGCGGCCGGTCGGCGGCTGGCTGCTCGGCCGGGTCGGTGACCGCAAGGGCCGCAAGGCGGCCCTCACCCTCACCGTCACCCTGATGTCCGCCTCGGCGGTCCTCATCGCCGTCGCCCCGACGTACGGCGTGGCCGGTTACGGCGGCGCCGCCGTACTCCTGGTCGCCCGGCTCCTCCAGGGGCTGTCGGTGGGCGGCGAGTACGCCGCCAGCGCCACGTACCTCACCGAGGCGTCCGCGCCCGAGCACCGGGGCTTCGCCTCCAGCTTCCAGTATGTGTCGATGACCGCCGGCCAGATCCTCGGCCTCGGCCTCCAGATCATCCTCCAGCGCACCATGTCCGACGACACCCTGCACAGCTGGGGCTGGCGCATCCCCTTCATCGTCGGCGCCCTCGGCGCGGCCGTGGTGTTCTACCTGCGGCGCACCATGCTGGAGACCGAGGTGTACGAGGAGACCGCGGACGACGGGGTGGCCAGTGGCGAGAAGGGCACGATCAAGGCGCTGTGGGCGCACAAGCGCGAGGCGCTGCTCGTGATCGCGCTCACCATGGGCGGCACCGTGGCCTACTACACGTACACCACCTACCTCACCAAGTACCTGTCCAACTCCGCCGGACTGCCCAAGCGGACCGCCACCCTGGTCTCCTTCTGCGCGCTGATCGTCTTCGCCTGCCTGCAGCCGCTGGCCGGCCGGCTCTCCGACCGGATCGGCCGGCGCCCGCTGCTCATCACCTTCGCCGTCGGCTCGACCCTCCTCACCGTGCCGATCATGACGATGCTGAAGCACGCGGGTTCCTTCTGGCCGGCCCTCGGTCTGTCGCTGCTCGCGCTCGTCGTCGTCACCGGGTACACCTCCATCAACGCGTGCGTGAAGGCCGAACTGTTCCCGACCGGCATCCGCGCGCTCGGGGTGGCCCTGCCGTACGCCATCGCCAACGCGCTGTTCGGCGGCACCGCCGAGTACGTGGCGCTGTGGTTCAAGGACGCGGGCGTGGAGTCCGGCTACTACTGGTACGTCGCGGGCTGCGCGGCCGTCTCGCTGATCGTGTACGTGACGATGCGCGAGACCCGGGACATCGACCTGGGGCGGGTGGCCGGAGCCGGTGCGGGGTCCGGGGCGGGGTCGGGATCCGGCGCCGGGTCCGGGTCCGGGGCTGAGGGGGCTTCGGCGGGGCCGGCCGGGAAGCCGGTCCCGTCCGCCGATTCCGCATCGTGAGATCGGCGTCCACAGCGCTCGGAGCCTGTGGCAGACTGCCGGCGTGCTCGCTACCACGATGATTATCGGCAGCAGCGCGCCGGTCCGCAGTGACCGCTGAGCCGTGGGACCGTATATCCCCACGGCCGGCGGCCATCGTGCCCCAGACCCGCGCGCAGACCTCTCGCACCCGCGAGGGGTTTTTTCGTTTTCAGAGCCCCATCACAGGCCGAAACGGACCGCGCGTGAGAATGGGGGCAAGTGGATCCAGACCTTCCGGAGCCACATCCGACAGGAGCCATCACGTCATGACCACGGAGAACGGCGAGAACGGCCGAAGCGCCGTCCGCGACGACCGCGACGTCTTCCACGTCTTCGACACGACGCTGCGCGACGGCGCGCAGCGCGAGGGCATCAACCTCACCGTCGCCGACAAGCTGACCATCGCGCGGTATCTCGATGACTTCGGCGTCGGCTTCATCGAGGGCGGCTGGCCGGGCGCCAACCCGCGCGACACCGAGTTCTTCGCGCGCGCCCGGCGCGAGATCACGTTCAAGAACGCCCAGCTCGTCGCCTTCGGCGCCACCCGCCGGGCCGGCTCCACCGCCGCCGAGGACCCGCAGGTCAAGGCGCTGCTCGACTCCGGCGCCCCGGTGATCACGCTGGTCGCCAAATCGCACGACCGGCACGTCGAACTGGCCCTGCGCACCACCCTGGAAGAGAACCTGGAGATGGTCCGCGACACCGTCTCCCACCTGCGCGCCCAGGGCCGCCGGGTGTTCGTCGACTGCGAGCATTTCTTCGACGGCTACAAGGCCAACCCCCTCTACGCCAAGGACGTCGTCCGCACCGCGCACGAGGCCGGCGCCGACGTCGTCATCCTCTGCGACACCAACGGCGGCATGCTGCCCGCCCAGGTCCAGGCCGTCGTCGCCACCGTCCTCGCCGACACCGGCGCCCGGCTCGGCATCCACGCCCAGGACGACACCGGCTGCGCCGTCGCCAACACCCTCGCCGCTGTCGACGCCGGTGCCACGCACGTGCAGTGCACCGCCAACGGCTACGGCGAGCGGGTCGGCAACGCCAACCTCTTCCCCGTGGTCGCGGCGCTCGAACTCAAGTACGGCAAGAAGGTGCTGCCCGATGGCGCGCTCGCCGAGATGACCCGGATCTCGCACGCCATCGCCGAGGTCGTCAACCTCACCCCCTCCACCCACCAGCCGTACGTCGGCGTCTCCGCCTTCGCCCACAAGGCCGGGCTGCACGCCTCCGCGATCAAGGTCGACCCCGACCTCTACCAGCACATCGATCCCGAGCGGGTCGGCAACACCATGCGGATGCTGGTCTCCGATATGGCGGGCCGCGCCTCCATCGAGCTCAAGGGCAAGGAGCTGGGCGTCGACCTCGGCGGCGACCGCGAACTGGTCGCCCGCGTCGTCGCCCGGGTCAAGGAGCGCGAGCTCCAGGGCTACACGTACGAGGCCGCCGACGCCTCCTTCGAACTGCTGCTGCGCGAGGAGGTCGAGGGCCGGCCGCGCCGCTACTACCGCACGGAGTCCTGGCGCGCCATCATCGAGGACCGCCCGGACGGCACCCACGCCAACGAGGCCACGGTGAAGCTGTGGGCCAAGGGCGAGCGCATCGTCGCCACCGCCGAGGGCAACGGTCCCGTCAACGCCCTCGACCGGGCGATGCGGGTCGCCCTGGAGCGGATCCATCCGCAGCTCGCGCAGGTCGAGCTGACCGACTACAAGGTCCGCATCCTGGAGGGCCGCCACAGCACCGAGTCGACGACCCGGGTGCTCGTCACCTCCACCGACGGCAACGGGGAGTGGCGGACGGTCGGCGTCGGCACGAACGTCGTCGCCGCCTCCTGGCAGGCCCTGGAGGACGCTTACACCTACGGGCTGCTGCGGGCGGGCGTCGAACCGTCGGAGTGAGCAAGGGGGCCGGTGCCCCGGGGCGAGGAAGCCCGGGGCACCGGCCGCCGGCCGCCGGACATCAGGGATCTCCGGTCGCCGGGACCCGCGGGTCTCCGGGGAAATCAGGGGCGCCTTTCAGGGAAATCCCCTATGTCCCGTTCGATTGCGTTCGGGTAGCGTCGAGGCATGAGGATCAGGGCCATGTCCACCCGGCAGACGGCGACCGCGCTCACCGGCCTGCTGCTCCTGCCGTTTCTGCTGCTCCTGCTCCTGGCGCCCACCGCGGGCGCCAGGTCCGCCGGGGTCGCCGACGTGGCCGCCGCCCTGCGCCAGGGGCCGGTGTACGTGGATCCGGCGGCGGCCGGGCAGCTGTCCAAGGCCGACGCGGACGCGCTCGCGAAGAAGATCAAGGACGCGGACAAACCGCTGTTCGTGGCCGTGCTGCCCGCGAACGAGCAGTACCCGCCGAAGGACCTCTTCTCGAATCTGCGCACCCGGACGGGGATCACCGGCCTCTACGCGATACGCCTCGGCGACGGCTTCGACGCCAAGGCCGACCACACGGTGATCTCGAAGACCGCCGTGCACAACCTCGTCACCGCCGCACGACAGCCCGGCGTGGACACGAAGACCGAACTGAACGACTTCGTCGACCAGGCCCTGCCCACCCTGCGCGGCTCCGCGCCCGCGTCCTGGGGCGCCTCCGGTACCGACTCCGGGGTGCCGACGGGCGCCCTGATAGGCCTGGGCGCGGTGGTCGTGGCCGGCGGCGCCGGGGTGTACGCGGTCGCGCGTCGCAACCGGCTGCGCAAGGAGGCCGAGGAGCGGGCCGCGCTGGACAGGCTGCGGGTCGTCGTCGACGAGGACATCACCGCCTTCGGCGAGGAACTGGACCGGCTCGACTTCCAGCCCGGCGAGCCGGGCGCCACCGATGCCATGCGCGCCGACTACGAACGGGCCCTGGACTCCTACGACCGGTCGAAGTCCCTGATGGCCGCCGCCACCCGGCCGGGCGAGGTGCGCCCGGTCACCGAGACCCTGGAGGACGGCCGCTTCGCGCTCGCCGTGCTGGCCGCCCGGCGCGAGGGCCGGCCGCTGCCCGAGCGGCGCTCCCCCTGCTTCTTCGACCCGCGCCACGGCCCGTCCGTCGCGGACCGCACCTGGACCCCGGCCGGCGGCGCCTCCCGCGAGGTCCCGGTCTGCGCCGCCGACGCGGCCCGCCTCGACGACGGTCTCGACCCGCAGGCCCGTACGGTCGAGACCGACGCCGGCCGCCGCCCCTACTGGGAGGCGGGCCCGGCCTACGGCCCCTGGGCCGGCGGCTACTTCGGCGGCGGCATGCTGCCCGGCCTCCTGGTCGGCACCATGCTCGGCTCGATGCTCGCCACCCCGGCCTACGCCTCCGAGTACGGCGGCGGGGACTTCCAGGGCTTCCAGGGCGGCGACGTCTCGGGCGCCGACTTCGACCCCGGTGACTTCGGATCGGGCGACTTCGGCGGAGGCGGCGACTTCGGGGGCGGCGGGGACTTCGGCGGGGGAGGCGACTTCGGCGGCGGCTTCTGACGCCGGGGGTCCCGGCGGGCCCGGTGGTCCTGGGGCCTGGCGGCTCTGGTGACCCCGGCCGTCCGGTGACCTTCGCGGCCCCGGTAATTCTGACGGTCTGTCCGGCGGTCCCGGGGACCCGGCGTCCTCTGCGGTCCGTGGCCTATGGCAGTCCCGGTGACCCCGGCGGCTCCCGCAGCCCAGCGGACCGTCGTCCCGGGAGCCCCGGTGATACCGCCGGTCCCGCCAGTTCTGCCGACGGTGCCGCGGGTCCTTCGGGCCCGGCGGGTCTCCGCCCCCTCAGACCAGGGGCTTGACGGACATCAGCAGGTGGCGGTGGGATCCGGCCCCGACGTCGGCGGCGCCGGCGGCGTCGGTGAGCAGGGCACGCTGGCCCGGGCCGAGAAGGCGCAGGCCCAGCTGCGGGGCCTCGAAGGAGGCGAGTGCGTCGAGCAGATAGCCCGGGTTGAAGGCGACCGTCATCGTCTCGGCGCCGGTCAGTACGGCCGGCAGCCGCTGCGAGGCCACGTCGTCCTCGTATCCGGCCTGGAGGTGCACGGTCGTGCCGTCGAAGGCGAGCTGCACGGGGCTGTCGCCCTCCGCGACCACCGCGACCCGCTTCACGGCCTCCACCAAGGGCGCCCGCTCGGTGACCGCGACCGCGTGCTCGCCCAGCGCGAAGAGCTTGTCGTGCCGGGGCAGCCGTCCGTCGAGCAGGCGGGTGGTGGTGCGCAGACCACCGCTCTCGAAACCGAGCGAGCCCGCGTCCAGGGCCAGCCGGACCGTACCCGCGCCCGCGAGCGACCGGGCGATCTCGACCAGCCGACGGGCCGGCACCACCACATCGGCGATGTTGCCCGTCCCTTCCCCGGACCCCGCCTCGCCTCCGGACCCAGGCGCCTCCGGCTTCCAGTCGAGGGTGCGCACCGCGTACCGGTAGCGGTCGGTGGCGGCCAGTGTCATCGTCGTGCCGTCCAGGGCGAGCCGGATGCCGGTGAGTACCGGCAGCGAGTCGTCCCGGCCCGCCGCCACCGCCACCTGACCGACGGCCGCCGCGAAGGCGTCCGCGTCCACCGCACCGCGCCAGGCGGGCAGCAGGGGCGGGGCCGGATAGTCCTCCAGCGGCAGCAGGGAGAGGCCGAAGCGGGCCTCGCCGCTCGTCACCGAGAGCCGGGCTCCCTCGATCGCGCACTCCACCGGTCCGTGCGGCAGCACCTTGCAGATGTCGAGAAGCCGACGGCCGAGCACCAGAGCCCGGCCGTCCCGGGCGACCTCGGCGCCGGCCTCGATCCGGGCGGACGCCTCGTAGTCGAGCCCGGAGACGCGAAGCCGCCCGTCCGCCGCCTCCAGAAGCAGCCCGCCCAGGACGGGTACGGGGGAGCGGGCGGGCAGTACGCGGGCGGCCCAGGCCACGGTCTCGGTCAGAACGGCGCTGTCGATGCGGAATTCCATTCCGCCGACGCTAACGACCACCACTGACAATCACGCCGCACGCCGGCCCGCAACTCCGGCCGCCCCAAGCCGAGATCCGGACGTGGCCGTGTCCTTCGTCCTTCCTGTCGTCGGACCGGACTCCCTCCTGAGAACCGGTCCCGAGCATCGGGAATCCGGCAACGCAGTTGATCGTTCCGCTGTTCGAGACCGGGAACGGACCAAGGGGGAGCGGGGACATGACCGAGGTGCACGGGACGGTGGCGGCCGGATTCGAGTCCGTACGGGAGGCGTTCGCGACCGTCGCGGCGGCCGAGGCCCGCGACGGCGGCGCGCAGCTCGCCGTCTACCACCGGGGCCGTCAGGTCGTCGACCTCTGGGGTGGTGACGGCGTCGACGGAGACTCCTTGCTTGCCCTCTACTCCTCCTCCAAGGGCGTGACGGCCCTCGTCGTCGCCCTTCTCGTCCAGGACGGCGTACTCGACCCGGACCGTGAAGTGGTCTCCTGGTGGCCCGAGTTCGCCGCCGAGGGCAAGGAACGTCTGACCCTGCGCGAACTGCTCGCGCACCGCTCCGGGGTCATCGGCGTCGAAGGCGGCTTCACCCCCGCCGAGCTCACCGACGACCGCGCCGCGGCCGCCCGGCTCGCCGCCCACCGCCCGTACTGGGAGCCCGGCTCCGGCCACGGCTATCACGCGCTCACCTTCGGCGCGCTGGCCGGCGAGGTGGTCGTGCGGGCCACCGGCCGGACGGTCCACGAGCATTACGAGGAGCGGATCCGCGCCCCGTACGGCATCGACTACCACCTGGGCCTGCCCGAGGAGTTGGAACCGCGTTTCCGTACGGCGCTGCCGCTGGTTCTGTCCCCCGCCCAGGCGGCCTTCCTGAGGGCCGGCAAGGGCGGGCCGGACAGCCTCCTCGACCTCGCCTTCGGGCAGCACGCCGACCCGCCCTTCGACGCGGTCGCGTACGGCAACACGCGCGCCGTACGGGCCGCCTCCCCGCTCTCCGCCGGTGGCGTCGGCAGCGCGCGGGGACTCGCCCGGGTGTACGCGGCGGTCGCGGGCGAACTCGACGGCCGCCCGCCGCTGCTCGCCCCCGGCACGCTCGCCGAGGTCTCCCGCGTCCACTCCTCGGGCAAGGACCTGGTCACCGGCGAGCACAACGCGTTCGGCCTGGGCTTCGTCCCGCTCGCCACCCGCCACCCCGAGCTGGGCCCGACCGCCATCGGCCACAGCGGTGTGCCCGGCAGCCAGGCCTTCGCGGATCCGTCCCGCGCGCTCTCCTACAGCTACGCCCGCCGCCGTTTCGCCTTCCTCGGCGGCCCCGGCGCCCTGGAGAACAACCGGCTGATCCGCGCGGTGGCGCGCGCCGCCGACGAGGTCGCCGGGTGAGGCCGGTCCGGGGGCGGGCCGGGGGCGGGCCGGCATGCCCGGCGATGCGCCCGGCGGGACACCCGGGGCCCGAGCGCCGGATGCCACCGCCGGCCCGCCGCCCCTGACCTCCGCGAGAACTCCCCTCCCGCCAGGGCCACTTGCCGCCGTCGATCCTGGACATTTAACATCCGGATATGAGGATGAGTCACGGAGTGGAATGGGCGCTGCACTGCTGCCTCGACCTGGTCTGGCTGGCCGAGGAGGACCGCCCGGTGCCGACCGCCCGGCTGGCCGAGTTCCACGACCTGGCTCCCGCGTACCTCAACAAGCATCTCCAGGCGCTGGCCCGTGCGGGGATCCTCGGCTCCACGCCGGGCAAGCGCGGCGGGTTCCGCCTCGCCCGGCGCCCGGACGAGATCTCGCTGCTGGACGTCGTCACGGCGGTCGAGGGCCCCGATCCGGCCTTCCGCTGTCTGAACATCCGCAACCAGGGGCCGGGTGACGCGGTGATGGGCGGTTCCGGCCGCCGGGCCTGCGTGATCTCCCACTCCATGCGCCGCGCTGAACTGACGTGGCGCCGGGAACTGGCCGGCACCACGCTGGCCGACCTCGCCGAGGAGGCCCAGCACCACGCCGCGGACGTGGCGACCCGCACCCGCCGCTGGTTCGCCGACGCCTGAACGTGCGACCCGGCGGAACCCGGCCGAACTCGACTGGCTGAACCCGCCGGGTGCCCGGGTGCGCGTCCGAACGGACAGCCCTGGCCCCAGGGTCTTCCCCTGTCCAAAACCAAGACAAAAAATATCCAGATTTCACGGCCTCAAGGAGAGAGCACCATGGCGAAACTGTCGCTGGGAGCCCTGCTGCCGGGCGGGAGTGCCCGCAAACCCGTCCTTCTGCTGGCGCTGGGGTCCTTCGCGCTCGGTACCGACTCCTTCGTCATCAGCGGCGTCTTACCGGAGCTGGGCGACGGCCTCGGTGTCTCCCTGGGCACGGCGGGACTGCTGATCACCGTCTTCTCGGCGGTCTACGCCGTCGGCGCCCCCGTGCTCGCGGTCGCGACGGGGCGGGTGAGCCGCCGGAAGGTGCTCATCGGCTCGCTCACCGTCTTCGTCCTGGCCAATCTGCTGGCGGCGGTCGCCGTCGGCTACCCGCTGATGATGGCCGCCCGGGTGATCGCCGCGCTCTCGGCCGCCGTCTACATGCCGGCCGCGACGGCCGCCGCCGCGGCGGTCTCCGCGCCCGAGGAACGCGGCCGCGCCCTGTCCGCGGTGCTCGGCGGACTCACCATGGCCAACGCGCTCGGCGTACCGCTCGGCACCCTCGTCGGACAGTCGGCGGGCTGGCGCGGCACCTTCGCCCTGGTCACCGTGATCGGAGCGATCGCCCTCGCGGGCATCCTGCGCACCCTCGACGACATCCCCTCGCCGGGTGTCGCCTCCCTCCGGCAGCGCGTCGCCGTCGCCAAGGTCCGCGGTGTCCCGTCCACCCTGCTGGCCACGGCGCTGGCCATGTGCGGGGTGTTCGTCCTCTTCGGCTACCTCGCCTGGTTCTTCGACCGTGCGGCCGGGGTCCATGGCGGCATGCTGACCGTGATCTATCTGATCTCCGGCGTCGCCGCGGTGGTGTCCAACCTCGCCGCGGGCTGGATGATCGACCACATGCCGCCCACCCGCGTCGCGGCCATCTCCATGGGCGGACTGACCGTCGCGTCGCTGGGCATGGCACTGATGGCCGGGCTGATCGGGCCGGGGATCGGGGCGGCGATCGCCCTGTCCGCGGGGCTGGCCGCCTGGTCACTGATCGGCTGGCTCTTCAACCCCGCCCAGCAGCAGCGGCTGCTCGCCGCGGCGGGGCCGCGCGGTCCGATCGCCCTGTCCCTCAACTCCTCGGCCATCTACGCGGGTCAGGCGGTCGCCGGTGTCCTCGGCGGTCTCGCCCTCGGCGGCGGCCCGGCGGCCCTGGCCCTGGTCGCGGCCGGCTGTGTCGCCGTGGCCGTGGTCCTCCTGGGCGTCTCCCATGTCCGCACCCGCCCGGCCGGCCCGCCGACCCTTGCCGAAAGCCCCGCAGGTGCCGCGGGTACCTCAGGCCCCGCCGTCGCGGCCAAGTGACCCGACCGTCCCGCCCGCCTCTGCCCCGCTCCCCGAAGGAGCGGGGCAGAGGCCGTCCGGACGCCCGCCGCCCGCCACGGCACACGCCCATCACGGCACACGCCCATCACGGAACACGCCCCCGGGGATCCGCCCCGCGCCGACCGGCCCCGCCCCGCACCGACCGACGTCCGCGGGCGCCGCCCCACGCCGAGCGCCCGCCTTCCGCCAAGGGGCGGAGACGGGCGCGCTCGGTCGTGCGGTGCCGCGGGACGGATCCCCCGGGCGTGGCCTCAGGCGGCCTTCTTGATGGCGGAGATGTCGAAGTTCAGCTTGACCTTGTCGCTGACCATGACGCCACCGGTCTCCAGGGCGGCGTTCCAGGTCAGGCCCCAGTCGGAGCGCAGGATCGTGGCCGAGCCCTCGAAGCCGACGCGCTCGTTGCCGTAGACGTCGGTGGCCGAGCCGTTGAACTCCAGGTCGATGGAGAGCGGACGGGTGACGTCCTTGATGGTGAGGTCGCCCGTGATGCGGTAGGTGTCGCCGCCCAGGTGCGCGGCCTCGGTGGACCGGAAGGTCATCAGCGGGAACTGCTCGGCGTCGAAGAAGTCCGCGCTGCGCAGGTGGTTGTCACGGTCGGCGATGCCCGTGTCGATGGAGGCGATCCGCACATCGATGGAGGCGCTGGACTCGGCCGGGGTCGTGCCGTGCAGGTTCAGCGTGCCCTCGTGGTCGGCGAAGGTGCCGCGGACGTTGGTGACCATCGCGTGGCGGACGGTGAAGCCGATGCTGCTGTGGGCCGCGTCGATCGTGTACGCGCCGGTGAGCGCGGCGAGCGCGGGGTCGACCGGGAGGGTGGCGGTGGCGGTGGTGGCGGCGGACTCGGTGTTCTTGCGGCCGAAGAGACCCATGGCGTGCTCCTTGAGGGGGGACGGTGCGCGGGGGAGGTGCGCTTTGTTGAACCTTCAACGAGAATGACTGTAGCCGCATTCCGTTCAACTTTCAACATCCGAGTTTTCGGCGTGTCCAGCCCCTGGCGGATCCGCGTGGATCTACGGCACCATTCGTCGTGCGCATGACAATCCGCACATCCGTGCGATCGGCAACCCCGTGCCCGATCCCCCCGGTCCGCTCCCCAGCAGGAGGCCCCGTGAAACTCCGCTCCGCCCTCACCGCCACCGCCCTCGTCGGCGGCGCCCTCTTCGCCCCCGGCTTCGGTGTGATGGCCACCGCCACCGACGCCCAGGCCGCCACGAAGATCACCCAGGCCACCGCGGTCTCGATGTTCAACTCCGTCGGCATCACCTGGTCCTCGTCCGGTGGCTGCTCGGACCGCAACAACTCCAGCTGTACGTCCTTCGACCAGCTCAACCTCACCACCGCCCAGGGCGCCCAGACCCTCAAGCGCTCCAGCGGCTGCGGCCTCAACATCACCGGCGGCACCGAGACCGGGCACGCGAGCGGCACCTACTCGCACTGGAACGGCTACAAGCTCGACTTCGCCAAGGCCACCTGCCTCACCAACTACGTGAAGAACACCTTCACCTACATCGGTCTGCGCGGCGACGGTTACCCGCAGTGGCAGTCCGGCGCCGGCAACCTCTACGCCGACGAGGGCAACCACTGGGACGTGACCTTCTACAACTGCGGCGGTTGCTGAGCCCCCGCCCCCGCGCCACCCCCCCGCCCCCGCGGCCCTCGGCGACGAGCGCGGCGGCAGGACGGCACGGCGACGAGCACGGCGGTACGGCGGTGCGGCGGCACACCCGTGCCGCCGTGCTCATTGAACGAGCCGGAGGGCCGCTGTAGAACCGGGTTCCGACCGGTCCTCGCCCCCGCCCCCTCCGGGAGGTCCCCGTGCCCGTCCCCGCGACCCCGTACGGCTGGTCCCGCCGCACCTTCCTGACCACCGCCACCGCCACTGCCGCCGCCGCGGTGACCCTCGCCCTCGCCCCGCACGCCCGGGCGAACCCCCGGCCCCGGCACCATGCACAGCCCCAGCCCCAGCCCCAGCCCCAGCCCCAGCCCCAGCCCCAGGATCATCCCCACCCCCCGGCCCGGACCACCACTGCCAAGGCCGCGGAGGACGAGTTCGAGACGCTGCGCCTGCGCTGGGCGGACCTCCAGCTCGGCTCCGGCTACGACGCGCACGCCGAGCCCTACGCCTCCCGGCTCGCCGAGACCGGCACCCTCGCCCGCGCGTTCCGCGCCGCCATGGCGCCCGGCGCCGGCTCCCTGTGGCCCGACCGCCCCTTCGACCCGCCGTCCGGCATCACCCAGAGCTACGGCCGGCTGTGGACGATGACCCGGGCGTATCTCCAGGACGGCACCGGCCTCACCGGCGACCCCGGCCTGCTCGCCGGCACCCTGCGCGGCCTCGACCACCTCGCCGAACGGGTCTACCACCCCGCCACCACCCCCTACGGCAACTGGTGGGAGTGGCAGATCGGCTCCCCGCGCCTGCTCATGGACCTCGTCGCCGCCCTCCACCCGCTGCTCGGCGCCGACCGGATCGCCGCCGCCTGCGCCGCCGTCGACCACTTCGTCCCCGACAGCGCGCTCGGCGCGTACACGGGCACCTCCACCGGCGCCAACCGGGTCGACCTGTGCCGCTCGGTGGCGGTCCGCGGGGTCGTCGGTGCCGCGCCCGCCAAGATCGCCCTCGCCCGTGACGCGCTCTCGCCCGTCTTCCCGTACGTGGACCAGGGCGACGGCCTGTACGCCGACGGCTCCTTCGTCCAGCACACCTGGGTCGCCTACTCCGGTACGTACGGCCAGGTGATGCTCGACGGCCTCGGCCGGCTCTTCACGCTCCTGGCCGACTCCCGGTGGGCCGTGACCGATCCGAAGCGGCAGATCATCCTCGACAGCGTCGAGCAGGCATATGCCCCACTGATCTACGACGGTCTGATGATGGACAGCGTCAACGGCCGGGCCGTCAGCCGCGGATACCTGAAGAGCGACGAGCGGCGGATCATGCGGTCCGACCACTTCCACGGCCAGGGCCTCATCGCCGCCATCGCCCTCCTCGCGGGCGGCGCGAGCCCCGCCGAGCGAAGCCGCTGGCACGCGCGCGTGAAGGGCTGGATCGCACGCGACACCGTCACCCCGATCCTCACCGCACCCCAGTTCGACGTCGCCGACCTCGCCCGGCTGCACGCCGTCGCCGCCTCCGAGGTCCCCGCCGCCCCCGAGCCGACCGGCCACCGGTTCTTCCCCGCCATGGCACGCGCCGTGCACCGCCGCCCCGGCTGGGCGGCGAACCTCTCCATGGCCTCCGACCGCATCGCCCACTACGAGTGCGGCAACGGCGAGAACCCGCGCGGCTGGCACACCGGCGCCGGGATGCTGTACTGGTGGACCGCCGGCCAGGGCGATCAGTACACCGACTGGTTCTGGCCCACCGTCGACCCCTACCGGCTGCCCGGCACCACCGTCTCCACCCGCCGCCTCGCCGACCGCGCGGGCGGCGAATGGGGCGAGCCCCGGCCCGACGCGCGCGGGGTGGGCGGGGTCACCGACGGCGAGTTCGCCGCGATCGGCCAGCACCTCAAGGGCCTCGGCTCCACCCTCCAGGCCCGCAAGTCCTGGTTCTGCGCCGCCGACGCCGTCATCTGCCTCGGCGCCGGGATCACCGCCACCGACGGGGTGGCGGTCGAGACGATCGTCGACAATCGCTGCCTCGGCGAGGCGGGCACCGCCGCCTTCACGACGGGGGAGGGCTGGGCCCACCTCGACGGCCACGGCGGCTGGGTCTTCCCCGGCGCCGCGACGGGCCCCGCGACCGGCTCCGGCCCCGCGACCGGCTCCGGCCGCGCGACCCGCCCGCACACCCTGAGCGAGGACCGCGCCGGCGCCTGGAGCGACATCAACACCGCCGGCTCCCCCGAGCGTCGCACCCGCCGCTACCGGACCCTGTGGCTCGACCACGGCACGGACCCGGTGGACGCCTCGTACGCCTATCTGCTCATGCCCGGCGCCTCGCCGCGCACCCTCGCCGCCCGGGCCGCCGACCGGCACTGGGCGGCCATCCTCGCCAACGACTCCGGCCGCCAGGCCGTCGCCGTCCCCTCCCTCGGACTGACCGCCGCCGTCTTCTGGCGGGCCGGTACGGTGGAACGGCTGGCCGTCACCGCGCCCTCGGCCGTCCTGCTGCGGCGTACGGGCGGCACGGCGACCCTCTCGGCGAGCGAGCCGGAGCGGACCGGCCGCCCCTTCGAACTCGCCTGGGACCGTCCGGTACGGGCGGTCCGGGCGCACGACGACACGGTGGAGGTGCTGGCCGCCGGACCGTCCGGGCTACGGCTCCGGATCACCCCCGGGAGCGCGGGCGTCGGCCACCACTGCACGCTCCTCTTGTGAGAACCCCACAACCGCACAGGGGCCTGTGCTGTCGACTCGGTCTGGTGGGGCGAAGGTTCTGTCAAGCCCCACCAGGATTCGACACACGAACCTGTACGGAGTCGACGGCGAGGTTTTCTCGCCCCGCTTCGTAGGGTCGATACATGACCGTTGTGGACCAGACCCCGAGCGAGCCCGCCGACGCCCGTGGCCGTGTGGCGGAGCTGCACGAGCTGCGCGAGCAGGCCCGGCGCGGCCCGAGCGACCGCGCCACCGAGGCCCAGCACGCGAAGGGCAAGCTGACGGCCCGCGAGCGGGTGGAGCTGCTGCTGGACCCCGGTTCCTTCAACGAGGTCGAGCAGCTGCGCCGGCACCGCGCGCAGGGCTTCGGCCTGGAGACGAAGAAGCCGTACACCGACGGTGTCATCACCGGCTGGGGCACCGTCGAGGGCCGGACGGTCTTCGTCTACGCGCACGACTTCCGGATCTTCGGCGGTGCGCTGGGCGAGGCCCACGCCACCAAGATCCACAAGATCATGGACATGGCCATCGCGGCCGGTGCCCCGCTGGTCTCCCTGAACGACGGCGCGGGCGCCCGGATCCAGGAGGGCGTCTCCGCGCTGGCCGGATACGGCGGCATTTTCCAGCGCAACACCAAGGCGTCCGGTGTCATCCCGCAGATCAGCGTGATGCTCGGCCCGTGCGCCGGCGGCGCCGCCTACAGCCCGGCGCTGACCGACTTCGTCTTCATGGTCCGCGAGACCTCGCAGATGTTCATCACCGGTCCGGACGTCGTCAAGGCGGTCACCGGCGAGGAGATCACCCAGAACGGTCTGGGCGGCGCGGACGTGCACGCCGAGACCTCCGGCGTGGCGCACTTCGCGTACGACGACGAGGAGACCTGCATCGCGGAGGTGCGCTACCTCCTGTCGATGCTCCCGCAGAACAACCGCGAGAACCCGCCGCCGGTCGCCTCCGAGGACCCGGCCGACCGCCGCTCCGACGTGCTGCTCGACCTGGTGCCCGCCGACGGCAACCGCCCGTACGACATGCACAAGGTGATCGAGGAGCTCGTCGACGACGGCGACTACCTGGAGATCCACGAGCGCTGGGCCCGCAACATCGTCTGCGCCCTGGCCCGGTTCGACGGCCAGGTCGTCGGGATCGTCGCCAACCAGCCGCAGACGCTGGCCGGCGTACTCGACATCGAGGCGTCGGAGAAGGCCGCCCGCTTCGTTCAGATGTGCGATGCCTTCAATATTCCGATCATCACTCTTTTGGACGTACCCGGCTTCCTGCCCGGTGTCGACCAGGAGCACGGTGGAATCATCCGGCACGGCGCGAAGCTGCTCTACGCGTACTGCAACGCGACCGTGCCCCGGATCTCGCTGATCCTGCGCAAGGCCTACGGCGGCGCGTACATCGTCATGGACTCCCAGTCCATCGGTGCCGACCTGACCTACGCCTGGCCCACCAACGAGATCGCGGTGATGGGTGCCGAAGGCGCCGCCAACGTCATCTTCCGGCGCCAGATCGCCGAGGCCGAGGACTCCGAGGCCATGCGCGTCCGCATGGTCAAGGAGTACAAGGCCGAGCTGATGCACCCGTACTACGCCGCGGAGCGCGGTCTCGTCGACGACGTCATCGACCCGGCCGAGACCCGCGAGGTGCTGATCAAGTCCCTCGCGATGCTCCGCACCAAGCACGCCGACCTGCCGTCCCGCAAGCACGGCAACCCGCCTCAGTAAGAGGAGCGCACCGAAAGTGACCACGCCCGCCACAGCCAACCTTTTCCGCGTCGAGAAGGGCCACGCCGAGCCCGAGGAGCTGGCCGCCCTGACCGCGATCCTGCTCGCCCGCGCCACCGCCCGCCCCGCAGAGCCGGCCTACGCGGCCGGCCGTACCCCGGTCGGCTGGCGCCGTCTGGAGCGTGAGGGCGGCTTCCGCGCCCCGCACAGCTGGCGCTGACCCGCGGACGCGGCCACCGACGGGCCGCACACGCACCCAGCACGCACCGAGGGCCCCCTGCTCCCACCCGGGAGCAGGGGGCCCTCGCTGTCGTACGGCACGCGCGCGTACGGGCCGTACGGGCGTACGGGCAAGCCGGCGTACGGGCAAGCCGGAAACCGGCCGAGCGGGCGGAGACGGCACGGACGGCACGGCCGGACGGCGGCGGCCACGGCGAAGGGCCCCGCACACGGCCGGAGCGACCGTGTACGGGGCCCTGGGGCACCCTGTGGGGCTTTGTGGCGCGTCCGCCTACCGCAGGCGTGCCATCAGCGCGTGCTCGACGAGCGTGATGAGGGCGCTCTTGGCGTCCGCGCGGTGGCGGGCGTCGGTGGTGATGATCGGGGTGTCGGGCCCGATCTGGAGCGCCTCGCGGACCTCTTCGGGAGCGTACGGCTGCTGCCCGTCGAAGCCGTTGAGCGCGATGACGAACGGCAGACCCGAGTTCTCGAAGTAGTCGACCGCGGGGAAGCAGTCGGCCAGCCGGCGGGTGTCGACGAGCACCACGGCGCCGATCGCGCCGCGCACCAGGTCGTCCCACATGAACCAGAAACGGTCCTGACCCGGCGTACCGAACAGATACAGGATCAGGTCCTGGTCCAGGGTGATACGGCCGAAGTCCATGGCGACGGTGGTCGTCTTCTTGTCGCCCGTGTGCGTCAGGTCGTCGATGCCCGCCGACGCGGACGTCATGACGGCCTCGGTACGCAGCGGATTGATCTCGGAGACGGCGCCCACGAACGTGGTCTTGCCCACGCCGAAGCCACCCGCCACCACGATCTTCGCGCTGGTGGTTGAACGGGCCGCGCCGCCGCTAGAGCTTGCGAAGTCCACTGAGCACCCTTTCGAGCAGTGTCACGTCTGGCTGTCCACCGGCGGTCTCGTCGCCGCCGGGCTGGTGGATGGCGACAAGTCCGGCCTCCGCCAGGTCGGCGACGAGAATCCGGGCGACGCCGAGGGGGATCGAGAGCAGGGCCGAGATCTCCGCCACCGACTTGATCTCGAAGCACAGCCGGCAGATCCGCTGGTGCTCGGGCAACTGCCCCTGCAACCGGGCCGGATCGGCCGTCGTACTGACCAGCGCCTCGATGGCGAGCTGGTAACGCGGCCTGGTCCGGCCGCCGGTCATCGCGTACGGGCGGACCAGCGGGTTGTGCCCGCCCGTCGCCCTCGTGCCGCCCTGACCTCCGTAACCGCCCTGCCCGCCCCGACCGCCCTGCGCGGACGGCCCTGAAGGGCCACCCTGGGCGTGGTGCGGCTGCCGGTAGGGCGGCGGCGGGGCGGTGGCGTCTCTGTTCGGCGTGGAAGAAAAGCCGTACGGGTTCCGCGCGTTGTCGCCGAATGGCGCCTGTCGCGCGTCATATCCGTTGTAGGGGCTCGCGCCCGGGGGTGTGCCCACGTCTCCTCCTCCTACCGCTTCGCGGTGCCATGTCCCGTGGTACCGCGCCACCGCACCCTACGGTGCGGTGGCCAGAAACGCACTGTTCGTCTGTCAGTTGAGCAGACTTCCCTGGAGTTCCGCCCGCAGGTCGGGGGTCAGCACGCCGCCCGCGCGGTCCACGAGCAGTGCCATCTCGTAGCCCACGAGGCCGATGTCGGACTCGGGGTGGGAGAGCACGGCCAGCGAGGAGCCGTCCGAGATGGACATGATGAAGAGGAAGCCGCGCTCCATCTCCACCACGGTCTGGTTGACCGCACCGCCCTCGAAGATCCGGGACGCGCCCGCGGTCAGCGAGGTCAGTCCGGAGGCGACGGCCGCGAGCTGGTCGGCACGGTCGCGGGGGAACCCTTCGGACATGGCGAGGAGCAGTCCGTCGGCGGAGACCACCACGGTGTGGGACACCCCGGGGGTGTTGTCCACGAAGTTGGTGATCAACCAGTTCAGATTCTGCGCCGCCTGGCTCATCGGGCTCACACTAACGCTCCTGGTTGTAGGTACTACCCGGGCCGAGGCCCGATCCGTTCGTGTCCGTCCCCGCGGTGCGTCCCTGCTGGACACCGCGGCGCAGGTTGCTCAACCTGCCCCGCACGTCCTCGGGTGCGCGGGAGACCTGGGGGCCGCCCTGCGGGGTGTGCTCCGCGGTGCCCTCGACCAGGTTGGCCTTGGGGACCCGTCGCGGAAGACCGGAGGAGGTGACTCCCCCCGCCTTCGGGTCGCGGAGCTTCTCGGCCCGCTGCCAGCGCTCGTCGTTCGCCGAGCGCCAGTCGTCGGGACCTTCGGCTTCGTTGTCGCCGCCGGCCTCACCGGCCGGACGCGCGGGCTGGGCCGCCTGCGGGGTCTGCGCCGCCTGGGGGGCGGCACCGCCGCGGCGCGGCAGACCGGCGTCGGTCAGTGCGTGGCCGGCGTCCGGGGCGGGACTCGACGCGGGACCCGGACGGTCGAAGCCTACGCGCTCGGCGTCCGGTTCGGGAGCGAGACGGCCGGATTCCGATTCCGTCCCGAACTCCTGTGCGTAACCCTCGCCGTAGCCGGGCTGCTGCTGCCACTCACCCTGGTGGGCCTGGGATTCGAAGGTGTTGTCGTATCCCGTGTGCCCGGTCGTGCCGCCGTCGTACGAGGCTTCCGCATACGGCTGGTTCGGCTGGATCTGCGGGGTCCCGTAGACCTCCGCGGGCTGCTCGTAACCCTCGTAGCCCTCGTGACCCGCGTATTCCTGCGGTACCGGCTGCCCCTGCGGTATCTGCTGGCTCTGCTGTATCTGAGGGGCCTGCGGGGCCTGCTGCGGGTAGGCGTAACCTTCCTGCGCCTGCGGATAGCCCGAGGGGTACTCCGAGGCGTAGGCCTGCTCGTGCTCCTGCGGTACGTACCCCTGCGGGGCGGCCGAGGGGTCCAGCTCGTCGCGGAACAGCGGGCGGCCGTCGGCCTGGTGCATCTGGGCTTCCAGCGCGGCCCGGCGCTCCTCGCGCATCAGCGAACGGCCCACCGGGTCCATCCGCCGGCCCTCGCCCGGCTCCTCGTACCGCGAGTCGTCGAAGCCGAGTTCGGCCGCGGTGCGCATCGGCTGCGACTGCGGGTCGAACGCGGGCTGCGCCTGCTCCGGGATCATCTGCGAGACGGTGAAGTCGTCGTGCGGGGACTGCGCCTCGCCGCCACCACCGTGGGTGATCGCGTCCGGCAGCATGACCAGCGAGGTGGTGCCGGCCTGCTCGCCCGAGGGGCGCAGCTGGACCCGGATGCCGTGCCGGTCGGCGAGCCGGCCGACCACGAACAGACCCATGCGCTGCGAGACGGCGGCGTCCACGGTCGGCGGGTTGGCCAGCTTGTGGTTGATGTCCGCGAAGTCCTCGGCGGTCAGGCCGATGCCCTTGTCGTGGATCTCGACCATCACCCGGCCGTCGGGCAGCCGGGTCGCGGTCACCCGGACCTTGGTCTGCGGGGAGGAGAACGTGGTGGCGTTCTCCAGGAGCTCGGCGAGCAGGTGCACGAGGTCGGTCACGGCCTGGCCGTGGATCTCGGCCTCCGGTACGCCTTCGAGGTCGACGCGCTCGTACTGCTCCACCTCGGAGGCGGCGGCGCGCATCACGTCGACCAGCGGGACCGGCTGGTCCCAGCGGCGGCCCGGCTCCTCGCCGGCGAGGACCAGGAGGTTCTCGCCGTTGCGGCGCATACGGGTGGCCAGGTGGTCGAGCTTGAACAGCGACGACAGCTGGTCCGGGTCGGCCTCGTTGTTCTCCAGGTCGGTGATGAGGCTCAGCTGGCCCTCGATCAGCGACTGGTTGCGGCGCGAGAGGTTGGTGAAGATCGCGTTGACGTTGCCCCGGAGCATGGCCTGCTCGGCGGCGAGCCGGACGGCCTCGCGGTGCACCTGGTCGAAGGCGCGGGCGATCTCGCCGATCTCGTCGTGGGTGTCGACCGGGATCGGCTGGACCCGGGTGTCGACCCGGCCCGGCTCGGTCCGGGAGAGCTGGTCGACCAGCATCGGCAGCCGCTGCTCGGCGATGCCGAAGGCGGCGGTGCGCAGCTCGCGCATCGAGCGGCTCATCTGGCGGGCCATCAGACCGGCGATGACGAAGGCGGCGAGCAGCGCGATCAGCACGATGGCGCCGTTGACGAAGGCGTCGGTGCGGGCGCTGGAGGAGATGTCCCCGGCCTCGGTGACGGCCCGGTCGACGAGTTCCTTCTCGACCTCGGTGTAACCGTCGAACTTGGAGGTGGCGACGGCCATCCAGGTGTCGGCGGTGATGCCCCGCTGCTTCAGTTCCTCGATGCCGTCGGCGTCCTTGGCGGAGCCGATCGCCTCGGCCATGCCCGCGAAGACGGAGGTGTCCTTGCCGGAACCCTTGGGCAGATCGATGCCGCGCGCGGCCATCTTCTTGGCGCCCTCGGCGGACTTGCCGGCCATGACCTCCATGAGCCGGTCCATGTCGGCCTGGGTGCCGCCGGAGGTGTACTCGCCGAGGGCGATCTGCTCCAGATAGTTGTACGAGTGGAAGGCAACCGACTGCTGCGCGAACACGTCCTCCTTCTTACTGGGACGGACGAGCAGCTGGGTGCCGATCGAGCGCTGGAGCGACTCGGCGCCCTTGGCGAGCTGGAGGGCGTAGACGGTACGGCCGTAGCTGGTGATGTTTCCGGTGCCCAGCCCGAGTTCGTTGGCGAACTCCAGCAGGTAGTGCTGGACCTCGGTGTAACCCACCTGGGTGTCGACGGGGTCGAGGGCCCGGGTGTACGCGATCTTGCGCAGTTCCTGGAGCTTGGGCTCCGCCTTGCGGAAGAGGTTGAGACGGCGCTGCATGCGCTCGCCGCCCGGCATGTCCGCGACGGTCCGGTCGAACTTCTGCTTGGCGGCGTCGGTGGCCGCGTACGCCTTGGTGATGGCGGGGGCGGACCGGTCCTCGGGGCTGTTCGCCTTCAGCAGCGGTTCGGCGGTGAGGTCGCGCTCGTCGAGGAGGGCCTGTCCGTACTCCGCGGCGGCGCCCACGATGCGCGCGGTCTTCTCGGCGTCCTGTGCTTCCTGCCAGGTGTCCATGGAGGACTTCACCTGGAAGCCGCCCATGACCAGTCCGACGAGCACGGGGATGAGGAGGATGGCGTTCAGCCGGGTGGGCACGCGCCAGTTGCGCGGCGACAGCTTGCTGGTGCTGCCCGTACGGCGCGGGGCCGGGGGCGCGGGTTCGTCCGGTGGCGACACGGCCGTACGCGACGGCGGTGTGAAGTTGCCCCGCGTCTGTTGCTCCGCGGAGCTTTCCTTGCTTCGCCTCACTCGACAACCTCTCGGCGTCGGCACCTACGTTGTGCCGGGTCTTTCGTTCAGGGCCGTACTACTCGGGAGTTCATGAATTCCAGCACGTGAAGGGGGCCGTATCCAAACAGTGCGGAGCAACCGGTTTTCGTGCGTCCCGCCAGAGATAAAACGGGCATAAAGAACGAGCCCCGCCAAAAGGCGGGGCTCGTGTGAGCGCAGCGGTACCGAACGTATGCGTCGGGTGTCCGCAGCGCCCCAATTCTCTGTCGAAACGTTATGAACGAGAGGGTGGCCGTGTCGAAGGACACAGCCTCTCTTCCCCGCCTCCACGGCAACTTCCGTATGGCGGCTTCCACTTGGCTTCCGCTATTTCAGACGCGCCATCAGAGCGTGTTCGACCAGGGTGATGAGGGCGCTCTTGGCGTCCGCGCGGTGGCGGGCGTCGGTGGTGATGATCGGGGTGTCGGGCCCGATCTGGAGCGCCTCGCGGACCTCTTCGGGAGCGTACGGCTGCTGCCCGTCGAAGCCGTTGAGCGCGATGACGAACGGCAGACCCGAGTTCTCGAAGTAGTCCACGGCCGGGAAACAGTCCGCCAGCCGGCGGGTGTCCACCAGCACCACGGCGCCGATCGCGCCGCGCACCAGGTCGTCCCACATGAACCAGAAACGGTCCTGACCCGGCGTACCGAACAGATACAGGATCAGGTCCTGGTCCAGCGTGATGCGGCCGAAGTCCATCGCCACCGTCGTGGTGGACTTCGACCCCGTGTGCGTCAGGTCGTCGATGCCCGCCGAGGCGGACGTCATGACGGCCTCGGTCCGCAGCGGGTTGATCTCGGAGACGGCGCCCACGAACGTGGTCTTGCCCACGCCGAAGCCACCCGCCACCACGATCTTCGCGCTGGTGGTCGAACGGGCCGCCGGAGCGGCGGCACCGCCACTAGAGCTTGCGAAGTCCACTGAGCACCCTTTCCAGCAGTGTCACGTCCGGCGTGCCGCCGGCCTCTCCGTTGCCCGGCTGGTGGATGGCCACCAGACCCGCCTCGGCCAGGTCGGCCACGAGGATGCGGGCCACGCCGAGCGGCATCGACAGCAGGGCCGAGACCTCGGCCACCGACTTCACCTCGCGGCACAGGTGGCATATCCGCTGGTGCTCGGGGAGCAGGGTGGCCATGTGTGCCGGGTCGGCCGTGGTGCTGACCAGCGCCTCGATGGCGAGCTGGTAACGCGGCCGGGTCCGGCCGCCGGTCATCGCGTACGGACGAACCAGCGGCTGGTCGCCTTCAAAGCCGTACGGATCGTCGAGCGATGTGCCGTACGGATCGTGAGAGGCGGGGGGCGGGGTCATGAATCCTCCGGGCGTGACGGCAGACGCACTGCCGTCTGATGGGGCCGGTGGGGGGCCGGGTGGGGCGGCCGGACGGTGAACGGTCCGGTGCGGTGCGGAGGGGCGCACCGCCGCGGTCGTATCGGTACGGACGGGTGTGATCGCTAGTGGAGCAAGCTGCCCTGGAGCTCGGCCCGCAGATCCGGGGTGAGCACGGAGCCCGCCCGGTCCACGAGGAGCGCCATCTCGTAGCCCACGAGGCCGATGTCGCACTCGGGGTGCGCCAGTACGGCCAGCGAGGAGCCGTCCGAGACCGACATCAGGAAGAGGAAGCCGCGCTCCATCTCCACCACGGTCTGGGCGACCGGTCCGCCCTCGAAGATCCGAGACGCCCCCGCGGTCAGCGAGGTCAGTCCGGACGCGACCGCCGCGAGCTGATCGGCACGGTCGCGGGGGAACCCTTCGGACATGGCAAGGAGCAGTCCGTCGGCGGAGACCACCACCGTGTGGGACACCCCGGGGGTGTTGTCCACGAAATTGGTGATCAACCAGTTCAGATTCTGCGCCGCCTGGCTCATCGCGCTCAACTAACGCTCCTGCTGCTGGTTCGGGCCGAGGTCGAAGGAACCCGTGTTCGGGTTACCCGCCTGGCGGCCCTGCTGGATACCGCGGCGCAGATTGGTGAGCCGGCCGCGGACGTCGTCGGGTGCGCGGGACACCTGGGGGCCGGCCGTGGGGGCCTGCTCCTGGGCGGTCCCGGGCACGAGGTTGGCCCGCGGCACGCGCCGCGGGAGCCCGGAGGTGGTGACACCGCCGGCCGCGGGCTTGCGCACCCGCTCGGCCTGGCGCACCAGTTCGTCGTTCGGCGAGGTCCGCCAGGCGGCCGAACCGCCCTGCTGCGGAGCCTCGGCCTGCTGCGGGGCCGCCGGGGCGGTCTGCTCGGCCGACGGGAAGACCGGGTTCTGCATGGTCTGCTCGACGTCCGGCAGCGAAGGCGCGGCCGGAGCCGGAGCCGGAGCCTGGGGCTGGGCCGGAGCCGGGGCGGCGGGCTGCGGGGCCTGGTAGCCCTGGCCGTAACCCTGCTGCGCCTGGTGCTGCGCCTGCTGTGCCTGCTGAGCCTGGTGCTGCGGACGGCCCTGCTGTGCCTGCGGCTGCTGGGGAGCCTGGCCCTGCTCCTGGCGGTGCCAGTCGGTCTCCAGCGTGTCGAACAGCGGGGTCCGCATCTCGCCGCCACCCTGCGAGGGCGCCGGAGGAAGCGCCTCGGGGCGGCGTGGCTGCTGAAGCTGCGGCTGCTGTGCCTGCTGCTGCGGGGCCGGCTCGTTCGCGGTCCGCTGGCGCGGCGCGGGGGCCTGGGCCTGCTCCTGGGCGTACGGGACCGGGGCCTGCGCCTGCGGCTGACCGTACGGAGTCTGGGCCTGGGCCTGCGGCTGACCGTACGGGGTCGGGGTCTGCTGGGCCTGCGGCTGGCCGTACGGGGTCGGGGGCTGCTGCGGCACCTGGGCCTGCGGGACGAACGGCTGGTGACCGTACGCCTGCTGCTGCGGAGCCTGCGGCGGGGCACCGAACTCCGGGCGCGGGAACCCCGCCGTGGACGCCGGGTCCTGGCCGCCGGCCTGGTAGCCCTGCGGGGCCTGGGCCTGCGGAGCCGGAGCGCCGAAGTCGGGACGGGCGAACTGGCCGGTGGAACCGGGACCGTCGGGGACGCCGGGCAGCGCGTAGCCGCCCGTGCTCTCCGGGTCGTCGTGACCGCGCGGCGCGTCCAGCGGACTCATGTCCTGCTGCGGCCGGCGGACCGGCTGCATCTGGTCGTTGCCCCAGCTGGTGGCCTGCGGACGCGGCGCCTGCGGCTGCTGGGCCTGCCGGTCGGGGGTACCGCCGGGCAGCTCGGCGCGCGGGAAGCCGTCCGCCGCCGCCGGGCGCGGCTCCAGCGGAGGCCGGGCCCCCTGCTGCGCCTGCGGCATCTGCGGGGCCTGCGGGGCCTGGGCCTGCCGGCCCGGCCGGGTGTCCTGGCCGCCCCAGATGTCGGTACGGGACGGGATCGCGCTCTGCGCGCCGCCGCCGAACCCGCCGGGCACTCCGGCACCGGCCCCCGGACCCTGCGGCTCGGCCGGAACCGGCGGCATCTGCGCGGTCTCCGGGCCCGAGGCGCCGCGGTCCTGGTAGCGGTCCTGCTGCCGGCCCTGACCCTGACCCGGTCCCTGACCCGGTCCCTGACCCTGGCCCTGAAGCTGACCCGGTCCCTGGGCCTGCGCCTGGACGGGCGCGGGCACCTGCGAACGCTCCTCGAAGAGGTTCGGACCCTGCGGCTGCGGGGAGTTCGGGCGCTGCGCGTCCCGGCTGGGCAGCGCACCGCGCGCCGGGCCGGCACCGAGCCGGCCGCCGGGCGCACCCTGGCCCCCCGGACGTCCGCCGCCGAGCGCCGCGGCCGCGCCGGGACCGCCGGCGAGCCGGCCGCCCTGGGGGGCCTGGCCCTGCGGGGCACCGTTCTGGCCGCCGGGCTGACCGGCCTTGGGCGCGGGCTTCTTGCCGCCGTGGGCGACGTCGACGGGGAGCATGACGAGCGCGGTGGTGCCGCCCGAGTCGGACGGGCGCAGCTGGATCCGGATGCCGTGTCGCAGGGACAGCCGGCCGACCACGAACAGACCCATGCGGCGGGAGACCGAAACGTCCACGGTGGGCGGCGAGGCGAGCCGCTCGTTGATCGCGGCCAGGTCCTCGGGGGACAGACCGATACCGGTGTCGTGGATCTCGACGAGCACCCGGCCGTCGGGCAGCGCGTGACCGGTGACGCGGACCTTGGTCTGCGGGGAGGAGAACGAGGTGGCGTTCTCGAGCAGCTCGGCGAGGAGGTGCACGAGGTCGTTGACGACGCGGCCGGCGACATCGGTCGCGGGGACCGAGGCCAGCTCGATGCGCTCGTACTGCTCCACCTCGGAGGCGGCGGCACGCAGGACGTCGACCAGCGGGACCGGCCGGGTCCAGCGACGGCCCGGCTCCTCACCGGCGAGGACGAGGAGGTTTTCGCCGTTACGGCGCATACGGGTCGCGAGGTGGTCGAGCTTGAACAGCGACGACAGCTGGTCCGGGTCGGCCTCGCGGGACTCCAGTTCGGAGATGAGCGAGAGCTGACGCTGGATGAGGCCCTGCGAACGGCGCGAGAGGTTGGTGAACATCGCGTTGACGTTGCCCCGGAGGAGGGCCTGCTCGGCGGCGAGCCGGACCGCCTCGCGGTGCACCTCGTCGAAGGCTGCGGCCACCTGGCCGATCTCGTCGCGGGAGTGCACACCGACGGACTCGACGGAGGTGTCGACGTCCTGCGGGTCGGACTCGGAGAGCTGCTTGACCAGCTCGGGCAGTCGGTCCTGGGCGACCTTGGTCGCGGTGTCCTGGAGCCGGCGCAGCGACCGGATCATGGACCGGGCCACGACGAACGCGCCGACGAGGGAGACGCCGAGGACGAGGAGGATCAGCGCACCGTTGATGATGGCTTCGCGCTTCGACGCCTGCTTCAGCTCACGGGCCTCGGTCTCCATCTTTCCGAGGAGGTCGGCCTCGATGCGCTTCATCGCGGTCATCTTGGTGCCGTACTCGTCGGTGAAGTTCAGGTGACCGCGCTTCACGTCCGGCAGGCCGCGGGTCGACTTCAGCAGACGCCGGGCGTAGTTGTCGGCCGCCTCGATCGACGGGTCGCCGTTGAACAGCGAGGCCGTCAGATCCTCGGAGTCGCCGCCGGTCGACTCGTAGATCAGCTTGAAGGACTTGAGCTCGACGTCCTCGGAGCTCTGCGCGGCTTCACCGTAAAGCCGGTCGCTGAGCTGGAGGTTGGCCGGGCGGCTGTCGTTCGGCGGCAGCGAGGAGGCGATGATCGCTTCCTGGATGGAGGCGTACTCCTTGGCGGACGAGAACGCGGCGAGCGCGCGGGTCCGCTTGATCATCTCCGAGTTGCTGGTCGCCTGGGCCATGTCCTGGGACAGGCTGAGCAGGGAACGGATGAGGCGGCTGTACGCCTCGACCGTCACCGACTTGGCGATGCCTTCCTCGTACGCGGTGGAGCGGATCGAGCCCAGCGCGCTGACCTGCGAGGCGATCTGGTTGACGTTCGAGCGGATGCTGCGCACCGACTCGTCGCTGCTGGTGTCCGAGATGCCCTTGGTGGCGTCGAGGAACGCCTTGTACGCGCGGTCGGTCTTCTTGCGCGGGTTGGCGACCTGATAGTCGCCGGCGCTCTTGCCGTTGGCGAGCGGACCGGCCGACAGACCGCGCTCCTCCTGGAGCGCCTCGGCGAAGTTGGTGGCTTCCTTGGTCAGCTTGGTGAGCAGCTGCATCTGCTCCAGCTGGTCCATGTCCTGCAGCGACTCGCTGATACGAATGCCGCCGAGGCTGGTGGCCGCGACCACGGGGAGGGTCAGCAGGGCCACCAGGCGCGTGGAGATGCGCCAGTTGCGCAGGGCTATTCGCGGCCCGACCTGGGCCTCGGACTGAAGGTCGGGAAGCGGTGCGTGCTCGGAGACGGCGTCCTCGGCGGTACCGCCGGCGCTCTTCTCGGGGCCTGCGGGGCGGCCGGTGCCGAGGGGAGCGGCGGGGCGGCCGGGGCCGTCACCGCCCTTGCCCTTGCCCTTGCCCTTGCGGTCGGGGCCGTCCTTGCCCTTGCGGCCGGGTCCGTTCCCGCCCTGGGGATCCGGGTGCTGCGGGTGTGGCGCAGGGGATCCGTGCTGGGTCCCGGCACGCGGTTCCTGCTCCGCCGGAGCTTCCCCTCGTCCCTTGCGGGCCTGGGAAGAGCCCGTGCCATCCCTCTTGAAACGTCCCTGCACTAGCGTCGCAACCTCTGGACCAGGCGTCCCCCCGGATGAACGGAGAGGACGGTGTCGGCGTCGTGGGGAGCCGGTCAGCCCCCCGTGGTGGTCGTCGGTGACCGGCGCGGATCCCCCTGTCCCGCCACTCGGCCGGCGCTCGTCGCGCCCTTTGCGCGCCAGTCTTGGAAACCCGCGGCGGTGCCGGAATTCCAGCACAGTGGCGGATCTCCAACAAGGGCCGCACGGCAGGCCGGGGCGGGGATGACGACATGTGTGCGGGGAGTCACCGCGTGTAGAAGATGATCACGGAGGAAACGGTCATACCGTGACTAAATCAAGAGGCCTCGGGGGTGTCCCAGTCGCGACGATCAGGAGCGGAATGGATCATTCGGTACGGGAATGTCTGTTTCGGTGACCAAGGGTTGCGGTGCGTAATGCCCTATTTGTTCACATCATGGTGAGCAAAATCACACACAGTTTGTTGGATCAACCATGCATTCGAAGGGAATTGCATGTTTAGCCTGACGCTTTACAGAATGGGCAGCACGTCCTACGCGCCCTTCAGGGCGCGTCCCGCCGCAGACAAAGGTCCGACACCGCGATGACGACGCCCTCCGCACTTCCCGCCGTTACGGCCAACCCCCGCCGCTCGACCCTCGCCCACCTTGAGGACGCGGCCGAACTCGGCCGGGGTGCCCAGCCCGAGTACGCCGCGACCCTGCCGGCCGTCACGGCCAACCCGCGCCGCACCATCCTCATGACGGCCCCCGCGCCGCACGTGCCCGCGTACCTGCCCGCCGAGTAGTCGTCCCGCGACGTCCGGTGGCCGCAGGGCGGACCAGGGGGCCTGTCCGGCAGATCTTGGCCGGGGCCGTGACGCCTGGCACGGCGCCTGGCTGCGTTGCCGAACTGCCTGAATAGCTCCGCTATCAAGGCACTCCGGCGCCTTGCCTTGCGTCCCCTGGGCCCTGGCGGGCCTGGGGAGACCCCATGCACCAGACGCCCCGGCCTATCCGACCCTGATCCGCCGGACAGGCCCCAAATCCGCCGGTCCGCCCCTCGCCGCGCGTTAGCCTGGAGCGTCAGACTCCAGCCAGCATCAAGTGAGGGGCGACAGCACTCGTGCGCATCGCCAGATTCTCCATCGACGGCAATGTCGCCTTCGGCGCGGTCGAAGGCGAGGGAACCGTCGAGTCCGGCGGCCTCGTCCTCGACATCATCAAGGGCATCCCGTACACGGACTTCGAGCTCAGCGGCACCAAGGTCCCGCTGAGCAAGGTCAGGCTCCTGCCGCCCGTACTCCCCAACAAGGTCGTGGCCATCGGCCGCAACTACGCGGAGCACGCCAAGGAACTGGGCAACGAGGTCCCCGAGGTCCCGGTGGCTTTCTTCAAGCCCACCACCTCCGTCATCGGCCCCGGCGACGCCATCGAGTACCCCTCCTTCTCCAACGAGCTGCACCACGAGGCCGAACTGGCCGTGGTCATCGGCCGCATGTGCCGTGAAGTGCCCCGCGAGCGCGTCAAGGACGTCGTCTTCGGCTACACCTGTGCCAACGACGTCACCGCCCGCGACGTCCAAAAGCGCGAGGCCCAGTGGTCCCGCGCGAAGGGCTTCGACACCTCCTGCCCGCTGGGGCCCTGGGTGGAGACCGACCTCGACCCGAGCGACCTGACCATCCAGGCCACGGTCAACGGCGAACAGCGCCAGCTCGGTCGTACGAGCGACATGATCCGCTCCATCGAGGACCTGGTCGTCCACATCACCGAGGCCATGACGCTGCTCCCCGGCGACGTCATCCTCACCGGCACCCCCGCCGGGGTCGGCCCCCTCAACGTCGGCGACGAGGTCGCCGTCACCATCGAAGGCATCGGCACTCTCACCAATAGGGTGATCAAGCGTGGCTAACGCCCACATCCGCGTCCGTTTCTGTCCCTCCCCGACCGGCAACCCCCATGTCGGCCTGGTCCGCACCGCCCTGTTCAACTGGGCCTTCGCCCGGCACAACCAGGGCACCATGGTCTTCCGTATCGAGGACACCGACGCGGCCCGCGACTCCGAGGAGTCGTACAACCAGCTGCTCGACTCGCTGCGCTGGCTCGGCCTGGACTGGGACGAGGGCCCCGAGGTCGGCGGTCCGCACCCGCCGTACCGGCAGTCCCAGCGGATGGACATCTACAAGGACGTGGCCGACAAGCTGCTCGCCGGCGGCTACGCGTACCACTGCTACTGCACCGCGACCGAGCTGGACGAGCGCCGCGAGGCCGCCCGCGCAGCCGGCCGCCCCTCCGGCTACGACGGCCACTGCCGCGAGCTGTCCGCCGAGCAGGTCGAGCAGTACAAGGCCGAGGGCCGCGAGGCCATCGTCCGCTTCCGGATGCCGGACGAGACGATCACCTTCACCGACCTCGTCCGCGGTGAACTCACCTTCACCCCGGAGAACGTCCCGGACTACGGCATCGTGCGCGCCAACGGCGCCCCGCTGTACACCCTGGTCAACCCCGTCGACGACGCCCTGATGGAGATCACCCACGTCCTGCGCGGCGAGGACCTGCTCTCCTCCACCCCGCGCCAGATCGCCCTCTACAAGGCGCTCATGGAGCTGGGCATCGCCAAGGAGATCCCGGCCTTCGGCCACCTCCCGTACGTCATGGGCGAGGGCAACAAGAAGCTCTCCAAGCGCGACCCGCAGTCCGCCCTCAACCTCTACCGGGAGCGCGGCTTCCTCCCCGAGGGCCTGCTGAACTACCTGTCGCTGCTCGGCTGGTCCTTCTCCGCCGACCGCGACCTGTTCACCCTCCCCGAGATGGTGGAGAAGTTCGACATCGCGGACGTCAACGCCAACCCGGCCCGCTTCGACCTGAAGAAGGCCGAGTCCATCAACGCGGACCACATCCGCATGCTGGACGTGAAGGCCTTCGCCGCGGCCTGCGAGCCCTGGCTCCAGGCCCCGCACGCCCCCTGGGCGCCGGAGGACTTCGACCAGGCCGCCTGGGAGGCCATCGCGCCGTACGCCCAGACCCGGCTCACCGTCCTGTCCGAGATCACGGCCAACGTCGACTTCCTGTTCCTCGCGGAGCCGGTCTTCGACCAGGCTTCGTGGGACAAGGCGATGAAGGGCGAGCCCGCCGCGCTCCTCACCACCGCCCGCGAGAAGCTGGCGGCGGCCGACTGGAACGACGCCGAGGCGCTGAAGAACGCCGTCCTGGCCGCCGGCGAGGCCCACGGCCTCAAGCTCGGCAAGGCCCAGGCCCCGGTCCGCGTGGCCGTCACCGGCCGTACGGTCGGTCTGCCGCTCTTCGAGTCGCTCCAGATCCTGGGCCAGGACAAGGCCCTGGCCCGCATCGACGCGGCCCTGGCGAAGCTCGCCGCGTAAGCGTCGCTCTCCGTCCTCGGGGCGGCACCCGGAATCTCCCGGGTGCCGCCCCCGAGGCGTTTCCCGGTCGTTTCCCGGACCCGGGTGTCCGATTCCCCCGGCCCGGCCGCCGTGGCGGCGGTACCGTCGATCCATGGCCATCCGCGCGGTCCTCTGGGACATCGACGACACACTCTTCGACTACGCGCGCGCCGATCACGCCGGGATGCGGGCCCATCTCGCCACCGAGGGGCTCTGTGGCGGGTACGCGTCGGTCGAGCAGGCCCTCGGGCGGTGGAAGGAACTCACCGTGCTGCACTGGCGGCGCTTCGAGGCCGGTGGGGTGGACTTCCTGGACCAGCGCCGCGAGCGGGTGCGCGACTTCCTGGGGGAACCCGGGATGGCCCCGGAGGCGGCCGACGGCTGGTACGAGCGGTACGTGGCCCACTACGAGGCCGCCTGGGAGCTGTTCCCGGACGCCGTGCCCGTTCTCGACCTGCTGGCCCGCGACTACCGGCACGGGGTCCTGTCGAACTCCAGCATCCTCAACCAGGACCACAAGCTGCGCGCGCTCGGCGTACGGGACCGCTTCGAGGCCGTCCTGTGCGCGGCCGAGCTCGGGGTGGCCAAGCCGGCCGCCGAGGCCTTCCACGCCGCGTGCACGGCTCTGGGGCTCGCGCCGGGGGAGGTGGCGTATGTCGGGGACCACCCCGACATCGACGCCCGGGGCGCGGCCGAGGCGGGGCTGCTCGGCATCTGGCTGGATCGCGCCGACGGCGGCGGACGCCCCGAGCTGCACCGGATCACCGGCCTCGACCAGCTTCCCGGGGTGCTGCGGGGGCATACCCGTTTTGGAGCACCGGGAACCATCGGGTAATGTTCTTCTTGTCGCCGAGGGGGACAGGCCGAAAGGCCGGAAGCCCGAAGCGCAAGCCGAGCAAGAGCCCTTCTCGAAGGGATCAAGTTCCGGTGGCCTATGGTGTAATTGGCAGCACGACTGATTCTGGTTCAGTTAGTCTTGGTTCGAGTCCAGGTAGGCCAGCTCGCAGAGCTCATCTGCAACTGTGGAATAATCATCCACACGCCCCCGTTGTGTAGCGGCCTAGCACGCCGCCCTCTCAAGGCGGTAGCGCCGGTTCGAATCCGGTCGGGGGTACAGATCCTTCCCGCAGGGTCACTTGGGTAGCTCCCGGTGATACTGATGCAGGATCGCTAGGGCCCCCGTTGTGTAGCGGCCTAGCACGCTGCCCTCTCAAGGCAGTAGCGCCGGTTCGAATCCGGTCGGGGGTACCAACTGGTCTTCAATAACCAGTGGCCTATGGTGTAATTGGCAGCACGACTGATTCTGGTTCAGTTAGTCTTGGTTCGAGTCCAGGTAGGCCAGCGCAGTACAACATCACAAGAGTTTCTCGCGTGATGACATATCTTGCCCCCGTTGTGTAGCGGCCTAGCACGCCGCCCTCTCAAGGCGGTAGCGCCGGTTCGAATCCGGTCGGGGGTACAAGAAAGAAGAAGCCCTTCCCTTCGGGGGAGGGCTTCTTCGTTGTCGTGGCAGTGGGGGACCCTTGGCCACCGCCAACTGCGGCCCGGGTACCTGCCGTTGCGGAACCGGAGCGGGCTCACCCGTAGCCGCGTCGCGCACGTGCGGGCCGCACACCAGCCGTCTCGCTTACGCACAGCCCCAGCCCCCAACCGCCGCGCTTACGTGCGGGCCACACGCCAACCCCCGTACTCGCGTAAGCCTCACCCCAAAAAACAAGTCCGGCCCACCGCTGCGGCGTTGGAGCGGTGAGCCGGTACGTACGAGGTTCGAAGAAGCGAAGAAGCGTAGGAGCAGAGGAGCAGACGCGCGGCCGGGTTCAGCCGTTGCGGCGCAGTGCCTCGGTCAGGCGCGCGGCGGCGTCGATGACGGCCTGGGCGTGCATGCGGCCGGGGTGGCGGGTGAGGCGTTCGATCGGGCCGGAGACCGATACGGCGGCCACCACGCGGTTCGAGGGGCCGCGTACGGGCGCGGAGACGGACGCGACGCCCGGTTCACGCTCGCCGATGGACTGGGCCCAGCCGCGGCGCCGTACGCCCGACAGGGCCGTCGCGGTGAAGCGGGCTCCCTGCAGGCCTCGGTGCAGCCGCTCGGGCTCTTCCCAGGCCATCAGGATCTGCGCGGACGAGCCGGCCTTCATCGTCAGTGTGGAGCCGACGGGGACGGTGTCCCGCAGGCCGGACAGCCGCTCGGCGGCCGCCACGCAGATCCGCATGTCGCCTTGGCGCCGGTAGAGCTGGGCGCTTTCGCCGGTGACGTCGCGCAGATGCGTCAGTACCGGTCCGGCGGTCGCGAGCAGCCGGTCCTCGCCGGCCGCCGCGGCCAGTTCCGCGAGCCGCGGGCCGAGGATGAACCGGCCCTGCATGTCGCGGGCCACCATCCGGTGGTGTTCGAGTGCCACGGCCAGTCGGTGTGCCGTGGGTCGTGCGAGTCCCGTCGCCGCGACCAGACCTGCGAGGGTGGCCGGACCGGACTCCAGAGCGCTCAGGACAAGGGCTGCCTTGTCGAGAACGCCCACGCCGCTAGAGTTGTCCATGAAACGATACTCTCGTCTCACTCTGTGAAACGCAAGTTCAATTTTCCCGCGAACGCGTCACTCTGGTGAAGCGGCCGCACGACGGACCGCGCAACAGGTCTCTAGTGCTGCCGGCGTGACCGCCGGCCGGAGGGAAAGCGATGGGCAGGACACTCGCGGAGAAGGTCTGGGACGACCATGTCGTCCGGCGCGCCGAAGGCGAGCCCGATCTCCTCTTCATCGACCTTCACCTGCTGCACGAGGTGACCAGCCCCCAGGCCTTCGACGGGCTGCGGCTCAGCGGCAGGCGGGTGCGCAGGCTCGACCTGACCCTGGCCACCGAGGACCACAACACCCCCACCCTCGACATCGACAAGCCGATCGCCGACCCGGTCTCCCGGGTCCAGTTGGAGACCCTGCGCAAGAACTGCGCCGAGTTCGGCGTCCGGCTGCACCCGCTCGGCGATGTCGAGCAGGGCGTCGTCCACGTGGTGGGACCGCAGCTGGGGCTGACCCAGCCCGGCACCACGGTGGTCTGCGGCGACTCGCACACCTCCACCCACGGCGCCTTCGGCGCGCTGGCGTTCGGCATCGGCACCAGCCAGGTCGAGCACGTCCTCGCCACCCAGACGCTGCCGCTGGCCCGCCCGAAGACCATGGCCATCACGATCGACGGCGAACTGCCCGAGGACGTCACGGCCAAGGACCTGATCCTGGCGATCATCGCGAAGATCGGCACCGGCGGCGGCCAGGGCTACATCCTGGAGTACCGCGGCAGCGCCATCGAGAAGCTCTCGATGGAAGCCCGGATGACCATCTGCAACATGTCCATCGAGGCCGGCGCCCGCGCGGGCATGATCGCCCCCGACGAGACCACCTTCGCCTACCTGAAGGGCCGTGCCCACGCCCCCGAGGGCGAGGACTGGGACGCCGCCGTCGCGTACTGGAAGACGCTGCGCACCGACGAGGACGCCGTCTTCGACGCCGAGGTCGTCATCGACGCCGCCGCACTGGCGCCGTTCGTCACCTGGGGCACCAACCCCGGCCAAGGCGCACCGCTTTCCGCCAATGTCCCCGACCCGGCTTCGTACGAAGACGCATCGGAGCGCCTCGCCGCCGAAAAGGCCCTGGAATACATGGGGTTGACCGCCGGGCAGCCGCTGCGCTCGATCGCCGTCGACACCGTCTTCGTAGGCTCTTGCACCAACGGCCGCATCGAGGACCTGCGGGCCGTCGCCGACCTGCTGCGGGGCCGGAAGGTCGCCGGAAGTGTCCGCATGCTGGTCGTCCCCGGCTCGGTCCGGGTCGCCCTGCAGGCCGTCGAAGAGGGCCTGGACAAGGTCTTCAAGGAGGCCGGCGCCGAATGGCGGCACGCGGGCTGCTCGATGTGCCTCGGCATGAACCCCGACCAACTGGCCCCCGGTGAGCGTTCCGCGTCCACCTCCAACCGCAACTTCGAGGGCCGGCAGGGCAAGGGCGGCCGTACCCACCTGGTCTCCCCCCAGGTCGCCGCCGCCACCGCCGTCCTCGGCCGGCTGGCCTCCCCGGCCGATCTGTCCGACGTCGCCACTCCCGCGGGGGTCTGAGGAGTCATGGAAGCTTTCACCACGCACACCGGCCGCGCCGTCCCGCTGCGCCGCGGCAACGTCGACACCGACCAGATCATCCCGGCGCACTGGCTGAAGAAGGTCACCCGCGACGGCTTCGAGGACGGCCTGTTCGAGGCCTGGCGCAAGGACCCGGAGTTCGTCATGAACCGCCCGGAGCGGCAGGGTGCCACCGTCCTGGTGGCCGGACCCGACTTCGGCACCGGCTCCTCCCGTGAGCACGCGGTCTGGGCGCTGCAGAACTACGGCTTCAAGACCGTGATCTCCTCCCGGTTCGCCGACATCTTCCGCGGCAACTCGCTGAAGAACGGCCTGCTGACCGTCGTCCTGCCGCAGGACGTCGTCGACGCCCTGTGGGAGTTGACGGAGGCCGACCCGACCGCCGAGATCACCGTCGACCTCCAGGCCCGCAAGGTCCTCGCCGCCGGGGTCGACGCCGACTTCGAGCTCGACGAGAACGCCCGCTGGCGGCTCCTGAACGGTCTGGACGACATCGGCCTCACCCTTCAGAACGAAGCGGACATCGCCGCCTACGAGGCTGCGAGGCCGGCCTTCAAACCCCGTACAATTACGGTCTGAGCAGCGCTTTTCCGGTACTGCGCCCTCCACCGCCCGGTGGGGGGCGCAGTCGCTTGTTGGGCCCCAGTAGGGCGACAACTCGCCCCAGATGGCACAATCGGTGCATGGAACGCGACAGCCAACTCGAGCTCTACGAGGCAGTCGCCGCCCGATTGAAGGTTGCGCATACAAGAGTGCGCGCACTGCAAGTCCCGGAGGGCGTAAGGATGGCGCTGTCCCGGAAGCTGCTGGTCGTCACGGCCGCGGCGAAGCACGATCTCGCGGACGCGGCAACGCGTCTGGACCGGTTGATGAAGGACCTCGACGAGGGCCGATTCCCTGAAGGCGACTGACACCCGGAACTCCGCAACGGAACTTCCGCGTTGCGGCACTAGGGTGATTAGACCGTTTCGTGTTTGATTTGCGGTATATACATGCCTAACGTGCGAAAAAGCTTGAACACTTTCGTTCGGGCAAAGTCTCCGAAGGGGAAGACGTGAACAAGGCGCAGCTCGTAGAAGCGATTGCCGACAAGTTGGGCGGTCGCCAGCAGGCCGCCGAAGCCGTCGACCACGTGCTCGACGCCATCGTGCGCGCCGTGGTCGCCGGGGACCGTGTGTCGGTCACCGGGTTCGGGTCGTTCGAGAAGGTCGACCGTCCCGCCCGCTACGCCCGCAACCCGCAGACGGGTGAGCGCGTCCGGGTCAAGAAGACCTCCGTGCCGCGCTTCCGCGCGGGTCAGGGCTTCAAGGACCTGGTCGCCGGCTCGAAGAAGCTCCCCAAGGGCGGCGAGGTCTCCGTCAAGAAGGCCCCGAAGGGCAGCCTGACCGGTGGCGCCTCCGCCACCGTCAAGAAGGCCGCCGCGAAGAAGGCCACCAGCGCCAAGAAGGCCGCCGCGAAGAAGACCACGGCCGCCAAGAAGACGACCGCGGTCAAGAAGACCACGGCCGCCGCCAAGAAGGCGACGACCACGGCGGCGAAGAAGACCACCACCGCCGCGGCGAAGAAGGCCACCACGGCCACCACGGCCACCAAGAAGGCCACCACGGCCAAGAAGGCCGCGCCCGCCGCCAAGAAGGCCACCACGGCCAAGAAGACGGCGCCGGCGAAGAAGGCCACCGCGAAGAAGGCGCCCGCCAAGAAGACGACGGCGCGCAAGACCACCGCGAAGAAGACCGCCGCGAAGAAGTAAGCGCGACGGCGAGCGCTCACACGCCGGGCCGGGCTCCTTGCACAGGGAGCCCGGCCCGCGGTGTGTCCGGGCCAGGGGCCGGGCCCAGGGCGTAGGGCGCCCGTACGAGGCTCGTACGGGGCTTCTGCGGCCCCGCGGCCCGTACGGCCGGCAGCGCACGGCTTTACCCGTGCGGGGACGGGCCCCGGGCCGCCCCGGGCTGTCCTCCGGAACGTCTAGAACGTCTGCAGCGTCACCAGCGTGATCCGCGCCGCCGGGCCCTCGCCCGACGTCTCGATCCGCACCCGCTGCCCCGGACGCAGCAACCGCAGTCCGCCCGCCGCGAACGCCTCCGCCCCGAACTCCACCGGGGTGCCGTCGTCGAGCAGCACACTGCCGCTGCGGGTCTCGGGGTCGTATGTGTACGCGGTCGCCTGCATGCCGGGCAGCCTATCCGGCCGTCCGCGGCCACCGGGCCGCCGTCCGCGGCCCCACCCCCAGCGCCAGGGCCGCCGCCAGGTCCTCGCCGGTGTCCACGTCCCGGCGTACGGAATCCACCCCCGCGAGCCGGATTTCCACCGCCCCCGACGAAAAATGCCGCTCCCGTGAAGCGCCCCCGAAAGCCGGTTCCAATTCCGTACCCGGACTCGCCGAGAGGAAAGTCGTCCCGATTTCGGCGGCGTCCGCGAGAAATGCCCGCGGAAATTGCCCCGCGACCGTGAGCACCCGGGCCAGCTCGGCCGGACGCAGCGCCGGAAGGTCCGCGTTCAGAGCCGCCACCCGCGCCGTCGGCCGCCGCGCCCGCACCGCACGGGCCCCGTGCGCCAGCGCCGCGTTGAGCCCGCCGCCCGGCGGATCGGGCACGATCCGCGCGCCCAGCGCCGCCAAGGCCGCCGAAGCGTCCGGATCGTCCGTGACGACCACCACATCCCGTACCCCGGCACAGGCCAGCACCGCCGCCACCGTGTCCTCGGCGAAGGCCAGTGCCAACCGCCCGCGCAACGCGCCCCCCACGGCCGCGGCCAGCCTGCTCTTGGCCCGCACCAGCGGCTTCAGCGGGACGACCAGGGACCACCCGGCGTCCGCGTCCGCCCGGCCTTCCGCGCCAACACCGGGGAAACCGCCGGGGGAGCCACCGGGAAAGCCGCCAGGGAAGTCACCGGAGAAGGCGCCGGGAAAGGCACCGGGGCGGTCGCTTCGGGGGCCGGCCGTACGTCCGGCGTGATCGTCGTCGCGGCCGGCGAGGTCGCCGCCGGACCCGCCGCCGGACCCGCCGCCGGGCCCGTCCACGTGCCCGTTCGCCCGGTCCGCGTAGGTCTTCATCACAACCCCTTATGTATTCTGTCCCGCTCGCGAAACGCCAAGGCCCCGAGGCGTACGGTGTCCTAGGCCAGCACGGGGGAGGGCCCTTCGCCCCCTTGCGCATCCGTCCGGAGAAAGGTGTCCGAGTGTCCCGCCGCAGAATCGGCTTCTGGTACCGCCTGGCGGCGGTCATCGCCAAACCCCCCCTGGTGGTGTTCTTCAAGCGGGACTGGCGGGGAACGGAGCACATCCCGGCCGACGGCGGCTTCATCACCGCGGTGAACCACAACTCGTACCTGGATCCGCTCTCCTACGCGCACTACCAGTACAACACCGGCCGCGTGCCCCGCTTCCTGGCCAAGGCCGGCCTCTTCAAGGGCTCGTTCGTCGGCGCCATCCTGCGCGGCACCGGACAGATCCCGGTCTACCGCGAGACCACCGACGCCATGGACGCGTTCCGGTCCGCCGTGGACGCCATCAAGCGCGGCGAATGCGTCGCGTTCTACCCCGAGGGCACCCTGACCCGCGACCCCGAGATGTGGCCCATGGCCGGCAAGACCGGCGCCGCCCGGGTCGCGCTGCTCACCAAGGCGCCCGTCATCCCGGTCGCCCAGTGGGGCGCCAACCTCGCGATGCCGCCGTACGCCAAGGAGAACAAGCTCCGGCTGTTCCCCCGCAAGACCCTGATCGTGCAGGCGGGTCCGCCGGTCGACCTGTCGCGCTTTTACGACATGGAGCCGACCCCCGAGGTACTGCGCCAGGTCACCGAGGAGATCATGGCGGCGATCACCCGGATCCTGGAGGAAGTCCGCGGCGAGAAGGCCCCGGCCGAGCCGTACGACCACAAGAAGGCCCGGCAGGAACAGCGCCGAAAGGCCGCGGAGGAAGGCAAGAAGTGACCAAGGCAGCAGTCTTCGGCAACGGATCCTGGGGCACCGCGTTCGCGATGGTGCTCGCCGACGCGGGCTGCGAGGTCGGCCTGTGGGGCCGCCGCCCCGCGCTCGCCGAGGCCATCAACACCACCGGGACCAACCCCGACTACCTGCCCGGGATCACCCTCCCCCAGGGCATCACGGCCACCGCCGACGCGGCCGAGGCGGCCCGCGACGCGGACTTCACCGTCCTCGTCGTGCCCTCCCAGACACTGCGCGAGAACCTCGCCGCCTGGAAGCCGCTGCTCGCCCCCGACACGGTCCTCGTCTCCTTGATGAAGGGCATCGAACTCGGCACCGCGAAGCGGATGAGCGAGGTCATCGGGGAGGTCGCCGGTGTCCCGGAGGAGCGCGTCGCCGTTCTCACCGGACCCAACCTGGCCCTGGAGGTCGCCGCCCGGCAGCCCGCCGCGGCCGTCGCCGCCTGCGCCGACGAATCGGTCGCCCAGCGGCTCCAGGCCGCCTGCATGACCCCGTACTTCCGCCCGTACACCAACACCGACGTCGTCGGCTGCGAACTCGGCGGCGCGGTCAAGAACGTCATCGGGCTCGCCGTCGGCATCGCCAACGGCATGGGCCTCGGCGACAACTCCAAGGCCACCCTGATCACCCGCGGCCTCGCCGAGACCACCCGCCTCGGTCTCGCCATGGGCGCCGACCCGCTCACCTTCTCCGGACTCGCGGGCCTCGGCGACCTCGTGGCCACCTGCTCCTCGCCGCTCTCCCGGAACAACACCTTCGGCACCAACCTCGGCCGGGGGATGAGTCTGAAGGAGACCATCGCGGCCACCAAGCAGACCGCCGAGGGCGTCAAGTCCTGCGAGTCCGTGCTCGATCTGGGCCGCCGGCACGGCGTCGACATGCCCATCACCGAGACGGTCGTGTCGATCGTCCACGAGGGCAAGCCGCCGGCCGTGGCGCTCCAGGAACTGATGTCGCGCAGCGCCAAGCCCGAACGCCGCTAAGCCGAACGCCGCCAGGGCCAGGAGCTGGGAGCCGTCCGGCGAACCGGGCCCGGCCGGGGCCGCGACGCCCGGCACCGCATCCGGTCTCGCGCACCGGCCCGGTCGGGTACGCCCACCGGGCCCGACCGGGCGCACCCGCCGGGCCCGGCCCGCTCCACCATCCGCGCGCGACGGCCAGCGGGGCGCTCAGCAGTTCGGAAACCGCAAGGTACGCTCAACGCGATATGAGCGAGAACACCCAGAGCCCCCGCAAGCCGCGCGTCGCCGTCGTCTTCGGCGGACGCAGCTCCGAGCACGCCATCTCCGTCCTCACCGCCGGCGCCGTCCTGCGCGCCATCGACCGGGACACCTACGACGTGCTGCCCATCGGCATCACGCAGGAGGGGCGCTGGGCGCTGACCGCCGACGCTCCCGAGCGGATGGCCATCGAGGGCCGCACCCTGCCGGACGTCGACGCGCTCGCCGAATCCGCGACCGGCGGCGTGGTCCTGCCCGTCGACCCGGCCAGCCGCGAGGCCGTCCTGCACGAGCCCGGCTCCCTGCCGAAGGCCCTCGGCGAGGTCGACGTCGTCTTCCCCGTGCTGCACGGCCCCTACGGCGAGGACGGCACCCTCCAGGGCCTCCTCGAACTGTCCGGCATCCCGTACGTCGGCGCGGGCGTCCTCGCCTCCGCCGTCGGCCAGGACAAGGAGTACATGAAGCGCGTCTTCACCTCCTTCGGCCTGCGCGTCGGCCCGTACACCGTGGTCCGCCCGCGCGAGTGGGACCAGAACCCGAACGCCGCCCGCAAGAAGATCGTGGAGTTCGCCGCCGACCACGGCTGGCCGCTCTTCGTGAAGCCGGCCCGCGGCGGTTCGTCCGTCGGCATCACCAAGGTCGACGACCTCTCCGGTCTCGACGAGGCGATCGAGGAGGCCCGCCGCCACGACCCGAAGATCATCGTCGAGGCGCTGGTCCGGGGCCGCGAGATCGAGTGCGGCGTCCTGGAGTTCGAGGACGGCCCGCGCGCGAGCCTGCCCGCCGAGATCCCGCCGGTCACCGACCACGAGTTCTACGACTTCGAGGCCAAGTACATCGACTCGGCCTCCGGCATCGTGCCCGCGCCGATCGGCGACAAGGCCATCGCCGAGGTCCAGCGGCTCGCCGTCGAGGCCTACGAGGCCGTCTCCTGCGAGGGCCTGGTGCGCGCCGACTTCTTCCTCACGGAGGAGGGCGACTTCGTCATCAACGAGATCAACACCATGCCCGGCTTCACGCCCATCTCCATGTACCCGCGCATGTGGCAGGAGAGCGGCGTCAGCTACCCGGAGCTCGTCAGCCGTCTGGTCGAGGCCGCGCTGAACCGTTCCACCGGTCTGCGCTAGAAGCCTCTCGGCGAGCCCGGAAGTCCCCGGAAGTCCCCGGAAGTCCCCGGAAACCCCGAGGAATCCGAGGGATCCGAAGAGTCCGAAGGCTCCGAAGGCGTCAAAGGCCGAAGCCGTCCGGTCGTCTCACAGACTGGACGGCACGGCCTTGCGCACCGGGGCGGCGAGATCCGTGAGCGGCCCCACGTCGTTCGCGTACCGCTTGTCCAGCGTCACCTCCACGTACGCCGTGCGATACGTCGTGGTGAACCGGGGACCGTCGCCCTCGCGCGGCTCGTACATCCAGTTCACGCCGTCCGCGTCGACGGCCCGCGCCTGCGGATCGTCCATCTTTTCGGGCCGGGCGACTCCGCAGCGCAGTACGATCGCCCCGTCCCCCCACGCGGCGGTCAGCTCGGACTTCGGATCGGTCCCGGTCCGGCCCAGGCCCGCCACGGTGGCGGGCAGCTCCTTCGCCAGGGCGCGGCAGACGGCGGCCTCGGCCGCCGGCGGCCCGGGAACCGGGACCGACGGCTCAGACGCGGAACAGCCCGCGACCGCGAGCAGCAGGACGGTGGCGCCCGCCAGGGAAGCGGCGGCGCGGCCGGGCAGGCCGAAAGGCCGGTGAGAAGACATCACCGGCCAAGGGTAGACGGGGGCTAGATATGCACGACGGGGCAGGTGAGGGTGCGCGTGATGCCGTCCACTTGCTGGACCTTGGCGACCACCATGCGACCCAGTTCGTCGACGGTGTCGGCCTGCGCGCGGACGATCACGTCATACGGTCCGGTCACGTCCTCCGCCTGCATCACCCCCGACATCTTCCCGATGACCTCTGCGACCGACTGAGCCTTGCCCACTTCGGTCTGAATAAGGATGTACGCCTGTACCACGGAACCTCCACTGCGGCCTTGAGGATCTTGTGGGAGAAAGAGACGCCACGGTACCGCGTCGTCGCGGAGAGCGGGGAGACCTCCGGTTCCGGAGGCGTCCTCGGTGTGGCGTACACACATGACAAGTTGACGGTCTACTTGAAGGTATCCAACACGGTGACGGCCCGCGACCCGCATGGCGATACGCGCCACGGCGACCCGGCGGCCGGCACGACGACACGAGGTGAATCGCGGTGAAGGGCACAGTCGGAGAGCTGGGCGAGTTCGGACTCATCAGGGAACTCACCTCCCGGCTCACCACCACCCCCGCGGTGCGGATCGGACCCGGCGACGACGCCGCCGTGGTCGCCGCCCCCGACCGGAGAGTGGTCGCCAGCACGGACATCCTGCTCGAAGGGCGCCACTTCCGCCGCGACTGGTCGACGGCGTACGACGTGGGCCGCAAGGCCGCGGCGCAGAACCTCGCCGACATCGCCGCCATGGGCGCCGTGCCCACCGCGCTGCTGCTCGGCCTGGTCGTACCCCCCGAACTTCCCGTCACCTGGCCCGCCGAACTCATGGACGGACTGCGCGACGAATGTCAGGTCGCGGGGGCGGCCGTGGTCGGCGGCGACGTCGTGCGCGGTGACACGATCACCGTCTCCATCACCGCCCTCGGCGATCTGCGCGACCACGACCCGGTCACCCGCGGCGGCGCCCGGCCCGGCGACGTCGTCGCCTACACCGGCTGGCTCGGCTGGTCCGCCGCCGGATACGCGGTCCTGTCCCGGGGCTTCCGCTCCCCGCGCGCCTTCGTGGAGGCCCACCGCCGCCCCGAACCGCCGTACCACGCGGGCCCCGCCGCCGCCGGGCTCGGCGCCACCGCCATGTGCGACGTCAGCGACGGCCTGATCGCCGACCTCGGGCACATCGCCGAGGCCAGCAAGGTCCGGATCGATCTGCGCTCCGGCCGGATCGACATCCCGACCCAGATGCACGACATCGGCCAGGCCGTCGGCGTCGACCCGCTCCAGTGGGTGCTCACCGGGGGAGAGGACCACGCGATCGTCGCCACCTTCCCGCCGGACGTGAAACTGCCCGCGCGCTGGAAGGTCATCGGCGAGGTCCTGGGGCCCTCCGCCCTGCCGCATGTCACCGTCGACGGCGCGCCCTGGCACAGCACGGGGGGCTGGGACCACTTCGGCGGTACGGAGTGACCCGGGGCCCTGGCTCCGGAGCCGGCCCCGGGTCCGGTGGCGATCACGGCTCCGACTCCGGCGTCGACCACGGTTCGGGCTCCGGTGTCATGGCCCCGCCGCGCGTACTCACCGTCGCCGGATCCGACTCCGGCGGCGGCGCGGGCATCCAGGCCGACCTGAAGACCATGCTCGCGCTCGGCGTCCACGGCATGAGCGTCGTCACCGCGGTCACCGCGCAGAACTCCACCGGCGTCCAGGGCGCCTGGGAACTGCCCGAGACGGCGGTACGGGCCCAGTTCCGCGCCGTCGCCGACGACATAGGCGTCCAGGCGGTCAAGACCGGCATGCTGGCGAGCGCGCGACTGGTCGAGACCGTCGCCGGCCTGCTCGCCGGTACCGCCGCCCCGGCCGTGGTCGACCCCGTCGGCGTCTCCAAGCACGGCGACCCGCTGCTCGCCGCCAGCGCCCTCGACGCCGTCCGCGCCCACCTGCTGCCCGCCGCCACCGTCGTCACCCCCAACCTGGACGAAGTGGCGCAGCTCACGGGCGTGAACGTGGAAAACGAGGAGGGCATGCGGCGCGCGGCCGGCGCGATCCTCGCGCACGGACCCCGCTGGGCCCTGATCAAGGGCGGCCATCTCGCCGCCCACGGCGGCCAGGCCGCCGATCTGCTCACCGACGGCACCGAGGAACACTGGCTGCGCGCCCCCAGACACGGCAACCGGCACACCCACGGCACCGGCTGCACCCTCGCCTCGGCGCTCGCCTGCGGCCTCGCCCAGGGGCTCACGGTGCCGGACGCGGCACGGGCGGCGAAGCGGTATGTGACGGGAGCCATAGCCGCCGGATTCCCGCTGGGGGCGGGTATCGGCCCGGTCGACCACGGCTGGCGGCTGCGCCCCCAGGGGACGTAGCGGAGAAGCGGAAGCAGAAGAAGCAGGAGGAGCGGAAGCATCAGGAGAAGAAGCCCGAACCGTTTCCGGGCAAGGCAAAAGGCCGGTTCACCAAGGTGAACCGGCCTTTCAAGGCAACCGCAGGGGCTGCGCTACGACACGAACGTCGCGGTTAGCGCGAGACCTTGCCGGCCTTGATGCACGAGGTGCAGACGTTGAGCCGCTTCGGCGTCCGACCGACCACGGCACGCACACGCTGGATGTTCGGGTTCCAGCGACGAGACGTACGGCGGTGCGAGTGCGAAATGTTGTTGCCGAAGCCCGGCCCCTTGCCGCAGACGTCGCAGTTGGCAGCCACGGGTCACTCCAAAGACTTCAGATTTACAGTGAAACCGGCGCACCGGAATCGGATCAGTGATCTGAAGTGGCTTGCCGGGGAATGGCCCGGACGATGCCGGGCAACCGAAGCAGCATACAACGACTGCTTCCGTGGAACGAAACTACCATGTCCGGCCCGGCCCCCGCCCCCGGCCCCGGGTGAGCACCGGACTACTCTGCGGTGAACCCCCACCGCAGAACACAGGAGGACCACGCGTTGTCCGGAGTCCCGCAGACCCTCGACGCCGACGCGGTCCGATCCTGGTGTGCGGGGGCCCTGGCGGCGCTCGGCCGGGAGCGCGCGGACATCGACGCCATCAACGTGTACCCCGTGGCGGACGGCGACACCGGCACCAACCTGTACCTGACGGTCGAGTCCGCGGCCCGCGCCGTGGACGCCGTCCCGGCAGGTGGTGATGTGGCCGAGGTCATACGGGCCATGGCGCACGGCGCGCTCCTCGGCGCCCGGGGCAACTCCGGCACGATCCTCTCCCAGCTGGTGCGGGGCATGGCCGCCGTCCTCGCCGACGGCGGCGACGGCGACCATCTCGCCCGCGCCCTGGCCGCCGCCTCCGACGCCGCCCACGCGGCCGTCGCCCACCCCGTCGAGGGCACCGTCCTCACCGTCGCCCGCGCCGCCGCCGACGCCTGCGACGGGGGAGGACACCTCGCGGAGGTGGCCACCCGCGCCTACGAGGGGGCACGCGCGGCCCTGGACGCCACCCCCGGACAACTGGCCGCACTGCGCGACGCCGGGGTCGTGGACGCCGGTGGACGCGGTCTGGTCACGGTCCTCGGAGCGCTCGTCGAGACCCTCACCGGGCAGGCCCCGAGCCGCCCCGAGCCCCCCGCCCACCCGCCGGTCCTGGCCCCGGTCGCCGAGGGCTGCGCCGCCGGCGACGGACCCGCCTACGAGGTCATCTACCTCCTCGACGCCGGCGACAGCGCCGTGGAGCGGCTCAAGGCCCGCCTCGACGCGCTCGGGGAGTCCCTGGTCGTCGTCGGCGGCGACGGGCTCTGGAACGTGCACGTCCACGTCGACGACGCCGGCGCGGCCGTCGAGGCGGGCGTGGAGGCGGGCCGCCCGCACCGCATCCGGATCACCCACTTCGACACCCGGCCCACGCCCCCCACCGCGCCGTCCCCCGCCGCCGAAGGCACCGAAGCAGCCGAAGCCACCCCGCTCCCCGCCGCCGAACCGGCCGGCCGCGCGATCGTCGCCGTCGTCCCCGGCGAGGGCCTCGCCGGACTGTGCGCCGAGGCCGGCGCGACGACCCTGCTCGCCCGCCCCGGCGAGCCGCCCGCCGACGACGCCCTGGCCGAGGCGATCCGCCGGGCGCACGCCCACGAGGTCGTCCTGCTGCCCAACGACACCGAACTGCGCGAAGCCGCCGCCCGGGCCGCAGTCCGGGCCCGCGCGGAAGGCATCCGGGTCGCCCTCATCCCCACCCGCGCCGCCGTCCAGGGCATCGCCGCCCTCGCCGTCCACGAACCGGACCGCGACTTCGAAGAGGACGTCGTCGCCATGACCGCCGCCGCCGGCGCCACCCGCTACGCCGAACTCGCCGTCGCCGAACGCCAGTCCTTCACCTCGGCCGGCGTCTGCCAGGCCGGCGACATCCTCGGCCTCATCGAGGGCGACGTCGCCGTCATCGGCCACGACCTCACCGACACCGCCCGCACCGTCCTGGACCGCATGCTGTCGGCCGGCGGCGAGCTCGTCACCCTGGTCGTCGGCGCCGACACCCCCGCCGCACTCGCCGCCGGCCTCGAACAGCACGTCCGTACCGCCTACTTGGCCGTCGACACCGTCGTCTACCAGGCGGGCGAGGGCGCGCCGCCCCTGCTCATCGGAGTGGAATAGCCGCCGCCCCGGCCCGGGCGCCGCCTGACGACTGTCACCGCCGTGGTGTGCAATGGAGTACGTGCCCGCCCTCGACGAATCCCTGAAGAAGCTGCTCGGCGCCGCCACCGCCAAGGCGATGGCCGAGCACCTGGACCTGCACACGGTCGGCGACCTGCTGCACCACTACCCGCGGCGGTACGCGGAGCGCGGCGAGCTCAGCACGCTCGCCGATCTGCCCCTGGACGAACACGTCACGGTGGTCGCCCAGGTCGCGGACGCGCGCGTGCACACCTTCAACCGGGGCGGTGGCGGCAAGGCCCAGCGGCTGGAAGTCACCATCACCGACGGCAGCGGCCGGATGCAGCTCGTGTTCTTCGGCCGCACCGTCCACTTCCACCAGAAGGAACTCCTGCCCGGCCGCCGCGCGATGTTCGCCGGCAAGGTCGGCGTCTTCAACCGCCGCCTCCAGCTCGCCCACCCCGAGTACAAACTCCTCGACGCCGACAGCGGCACCGACACCGTCCGGGCCTTCGCGAACGAACTGCTGCCGCTCTACCCGGCCTGCAAACAGCTGGAGTCCTGGACCATCGAGCAGTCCGTCGGCATCGCCCTCGACTCCATGGCGGCCACCGGCTGGGAGGGCCTCACCGACCCGCTGCCGCCCACCCTGCGCGACGGCCGAGGGCTCACCGAGCTGCCCGACGCACTCGTCAAGATCCACCGCCCGCGCACCAAGGCCGACATCGCCGTCGCCCGCGACCGTCTCAAGTGGGACGAGGCGTTCGTCCTCCAGGTCGCCCTCGCCCGCCGCCGGCACGCCGACACCCAGCTCCCGGCCGTCGCCCGCCGCCCCGCCGCCGACGGCCTGCTCACCGCCTTCGACGCGAAGCTGCCCTTCACCCTCACCGACGGCCAGCGCAAGGTCTCGGCGGAGATCTTCGACGACCTCGCCACCGAACACCCCATGCACCGCCTCCTCCAGGGCGAGGTCGGCTCCGGCAAGACCCTGGTCGCGCTGCGCGCCATGCTCGCCGTCGTCGACGCCGGGGGACAGGCCGCGATGCTCGCCCCGACCGAAGTCCTCGCCCAGCAGCACCACCGCTCGATCACCGAGATGATGGGCGAACTCGCCGAAGGCGGCATGCTCGGCGGCGCCGACCACGGCACCAAGGTCGTGCTGCTCACCGGCTCCATGGGCACCGCCGCCCGCCGTCAGGCCCTGCTCGACCTGGTCACCGGCGAGGCCGGCCTCGTCATCGGCACCCACGCCCTGATCGAGGACAAGGTCCAGTTCCACGACCTCGGCCTGGTCGTCGTCGACGAACAGCACCGCTTCGGCGTGGAACAGCGCGACGCGCTGCGCGGCAAGGGCAAGCAGCCCCCGCACCTGCTCGTCATGACCGCCACCCCCATCCCCCGGACCGTCGCCATGACCGTCTTCGGCGACCTGGAGACCTCCGTCCTCGACCAGCTGCCCGCCGGCCGCTCGCCCATCGCCAGCCATGTCGTCCCCGCCGCCGACAAGCCGCACTTCCTCGCCCGCGCCTGGGAACGGGTCCGCGAGGAGACCGAGGCCGGACACCAGGCGTACGTGGTCTGCCCGAGGATCGGCGACGAGGAGGACGGCAACGGCAAGACCCCCAAGGGCGCCAAGGGTGACAAGGCCGCCAAGAAGAAGGCGAGCCCCGAGGACGAGGCCGAGAAGCGCCCGCCGCTCGCCGTCCTCGACGTCGCCGAACAACTGCGCGCGGGCCCGCTCGCCGGACTCCGCGTCGAGGTGCTGCACGGCCGGATGCACCCCGACGACAAGGACGAGGTCATGCGCCGCTTCGCCGCCGGCGATGTGGACGTCCTGGTCGCCACCACCGTCATCGAGGTCGGCGTCAACGTCCCGAACGCCACCGCCATGGTGATCATGGACGCCGACCGCTTCGGCGTCTCCCAGCTCCACCAGCTGCGCGGCCGGGTCGGCCGGGGCTCCGCGCCCGGCCTGTGCCTGCTCGTCACCGAGATGCCCGAGGCGAGCCCCGCCCGGCAGCGCCTCGGCGCCGTCGCCGCCACCCTCGACGGCTTCGAGCTCTCCCGTATCGACCTCGAACAGCGCCGCGAGGGCGACGTCCTCGGCCAGGCCCAGTCCGGCGTCCGCTCCTCGCTGCGGATGCTCGCCGTCATCGACGACGAGCAGGTCATCACCGCCGCCCGCGAGGAGGCCACCGCCCTCGTCCTCGCCGACCCCGACCTCACCGCCCACCCCGAACTGCGCACCGCCCTCGACGCGCTCCTCGACAAGGACCGGGAGGAGTACCTGGAGAAGGGCTGACCGGTGTACGGCGGGCGTATGAGCGGCGTACGACCGGCGTACGGCCGGACCGCGGCGGCCCGCGAGGTCATAACCTGTAACGCACCGCCCGAGGCTTCGAGCGGTGCGGACGGCGCGCGGACCGCGCGCGAGGCGCACAGCCCGATGGCAGACCGACCCCGATGAACGAGGACCTCAGATGACCCGCGTGATCGCCGGCAGCGCCGGCGGACGACGGCTCGCCGTGCCGCCCGGCACCGGCACCCGGCCCACCTCCGACCGCGCGCGCGAGGGCCTCTTCTCCACCTGGGAGTCCTTCCACGGCCTCGACGGCGCCCGTGTCGCCGACCTGTACGCGGGCTCCGGCGCCGTCGGCCTGGAGGCCCTCTCCCGGGGCGCGTCCCACGCCCTGCTCGTGGAGGCCGACCCGCGCGCCGCCCGCACCGTGGCCGAGAACATCCGCTCCCTCGGCCTGCCCGGCGCCGAACTGCGCACCGGCAAGGCCGAGCAGATCGTCACCGGACCGGCCCCGGCCGAGCCGTACGACCTGGTCTTCCTCGACCCGCCGTACGCGGTCACGGACGAAGCGCTGCGCGAGATCCTGGTCACACTCCGTTCCGGGGGCTGGATCGCGGAAGACGCGCTCGTCACCGTGGAGCGCAGCACCCGGGGCGGGGAGTTCGGCTGGCCGGACGGCTTCGCACCACTGCGGGCCCGTCGTTACGGCGAGGGAACGTTTTGGTACGGTCGCGCCGCCTCCCCGTGCGAAGACGCACGATGACCGGATTGAAGAGCGAGGAATCCACGTTGCGCCGCGCCGTATGCCCGGGGTCCTTCGACCCCATCACCAACGGACACCTCGACATCATCGCCCGCGCCTCCAAGCTGTACGACGTGGTGCACGTCGCGGTGATGATCAACCAGTCGAAGAAGGGCCTGTTCACGGTCGACGAGCGGATCGAACTGATCCGTGAGGTCACCGCGGACCTCGGCAACGTCGTCGTGGAGTCCTTCCACGGCCTGCTCGTCGACTTCTGCAAGCAGCGCGACATCCCCGCCATCGTGAAGGGGCTGCGCGCCGTCAGCGACTTCGACTACGAGCTCCAGATGGCGCAGATGAACAACGGGCTCTCCGGTGTCGAGACCCTGTTCGTACCCACCAACCCCACCTACAGCTTCCTGTCGTCCTCCCTGGTCAAGGAGGTCGCGGCCTGGGGCGGCGACGTCTCCCACCTGGTGCCCCCGGCGGTCCTCGGCCGGCTCGCCGAGCGCCTGCGGGAGCGCTGACCGAAGACCACCGGGCCCCCGCCCCCGCACCCGGTGCGGGGTGCCCCCCGGCGGGGCTTACAGTCGGACCGTCCGTCTCCAATCAGCTGTAGAGAATGGCGAGTCCCGGTGGACGTGCAGAAGAAGCTCGACGACATCGTCGCGACGGTCCGAAACGCCCGCTCCATGCCCATGTCGGCATCGTGCGTGGTCAACCGGGCCGATCTGCTGGCGCTGCTCGAAGAGGTCCGCGAGGCCCTGCCGGGCTCCCTCGCCCAGGCGCGGGAAGTGCTCGGCGGGCGCGAGCAGGTGGTCGAGGACGCCCGCCGCGAGGCCGAGCGGATCATCGAGGCCGCCCATGCCGAGCGCGGTTCGATCATCTCCGACTCCCAGGTCGCCCGGCAGTCCCAGGGCGAGGCCGACCGGATCCTCGACGACGCCCGCCGTGAGGCCGAGGAGATCCGCGCCGAGGCCGACGACTACGTCGACTCCAAGCTGGCCAACTTCGAGGTCGTCCTCAACAAGACCATCGCCGCCGTCGACCGGGGCCGCGAGAAGCTGCTCGGCCGCGGACCCGGGCTCGACGCGGATGGTTACGCCGACGCGGACGCCCCCGAGTACAGCGCGGACCCGCAGACCCTGATCCAGCGCGCCGACGGCTATGTGGACGCCAAGCTGGGCGCCTTCGAGGCCGTGCTGTCCACCACCCTGGAGGCCGTCGGCCGGGGCCGCCAGAAGCTCCAGGGCCGGATCGCCAGCGACGACCTCGGCGAGCACATGGCCGCCCAGGACGCGGCCGGCAACCCGCTGCACACCAGCGACGCCGACTACCTGGCCGGTCTCGCGGAACTGGCCACCCCCGAACCCGCCCGGATCCCGGCGCGGCAGGCCGTCCCGCAGAACCGGCCCGGCCCGTACGGGTACCCGCCACAGACGCCCGCGCAGGATCCGTACGGGTACCAGCAGGACCCCTACGGGTACCAGCCGCAGCAGGGCGACCCGTACGCGTACCAGCAGACCGCCGACCCGTACGGGTACCAACCGCAGGCCACCGACCCGCAGAGCGCGCACGGCCAGGGCCAGGGCCAGGGGCAGGTCCAGGGCCAGGGGGCCGGGCACGGACAGCCGGGACAGCCGGCCGGGGGCTCGCTCGACGAGACCAGCTTCTTCGACACGAGCATGATCGACTTGGAGCAGCTGCGCCGTTACGAGCAGGGTTACGACCAAGGTCACGACCAGGGTCGCTGACCCGGATTGGGCCCTGAGCGAAGCGTCCAGTATTCTGGCTGTTCGGTCGCGCGTATTCCGCGATCCGTGCTGCCCACGTCTGGCAGCGCGTCTGGCAGTCCCCTTCACGTTTGTGAACGATCCGAAAGCAGGAAGACCCTGAGCACGCGCCTCGACCACCGCAATCCCCTCGTGTTCGACACACACGAGCTGGGGCGGCGTCCTGGCGCCCTGCTGCGGGTGTCCCGCACGATCGAAGCTCCCAGGGATCTGGGTGTCGAAGGGGTCATCGGAGTGCCCGAGGGTGCGCCGGTGGAAATCGAGCTCCGTCTCGAGTCGGTCATGGAAGGGGTGCTTGTCACAGGCACCGCCCGTGCGACCGCCGAGGGGGAGTGCGTAAGGTGTCTGGAGCCCGTCGAGTTCGACCTCGACGCGGACTTCCAGGAAATGTTCTCGTACCCCGACTCCGACGACCGGGGCCGCTCCAAGGCGGCCGCGGACGACGAAGCCGAGGAAGACGAGGACATGATCCCCCTCGAGGACGGCCTGTTCGACCTCGAACCCGTGCTGCGCGATGCGGCGGTGCTCGCACTGCCGATGCAGCCGGTGTGCCGGGAGGACTGTGCGGGTCTGTGCTCCGAATGTGGAGCCGACCTGAACGAGAACCCGGACCACCACCACGACGTCGCCGACATTCGCTGGGCGGCGCTGCAGGGACTCGCCGGTTCGCTGGGAACCGATGAGAAGGACAACATGAGCGACGCCGCATCCGGTGTCGACGAGAAGCAGGAGAAGTAGCCGTGGCTGTTCCGAAGCGGAAGATGTCGCGCAGCAACACGCGCCACCGCCGGTCGCAGTGGAAGGCTGCGGTCACCCCCCTGGTTTCGTGCGAGCGTTGCCAGGAGCCGAAGCAGCAGCACATCGCGTGCCCGAGCTGCGGCACCTACAACAAGCGCCAGGTCCTCTCGGTCTGAGAGGCTGGTGAGAGGCACGATGTCTGACCACGTCAACTCAGCCTCGTCCCACACGCTTCTGGAAGGGCGGCTCGGGTATCAGCTCGAGTCCGCCCTTCTGGTGCGTGCGCTCACCCACCGCTCGTACGCCTACGAGAACGGCGGTCTGCCCACCAACGAGCGTCTGGAGTTCCTCGGGGACTCCGTGCTCGGCCTGGTGGTCACGGACACGCTGTACCGGGGCCACCCCGATCTCCCGGAAGGCCAGCTGGCCAAGCTCCGGGCCGCGGTGGTCAACTCGCGGGCACTGGCGGAGGTGAGCCGTGGCCTCGACCTCGGCTCCTTCATCCGGCTCGGCCGGGGCGAAGAGGGCACGGGCGGCCGGGACAAGGCGTCCATTCTCGCCGACACGCTCGAAGCGGTGATCGGCGCGGTCTATCTCGACCAGGGTCTCGACGCGGCGTCCGAGCTGGTGCACCGGCTCTTCGACCCGCTGATCGAGAAGTCCTCGAACCTCGGTGCCGGCCTGGACTGGAAGACCAGTCTCCAGGAACTCACCGCGGCCGAGGGCCTGGGGGTTCCGGAGTACCTCGTCACCGAGGAGGGCCCGGACCACGAGAAGATCTTCACGGCTGCCGCCCGCGTCGGTGGTGTCTCGTACGGCACCGGCACCGGCCGCAGCAAGAAGGAAGCGGAGCAGCAGGCGGCGGAATCCGCCTGGCGCGCGATTCGCGCGGCCGCGGACGAGCGCGAGGCGGCGGCCAAGGCCGCTGCCGAGTCGACCGCGACCAGCACGAGCGACGCGGGAGAGGCCGCCGACACCTCTTCCCCGAAGGGCCAGGCCTCCGCCTGACCCGTCGTTTCCTTCCTCATCCCGTATGAGGCGATGCCCCCGCTCCCGGCTCCGGCCGGGGCGGGGGCATCGTCGTGTGCGGGGGTGCGGGGGTGCGGGGGTCCGGTTGGTCTGGTGCCCGGTTCTCGGGTTCTTCGGTTCCCGGGTTCTTCGGGATCCGGCCGGGGTGTCCGGGGGCGGCGGTAGGCTGCGAGGAGTACGTACGCGCACGGGACGCGCGCGGTGCGCACCGCCCGCGGCGTGGCGTACGACGACGCCGGGGGACGCGGGCCGCGGACGCGAGTGCCCTGCGCGACACCCCCTCCCACGTACCGCGGACGCGTCCAGACGAGCCAGAGGAGTCCCGTTGCCCGAGCTGCCCGAGGTCGAGGTCGTCCGGCGCGGACTGGAACGCTGGGTCGCCGACCGTACCGTCGCCGACGTGGAGGTCCTGCACCCGAGGGCCGTCCGGCGCCACCTCGCGGGCGGAACCGACTTCGCGGCCCGGCTCCGGGGAGAGCGCTTCGGCGTGGCCCGCCGGCGCGGCAAGTACCTGTGGCTGCCGCTCGCCTCCGGCGACGCCTCCGTGCTCGGGCACCTGGGCATGAGCGGTCAGCTCCTGGTCCAGCCCGAGGACGCGGCGGACGAGAAGCACCTGCGGATACGCGTACGGTTCGACGACTCCGCCGGCACCGAGCTGCGCTTCGTCGACCAGCGCACCTTCGGCGGACTCTCGCTCCACGACACCGCCCCGGACAGCGAGGACGGCCTCCCCGACGTCATCGCGCACATCGCGCGCGACCCGCTCGACCCGGAGTTCGACGACGAGGCATTCCAGCGCGCCCTGCGCCTGCGCCGTACGACGGTCAAGCGGGCCCTGCTCGACCAGTCGCTGATCAGCGGCGTCGGCAACATCTACGCCGACGAGGCGCTGTGGCGCAGCAAGCTCCACTACGACCGGCCGACGGCGACGATGACCCGCCCGCGCTCGGCGGAACTCCTCGGCCATGTCCGGGACGTCATGAACGCGGCGCTCGCCGCCGGCGGCACCAGCTTCGACGCCCTGTACGTCAATGTGAACGGGGAGTCCGGCTACTTCGACCGCTCGCTCGACGCGTACGGGCGGGAGGGCGAGCCCTGCCACCGCTGCGGTACGCCGATGCGCCGCCGCCCGTGGATGAACCGGTCCAGCTACTTCTGCCCGCGCTGCCAGCGCCCGCCGCGCACCGGGGCCTGACGGGGCTGCCATCCCGTGACATACGCGAGGGCCCTGTCACCCGGGTGGGTGACAGGGCCCTCGCGTATGTCACGCGTGACGTCCTCAGACTCCGAAGTCCTGGGTCCACCAGGGGCCGGCGGAACCGAAGTGCACGCCGACGCCCAGCGAGGTGTACGTGCAGTTCAGGATGTTCGCGCGGTGGCCGTCGCTGGCCATCCAGGACGCCATCACGGCGGCGGCGTCCACCTGGCCGCGGGCGATGTTCTCGGCGCCGAGGCCCGTGACACCGGCCTTCGCGGCGCGAGCCCACGGGGTGGCGCCGTCCGGGTCGGTGTGGTCGAAGAAGCCGCGGGCCGCCATGTCGGCGCTGAGCGCGCCGGCCAGCGAGGCGAGGTCCGCGTCGGAGCGGACGGCGGAGCAGCCCACCTTGGCCCGTTCGAGGTTCACCAACCGGACCACCTCGGCCTCGGCGGCCGCCTCGCGGGCGGCGAGCGGACGCTCGGCGGCGGCGGTGGACGCGGGGGTGGGCGTAGGCGTCGGGGTGGGCGCCGGAACCGGGGCGGGGGGCTGGGGCGCGGGCTTCTGGGCGGGCTTGGGCGGCGCGGGAGCGACCGGGACGGGGGCCGGCTTCGGGGCCTCGGGCTTCGCGGGCGCCACCGGGGCGGCGGTCTGCGGGGGCCTCGGCGTGGCGGGCTTCGGCGCCTCGGGCGACGGGGCGGCCTTCGAGGGGGAGGGCTTCGCCGGAGTGGTGGGCTTCGCGGGCGCGGTGGGCTTCGAGGCCGGGGGAGTGGGGGAAGCGTTCCCCGACCCGCTCGCGACCGGAGCGCCGGTGCGCTGACCCGCCGGGCTCTCCGCGTTCGCGGAGGCGCCGCCCTGCGTCGTCAGCCGTGGGGCCTGCTCGGTCTGCCCGGCCCGCGCCGTCCGACTTCCGTCCGCACTCGTACTGCCGAACGTGAACACATCACCGCCGGGCACCAGCCCCGAGGCGACGGCGATCGCGCCGGCCACGACCGCCACGGAGACACCGAGCAGCCCGGTCCGCACCGGTGCGCCGCGTCGTATGCCGCGATGGCGTCCCATCCGTTCAGCCTCCCTGACTGGACTGCGCTCTCCGCCGGCCTTCGCCGCCGATCTTTGCTTCTGTGGATCCGCTCAAGCCGGTCGAAGCGGGACACGGCCGAACGGGTGAGCCCCGTTCCGTCGGGACTGTACGCCATGACATGAGGGGGCTGACGTGCTCGTTCCGTGATCCGCCCGCTAGCGTGCAGCCATGGATGACGAGGTGCGGATGACCGCATGGGTGCGCGGCCGGGTACAGGGAGTGGGCTTCCGTTGGTTCACCAGGGCAAACGCGCTGGAGATCGGCGGCCTTGTCGGCTTCGCCCTGAACCTGGACGACGGCCGGGTCCAGATCGTGGCCGAGGGCTCGCGTGAGAATTGCCACCGCCTGCTCGACTGGCTGCGATCCGGCGACACGCCCGGCCGGGTCGACGGCGTCACTGAGATCTGGGCCACGCCGCGCGGCATCTACGAGACCTTCGCGATCCGCTGAGAACCCGTCCCGATCATGCGGAAACGCGCCGCCCGCACCCCCCGAACGGCCTCGGGCGGTCCGATGACGGTGTGTGACGCAGAGTGAAAACATCCAGGTGATTGCCGAGGCGAGGTTGCCGTGCCCCGCCGTACGGGTAAGGATGATCTAGACGCCCCCCGGGCACCGAGAAGCGAGGCACCGCCGTGATCGTCACGGCCGCGAGCCCCCCCGGTGGCCCCTTGGGCCCGGGCGTGATCGTGTTGACCGTCAAACTTTTTGGTGAGACGCTGAAAGCCCCGCGCACCTTAGCTGTTCGACCGTGAGAACCGGCACCACAGCAGCACGGCCGAGCACCGCGGGTGCGAATCCCTCACGACCCACACCGCTTCGGTCGGTTACTCAGTGTGGAGGACCATCCATCATGGCAAAGGCGCTTCTCGGTTACGTCGGCGGTTCCGACCCGCGACTTCTCGCCGAGATGCGACGGCTTCAGCAGCGTGTCCAGGACCTCGAGTCCGAGCTGGTTCGGATCCAGTCCGAAAACGACGCGCTGACCGCTGCCGCCGCCCAGCACCAGGGAGACTCGCTGCTGGACAGCATCGAACTCGACGTCACCAAGGCCGAGCCCGCGCTCACCTGAGGTGTCCCAGCCCCACAGGGCCGGATGAGGAACTCCCTCCCCGCCGGCTCACGGTACGACTGGACTCGCGATCACCGCGCACAGCCGCACACCCAAGGGGCGCCCCGGCGTCCCTTCTCGCTTGTGCCCCGCTCACGCGGACCGCGCCCGGCTTCGGCCCGGCTTCGGTACGCGGCCTCGTGAACCGCTCCTGGTTCCCGTACGCCTCGGCACGCCGCTTCCGTACCCCCGTCGTAGCCCGCTGTCCCGGACCTCGCCCCGGACCTCCCGTCCGTCCCCGCGGGCGGACCGCCACGATCGCCGCAGTCCTTGGGGGAGGGTGTGCCCTGGGCGTTCCCAGGTGAAACCCGGGACCACGGGTAGAGTCCGCAGACGTGCACCTCAAGGCCCTGACGCTCCGCGGATTCAAGTCGTTCGCCTCCGCCACCACCCTGCGGTTCGAACCCGGGATCACCTGCGTCGTCGGGCCCAACGGCTCCGGCAAGTCCAACGTCGTCGACGCCCTGTCCTGGGTCATGGGAGAACAGGGCGCCAAGTCGCTGCGCGGCGGCAAGATGGAGGACGTCATCTTCGCCGGCACCACCGGGCGCCCCCCGCTCGGCCGCGCCGAGGTCTCCCTGACCATCGACAACTCCGACGGCGCGCTGCCCATCGACTACGCCGAAGTGACCCTCACCCGGATCATGTTCCGCGGCGGCAGCAGCGAATACCAGATCAACGGCGACACCTGCCGGCTGCTCGACATCCAGGACCTGCTCTCCGACTCCGGCATCGGCCGCGAGATGCACGTCATCGTCGGCCAAGGACAGCTCGACTCCGTCCTGCACGCCGACCCCATGGGCCGCCGCGCCTTCATCGAGGAAGCCGCGGGCGTCCTCAAACACCGCAAGCGCAAAGAGAAAGCGCTGCGGAAACTCGACGCGATGCGCGCCAACCTCGCCCGCGTCCAGGACCTCGCCGACGAACTCCGCCGCCAGCTCAAGCCCCTCGGCCGGCAGGCCGCCGTCGCCCGCCGCGCCGCCGTCATCCAGGCCGACCTCCGCGACGCCCGGCTGCGGCTGCTCGCCGACGACCTCGTCCACCTCCAGCGGGCCCTCGCCGCCGAGATCGCCGACGAGACCGCCCTGCTCGCCCGCAAGGAGACCACCGAGACCGCCCTGAAGGCGGCCCTCGCCCGCGAGGCCGAACTGGAGGACGCCACCCGCCGCCTCGCGCCCCGCCTCCAGCGCGCCCAGCAGACCTGGTACGAGCTGTCGCAGCTCGCCGAACGCGTCCGCGGCACCGTCTCCCTCGCCGACGCCCGCGTCACCAGCGCCACCGCCGAACCCCCCGAGGAACGGCGCGGACGCGACCCCGAGGACCTCGAACGCGAGGCCGCCCGCGTCCGCGAACAGGAAGCCGAACTCGAAGCCGCACTGGAAGCCGCCGCCCGCGCCCTCGACGACGCCGTCGCCCACCGCGCCGAACTCGAACAGGCCCTCGCCGCCGAGGAACGCCGTCTCAAGGACCGGGCCCGCGCCCTCGCCGACCGCCGCGAAGGACTCGCCCGGCTGCACGGCCAGGTCGCCGCCGCCCGCTCGCGCGCCGCCTCCGCCCAGGCCGAGATCGACCGGCTCGCCGACGCCCGCGACGAGGCACGGGAGCGGGCCACGCACGCCCAGGAGGAGTACGAGCAGCTGAAAGCCGAAGTCGACGGGCTCGACGCCGGAGGCACGGAACTCGGCGAGCGCCACGAGACCGCCCGCCGCGCCCTCGCCGACGCCGAGACCGCGCTCACCGCCGCCCGCGAACACGCCGCCGACACCGACCGGGCCCGCGCCGCCACTCGCGCCCGTCACGACGCCCTCGCCCTCGGCCTGCGCCGCAAGGACGGCACGGACACCCTCCTCACCGCCGGACTCGCCGGCCTGCTCGGCCCGGCCGCCGGCCTGCTCACCGTGACCCCCGGCCACGAGATCCCGCTCGCCGCGGCCCTCGGCGCCGCCGCCGACGCGCTCGCCGTCACCGACCCGGCCACCGCCGCCGACGCCCTGCGCCTGCTCCGCAAACAGGACGCGGGCCGGGCCACCCTGCTCCTCGCCTCCCCGGACCCGGACTCAGGCTCGGACCTTGGCCCTGCCGGTGCCGGTTCCGATCTCGCGGAGGGCTCCGTGGAGCCGCTCGCCATCGGTTCCGTCACCGTGCTGCCCGCCGCCGGACTCGTCACCGGACCCGCCGCGCTCCTGAGCGCCGTACGGGCACTGCTCCGCGACGTCGTCGTGGTCGACGATCTCGACCAAGCCGTCACCGTGGTGCGGACCCGCCCCGAGCTGACCGCCGTCACGGCCGAGGGCGACCTGCTCGGCGCCCACCTCGCCCAGGGCGGCTCCGCCGGAGCACCCAGCCTTCTCGAAGTCCAGGCCTCCGTGGACGAGGCCGCCGCCGAACTCGCCGCACTCGACATCCGGTGCGCCGAATCGGCCGCCGCCCACGAGGCCGCGACCGAACGCCGACACGAAGCGGCCCGCCTCCTCGACGAACTGACCGAACAGCGCCGCGCCGCCGACCACGAGAAGTCCGCCGTCGCCCAACAGCTCGGCCGGCTCGCCGGACAGGCACGCGGCGCGGCGGGAGAAGCCGAGCGGACCACCGCGGCCGCCGCCCGCGCCGAAGAAGCCCTCGAACGCGCGCTCGCCGACGCCGAGGAACTCGCCGAACGGCTCCTCACCGCCGAGGAAACCCCCGCCGAGGACGAACCCGACCCCTCCGTACGCGACCGGCTCGCCATCGACGGCTCCCACGCGCGCCAGACCGAAATGGAGGCCCGCCTCCAGGTCCGTACCCACGAGGAACGCGTCAAGGGCCTGGCCGGCCGCGCCGACTCCCTCGACCGCGCCGCCCGCGCCGAACGCGACGCCCGCACCCGCGCCGAACAGCGCCGCGCCCGGCTGCGCCACGAGGCCGACGTGGCCCGCGCCGTCGCCTCCGGCGCCCGCCAGCTGCTCGCCCACATCGAGGTGTCCGTCACCCGCGCCGAGCGGGAACGCACCCTCGCCGACGCCGCGAAGGCCGTCCGCGAACAGGAGCTCGCCGACGCCCGAGGCCGCGGCCGCGACCTCAAGACCGAACTCGACAAACTCACCGACTCGGTGCACCGCGGCGAGGTCCTCGGCGCCGAGAAGCGACTGCGGATCGAACAACTGGAGACCCGCGCACTGGAGGAACTGGGCGTCGAAGCCGCCGTCCTCGTCGAGGAGTACGGCCCTGACCAGCCCGTACCGGCATCGCCGGGTGACGGGGACGAGGCGCTGGACGGACTGGACGGACTGGACGGAGAGGGCGGAGAGGGCGGGGGGCAGGGGCCGGAGTCCGGTCGTACGCGTCCCTTCGTCCGTACGGAGCAGGAGAAGCGCCTCAAAGCCGCCGAACGGGCGTATCAGCAACTCGGCAAGGTGAATCCGCTCGCCCTGGAAGAGTTCGCCGCCCTGGAGGAACGCCACAAATTCCTCTCCGAGCAACTGGACGACCTCAAGAAGACCCGGACCGACCTCCTCCAGGTCGTCAAGGAAGTCGACCAGCGCGTCGAACAGGTCTTCACCGAGGCGTTCCGCGACACCGCGCGCGAGTTCGAAGGTGTGTTCTCCCGGCTCTTCCCCGGCGGCGAGGGCCGCCTCCTGCTCACCGACCCGGAGGACATGCTCGCCACCGGCATCGAGGTCGAGGCCCGCCCGCCCGGCAAGAAGGTCAAGCGGCTGTCACTGCTCTCCGGCGGCGAACGCTCGCTCACCGCCGTCGCCCTGCTCGTCGCCATCTTCAAGGCCCGCCCCAGCCCCTTCTACGTGATGGACGAGGTCGAGGCGGCCCTCGACGACACCAACCTCCAGCGGCTGATCCGCATCATGCGGGAACTCCAGGAGTCCTCCCAGCTCATCGTGATCACCCATCAGAAGCGGACGATGGAGGTCGCCGACGCGTTGTACGGCGTGTCGATGCAGGGCGACGGAGTATCGAAGGTCATCAGCCAGCGGCTGCGCTGAGCACGGGCTCCGCGCGGAGCGGCCGGAGGGGAGCGGTGCCGAGGAGTGGCGCCGAGGAGTGGTGCCCGGGCCCGGAGGGGAACGGCCCCTCGAGGGAATGGCCTTCGAGTGGTGGGGTACGCGAAGTTGTGCCCCACTGGAAGGGCTCGCCCTGCACCCACCGCACCGGCCGCGCCGCCGCCGGAGCCCCGAGGAGACCCGTGACCAGCACCGCCGAGGCCCCGCCTCCGCCGTCCCCCGAAGGACGGTCGGCACACCCCGACCACATCGGACACGTCATCTTCATCACGGCCTCCGCGGCCATGGGCGGCTTCCTCTTCGGCTACGACAGCTCCGTCATCAACGGCGCCGTCGAAGCCATCCGCGACCGCTACAACATCGGTGCCGCCACCCTCGCCCAGGTCATCGCCATCGCCCTGATCGGCTGCGCCATCGGCGCCGCCACCGCCGGCCGGATCGCCGACCGCATCGGCCGCATCCGCTGCATGCGCATCGCCGCCGGACTCTTCACCATCAGCGCCGTCGGATCCGCGCTCCCCTTCGCCCTCTACGACCTCGCCTTCTGGCGGATCATCGGCGGCTTCGCCATCGGCATGGCCTCCGTCATCGGCCCCGCCTACATCGCCGAGGTCGCCCCCGCCGCCTACCGAGGCCGCCTCGGCTCCTTCCAGCAGGCCGCCATCGTCATCGGCATCGCCATCTCCCAGCTCGTCAACTACGGCATCCTCCAGCTCGCCAACGGCCAGCAGCGAGGCAAGATCGGCGGGCTCGAAGCCTGGCAGTGGATGCTCGGTGTGATGGTCGTACCGGCCCTGCTCTATGGGATGCTCTCCTTCGCCATCCCCGAGTCCCCCCGCTACCTCATCGCCTCCGGCCGCGTCGACAAGGCGAAGAAGGTGCTCTCCGAGGTCGAGGGCCGCGGCGTCGACCTCGACCTCCGCGTCGCCGAGATCGACCGGGCCATGCGCAGCGAACACAAATCCACCTTCCGAGACCTGCGCCCCGCCGGCAGCCGCTTCAACCTCCTGCCCATCGTCTGGGTCGGCATCGGCCTGTCCGTCTTCCAGCAGCTCGTCGGCATCAACGTCGCCTTCTACTACTCCGCCACCCTCTGGCAGTCCGTCGGCATCGATCCGGCCAGCTCGTTCTTCTACTCGTTCACCACATCGATCATCAACATCATCGGCACCGTCATCGCCATGGTCCTGGTCGACCGCGTCGGCCGCCGCCCCCTCGCCCTCGTCGGCTCCACCGGCATGGCCATCGCCCTCGGATTCGTCGCCTGGGCCTTCTCCGCCGAACTCGTCCACGGCAAACTCCCCAGCCCCCAAGGCGCGGTCGCCCTCATCGCCGCCCACGTCTTCGTACTCTTCTTCGCCCTCTCCTGGGGCGTGGTCGTCTGGGTCTTCCTCGGCGAGATGTTCCCCAACCGCATCCGCGCCGCCGCGCTCGGCGTCGCCGCGTCCGCCCAATGGATCGCCAACTGGGCCATCACCGCGAGCTTCCCGTCCCTCGCCCAATGGAACCTGTCCGCCACCTACATCATCTACGCGTGCTTCGCGGTGCTCTCGATCCCGTTCGTGCTCCTCTTCGTGAAGGAGACCAAGGGGAAGACGCTGGAGGAGATGGGCTGAGGAGGGGTGGGGGCTGGGGCTGCGGGGGAGTGCGGCGCTAAGGCTGGCCCGCACGTAAGCGCGATGGCTGGTGTGGGGCTTGTACGTAAGCGTGGAGGCGGGGGCGATGCCCGCACGGGCGCGAGGCGGCTGGTGCGCGGCCCGCATGAGCGTGAGACGGCAGGTGCCTGGCCCGCACGTACGCGAGGCGGCTAAGGGTGGGCGCATGTTGTTTGCGCCGCGTTGGCCCTTTTATGCCTCCTTCTCCCCCTGCCTTCGGCGGGGGGACCCCCACGGGGTGCTGGAGTCGGACTCACAGCACCGATCGTGCTCGGCCCGCTCGTTCCTCGCGGGCCTGTGCGCGTTCGGCACTGTTCCCCCGACGCACCCCTTCGGCTCACTCGGCCGTAGGGGGCGGCCCGGTAGTTCTGGCGTCGTCGGGTGCTTGGCCCGCACTCACGGGAGCAGGGCGAGCCCGCACTGGAGCGCGACGGCAGGGAAGCGGCCCGCACTCAGGGGGGCGCGGGCCGCGCCCCTCGTGGACCCCCGCATAGGGCGTCGAATGTCACGCATACTGGACGGACCATGGAACTCATCCTTGCTGTAGTCATCGCTGTCGTCGTCGCGGTAGCCGTGACCGGCGGGCTCGTGATCAGCGGTCGCAAGAAGAAGCAGCTGCCGCCGGCCGAGCCGCCGTCCACCGCGCCGACCATCACCGCGCCCCCCGCAGAGCCGCACGTCGGCGACGAGGCGGAGGCGCCGCGGGACGAATCACGCCGCACCGTCGAAGAAGTCGGCCTCCCGACGGCGGAAGCCGAAGAGGCCCCCGTCACCGAAGAGCCCGCGCCGGAGCCGGAGCCGGAGGCTCCCGCCGCGCCCGCCATCGAGGTGCCCGAGCCGACCGCCGGCCGCCTCGTACGGCTCCGCGCGCGACTCGCCCGCTCCCAGAACTCGCTCGGCAAGGGACTGCTCACGCTGCTGTCCCGCGAACACCTCGACGAGGACACCTGGGAGGAGATCGAGGAGACCCTCCTCACCGCCGACGTCGGCGTCGCGCCCACCCAGGAACTCGTCGACCGCCTCCGCGAGCGCGTCAAGGTGCTCGGCACCCGCACCCCCGACGAGCTGCGCGGCCTGCTGCGCGAAGAGCTCGTCGCCCTGCTCGGCCCCGAGCTCGACCGCACGGTCAAGACCGAGAGCCCCGAAGACATCCCCGGCGTCGTCATGGTCGTCGGCGTCAACGGCACCGGCAAGACCACCACCACCGGCAAGCTCGCCCGCGTCCTCGTCGCCGACGGCAAGTCCGTCGTCCTCGGCGCCGCCGACACCTTCCGCGCCGCCGCCGCCGACCAGCTCCAGACCTGGGGCGAGCGCGTCGGCGCCCGCACCGTCCGCGGCCCCGAGGGCGGCGACCCGGCCTCGATCGCGTACGACGCCGTCAAGGAAGGCATCGCGGAGAAGGCCGACGTCGTCCTCATCGACACCGCGGGCCGGCTGCACACCAAGACCGGCCTCATGGACGAGCTGGGCAAGGTCAAGCGAGTCGTCGAAAAGCACGGTCCGCTCGACGAGATCCTGCTCGTCCTCGACGCCACCACCGGCCAGAACGGTCTGATCCAGGCCCGCGTCTTCGCCGAGGTCGTCGACATCACCGGCATCGTCCTCACCAAGCTCGACGGCACCGCCAAGGGCGGCATCGTCATCGCCGTCCAGCGCGAGCTGGGCGTCCCGGTGAAGCTCATCGGACTCGGCGAGGGCCCGGACGACCTGGCGCCGTTCGAGCCCGGCGCGTTCGTCGACGCGCTCATCGGCGACGCTTCCTGATACGAACACGAGAAACATATGGGTGAGGCCCCGCCGATGGCGGGGCCTCACCCATATGTCCACGCAGACCAGCGCGGGCGCCGTGTCAGCGGGCGGCGCGGCCCGTGCGGTGGCAGATGTACGCCAGAGTGCCGAGCAGCAACCGGGCCTCGGGCGGAGCGCCCGCCGTGTCCAGGGTCGGCGGACGCAGCCAGCGCACCGGACCCAGGCCGCCCAGATCCGACGGCGGAGCGGTGACATGGGCACCCGGACCCAGACAGCGCAGATCGAGATCCGCGTCGTCCCAGCCCATCCGGTACAGCAGCCGAGGCAGCCCCGCCGCCGCGCCCGGCGCCACGAAGAACCGCGCCCGGCCGGTCGGCGTCACACACACCGGCCCCAGCGGCAGCCCCATCCGCTCCAGACGGATCAGCGCCCGCCGGCCCGCCGTCTCGGCCACGTCGAGTACGTCGAAGGCCCGGCCCACCGGCAGCAGCATCGCCGCCCCCGGATGACGCGACCAGATCCCGGCCGCCTCGGCGAGGCCCGCGCCCGCCGGAACCGGCTCGGCGAAGGAGAGCGGATGCGCCCCCGGGGCCGTACAGCCGGGATCCCCGCACGAGCAGTGCCCGGCCAGATCCGCCCGCGCCCCCGGGACCACGTCCCAGCCCCACAGTCCGGTGTACTCGGCCACCGCTGTGCACTCCGTGGTGCGTACGCGGCGACGTGAGCCGGACCGCATCTCACGAATGCCGCTGATCGTGAAACCCATGCCCCCTCCAACGGGTCGGACGCGCCGGTGGTTACGGACCCGATGTCCGCTGTCACGTCATGCCACGCCCTGTTACGAAATGGTCGAGGCGCGCCGATGCGATACGGGTGGTGCGGAGCCGGGCGCGCGCCTCCGGGCGCTGCCATGCGCCTCTCCGGTCCGTCGCATGTCAAGTGAATCGCGTCCGGCGCGCGGCGCGTTCCATCGAAGGGGTGGCGAATGGTGGCGTTTCGCTAAGCGCCATGTCCGAGGGGGTGATCGTAGGATTACCTTCGGTACGCGAACCCCCGGCCATCGACCACGAGCGACCGCCCGCCCGCGCTAATCCTGCTTCTGTTCGAAGGAGGGCAAACGTCGGACGGGGCCCGGAAGACAAGGCATCCTGGCAGGGGATCCGAGCGTGACGGCAGGCGGGCAGATGGGGGCGTTCCAGTGAACGGCAACGGCGCGGACGGTACGGCTGCCGGCAAGCGCCCGAACGAGAGACTCGGCTCCTGGTTCGTGCGCAGCGGCTGGTCCAAGGGCGAGCTGGCACGCCAGGTGAACCGCCGGGCGCGTCAGATGGGCGCCCACCACATCTCCACCGACACCTCCCGCGTGCGCCGCTGGCTCGACGGCGAGCAGCCCCGCGAGCCCATCCCGCGGATCCTGTCCGAACTGCTCTCCGAACGCTTCGGCTCCGTCGTCGCCGTCGAGGACCTCGGCCTGCGCACCGCCCACCAGACCCCGTCCGTCTCCGGCGTCGACCTGCCCTGGGCCGGCCCCCAGACCGTCTCTCTGCTCAGCGAGTTCTCCCGCAGCGATCTCATGCTCGCCCGCCGCGGCTTCCTCGGCTCCTCGCTCCAGATCGCCGCCGGGCCCTTGCTCGTCGAACCCATGCAGCGCTGGCTGGTCCCCACCCCGCCCGGCGAGAGCCCGGCCGCCCCCACCGAGGAGCGGCGCGGCCACCGCCTGTCCGCGTCCGAAATCGACCTGCTGGAATCCACCACGGCGATGTTCCGCCAGTGGGACGCCCAGTGCGGCGGCGGACTGCGCCGCAAGGCCGTCGTCGGCCAGCTCCACGAGGTCACCGACCTCCTCCAGGAACCCCAGCGGCCCGAGCTCACCGAACGCCTCTTCCGCTGCGCCGCCGAACTCGCCGAACTCGCCGGCTGGATGAGCTACGACATCGGACTCCAGCCCACCGCCCAGAAGTACTTCGTGCTCGCCCTGCACGCCGCCAAGGAAGCCGGTGACAAGCCCCTCGGCTCGTACATCCTCTCCTCGATGAGCCGGCAGATGATCCACCTCGGCCGCCCCGACGACGCCCTCGAACTCATCCACCTCGCCCAGTACGGCAGCCGCGACTGCGCCACCCCGCGCACTCAGTCCATGCTGTACGCGATGGAGGCCCGCGCCTACGCCAACATGGGCCAGCCCGCCAAGTGCCGCCGCGCCGTGCGGATGGCCGAGGACACCTTCGCCGACGCCGGACTCGACGGCGAGCCCGACCCCGACTGGATCCGCTTCTTCTCCGAGGCCGAACTCAACGGCGAGAACTCCCACTCCTACCGCGACCTCGCCTATGTCGCCGGACGCTCCCCGACGTACGCCTCGCTCGCCGAACCCGTCATGGAACGGGCGGTCGAACTCTTCGGGAAGGACCCCGAGCGCCAGCGGTCCTACGCCCTCAACCTCGTCGGCATGGCGACCGTCCACCTCCTCAAGCGCGAGCCCGAACAGTCCGCCGTCTTCGCCGAACAGGCCCTCGGCATCGCCCGCAAGGTCCGCTCCGAGCGGCTCAACAACCGGCTGCGCAAGACCGTCGACACCGCGGCCCGCGACTTCGGGCACGTCGCCGAGGTCGTCCGGCTCACCGACCGGCTCACCTCCCTCCTCCCCGAGGCGGCGGAAGCCGTCTGAGGCCGCGGCGCCCCGCGCCGCCCTCCCCGAGAACACCGGCCGCGCCGGCCGTCCCGTAAGCCCGACTCGGCTCCCCCGCCGCACAGGACACACGGACGACCGGCGCGGCCGGCCCATGGCGGGGTGGTGGGAGGCCGCGCGGAGCACCCGATCCGGGCATATGACAGGCCACCCGCCCCCGATCCGGGCATATGCCCGGTCGTTCACGGTCGCGTAACACACTCGCCACCCCCGTCACCGCCGCGAAACACCGCACGGCACCGCCGGAAACCGGCCCGCGTCACGCTCGGGCGCAGTACCGCCACCGCCCTTGGCGCCGCCGCCCCGCCCGTACGTCCCGTACGCGCCCGGCCGTCATCGGCGACGAGACGAGGAGACGCCGATGACCGCAGCCCTCACACCCCTGGCCGCCGCCGACCCACCCGCGCTGTCCGCCGCCAACACCGGCTTCATGCTCCTGTGCACCGCCCTGGTCATGCTGATGACCCCGGGGCTCGCCTTCTTCTACGGCGGCATGGTCCGCGTGAAGTCGGTCGTCAACATGCTGATGATGAGCTTCGTCAGCCTCGGGATCGTCACCGTCCTGTGGGTGCTCTACGGCTTCAGCGTCGCCTTCGGCACCGACACCGCCTCCCTCGTCGGCTGGTCCTTCGACTACGTGGGCCTCGGCGGCATCGGTCTCACCGAGCTGTGGCACGGCTCCACCATCCCCGTGTACGTCTTCGCCGTCTTCCAGCTGATGTTCGCCGTCCTCACCCCCGCCCTGATCAGCGGCGCCCTCGCCGACCGGGTCAAGATCACCGCCTGGGCCCTCTTCGTCGCGCTGTGGGTCACCGCCGTCTACTTCCCCGTCGCCCACTGGGTCTGGAGCAGCGGCGGCTGGCTGTACGAACTCGGCGTCATCGACTTCGCCGGCGGCACCGCCGTCCACATCAACGCGGGCGCCGCCGCCCTCGGCGTGATCCTCGTCATCGGCAAACGGACCGGCTTCCCCCACAAGACGGCTCGCCCCCACAACCTCCCCCTCGTCATGCTCGGCGCCGGACTCCTCTGGTTCGGCTGGTTCGGCTTCAACGCCGGATCCTGGCTCGGCAACGACGACGGCGTCGGCGCCGTCATGTTCGTCAACACCCAGGTCGCCACCGCCGCCGCCATGCTCGCCTGGCTCGGCTACGAGAAGCTCCGCCACGGCGCCTTCACCAGCCTCGGCGCCGCCTCGGGCGCCGTCGCCGGCCTCGTCGCCATCACCCCCTCCGGCGGCTCCTGCTCCCCGCTCGGCGCCCTCGCGATCGGCGCGATCGCCGGAGTGCTGTGCGCCATGGCCGTCGGGCTCAAACACCGCTTCGGCTACGACGACTCCCTCGACGTCGTCGGCGTCCACCTCGTCGGCGGCATCGCCGGATCGCTCCTCGTCGGCCTCTTCGCCACCGGCGGCGTCCAGTCCGACGCCCGCGGCCTCCTCTACGGCGGCGGCCCCGGACTGCTCGGCGTCCAGGCCCTCGGCGTGTGCACCGTCCTCGCCTACTCGCTCCTCGTCTCCGCGCTGCTCGCCCTCGTCCTCCACCAGACGATCGGGATGCGGGTCCCCGAGGCGGACGAGATCAGCGGCATCGACCGGGCCGAGCACGCCGAGAGCGCGTACGTCCTCGACGAGACGGACCCGGCGGACCAAGCCGGTGCGGTCGGCGCGGTCGGCGGGACGGACGCGGTCGGTGGGATGGGTGGGGCGGATGGGGGCGCTGGGGGCCGTACCGTACGTCCCGCTCCGGCGCCCGCCGCCGGCGCCGCCCCTGCCTTCCCCGTGACCCCCGCGGCCCCGGGCGGGACGGCCCCGGACGGGGAAACGGCGAGGGAGAAAAGGGAGAAAGTCGACGCTTGAGACTCGCGCCCGCCGCCCCGGAGGGCGTTCCCGACCGGCCGGGGCGCACCGGATCCGGCGGGCGCGGACACGGACATCGAGCGGCCGGATACCCTGGAGGACAGTCCGTACGCCCGCCCACGACACCGAGGATCCGCGACCGCCGTGTTCGATACCCTCTCCGACCGCCTTGCAGCGACCTTCAAGAACCTCCGCGGCAAGGGTCGCCTGTCCGAGGCGGACATCGACGCCACCGCGCGTGAGATCCGTATCGCCCTGCTCGAAGCCGACGTGGCGCTGCCGGTCGTCCGGGCCTTCATCAAGAGCGTCAAGGAGCGCGCGCTCGGCGCCGAGGTCTCCAAGGCGCTCAACCCGGCCCAGCAGATCATCAAGATCGTCAACGAGGAACTGGTCTCCATCCTCGGTGGCGAGACCCGCCGGCTGCGGTTCGCCAAGAACCCGCCGACCGTGATCATGCTCGCCGGTCTCCAGGGTGCCGGTAAGACCACCCTCGCCGGAAAGCTCGGCGTCTGGCTCAAGAGCCAGGGCCACACCCCGCTGCTCGTCGCCTGCGACCTCCAGCGCCCCAACGCCGTCAACCAGCTCTCGGTCGTCGCCGACCGCGCGAACGTCGGCTTCTACGGCCCGCAGCCGGGCAACGGCGTCGGCGACCCGGTCCAGGTCGCCAAGGACTCCATCGAGTACGCCCGCTCGAAGATGCACGACGTCGTCATCGTCGACACCGCCGGCCGCCTGGGCATCGACCAGGAGCTGATGCGGCAGGCCGCGGACATCCGCGACGCCGTGTCGCCCGACGAGGTCCTCTTCGTCGTCGACGCCATGATCGGTCAGGACGCGGTCAACACCGCCGAGGCCTTCCGCGACGGCGTCGGCTTCGACGGCGTGGTGCTGTCCAAGCTCGACGGCGACGCCCGCGGTGGTGCCGCGCTGTCCATCGCGCACGTCACCGGCAAGCAGATCATGTTCGCCTCCAACGGCGAGAAGCTGGACGACTTCGACGCGTTCCACCCGGACCGCATGGCGTCCCGCATCCTCGGCATGGGCGACATCATGTCGCTCATCGAGAAGGCCGAGCAGACCTTCAGCCAGGAGGAGGCCGCCAAGGTCGCCGAGAAGCTGGCCTCCAAGAAGGGCCAGGACTTCACCCTCGACGACTTCCTGGCCCAGATGGAGCAGGTCCGCAAGATGGGCTCCATCTCCAAGCTCCTCGGCATGCTGCCCGGCATGGCCCAGATGAAGGAGCAGATCAACAACATCGACGAGCGCGAGGTCGACCGCGTCGGCGCCATCATCAAGTCGATGACCCCGGCCGAGCGCCAGGACCCGACGATCATCAACGGCTCGCGCCGTGCCCGTATCGCCAAGGGTTCCGGTGTCGAGGTCAGCGCCGTCAAGGGCCTGGTCGAGCGGTTCTTCGAGGCCCGCAAGATGATGTCCCGCATGGCGCAGGGCGGCGGCATGCCGGGGATGCCCGGGATGCCGGGCATGGGCGGCGGCGCCGGCCGGCAGAAGAAGCAGATCAAGCAGGCCAAGGGCAAGCGCAAGAGCGGCAACCCGATGAAGCGGAAGGCCGAGGAGCAGGCCGCCCAGGTCAAGCGCGAGCAGGCGCAGTCCGGCGGTGCCTTCGGGCTGCCGGCCGGCCAGGACGCCGGGGACTTCGAGCTGCCGGACGAGTTCAAGAAGTTCATGGGCTGACGCGCCCGGCGCCCGCGACGGGCGCGCGCGTCACCCGGCTCTCTTCGCGAAGGGGCCCGGAGCGGTACGAGACCGGACACGTCCGGTACGGCACCGCGCCGGGCCCCTTCGGCGTATCCGGGAGCTTCGCCCCCCCCGTGTCCCGGCAGCCCACCCGCCCGCTCGCACGGACGACCCGCACGGACGGCTCGGACCGTGTGGACCGCCCGAGCGCCGCCCGCCCGGCCGGCCCTTGTCGCCCGCGGCCCGTCCGCGCCGCCCGTCATGCCGGAAACGCCCGGTTCGCCGATACTGGGGCCACTGCCGGACCCCGGGCCCGTCCTCCGTACGAGGCGGGGCCCCGCGAGCCCGGTGCGACCCGAAGAGACCGGACCCAGGCCCCGAGGAGACACCCGTGGCCAACCCCGTACCCCCGCGCGACCGGACCGATCAGCCCTGGCGCTCGGAAGGGGCACCGCCGCCCCCGCCACCCCGGCGGAAGATGCCCGGCGGCTGGGGCGCCGTCATCCTCGTCGCCCTCATCGTCTACCTCGTCACCAACCTGGTCCTGTCCTTCTTCAACCACGGCGACGAGGCGACCATCTCGTACACCGAGTTCAGCAAACAGGTCGCCGCCGGCAACGTCTCCATGATCTATTCCAAGGGCGACGCCATCCAGGGCGAGCTGAAGAAGGCCCAGCCCGTCCCCGACGACGGCAAGGGCGACTACACCAAGTTCCAGACCCAGCGCCCGGCCTTCGCCGACGACAAGCTGTGGGACGAACTCACCCGGCAGCACGTCACCGTCACCGCCAAACCGGTCGTCGAGGAACGCAGCTTCCTCGCCAACCTGCTCCTCTCGCTCGCGCCGATGCTGCTCCTGGTTCTGCTGTGGGTGTTCATCGCCCGCCGGATGAGCACCGGATTCGGCGGCGCGGGTGGCGGCATGCTCGGCCGCAAGGCCCCGCCCAAACCCGTCGAGCTCGAAGGCGGCAAACGCACCACCTTCGACGACGTCGCCGGCATCGACGAGGTCGAAGGGGAACTCAACGACGTCGTCGACTTCCTGAAGAACCCCGCCGCCTACCGCGCGATGGGCGCCAAGATGCCCCGCGGCGTCCTGCTCGCCGGACCGCCCGGAACCGGCAAGACCCTCCTCGCCCGCGCCGTCGCGGGGGAGGCCGGCGTGCCGTTCTTCTCCGCCTCCGCCTCCGAGTTCATCGAGATGATCGTCGGCGTCGGCGCCTCCCGCGTCCGCGAGCTCTTCGCCGAGGCCCGCAAGGTCGCCCCCGCGATCGTCTTCATCGACGAGATCGACACCATCGGCCGCGCCCGCGGCGGCGGCGCCGGCATGGGCGGCCACGACGAACGCGAGCAGACCCTCAATCAGATCCTCACCGAGATGGACGGCTTCACCGGCTCCGAAGGCGTCATCGTGCTCGCCGCCACCAACCGCTCCGACGTCCTCGACCCGGCCCTCACCCGCCCCGGCCGCTTCGACCGGGTCGTCCACGTCAACCCGCCCGACCGGGGCGGCCGCGAGGCGATCCTGCGGATCCACACCCGCGAGATCCCCCTGGCGCGCGACGTCGACCTGGCCCATGTCGCCAAGACCACCCCCGGCATGACCGGCGCCGAGCTCGCCAACCTCGCCAACGAGGCCGCCCTGCTCGCCGTCAAGCGCCGCCAGCAGGTCGTCACCCAGTCCGATCTCTCCGACGCCCTGGAGAAAGTCCAGCTCGGGGCCGAACGCCCGCTCGTCATGCCCGACGAGGAACGCCGCCGCACCGCGTACCACGAGAGCGGCCACGCCCTGCTCGGCATGCTCCAGCCCGGCGCCGACCCCGTCCGCAAGATCACCATCGTGCCCCGCGGCCGCGCCCTCGGCGTCACCCTGTCCACCCCCGAGGGCGACAAGTACGCCTACACCGAGGAGTACCTGCGCGGCCGGATCATCGGCGCGCTGGGCGGCATGGCCGCCGAACAGGTCGTTTTCGGTGTCGTCACGACGGGCGCCGAGAGCGACCTGGAGCAGGTCACGAGCATCGCCCGGGGCATGGCCGGCCGCTGGGGCATGAGCGAGCGCGTCGGCCGCCTCACCGCCATCCCCGCCGATGCCCAGCAGGCGTACGGGCTCTCCGCCGCGCCCGCCACCCTCGACCGGGTCGACGCCGAGATGCGCCGCATCGTCGACGAGTGCTACGAGAGCGCCGTACGCCAGTTGCGCGAGCACCGCGACAAGCTCGACGCCCTCGCCGCGGCCCTGCTGGAGAACGAGACCCTGGAGGAGGCCGCGGCCTACCGGGCGGCCGGTATCCCCCGGCTCGCCAAGGACACTTCCTGAGGAGGCTCGTTCGTCGTCGGCCTTCTTCGGCGGCCGACCACGTTTCGTGGCCCCCGATCACGATTCCCGGGCGCGACTCCCGGTCGCCGGCCCCTGATCACGGTCGGCAGCGTCCGGAAATCGGACGTCCCAGGACGGTATCCGGCCAGCTTCGCGCGGAGACGCGGGGCCGGTGCCCGAAGTCGGGCAGGGAAGCGGTACTGTCCCTTCCACGTCTGCCCGGCGCGCGTGACATGCCCGCGCGCCAGGGTGTATGCGCCTGCCTATGCGTCGAACGCACCGGCCCCCACACATCCGTACCGACTGACGGGTACGTGCAAAATATTTGAGTTGCCCCGGAATGGAACCCGGAAGGCGTCCGGCTCGTTGTATCCGACGTGAGCACGACACCACCTGTTCTCGCCGCAGAGCTGGCACAGGCGTGGTCCGACATTCAACGGAACCACCCCGAGCTGCCGGACCTTGCCGCGCCCGAGTCCCTGATCGGAGAGTCGTCGTCCGCCTGTGGCGCCGAACTCTCCTTCGAACGACTGCTTCACGAGGCAGTCCACGGCATCGCCGCCGCCAGAGGTGTCCGCGACACCTCCCGCGCCGGCCGCTACCACAACCGCAGATTCCTCGCGATCGCCGAGGAGCTGGGCCTCGACCATCCCGAGGAGCCGCACGCCAGTAGCGGCTTCTCCCTGGTCACGCTCAACGCCGAGGCGCGCCGCCGCTACCGGCCCACCATCGAGCGGCTCCAGCGCGCGCTCAAGGCGCACACGGTCGCGACCGCCGCCGATACCAAGCGCTCCTTCCGCGGACCGGCCGCCCGGCACGGTTCCTCGGGCGGCGGCGTACGGGTCAAGGCCGTCTGCGACTGCGGGCGCAACGTACGCGTGGTGCCCTCGGTGCTCGCCCAGGCGCCGATCGTCTGCGGCGGCTGCGGCAAGCCCTTCCGAATTCCGGAGACCGTGGGCGCCGCGAGCTGACCCCGCCGCGTGTGGCACAATGGACAGCTGTACTCGACAGTCGCACAGGACCCCTCTCTCCTCCGGCTGACGCGTCCATCGGGCACTCGGGTACCACAACCCCACGTGGCATCCCGTCCGGTGCCCTACCACGTCAAGTTCAGGAGACACCACTCCAGTGGCAGTCAAGATCAAGCTCAAGCGCCTCGGCAAGATCCGCCAGCCGCACTACCGCATCGTCGTCGCCGACTCCCGCACCCGTCGTGACGGTCGCGCGATCGAGGAGATCGGCCTCTACCACCCGACGTACAACCCGTCGCGTATCGAGGTCGACTCCGAGCGTGCGCAGTACTGGCTGTCCGTCGGCGCCCAGCCGACCGAGCCGGTTCTCGCCATCCTGAAGCTCACCGGCGACTGGCAGAAGGCCAAGGGCCTCCCCGCCCCGGAGAAGCCGCTGCTCGCCCCGGCGACCAAGGAAGCCAAGCGCGCCACCTTCGACGAGTTCGCGAAGGCTCTCGAGGGCGACGAGGCCAAGGGTGAGGCCATCACCCCGAAGGCCAAGAAGGCCGACAAGAAGGCGGACGAGGCCTCCGAGGCCGAGTCCACCGAGTCGACCGAGGCCTGATCATGCTCGAGGAGGCTCTCGAGCACCTCGTCAAAGGCATCGTCGAAAACCCCGACGACGTGCAGGTAGCCTCGCGCAACCTGCGTCGCGGCCGCGTTCTCGAGGTCCGGGTTCACCCCGAAGACCTCGGCAAGGTGATCGGCCGCAACGGCCGCACCGCGCGTGCGCTGCGCACCGTCGTGGGTGCCATCGGCGGTCGTGGTATCCGAGTCGACCTCGTCGACGTGGACCAGGCCCGCTGAAGTTTTGACACCGGCACGGGCCGGGGAGGGCATGCCGCCCTCCCCGGCCCGTTGCCGTACGACAGGAGAGTTCACCAGTGCAGTTGGTAGTCGCTCGGATCGGCCGTGCCCACGGCATCAAGGGCGAGGTCACCGTCGAGGTGCGGACCGACGAGCCCGAGCTGCGGCTCGGACCCGGCGCCGTCCTGCACACGGACCCGGCCTCCGCCGGGCCGCTCACCATCGAGACCGGCCGGGTGCACAGCGGCCGGCTGCTGCTCCGTTTCGCGGGTGTGACCGACCGCAACGGGGCCGAGGCCCTGCGCAACATCCTTCTCATCGCCGACGTCGACCCCGACGAGCTGCCCGAGGAGGAGGACGAGTACTACGACCACCAGCTGGTCGACCTCGACGTCGTCCTCGCCGACGGCACCGAGATCGGTGTGATCACGGAGATCTCCCACCTGCCGTCCCAGGACCTCTTCATCGTCGAGCGGCCCGACGGCACCGAGGTGATGATCCCCTTCGTCTCGGAGATCGTCACCGAGATCGACCTGGAGAACCAGCGCGCCGTCATCGCCCCGCCGCCCGGACTCATCGACGAGCGTGAGGCCGTCGTCGCCTCGCAGCGCGACGCCGAGGCGGAGGCAAAGACCGCTTCCGAGGGTGACGCGGAGGCCGAAGCCGAAGCCGAGACCGGCAATGGAGACGGTGCCGAGGGGCGTACGTCCGGTGAGGACGCGTCCTGATGCGCCTCGACGTCGTCACGATCTTCCCCGAGTACCTCGAACCGCTGAACGTCTCGCTCGTCGGCAAGGCCCGCGCCCGCGGCCAGCTCGACGTCCATGTCCACAACCTGCGCGACTGGACGTACGACCGGCACAACACGGTCGACGACACCCCGTACGGCGGCGGCCCCGGTATGGTCATGAAGACCGGCCCCTGGGGCGACGCCCTCGACCAGACCCTCGCCGACGGCTACGAGTCCGGCGCCCGCGGTCCGGCCATCGTCGTCCCCACGCCCAGCGGCCGGCCCTTCACCCAGGAACTCGCCGTCGAGCTCTCCGAGCGGCCCTGGCTGATCTTCACGCCCGCCCGCTACGAGGGCATCGACCGCCGGGTCATCGACGAGTACGCCACCCGGATGCCGGTCTACGAGGTCTCCATCGGCGACTACGTCCTGGCCGGCGGCGAGGCCGCCGTCCTCGTCGTCACCGAGGCCGTCGCCCGGCTGCTGCCCGGTGTCCTCGGCAACGCCGAGTCGCACCAGGACGACTCCTTCGCCCCCGGCGCCATGGCGAACCTGCTCGAAGGCCCCGTCTACACCAAGCCGCCGGAGTGGCGCGGGCGCGAGATCCCGGACGTCCTGCTCAGCGGGCACCACGGGAAGATCGCCCGCTGGCGCCGCGACGAGGCGTTCCGCCGTACCGCCGCCAACCGTCCGGACCTCATCGAGCGCTGCGACCCCGCCGCCTTCGACAAGAAGGACCGCGAGACCCTCTCCATCCTCGGCTGGGCCCCCGAGCCCGGCGGCCGATTTTGGCGCAGGCCCGGGGCCGTGGAAGAATAGGGCGCTGTCGTACGTCCGGCGCGCGCCCCTGCCACAGGGGGAACGACGCCCGCCAGGGCCGCGGCATCTCCAAACCATTCGTACGTACCGCTGATGACCTGTGGCATCGGCGAGGAAAGAGACCTCCATGGCCTCCCTGCTCGACCAGATCAACGCCGGTTCCCTGCGTTCCGACGTCCCGGCCTTCCGTCCGGGTGACACCGTGAACGTCCACGTTCGCGTCATCGAGGGCAGCCGCTCCCGTATCCAGCAGTTCAAGGGTGTCGTCATCCGCCGTCAGGGCTCGGGCGTCTCCGAGACCTTCACGGTCCGCAAGGTCTCCTTCTCCGTCGGCGTCGAGCGCACCTTCCCGGTGAACAGCCCGATCTTCGAGAAGATCGAGCTCGTCTCCCGCGGTGACGTCCGTCGCGCCAAGCTCTACTACCTCCGTGAGCTGCGCGGCAAGGCCGCCAAGATCAAGGAGAAGCGCGACAACTGAGCCGGGATCCACAGGGTGGCGGGATAAGCTCTGCCCCCGATGGACACCGCAGCACAGCACACGGAGCGCGATCGCTCCTCCGACGAGGAGGAGCGATCGCGCTCCGCGCGCGTTCCGGGCCCGGAAGGGGCCGGTCGCGACGGTAAGGGAGTACCCGTCGGCAGCGAGAGGCACGACGCTTCGGGGGAGCGTGACGATACGGGCGAACACGACGGCGCGGCGGAGCGCGACGGTACGCCGGAGCGCGACGGTACGGACCCGGAGGAGCCCGACGAAGGCGGCGCCGGGACATCCGGGCCGCTGACCTGGCGGCGCACCGGACTCATCGGCATCGCCTACATGGTCCTCCTGCTGCTGTTCAGCCACTTCGTCCTCCAGCCCTTCCTGGTGCCCAGCGGCTCGATGGAGCCCACGTTCCAGGTCGGCGACCGGATCCTGGTCAACAAGCTGGCGTACCGTTTCGGCGACGAGCCGCGCCGAGGTGACGTCGTCGTCTTCGACGGCACCGGATCCTTCCTCCAGGAACAGCCCGCCGGAAACCCGGTCACGGGCGCCCTGCACGCCGCCGCGGCGGCCCTCGGCCTCGCCGGGCCGGACGAGACCGACTTCGTGAAGCGGGTCGTCGGCACCGGTGGAGACCGGGTGGTCTGCTGCGACAAGGACGGCCGGATCAGCGTCAACGGCGTACCCGTGCGCGAGACCGGATACGTGATGTTCGGCGACCAGCCGTCCCACGTGCCCTTCGACATCGTGGTCCCCGAGGGCACCCTGTGGGTGATGGGCGACCACCGCAGCCAGTCCAGCGACTCCCGTGACCACCTGGGTCAGCCGGGCGGCGGAATGGTCCCGGTCGACATGGTCGTGGGGCGCGCCGACTGGATCGGCTGGCCCTTCGGCCGCTGGTCCACCGTGCCCCGTACGGACGCGTTCGACGCCGTGCCCGCGTGGACGGCGAGCCGGCAGGGGCACGCGGGAAGCACGGACGTAAACGGGGACGTAAACGGCGACGTCAGCGGGAACGGGGACGCAAGCGGGAACGGGACCGCTGGATCCGGGAACACCGGGGCCGAGAGCGCCGGTGCCGGGGGTGGTCATGGGTAGCCGGGGCCGGCCCACGACCGGCCGGGGCCGGGGACACGACGGCGGAGCAGACGGTACGGACAGCGCCGAGGACGAGACCCGTACGCCACCGGGCCGCGCCGAGCGCCGGCGTGTCGCCCGCAAGGTCCAGCGGCGCCGGCAGCGCTCCACCGTCCGGGAGATCCCGGTCCTCGTCGGGGTCGCCGTCCTCATCGCCCTCGTCCTGAAGACTTTCCTGGTGCAGGCGTTCGTGATCCCCTCCGGCTCCATGGAGCAGACGATCCGGATCGGCGATCGGGTCCTGGTCGACAAACTGACCCCGTGGTTCGGCTCCACGCCGCAGCGCGGCGACGTCGTCGTCTTCCAGGACCCCGGCGACTGGCTCGGCCACGAGACCGCCCCGTCCGCCGATCCGGTCGGCGTCAAGCAGCTCAAGCAGGCCCTGACCTTCATCGGACTCATGCCGTCGGCCGACGAGCGCGACCTGATCAAAAGGGTCGTCGCGGTGGGCGGCGACACCGTGAAGTGCTGCGGCGACGACGGGCGGATCACCGTCAACGGCGTCCCGCTGGACGAGCCGTATCTGCACCCGGGCAACGCGCCCTCGAAGATTCCCTTCGAGGTCACGGTCCCGAAGGGCCGGATCTTCGTGATGGGCGACCACCGTGCCGACTCCGCCGACTCCCGCTACCACCTCGACGAGCCGGAACACGGCACCGTCTCCGAGGAACAGGTCGTCGGCCGGGCCGTCGTCATCGCCTGGCCGATCGGCCACTGGCGGCGACTGGAACGGCCCGTGGCCTTCGACTCCGTACCGCGGGCGGCGACCGCGCCGTCACCAGGGGTGTCGCATACTGTGTCCCCGGTGTCCCCGCGACATGTCAACGGAATACCCGGGCTCCCGACCCCGGCGGAACTTCTGCTCGTTATGGGAGTGGTGGGCCTGTCCCTGTCCTGGGGCAGGCGATCGCATGGACTGAGGAGTGGAATGTGGGGGATGTGGCCGTCGGCGCACGACCCGGACACGGCGAGCCCGAGGACAGGCCGGAGCGGCCCGACCCGGCGGTGGCGGCCATGACCTCCGACCCCGCGGGGCAGCCCGGCTCCGGAGCCGAGGGCGAGGACGGTGGGAGCGAGAAGGGCCAGGAGAACCGGGAGAACGAGGAGAGTGGCGGCGACCGGGACCGGAACCAGCCGCGCTCGTTCTGGAAGGAACTCCCGCTGCTCATCGGCATCGCGCTCGTTCTCGCGCTGCTGATCAAGACCTTCCTTGTGCAGGCGTTCTCCATCCCCTCCGACTCGATGATGAACACCCTCCAGCGCGGCGACCGGGTCCTCGTCGACAAGCTCACGCCATGGTTCGGCTCCAAGCCCGAACGCGGCGAGGTCGTCGTCTTCCACGACCCGGGAGGCTGGCTGGAGGGTGCCGACACCCCCGAGCCCAACGCCGTGCAGAAGGTCCTCAGCTTCATCGGACTCATGCCGTCCGCCGAGGAGAAGGACCTCATCAAGCGGGTCATCGCGGTCGGCGGCGACACCGTCTCCTGCAAGGAGGGCGGCAAGGTCGTCCTCAACGGCAAGGAGCTCGACGAGAGTTCCTACCTCCGCCCCGGCACCGTGCCCTGCGACCCCGCCTTCGGCCCGGTGCACGTCCCCAAGGACCGCATCTGGGTCATGGGCGACAACCGGCAGAACTCCCTCGACTCGCGCTTCCACACGGAACTCCCCGGTGGCGGCACCGTCTCCAACGACGAGGTCGTCGGCCGTGCCGTGGTCGTCGCCTGGCCGGTCAACCGCTGGTCCACGCTGCCCATCCCGGCCACCTACGACCAGCCCGGCCTCGACAAGGCACTGGCCGCCGCCACTCCGGGCGCCCTGGGCCTCGCCGGAGCGCTGCCGCTGGTGCTGTGGCGGCGCAAGAAGCGCGCCGCCGGCCATACCGCCGAGTAGTGACCCGCGGGTAGGGTGCCGTCCCGGACCGTCGCACGGACGGTCCGGCGGACCATCCGAGGTGCCATGCCCATGAGCGACACACCGCCCACGAGCGCCGGCGAGGGGCGCGCGAGTGCCCCTTCGCGTACGAGTGCCCCTCCGCGCGCCGACCGTACGAGCCCTGCGAACCGCACGAGCCCTGCGAACCGCACGAGCTCCGCGAACCGTGCGGGCAACGGCCACGGCCGTCTCGGCAGCGTGCTGTCCGGACTGGCCGTGGCCCTCGGCTGCGTGCTCTTCCTCGGCGGATTCGCCGTCGCGGCCTTCCTCTACCGGCCGTACTCCGTCCCCACGGACTCGATGGCCCCGACCCTCGACGTCGGCTCCAAGGTCCTGGCCCAGCGCGTCGACGGCACCGACATCCGACGCGGCGACGTCGTCGTCTTCGACGACCCGCTGTGGGCGAACGTCCCCATGGTGAAGCGGGTCGTCGCGGTCGGCGGCGACACCGTAGCCTGCTGCGGCAAGGCCGGCCGCCTCACCGTCAACGGCACCCCTGTCGACGAGCCGTACCTGGCTCCCGACACCCTGCCCTCGACCGGGCAGCCGTTCTCCGTGACCGTCCCCGCCGGGAAACTCTTCCTCCTCGGCGACGACCGGCGCACCTCCCTCGACTCCCGCGCGCACCTTGAGGAGGCGGGTCAGGGCACCGTGGCCGTCTCCGCCGTTACCGCGCGCGTGGACGCCGTCGTATGGCCCGCCAAGGGAGTCCTGGCCCCGCCCACCGGCTTCGAGGCCCTGCCCGGCGGCATCTCCCGGCCGGGACCCATCGCCTCGCTCTTCTACGCGGTCGTCGCAGGGTGTGTACTGATTCTGGCAGGGGCGGCGTACGGGCCGCTGGCCAAGCTCTTCGGCCCGAAGCAGAGGGCGACGGGGGAGGGGCGTCCCGGCGAGGGGGTGGTGAGGACATGACGGAGTCACCGGCGGACGACGTGCCTCCGGACGGTTCCGGTCCAGGCGCCGGAGGCGGCGCCGCGAGTGCCGCGAGTGCCCGAGTCTCGGGGACGGGCGCCGGTGCCGGCACCGGCCCGGGGGCGGCCGTGGGCGCGGACCCGGACACGGGTGGCGCCTCGGGCGCCCGCAGGGTCTCCCGGGTCATCCTCCTCGACCCCGCCGACCGCATCCTGCTCCTGCACGGCCACGAACCCGCCGACCCCACTGTGACCTGGTGGTTCACCCCCGGTGGCGGCCTGGAGGGCGACGAGAACCATGAGCAGGCCGCGCTGCGCGAACTCGCCGAGGAGACCGGGGTCACCGATGTCCGGCTCGGCCCCGTGCTCTGGCGCCGCCGCTGCTCCTTCCCCTTCGACGGCCGCCGCTGGGACCAGGACGAGTGGTACTACCTGGCCCGCACCACGCAGACCGCCACCGCCCTCGCCGCCCTCACCGAACTGGAGGTCCGCAGCGTCGACGGCCTGCGCTGGTGGACCTCCGCCGAACTGTCGGCGGCCCATGAGACGGTGTACCCCGACAGACTCGCCGAGCTGCTGCAGCGGCTGCTCGACGAAGGACCCCCGCGTACGCCGATCGTCCTCGCCCCGGAAATCGTTTAGGGACAGGGGAGACTGGCGCACAATAGGGGGACGCACGGCTGAAGGGGAACATGCCATGAGCGCCGAGGACCTCGAGAAGTACGAGACCGAGATGGAGCTGAAGCTCTACCGGGAGTACCGCGACGTCGTCGGCCTGTTCACCTACGTGATCGAGACCGAGCGCCGCTTCTACCTCACCAACGACTACGAGATGCAGGTGCACTCCGTCCAGGGAGAGGTGTTCTTCGAGGTCTCCATGGCCGACGCCTGGGTCTGGGACATGTACCGGCCGGCCCGCTTCGTGAAACAGGTCCGCGTCCTGACCTTCAAGGACGTGAACATCGAGGAACTCAACAAGAGCGACCTCGAACTCCCCGGCAGCTGAGCCCCGGTGGGGCCGCGCGAGCGGTGACCCGCCCGACCAGGCGACCTGGTGACCGGGTGAGCTGGTGGCCCGGGCGGCCCGGCGCCCCCGGGATGGACCCGGGCCGGAACCGGGCCGTCCGGCCTGTCCGTACGCCGTTCTCGCCGTCGCCGAGCACCGCCCCGGTCCACCCGTGTGAGTGACCAGGTTTTCCACAACCGGCCCCCTGTCCACAGCCGCGCACACGCATCGTCACGATGCGTCACAGTCGGTGCCGGAGGTGGTACCGCATGAACGCGACCCAAGCACTCGGGCGTTACGGAGAAGAACTCGCCGCCCGCACCCTCACCACGGCAGGCCTGCACGTCCTCGCCAGGAACTGGCGCTGCGGCCGGACCGGGGAGATCGACATCGTCGCCCGCGACGGGGACACCCTCGTCGTCTGCGAGGTCAAGACCCGCCGCGAAGGCCCATTCGAACACCCCATGGCGGCCGTCACGCCGCGCAAGGCCGAACGGCTGCGCCACCTGGCCGCCTGCTGGCTCCACCGGTACGGCGCGCCACCGGGCACACCGCCCGCACCCGGCACCACGCCTGGAACTCCCGCCGAAAATCCGGCCGGTGGGCTTTCGACCGGTGCCCGTGCCCGTGTGGGTGCCGGTGCCGGTGCCGGTGCCGGTGCGGGTGTGGGTGTGGGTGTGGGTTCCGTCCGTATCGACCTGGTCGGTGTCGTCTTGCCCCGCCGCGGCGCACCCGTCGTCACCCACGCCCGGGGGATCGCCTGATGGGATTCGCCCGCACCTGCTCCGTCGCCCTCGTCGGCGTCGAAGGCGTCGTCGTCGAGGTCCAGGCCGACCTCGAACCCGGTGTCGCCGCCTTCACCCTCGTCGGACTCCCCGACAAGAGCCTCAGCGAGAGCCGCGACCGCGTCCGCGCCGCCATCGTCAACTCCGAGGCCGAATGGCCGCAGAAGAAGATCACCGTAGGGCTCAGCCCCGCCTCCGTGCCCAAGGCGGGTTCCGGCTTCGACCTCGCCGTGGCCACGGCCCTGCTCGCGGCCGCCGAACGCATCGACCCCGATGCCATCGCCGACCTCGTCCTCATCGGCGAACTCGGCCTCGACGGCCGGGTCCGCCCGGTCCGAGGCATCCTGCCCGCCGTCCTCGCCGCCGCCGAGGCCGGCTACCGCCAGGTCGTCGTCCCCGAACAGACCGCCGGCGAAGCCGCCCTGGTCCCCGGTGTCTCCGTCCTCGGCATCCGCAGCCTGCGCCAGCTCATCGCCGTCCTCACCGGCGAGCCCGTCCCCGACGAACCACCCCGCGAGGAAGGCCGCCCCGACCCCATGCTCGCCGGACTCCTCCTCCCCGGCGCCGGGGCGGGCACCGGCCTCGCCGCCGACACCCGGCCCGACCTCGCCGACGTCGCCGGACAGCACACCGCCCGCCGCGCCCTCGAAATCGCCGCCGCCGGCGGACACCACCTCTACCTCAGCGGCCCACCCGGCGCCGGAAAGACCATGCTCGCCGAACGGCTCCCCGGCATCCTGCCGCCCCTCACCCGCCAGGAATCCCTCGAAGCCACCGCCGTCCACTCCGTCGCCGGCATCCTGCCGCCCGGCGAACCCCTCGTCCGCCACCCGCCCTACTGCGCACCCCACCACTCCGCGACCACGCAGTCCCTTGTCGGCGGAGGCAACGGACTGCCCCGTCCCGGCGCCGTCTCCCTCGCCCACAACGGCGTACTTTTTCTGGACGAGTGCCCGGAGTTCAGCGTCAAAGCACTCGACGCCCTCCGCCAGCCCCTCGAATCCGGCCATGTCATCGTCGCCCGCGCCGCCGGCGTCGTCCGCCTCCCCGCCCGCTTCCTCCTCGTCCTCGCCGCCAACCCCTGCCCCTGCGGACGCCACACCCGCTACGGCACCGGCTGCGAATGCCCGTCCGCCGTCATCCGCCGCTACCAGGCCCGTCTCTCCGGCCCGCTCCTCGACCGGGTCGACCTCCGGGTCGAAGCCGAACCCGTCACCCGCTCGGACCTCCTCGCCCACGGCCCCCGCGGTGAACCCAGCAGCACCGTCGCCGCCCGCGTCCGCGAAGCCCGCGACCGGGCCGCCGTCCGCCTCGCCGACACCCCGTGGACCGTCAACAGCGCCATCCCCGGCCATGCGCTGCGCACCCGCTTCCACTCCACCCCGGGCGCCCTCGCCGCAGTCGAACACGACCTCGAACGCGGTCTGCTCACCGCCCGCGGACTCGACCGGGTCCTCCGGGTCGCCTGGACCGTCGCCGACCTCGCCGGACACGACCGCCCCACCGCCGACGACCTCGCGCTCGCCCTCGAACTCCGCACCGGCATCGCCCGAGGCGTACCCGCTGCCACAGGGGGGCGGTCATGACCGACAGCGACAGGGGAGTGGACACGACCACCAACCGGAACTCCCACGAGGCGCAACGCCTCGCCCGCGCCGCCCTCACCCACATCGTCGAACCCGGTGACGAACACGCCGGCCGCGCCCTGCGCCACCACGGACCCGTCGACCTCCTGCGCCTTCTCACCGAGCCGTCGGACCAGCCGCAACTCCCCGGCACAGGCACAGGCACAGGCACGGACCCGGACACAGGCCCAGGCAGAGGTGCAGGCGCAGGACCAGGCCCAGGCCCAGGGCCGGCGTACGAACCAGGCGCCGAGCGCGAGTTCCCCGGCATCAGCCCCCGGCGCGTCGCCGGCTGGCGCCGCCGCGCCCGTACCGCCGCCCCCGCACGCGACCTCGACCACATCGCCCGCGCCGGCGGACGTTTCCTCATCCCCGGCGACCCCGAATGGCCCCGTCAACTCGACGATCTCGGCGACACCCGCCCCCTCGGCCTCTGGGTCCGCGGCCCCGCCGACCTTCGTACCTGGGCCCTGCGTTCCGTCGCCGTCGTCGGCGCCCGCGCCTGCACCCCGTACGGAGCCCACGTCGCCGCCACCCTCGCCGCCGGACTCGCCGAACGCGGCTGGGTCGTCGTCTCCGGAGCCGCCTACGGGGTCGACGCGGCCGCCCACCGAGGCGCCCTCGGCTCCGGCGGCGCCACCGTCGCCGTACTCGCCTGCGGAGTCGACGTCCCCTACCCCAGAGGCCACGCCCAGCTCCTCGCCCGCGTCGCCGAACAGGGCCTCGTCGTCGGCGAACTCCCACCCGGCGGCCACCCCACCCGCAGCCGCTTCGTCCTGCGCAACCGGGTCATCGCCGCCCTCACCCGAGGCACCGTCGTCGTCGAAGCCCCCTACCGCAGCGGCTCCCTCGTCACCGCCCGCGCCGCGGCGAGCCTCGGCCGCCACACCATGGGCGTCCCCGGACCCGTCACCAGCGGACTGTCCGCGGGCGTCCACGAACTCCTGCGCGGCGAAGCCACCCTCGTCACCGACGCCGCCGACGTCATCGAACTCGTCGGCGACATCGGCGAGCTCGCCCCACCCCGCCGGGGCCCCGTCCTGCCCCGCGACCTCCTCGCCCCCGACACCGCCCGCGTCCTCGAAGCCCTCCCCGGCCACCACGCCGCGCCCCTCGCCGACATCGCCACCCGCGCCGGCACCCACCCCGACCACACCCTCGCCAAACTGTACGAACTCCACTCCCTCGGGTTCGTCGAACGACAGCAGGACGAATGGCGGTTGACGAACAGGCGAACCGAACCCTCGAACGCCCGGCATGGCGGTACTTGACCCGGAGCATTCGGGTGAAAAGGTGACGTCGATGAGCAAGCGAGTTCTCCCGGCCGCACCCGAGGGGCCGACCCGCGCCACGGCCCCCCGTCGAAGACCTGGACGACGACGGCAACCCGGACCGGCGCCATCCACCGCTGTGCGCACACCGCGACCGCGCACTCACGCTACGCTCACGAAGTTCCCCCGCCGCCCGACCCCCGAACCGCCCTCTCCGCACCCGACAGCAGAACGGCTCAAGGCAACGCATGCCCCAGCACACCTCCGGGTCTGACCGCGCTGCGGTGCCCCCAGCAGCCCGGGGCACCGTGCGACCGCCCGCGCCCACCACACTCGACGAGCTGTGGCGCTCGTACAAGGACACCGGCGACGAACGGCTGCGGGAACAGCTGATCCTGCACTACTCACCCCTCGTCAAATACGTCGCCGGACGCGTCAGCGTCGGCCTCCCGTCCAACGTCGAGCAGGCCGACTTCGTCTCCTCCGGAGTCTTCGGACTCATCGACGCCATCGAGAAGTTCGACGTCGAGCGCTCCATCAAGTTCGAGACCTACGCCATCACCCGCATCCGCGGCGCCATGATCGACGAACTCCGCGCCCTCGACTGGATCCCCCGCTCCGTCCGCCAGAAGGCCCGCAACGTCGAACGCGCCTACGCCACCCTCGAAGCACAGCTCCGGCGCACCCCCTCCGAAGCCGAAGTCGCCGACGAGATGGGCATCCCGCTCGAAGAACTCCACGCCGTCTTCAGCCAGTTGTCCCTGGCCAACGTGGTCGCCCTCGAGGAACTCCTGCACGTCGGCGGCGAGGGCGGCGACCGGCTCTCCCTCATGGACACCCTTGAGGACACCGCCGCCGACAACCCGGTCGAGGTCGCCGAGGACCGCGAACTGCGCCGGCTCCTGGCCCGCGCCATCAACACCCTTCCCGAGCGCGAGAAGACCGTGGTCACCCTCTACTACTACGAGGGTCTGACCCTCGCCGAGATCGGCCATGTCCTCGGCGTCACCGAGAGCCGGGTCAGCCAGATCCACACCAAGTCCGTCCTCCAGCTCCGCGCCAAACTGGCCGACGTGGGCCGCTGACCCTTCGCGTCCGTCCGGTCGTACAGTGGATCCGTGCCCAGGATTCGAGCGGCCTCCGTGGCCGAGCACCGGACCATGCAGCGCGGCGCCCTCCTGGACGCCGCGCGCTCCCTGCTGTCCGAAGGCGGGACGGAGGCGCTGACCTTCCCCGCCCTCGCCGAGCGCACGGGCCTGGCCCGCTCCTCGGTCTACGAGTACTTCCGGTCCCGGGGGGCCGTCGTCGAGGAGCTGTGTGCCGTCGACTTCCCCGTCTGGGCCGCCGAGGTCGAAGTCGCCATGGCCGGCGCCGACACCGCCGAGGGCAAGGTCGAGGCGTACGTCCGCAAGCAGCTGGAACTGGTGGGGGACCGGCGCCACCGCGCGGTCGTCGCGATCTCCGCGAGCGAACTCGACGACGGCGCCCGGGAGAAGATCCGCGCCGCCCACGGCGGCCTCGTCACCATGATCGTCGACGCGCTCACGGCTCTGGGCCGCCCCCGGCCGCGCCTGGAGGCCATGCTGCTCCAGGGCGTCGTGGACGCCGCCGTCCGCCGCCTCGAACTCGGTGCCGCAGAGGACCCCGCCGCCATCACGGACGCGGCGGTCTCCATGGCCCTGGGCGGTATCCGCGGCGTCTGAGCCGCCCCGCCACGCCCTGAGGGGTGGCATGTCCCGGCCCCACCCCATCCTGGCCGAGGGCCGGCGTGCCTGCCCCGCCCTGGCTCGCCATTCTCGTCCGGCCCTGCCCGAGGACCGGCGCGCCTTGCCCCGTCCCGGCTCGTCTCCCTCGTCCGGCCGTGCCGCTCGGGCCGTAGGCCGGCGCGTGCCCGCGCCGGTTTCCGTGGGGCACCCGCAGAATGCCCGACGCGGGCGCTCACCTCGGCATCCGGAGCCTGGGCCGGCATTGGTTCCGGGACCGCAGCGGTTCCTTGAGCTGTTCTCGTGCGGGCTCCCCAGCGGGGCTCCCGCACCGGGCTCGCGTATCCGGATTGCCACAGGGAGGGGCCCCCACCCCCTCCCCCCACCCCCTCCCCTCCCACCGTTTTTCGTTGTGGTCGTGCGTGCGCGGGTCCGGTCAGTCCGGGGCGCGGCTCCAGAGCGGCAGCAGGCGGGACGGGCCCGTGCCCAGGAGGCGCAGCGGGTTCAGGTAGGTGTCGCCGCGCAGCAGGCCCCAGTGGAGGCAGGTCCGCGGACAGTGGGCGCCCTCGGTGACGTACGCGAGGACGTCGCCCGCGCGCACCGCGGCGCCGGCCGGGAGCAGCGGGTCCACGGGGCCGTAGGTGGTGTGCAGCGGCGGGAGGCCCGTCCCGGCGAGGGTCAGGGTGAGGACGCCGTGCCCGCCGACCTGTCCCGCGAACGCGACCGTGCCGGCGGCCGGGGCGTGGACCGGGGTGCCCGGTGGTGCGGCCAGGTCGACACCGCGATGGCCCGCCGCGTACGGGCCCGGTGGCGGTTCCCAGCCGCGCACGATCTCGGGGCGTGGTGGTCCCAGCGGCCAGGTGGCACGCCGTGGCGCCACAGGGGCGGGAGCGGGCGGGGGTGCGGTCAGGGGCAACAGGTGCGGTGGCGGAGGATGGGGTGGCGAGGGGAAAGGGCGGGTCAGGGGCAGAGCCCAGGGCAGGATCACGGACAGTGCCGTCGCGGTGACGATGTGCATGGTTCGAGAGTGCCCGAGCGGACGGGGCCGTGACCGGCGGCAGTGGAATCTGTGGATAACCACCGGCTTGTGGACAGCTCCGTCACCCGCTGCTCTCCCGGTCCCGTACACTTTCCATGGCGACCCGGGTCACCGGGTCGACTTCGCACGCCCCGCCACCGGTCCTCGTGACGGGTGGCAGCGCCTTTCGGTCCTTTGTGGCATGGCGCGTCGGGGCGTCAGGAAAACAACCGAGAAACCCAAGGAGATACGGCCATGGCCGTCGTCACGATGCGGGAGCTGCTGGAGAGCGGCGTCCACTTCGGTCACCAGACCCGTCGCTGGAACCCGAAGATGAAGCGCTTCATCTTCACCGAGCGCAACGGCATCTACATCATCGACCTGCTCCAGTCGCTGTCGTACATCGACCGCGCCTACGAGTTCGTCAAGGAGACCGTCGCGCACGGCGGCTCCATCATGTTCGTCGGTACGAAGAAGCAGGCCCAGGAGGCCATCGCCGAGCAGGCGACCCGCGTCGGCATGCCGTACGTGAACCAGCGCTGGCTGGGCGGCATGCTCACCAACTTCTCGACCGTCTACAAGCGTCTGCAGCGCCTCAAGGAGCTCGAGCAGATCGACTTCGAGGACGTGGCCGCCTCCGGCCTCACCAAGAAGGAGCTCCTGGTCCTCTCCCGCGAGAAGGCCAAGCTGGAGAAGACCCTTGGTGGTATCCGCGAGATGCAGAAGGTGCCGAGCGCCGTCTGGATCGTCGACACCAAGAAGGAGCACATCGCCGTCGGTGAGGCGCGCAAGCTCCACATCCCGGTCGTCGCGATCCTCGACACCAACTGTGACCCCGACGAGGTCGACTACAAGATCCCGGGCAACGACGACGCGATCCGCTCCGTCACCCTGCTCACCCGCGTGATCGCCGACGCCGTCGCCGAGGGCCTCATCGCCCGTTCCGGCGCCGCGACCGGCGACTCGAAGCCGGGCGAGAAGGCCGCCGGCGAGCCGCTCGCCGAGTGGGAGCGCGACCTGCTCGAGGGCGAGAAGAAGGCCGACGAGGCCGAGAAGCCGGCCGAGGCCGCTGCCGAGGCGCCCGCCGCCGAGGCCGAGGCTGTCGAGGCCCCCGCTGCCGAGGCCGAGGCCGAGGCTCCGGCCGCGGACGCCGAGCAGGCCTGATCCTCTTCAGGACCCTGAGGACCATCGGGTGACGACGGCGGGGGCTCACGAGGCCCCCGCCGTCCCCCGCTGGACCCGCCCGATCTTTCAGACTTCGAGAGAGAAACAGACTCATGGCGAACTACACCGCCGCTGACGTCAAGAAGCTCCGCGAGCTCACCGGCGCCGGCATGATGGACTGCAAGAAGGCCCTGGACGAGGCCGCCGGCGACGTCGACAAGGCCGTCGAGGCGCTGCGCATCAAGGGCCAGAAGGGTGTCGCCAAGCGCGAGGGCCGCTCCGCCGAGAACGGCGCCGTGGTCTCCCTCATCGCCGACGACAACACCTCCGGTGTCCTGGTCGAGCTGAAGTGCGAGACGGACTTCGTCGCCAAGGGTGAGAAGTTCCTCGCCGTCGCCGACGCGCTGGCCGCCCACGTCGCCGCCACCAAGCCGGCCGACCTCGCCGCCCTGCTCGCCTCCGAGATCGAGGCCGGCAAGACCGTCCAGGCGTTCGTCGACGAGGCCAACGCCAACCTCGGCGAGAAGATCGTCCTCGACCGCTTCGCGCAGTACGCCGACGGCTTCGTCTCCGCGTACATGCACCGCACGATGCCCGACCTGCCGCCGCAGATCGGTGTCCTCGTCGAGCTCGACAAGGAAGACGCCGCGGTCGCCAAGGGTGTCGCGCAGCACATCGCCGCGTTCGCCCCGAAGTACCTCTCCAAGGACGACGTCCCGGCCGAGGTCGTCGAGACCGAGCGTCGCGTCGCCGAGGAGACCACCCGCGCCGAGGGCAAGCCCGAGGCCGCGCTGCCGAAGATCGTCGAGGGTCGCCTCAACGGCTTCTTCAAGGACGCCACGCTGCTCGGTCAGCCGTACGCCCTTGACAACAAGAAGACCGTCCAGCAGATCCTGGACGAGGCCGGTGTCACCCTGAAGCGCTTCAGCCGCATCAAGGTCGGCATCTGAGTCCGTCCGTACGCGACGGACAACGGACCCGGTAGGGTCTGAGGCAGCCGCACCCGCTCGCGCGGGACGGCCGCAGATCTGACGAGGAGGCCATTGCCGTACGGGAAGCCGCAAGGACCCCAGGCAATGGCCTTCTTCGTATGTGCACGAGGAGATCTCCATGAATCAGGGCGCCGCCCAGGGCGACGACAAGAACGGTAAGAAGGCCGGCCGCTTCATGCTGAAGCTGTCCGGAGAGGCATTCTCCGGAGGCACCGGCCTCGGAGTCGACCCGGATGTGGTGCACGCGATCGCGCGCGAGATCGCCGCGGTCGTGCGCGACGGCGCGGAGATCGCGATCGTCATCGGCGGCGGCAACTTCTTCCGTGGTGCCGAGCTCCAGCAGCGCGGCATGGACCGGGCACGCTCCGACTACATGGGCATGCTCGGAACCGTGATGAACTGCCTCGCCCTCCAGGACTTCCTGGAGAAGGAGGGCATCGACTCCCGCGTCCAGACCGCCATCACGATGGGCCAGGTCGCCGAGCCTTACATCCCGCTGCGCGCCGTGCGCCACCTGGAGAAGGGCCGCGTGGTCATCTTCGGTGCGGGCATGGGCATGCCGTACTTCTCCACCGACACCACGGCCGCCCAGCGTGCCCTGGAGATCGACGCCGAAGCCCTGCTCATGGGCAAGAACGGCGTGGACGGTGTCTACGACTCCGACCCGAAGAAGAACCCGGACGCGGTCAAGTTCGACGCGCTGGAGTACGGGGAGGTGCTGTCCCGCGATCTGAAGGTCGCCGACGCCACCGCCATCACCCTGTGCCGGGACAACAACCTTCCGATCCTCGTCTTCGAGCTGCTCGCCGAAGGCAATATCGCCCGCGCGGTGAAGGGTGAGAAGATCGGCACGCTCGTGAGCGACCAGGGCACCCGGGCCTGACCCGAACCGGGAACCACCCCGCGAGGGGACGCACCCCCCCCATGAGGGGGACGGTCCCCGCGAGGGGGATGGACAGAGCCCTGCCGGTCGTACACCGTGCAGGACACAACGCGACGACACGCAGGAGCAACTGGTGATCGAAGAGACCCTCCTCGAGGCCGAGGAAAAGATGGAGAAGGCCGTCGTGGTCGCCAAGGAGGACTTCGCCGCGATCCGCACCGGCCGTGCGCACCCGGCGATGTTCAACAAGATCGTGGCCGACTACTACGGTGTCACCACCCCGATCAATCAGCTGGCGTCGTTCTCGGTGCCGGAGCCGCGCATGGCCGTGGTGACCCCGTTCGACAAGAGCGCGCTGCGCAACATCGAGCAGGCCATCCGCGACTCGGACCTCGGCGTCAACCCGAGCAACGACGGCAGCATCATCCGGGTGGTCTTCCCGGAGCTGACGCAGGAGCGCCGCAAGGAGTTCATCAAGGTCGCCAAGGGCAAGGCCGAGGACTCCAAGATCTCCATCCGCTCCGTGCGCCGCAAGGCCAAGGAGACGATCGACAAGCTCGTCAAGGACGGCGAGGTCGGCGAGGACGACGGCCGCCGCGCGGAGAAGGAGCTCGACGACACCACCGCGAAGTACGTCGCGCAGGTCGACGAGCTGCTCAAGCACAAGGAAGCCGAGCTCCTCGAGGTCTGATGTGAACGACTCATCCTGGAGGGCCCCGGCCGGATACGGCCGACCGGGGCCCGGCCAGGGGCCTGCCCCGGCGGGTCCCGCCCACGCCCACGAGGCGCACCCGACGACACGTACGCGGCCGCTGTCCGTCGTGTCCGGGGCGCCCGCCGGCGACGACCAGGACGTTCACGGCCGGGGGATCGCTCACCCGAGCGGTCCCCCGGCGGCCGATCACCCGTACGCGGCCCCCGCCGCCCCGCACGGCCACGGTGTCCCGCAGGGAGCCGGATTCCCCGGGAATCCGGTGTTCCCCGAGGAGCCAGGGGCCGTCCGGGGAACGGGACCGGGACCGGCGTACGGACCCGCCCAGGGAACGGGCCGGGCACCGGAACAGCGCCATGGCCATGGCATGGCCCACGGCTACGGCCATGACCAGAGCCACGGCTTGGACCACGACTACGGTCACGGCCACGGCCGGAGCCACGGCGAGGAGCCGTGGTACGTCCCCGGACCGGGTTACGGCCCCGGCACCGGATACGGACCCGGGCCCGGCCACGCGCCGGGACACCGGTACGATCCGGCGCAGCCGGCACCGGCCTACGCGCACGCGTCGCCGCCCGAGCCGGATCCCGGCGAGCCGGGGTTTCACCAGCCCGCGTTCCACGACCAGACGCCGCCGGCGCACGAGCACCCGCAGGAGCCCATGTCCAGCCCCTCCCAGCCGCCGGCGGCCACGCCCCCGCCCCGGCGGCAGCCGCGGCAGAAGAAGAGCGCGGGCCGTGACCTGGGCGCGGCGATCGGAGTCGGCGTCGGCCTCGGCGCCGTCATCATCGCCTCCCTCTTCATCTGGAAGCCGGTCTTCGTCGGCGTCGTCGCCCTGGCGGTCGTCGTCGGCCTGTGGGAACTGACCTCCCGGCTGAAGGAACGCAAGGAGATCAAGGCCCCGCTGATCCCGCTCGCTGTCGGCGGCGCCGCCATGGTGGTCGCCGGATACGTGCGGGGTGCCGAAGGCGCTTGGGTGGCGACCGCCCTCACGGCACTCGCCGTCCTCGTCTGGCGGATGACCGAACCGCCCGAGGGCTATCTGAAGGACGTCACGGCGGGCGTCTTCGCCCTGTTCTACGTGCCCTTCCTGGCCACGTTCGTGACGATGCTGCTCACTCCGGACGACGGGCCGTGGCGGGTGCTGACCTTCCTGCTGCTCACCGTGGTCAGCGACACCGGCGCGTATGCGGTCGGCTGGCGCTTCGGCAAGAACAAGCTCGCCCCGCGCATCAGCCCCGGCAAGACCCGCGAGGGCCTGGCCGGCGCCATCGGCTTCACGATGGCGGCGGGCGCGCTGTGCATGGAATTCCTCATCGACGGCGGCGTCTGGTGGCAGGGCCTGCTGCTCGGCCTCGCGGTCGCGGCCAGCGCCACGCTCGGCGACCTCGGCGAGTCGATGATCAAGCGGGATCTCGGCATCAAGGACATGGGCACCCTGCTCCCCGGGCACGGCGGCATCATGGACCGGCTGGACTCGCTCCTGCCGTCGGCGCCGGTGGTGTGGCTGCTGCTCGCGCTCTTCGTGGGCACCGGCTGACGGACGACAGCGGTACGCTGGAAGGGCCTGTGGCGTGTCGCCGCGGGCCCTTCGTACTCCCCGCCACCGTGGGGACGTCGGACCTCGTCGTCTTGAGGAGACGCCCGCCGTGGCCCGTCCACTTCCCGGAGAACTGACCTTCACCGCCCCCCGCGGGGCCAAGCAGCCCCCGCGGCATCTCGCCGACCTGTCGCCCGCCGAGCGCAAGGAAGCGGTCGCCGCGATCGGCGAGAAGCCGTTCCGCGCCAAGCAGCTGTCCACCCACTACTTCGCCCGGTACGCGCACGACCCGGCCGAGTGGACCGACATCCCCGCCGCCTCCCGCGAGAAGCTGGCCGGGGAGCTGCTGCCCGACCTGATGTCGGTGGTCCGGCACGTCTCCTGCGACGACGACACCACCCGCAAGACCCTGTGGCGGCTGCACGACGGCACCCTCGTCGAGTCGGTCCTGATGCGCTACCCGGACCGGGTCACCATGTGCATCTCCTCGCAGGCCGGCTGCGGCATGAACTGCCCGTTCTGCGCCACCGGCCAGGCCGGACTCGACCGCAACCTGTCGACCGCGGAGATCGTCCACCAGATCGTCGACGGCATGCGCGCCCTGCGCGACGGCGAGGTCCCCGGCGGACCGGCCCGGCTGTCCAACATCGTCTTCATGGGCATGGGCGAGCCGCTCGCCAACTACAAGCGGGTCGTCGGCGCCATCCGCCGGCTCACCGATCCCGAGCCCGACGGCCTCGGCCTGTCGCAGCGCGGCATCACCGTCTCCACCGTCGGTCTCGTCCCGGCGATGCACCGCTTCGCCGACGAGGGCTTCAAGTGCCGCCTCGCGGTGTCGCTGCACGCGCCCGACGACGAGCTGCGCGACACCCTGGTCCCCGTCAACACCCGCTGGAAGGTCCGCGAGGTCCTCGACGCGGCCTGGGAGTACGCGGAGAAGTCCGGCCGCCGGATCTCCATCGAGTACGCGCTGATCCGCGACATCAACGACCAGGCGTGGCGCGGCGACCTGCTGGGCCGGCTGCTCAAGGGCAAGCGGGTGCACGTCAACCTCATCCCGCTGAACCCGACGCCCGGCTCGAAGTGGACCGCGTCCCGCCCCGAGGACGAGAGGGCCTTCGTCGAGGCCATCGCCGCCCACGGCGTGCCGGTCACCGTCCGCGACACCCGCGGCCAGGAGATCGACGGCGCCTGCGGACAGCTCGCCGCCTCCGAGCGCTGAGCCCGGGCCCCGGCCGCCAGGGTCCCGGCCGGTCCCGGCTGGGTCCCGGCCCGGATTCCGGCTCGGGTTCGGGCCCGGGTTCGGGCCCGGGTTCCCGCCCCGGCGGGGACCGCGCCTAGGGCGTGTGTCGAAAGTAGCTCCGTCCGCCCGGAGGGCGGGGTCTGCGGCGTCTGGTGCGTGCGATCGCAAGGCGGAGGATCATCCTCGTACTGGGCGTACTTGGATGACTCCGACAACGCAGCGAGCGTGCGTGCCAGGCGTCGTGGGCCAGGAGGGACTTTCGAAACACGCCCTAGTACGCTGGGTTCGAACACATCTGCATATTCCGACAGGGGAGCGCCACAGCGCTGAGAGTGCGGTGACCGGCCGTCGGCCGGGGGACCGCAGACCCTCTGAACCTCGCCCAGGTCATTCTGGGTAGGAAGTTCGGACGAGACTCGAGCTGTTGCGCCCTGCCCGCGCCCGGATCCCCGGAGCGGGCAGGGCCGCGTCTCTTCCTGGTCACACCCAGGAGGAAAACCAGTGCACACCAAGATGAGCAGCGGGAAGCTGGCCGCCGTCGCGCTCGTGAGCGCGCTCGGGGTCACCACCCTCGCCGCGTGCGGCGGGAACACCGCCGCGGACGGGTCCGGTACGGGCGGGAAGACGGCCGGCAAGACCGTCACGCTCGTCAGTCACGACTCCTTCAGCGCCTCCAAGGAGGTGCTCGCCGCGTTCACGAAGCAGACCGGCTACACGGTCAAGGTCCTCAAGAGCGGCGACGCCGGCGCGGCCGTCAACAAGGAGATCCTCACCAAGGGCTCCCCGCAGGGCGACGTCTTCTTCGGCGTCGACAACACCCTGCTGTCCCGCGCCCTCGACAACGGCATCTTCACCCCGTACGAGGCCAAGGGCCTGGACCGGATCCCCGGCGCGCTCCAGCTCGACAAGGCGGAGCACCGGGTCACCCCGATCGACACCGGCGACGTCTGCGTCAACTACGACAAGGCGTACTTCGAGGGCCGAAAGCTCGCGCCGCCGAAGACCTTCGACGACCTGGCGAAGCCCGCGTACAAGGACCTGCTCGTCATCGAGAACCCCGAGCGGTCCTCCCCGGGCCTCGGCTTCTTGCTCGGCACCGCCGCCCGCTACGGCGACGACGGCTGGGCCGACTACTGGAAGAAGCTCAAGGCCAACGGCGTGAAGACGGTCGACAGCTGGGAGCTCGCCTACAACCAGGAGTTCTCCGGCTCCGCCGGCGGCAAGAAGGCCAAGGGCGACCGACCGCTCGTCGTCTCCTACGCCTCCTCCCCGCCGGTCGAGGTGCTGTACGCCGACCCGCGGCCGAAGACCGCGCCGACCGGGGTGTCCACCGGCACCTGCTTCCGGCAGACCGAGTTCGCGGGGCTGCTCCAGGGGGCGCGCAACCCTGAGGGCGGCAAGGCGCTCCTGGACTTCCTGATCTCGAAGAAGTTCCAGGACGACATGCCGCTCCAGATGTTCGTCAACCCCGTCGCCAAGGACGCGACGCTGCCCGCCCTGTTCACCGAGCACGGCGCGGTCGTCGACAAGCCGGAGACGATGGACCCGAAGAAGATCGCCGACCATCGCGACCCGTGGATTCAGCAGTGGACCTCGCTCGTCCTGAAGTAACCCCGAAGAGCCCAAAGGGCCCGGAGACATCCGGGGCGTCCGAGGCTCCCCTCACCCCCACCGCCCCGGCGCCCCCGGGGCGCGGGGGCAACGCGGCGCGGCTCGGGCTGATGCTGCTGCCCGTCGCGTTCTTCGCGCTGTTCTTCGCCTGGCCCGTCGCCTCCATCGTGGGGCGCGGGCTCCGGCCGGACGGCGCGTGGGCGTTCGGCGGGTTCGGCGAGACGCTGACCCGGCCCGAGATCCTCGACGTGCTGTGGTTCACGCTGTGGCAGGCCGTCGCCTCGACAGCGCTCACCCTGCTCGTCGCGCTGCCCGGCGCGTATGTGTTCGCACGGCTCGAATTCCCCGGCAAGCGGCTTTTGCGCGCCGTCGTCACCGTGCCGTTCGTGCTGCCGACCGTGATGGTGGGGACGGCGTTCCTCGCCCTGGCCGGCCGGCGCGGACTGCTCGACGAACTGTGGGGTCTGCGGCTCGACAACGGGGTGTGGGCGATCCTCCTCGCCCATGTCTTCTTCAACTACGCGGTCGTCGTCCGCACCGTCGGCGGCCTGTGGGCGCAGCTCGACCCGCGCCAGGAGGAGGCCGCGCGGGTCCTCGGCGCGTCCCGGTTCGGGGCCTGGCGGAGGGTGACCCTGCCCGCGCTCGGACCGGCCGTCGCCTCCGCCGCGCTCATGGTGTTCCTGTTCACGGCGAGTTCCTTCGGCATCGTGCAGATCCTCGGCGGCCCCGCGTACTCGACGCTGGAGACCGAGATCTACCGGCAGACGGCCGACCGGCTCCAGCTGTCCACGGCCGCCGTTCTCACCCTCGTGCAGTTCGCGGCCGTCGGCACGATCCTCGCCGTGCACGCCCGGATGGTGCGGCGCCGGGAGACCGCGCTGCGGCTGGTCCCGGCGGAGCGGACCGCGCGCCGGCCGCGCGGCGCCGGACAGCGTGCGCTGCTCGGCGGCGTCCTGCTGTCGGTGGCGCTGCTGATCCTCGCCCCGCTCGCCGTCCTCGTCGAGCGTTCCTTCGCCACCCCGGACGGGTACGGGCTCGACTACTACCGGGCGCTCCAGTCCGTCGACGACAGCGGCACCTTCCTCGTGCCGATGACCGACACTCTCGTCAACTCCCTCCAGTACGCGCTCGCCGCGACCGCGATTGCCGTCGTCATCGGCGGTCTCGCCGCCGCCGCGCTCACCCGGCGCGGCTCCGGGCGGCTGGTGCGCGGCTTCGACGCGCTGCTGATGCTGCCGCTCGGGGTGTCCGCCGTGACCGTCGGCTTCGGATTCCTCATCACCCTGGATGAGCCGCCGCTGGATCTGCGGGCCAGCTGGATCCTCGTGCCGCTCGCGCAGGCCCTGGTGGGGGTGCCGTTCGTCGTACGGATCATGCTGCCGGTGCTGCGGGCCGTGGACGACCGGCTGCGGGAGGCCGCCGCCGTGCTCGGGGCGTCGCCGTGGCGGGCGTGGCGCGAGGTCGATCTGCCGCTGGTGCGGCGGGCGCTGCTGATCGCCGCCGGGTTCGCGTTCGCCGTGTCGCTCGGCGAGTTCGGCGCGACGGTGTTCATCGCCCGCCCCGACAATCCGACCCTGCCGGTCGCCGTGGCCCGGCTGCTCGGCCGGCCCGGCGACCTCAACTACGGCCAGGCCATGGCCCTTTCGACGATCCTGATGGTGGTGTGCGCGGTGTCCCTGCTGCTGCTCGAACGGCTGCGCTCCGACCGGACGACGGGGGAGTTCTGATGCTGACGCTCGCCGGTGCGACGGTACGGTTCGGCGGCCGGGCCGTCCTCGACGCGGTCGACCTGGAGGTTGCCGAGCACGAGATCGTGTGTGTGCTCGGGCCCAGCGGCAGCGGCAAGTCGACCCTGCTGCGGGCCGTCGCGGGACTCCAGCCGCTGGACGGCGGGCGGGTCCTGCTCGGCGGCGCCGACCAGACGGCGGTGCCCACGCACCGGCGCGGTGTGGGCCTGATGTTCCAGGACCACCAGCTGTTCCCGCAGCGCGACGTCGCCGGCAATGTCGCCTTCGGGCTGCGGATGCGCGGTGTGGCGAAGGGAGAACAGGCCGCCCGGGTCGAGGAGTTGCTCGACCTCGTCGGCCTGCCCGGCGCCGGCCGGCGCGCCGTGTCCGCGCTCTCCGGCGGCGAACAGCAGCGTGTGGCCCTCGCCCGTGCCCTCGCCCCCCGCCCGCGGCTGCTCATGCTCGACGAGCCGCTCGGCCAGCTCGACCGAGGTCTGCGCGAACGGCTGGTGGTCGAACTGCGCGCGCTCTTCGGTACGTTGGGGACGACCGTGCTCGCCGTCACCCATGACCAGGGCGAGGCGTTCGCGCTCGCCGACCGGATCGTCGTCATGCGCGACGGACGGATCGCCCAGTCCGGCACCCCGCTCGACGTCTGGCGGGCCCCGGCGGACGAGTTCGTCGCCCGCTTCCTCGGCTTCGACAACATCGTCCCCGCCACGGTCACCGGCGCCGCCGCCGACACGGTCTGGGGCAAGATCCCCGTCCCCGACGGCTCCCCACAGGGCGAACGGCACCTCCTCGTCCGCCCCGCCGGCGTCCGCCTCGCCCCGCCCGGCGACGGCCTCGCCTGCCGGGTCACCGCCCGCACCTTCCGGGGCACCCGGGTCGCCGTCACCCTCCGGCCGGCCGAAGGCCCGCCGCTGGAGGCCGAGTTCGGCCTGCGGGACGCGCCGGACCAAGGTGCGGAGGCGGGCGTGGTGTTCGAGGCGGAGGACGTGGTGGTTCTCGGCGGGTGACGGACGGGCGCCGGGTGCTACCGCCAGGAGCGCGTCGACCGAAGCGCGTCGTACAGCGCGCGCAGCCAAGGCTGTCGGACCTCCGGCAGCCGGGACAGCGTGCGAAAGAACACGCCGTAGTCGATGGCGAAGAGCCACCCGGGGCGGTCGGGCACCGGGTAGTCGTCACGCAGCACCCCGCCCGGCAGGACGCCCGTCGCGGGCAGCGGCGAGGTTTCCCCCGGCAGCGCGAGGCAGGCCCAGACGCCGTCGGGCAGCGGTACGGGCAGTGCGCCGCCGGCGGCGTCGGGCGCGCCGGCCGGGACGAGCGCGATGTCCAGGTTCCCGTCGGCCGGCACTCCCGGGCCGGCCACCCCCACCCGGCGCACGGGCCCGTCCGCCGGGAGCAGCGCCTCGACCGCTCGCGCGAACATCAGCTCGGCGTACCCGCCCGGAAGTTCCACCCGGTCGCCCCCGGACGCGACCAGCAGGTGGGCCAGTGCCGCTCCCGCCGCCGCCGACCAGCGGTCGCTCCACCCGCCACCGGGGTCCTCCGGCAGGAGAGGGGTGAAGACGGGGGCCGGGGCGGGGCGTCCGGTCGGCACCCGGCGTACCGCGTCCGGTTCCATCCAGACCGCCTGCCACATTCCGCAGTCGTCCTCCCGGGACGCCACCAGGGATCCGCACGCGGCGCACGCCATGTTCGGCTTCTCCCCGGCGCACATCCCCAGGCACGAGTCGCCGGAGTGCTCGGGTATCAGCACGGTGCCGCGGGTGTCGCCCGGTGCGATCACGATCCGGCCCGCCGGGCCGAACGACAGCGAGAAGACCGGCGCGAAGACCCCCTGGGCCGCGGCGTCCGCCTCCTCGATGTCCGCCCAGAGACGGTAAGGAGGGCCCGACGGCAGGGGATCCACGGCGTACGTTCCCGGCTCCATCAGCGGCGGCATGGCATCGTGCCCGTAACTGCCATGGGCCTCCGGCGGAAGCGGGACCCGTGCGACCGGCGCTGTCAGCTCGGCCCCGCACTTCGTACACACGAACACATCCATCGCCGTGGATTCTGCCCCGCGCGGGATTTTCCGCTGACGCGGGCCCTACCTCCGCAGCGGCGCCGCCGCCAGCGTCCCCACCAGCCACGTCAGCGGGACGAAGACCGCGAGCAGCACACCCGCCCGCAGCAGCGCCGTCGTCCGCAGCATCGAGGGCGGGGCGCCGAGGCGGAGCAGGGCGGCGGTGGTGCGGGCGCGGGAGCGGCGGGATTCGAGAGCCGCGGTCACCAGGGTCGCCGTGGTGCAGCCGACGACCACCACCGCGCCCAGCCAGGTGAGCGGGCCGAAGGCCGCCCCGCCGTAGTACGCGGCCGCCGCCACCCCGGCCGAGCCGACCGCGCTCAGGATCCCGAGCGGGCGGCCGACGCGGAGGGCCTCGGTCATCAGGACGCGTCCGGCGAGCAGCCGTACCGCGCCCGGGCGGAGCGTCTGGAGCAGCCGGCCGCACCCGTGGACGAGTGCGGGGCCCGTCATGGCCAGGCCGATCGCCGTGAGGAACCAGCCGATGAACACGCCGCCGTCGTCGCCGCGCGCCGCGTACGTCTCCACGGCGAGCCCGCCGGTGAGCAGCGCCACACCCCAGGGCAGTTGGGCGGTGGCGGAGCGGCCGGTAGCGGGGGGCACGGGCCGGTTCGGGCGGAGCGCGAGGCCGGCCGCGGTGGCGGCGGTCAGGGGGACGAGGGCGAGCAGGGTGAGCGCGGCGGCCAGTGGCATCGGTTTGCCCGCGGCGAGCAGTCCGGACGCGGCGCCGTCGAAGGGGAGGCCGGTGATGTCGCCGCGCAGATGCAGGAACAGAAGGAGGGCCAGCAGGGAGCCGAGGGTGCAGGAGACGGCCGTGGAGGTGGCGGCGACCGCGGTGAGCCGGGCGGGGCCGAGACCGATCGCGGACAGGCCGGGCCGGGGCCGGGTGCTCGGGTCGGTACGGGCCACGGCCACCGCCAGCTGCGTGGTGGCGACGAGCGGAGGCAGGCACCACAGCAGCCGCAGCGCGGCGTCCGAGGAGCGGGCGGGGTGGCCGACCGCGTACCCGAGGGCGCACAGCAGCAGGAAACCGACGCCCGCGGCGGCGGTGGCGACCAGCAGACGGCGCAACTGGACGAGCGGGTGGGCCCCGCGGACTAGACGGAGAGCGAGCACGCGGTGACGCCCTCCGCCCCGTTGGCCGGTGCCGGGGAGCCGACCCGCCGTCCGTCGCGGAGCGCGAGCGTACGGTCGGCGAGGGCGGCGACGCCGAGGTCGTGGGTCGCCAGGAGCACGGTGATGCCGTGCGTGCGGGCCGCGGCGGTGAGGGTACGCAGCACCTGCGCGGCGTCGCCGCTGTACAGGGTGGCGGTCGGCTCGTCCGCGAACAGTACGTCGGGGGTGGTGATCAGGGCCCGGGCGGTGGCGATCCGCTGGCACTGAGCGGGGGTGAGGGCGTGCGGGCGGCTGCGGGCCGAGGCGCCGATGTCGAGGCGCTCCAGCCATTCGGCCGCGGCGGTCTTGGCGGCGCGGCGGGGGACACCGCGCAGCATCAGCGGCAGGGCGGTGTTCTCCCAGGCGGTGAGTTCGGGCACGAGGCCGGGTTCGGTGCCGATCCAGCCGAAGCGGTCCCGGTGGAGCCGGTCGCGCTGGACCCGGTTCATGGTGTGCACGGGCACGCTGTTGAACCAGATCTCGCCCTCCTGGGTGACCTGCTGCCCGGACAGGCAGCGCAGCAGGGTGGTCTTGCCGCTGCCGCGCGGTCCGACGACGGCGAGGATCTCGCCCTCGCGCACGTTGACGCTGACGCCGGTGAGCACATCTGTCGCGCCCTGGCGTCCGCCCAGGGTGCAGCGCAGGGAACGCGCCCAGAGCACGTCGTTGTCCGGTGGGGCCATCGTGTACACCTCGATGTCGGAGCCAGTCGGTGCCGGTCTGCGCCGGCCGGTGCCGTGGGTGGGCACCCCCCCGGTACGGGGAACGACCGGGCGGGCCGGTGGGTCACCGGGGTGGGGAGCACCCCGGGTCCGGGCCCCGGGCCAGGGCACCGCTTCGCACCGTAGGGACTGGGATCGGGTGGTACGGACAGCACGCGGCCCGGACCCGCCGTCATCCACTCGGATGGCGGCAGGTCCGGGCCGGGGTGTCACGCCGTGAGGGCGGCGTGGCGCGCGTGGGGACCGAGGCGAGCCCGGTCCGGGACCGTCGCTTACAGCTTGGTCCAGGCCTCCGTCAGCGTGGCGCGGAGGATCTGCTCGATCTCGTCGAACGTCGACTGGTCCGAGATGAGCGGCGGGGCCAGCTGGATGACCGGGTCGCCGCGGTCGTCGGCACGGCAGTACAGACCGTTCTCGAAGAGCGCCTTGGAGAGGAAGCCGTACAGGACGCGCTCGGTCTCCTCCGCGTTGAAGGACTCCTTGGTGTTCTTGTCCTTCACCAGCTCGATGCCGTAGAAGAAGCCGTTGCCGCGGACGTCGCCGACGATCGGCAGGTCGTGCAGCTTCTGCAGCGTGGAGAGGAAGTTGCCCTCGTTGTCGAGGACGTGCTGGTTCAGCTTCTCCCGCTCGAACAGGTCGAGGTTGGCGAGGCCGACCGCGGCGGAGACCGGGTGGCCGCCGAAGGTGTAGCCGTGCAGGAAGGTGTTGTCGCCCTTGTAGAACGGCTCGGCGAGCCGGTCGGAGACGATGCACGCGCCGATCGGGGAGTAGCCCGAGGTCATGCCCTTCGCGCAGGTGATCATGTCCGGCACGTAGCCGAACTTGTCGCAGGCGAAGGTGGTGCCGAGGCGGCCGAAGGCGCAGATGACCTCGTCGGAGACGAGCAGCACATCGTACTTGTCGCAGATCTCGCGGACCCGCTGGAAGTACCCGGGCGGCGGCGGGAAGCAGCCGCCGGCGTTCTGCACCGGCTCCAGGAAGACGGCGGCGACGGTGTCGGGGCCCTCGAACAGGATCTCCTGCTCGATCTGGTCGGCGGCCCAGCGGCCGAAGGCCTCCGGGTCGTCGCCGAACAGCGGCGCGCGGTAGATGTTGGTGTTCGGCACCTTGTGCGCGCCGGGGACCAGCGGCTCGAAGGGGGCCTTCAGACCGGGCAGACCGGTGATGGACAGGGCGCCCTGCGGGGTGCCGTGGTAGGCGACCGCACGCGAGATGACCTTGTACTTGGTGGGCTTGCCCACCAGCTTGAAGTACTGCTTGGCGAGCTTCCACGCGGTCTCGACGGCCTCGCCGCCACCGGTGGTGAAGAAGACCTTGTTGAGGTCGCCCGGGGCCTCGTGGGCGAGGCGCTCGGCCAGCTCGACGGCCTTGGGGTGGGCGTACGACCACACCGGGAAGAACGCGAGCTCCTCGGCCTGCTTGCGCGCGACCTCGGCCAGCTCCTTGCGGCCGTGGCCGGCCTGCACCACGAACAGGCCGGCGAGGCCGTCGAGGTACTTCTTGCCCTTGTCGTCGAAGATGTAGGTGCCCTCACCGCGGACGATGGTGGGGACGGGGTTGTTCTCGTACGACGACATGCGGGTGAAGTGCATCCACAGGTGGTCGTAGGCGGACTTGGAGAGATCGCTGCGGGAGTTGCTCACGGCTATCGGGTTCCCCACATATAGGTCTGCTTCTTGAGCTTCAGGTAGACGAAGCTCTCGGTGGAGCGCACCCCGGGGAGGGTGCGGATGCGTCTGTTGATCACATCCAGGAGGTGGTCGTCGTCCTCGCAGACGATCTCCACCATCAGGTCGAACGAGCCCGCGGTCATCACCACGTACTGGCATTCGGCCATGGCCGTCAGCGCCTCGGCAACCGGATCCAGGTCACCCTCGACGTGAACGCCGACCATCGCCTGCCGCCGGAATCCCACGGTGAGCGGGTCGGTGACGGCGACGATCTGCATGACGTTCTGGTCGAGCAGCTTCTGAACGCGCTGCCGTACGGCGGCCTCGGACAGGCCCACGGCCTTGCCTATGGCGGCGTACGGACGGCGGCCGTCCTCCTGGAGCTGTTCGATGATCGCCAGGGAGACGGCATCGATCGTCGGGGACGAACCGGTTCCGGTTCTCGAGTCTGCGCTACGACTGGCCACGTCCTCACTGTGCACCGAACCGTGCGGTCTGGCAACCCCAAACTGATGTAATCCGTTGTCTTGAGGGTCATCAGACACTGAATCCGTAGGTGCTGGGCGTTAGGCCTGTTGAAAGCGACAGTGGACCGACTAGGCTTCGTCCATCTCGCCCAACGGGACACCGCACGAAGGCGTGCGGGGTACGGAACGTGACAGGAGGGGTGGCCAGTGACCACCGAGCTGCGCCGGCTGCGTAACTACATCAACGGGGAGTTCCGGGACGCGGCGGACGGCCGCACCATCGAGGTGACCAACCCCGCCACCGGCGAGGTGTACGCCACCTCCCCGCTGTCCGGCCAGGCCGACGTCGACGCCGCCATGGAGGCCGCCGCGGCCGCCTTCCCCGCCTGGCGCGACACCACGCCCGCCGAGCGCCAGAAGGTCCTGCTGAAGATCGCGGACGCCTTCGAGGAGCGCGCCAACGAACTCGTCGCCGCCGAGGTCGAGAACACCGGCAAGCCGGTCGCCCTCACCGCGAGCGACGAAGTACCGCCGATGGTGGACCAGATCCGCTTCTTCGCGGGTGCCGCCCGGATGCTGGAGGGCCGCTCCGCCGGCGAGTACATGGAGGGCATGACCTCCATCATCCGCCGCGAGCCGGTCGGTGTCTGCGCGCAGGTCGCGCCGTGGAACTACCCGATGATGATGGCCGTGTGGAAGTTCGCCCCGGCGCTCGCCGCGGGCAACACCGTCGTCCTCAAGCCCTCGGACACCACCCCCGCCTCGACGGTCCTCATCGCCGAGATCATCGGGAAGATCGTGCCCAAGGGCGTCTTCAACGTCATCTGCGGCGACCGCGAGACCGGCCGCGCCATGGTCGAGCACCCGACCCCGGCGATGGCCTCCATCACCGGCTCGGTCCGGGCCGGCATGCAGGTCGCCGAGTCGGCGGCCAAGGACGTCAAGCGCGTCCACCTGGAGCTGGGCGGCAAGGCCCCGGTCGTGGTCTTCGAGGACACCGACATCGCCAAGGCCGTCGAGGACATCTCCGTCGCCGGCTTCTTCAACGCCGGCCAGGACTGCACCGCCGCCACCCGCGTGCTCGTCCACGAGTCCATCCACGACGAGTTCGTCGCCGCCCTCGCCAAGGCCGCCGCCGAGACGAAGACCGGGCAGCCGGACGACGAGGACGTGCTCTACGGCCCGCTGAACAACGCGAACCAGCTGAAGCAGGTCACCGGCTTCATCGAGCGCCTCCCCGCCCACGCCAAGGTCGAGGCGGGCGGCCACCGGGTCGGCGACAAGGGCTACTTCTTCGCCCCGACCGTCGTCTCCGGCCTCAGGCAGGACGATGAGATCGTCCAGAACGAGGTCTTCGGCCCGGTCATCACGGTCCAGTCCTTCACTGACGAGGCCCAGGCCCTGGAGTTCGCCAACGGCGTCGAGTACGCCCTGGCCTCCTCCGTGTGGACCAAGGACCACGCGCGCGCCATGCGCATGTCCAAGGCCCTCGACTTCGGCTGTGTGTGGATCAACACCCACATCCCGCTCGTCGCCGAGATGCCGCACGGCGGATTCAAGAAGTCCGGTTACGGTAAGGACCTGTCGGCCTACGGCTTCGACGACTACACGCGCATCAAGCACGTCATGACGTCGCTCGGCTGAGCCGACCCCCCTCCCCAGGCCCCGCCTGGGATCTCTGCCCCCGCGGCCCCGACACCTTGATCGACAGGGTGTCGGGGCCGCGCCCTTCGAGTCGACGGAGCGTCCATTGCCCCGCCTCGGCACCCGCCGTGAAGCTGTCCGCGTGACAGCGACCCTCAGGAAGACCATGCCCCGCCGCGCCCTGCTGCGGGGGATCGGCGGTACCGGTGCCGCGGCGCTCCTCGCCGGCTGCGGAGTGCCCCCGGCGTACGTCGCACCGGCCGACCGGGCCGGACGCGACCTGTCCGCCCGGGACCGGGTGCTGACCTTCGCCAACTGGCCCCTCTACATCGACACCGACGACAAGAACACGTCGAAGCGGCCCACCCTGGACGCCTTCACCAAGCGCACCGGGATCTCCGTCCAGTACAAGGAGGAGATCAACGACAACGACGAGTTCTTCGGCAAGATCAGCCCCGCGCTGATGAACCACCAGGAGACCGGTCGCGACATCGTCGTCATCAGCGACTGGATGGCCGCCCGCTTCGTCCGCCTCGGCTGGGTCCAGGAGATGGACCGGGCGAAGCAGCCCAACGTCGCGAAGTACCTGGACCCGCTGTTGCGGGGGCCCGCCTTCGACCGGGGCCGTGCCCACTCGGTGCCCTGGCAGTCCGGGATCACCGGCATCGCGTACAACCGCAAGAAGCTCGGCCGGGAGATACGTTCCACCCAGGACCTGTGGGCGGCCGACCTGCGCGGCAAGGTCACCCTGCTGTCCGGGCTCGACGAGTCCTTCGCGTTGCTCATGCTGGGCGACGGCGCCGATGTCACCCGCTGGACCGGCGACGACTTCGACCGGCTGTGCGACCGGATCGAGAAGCTCGTCCACACGAAGCACATCCGGCGCTTCACCGGCAACGACTACATCAAGGACCTGTCGACCGGCGACGTGCTCGCCTGCCAGGCCTACTCCGGCGACATCATCCAGCTCCAGGCCGACAACCCCGACATCGAGTTCGTCGTGCCCGAGGAGGGCGCCGAACTGTGGGCGGAGTCGATGATGATCCCCAACCTGGCGCAGCACAAGGCCAGCGCCGAGGCGCTGATCGACTACTACTACGAGCCCGAGGTCGCCGCCGAACTGGCCGCCTGGGTCAACTATGTGTGCCCCGTGCCCGCCGCCCGGGACGTCCTCGCCGACTCCGGCGACGAGGAACTGGCCGCGCTCGCCGAGGATCCGCTGATCTTCCCCGACGACACCATGCGCAAGCGGCTGGCGATCGCCCGGGACATCACGGCCGAGGAGCGGGCCGTGTTCGCCAAGCGGTGGAACTCGATCGTCGGGCTGTGAGCTTCGAGGTCTTCGTGACGCGCCTCGCGGACGGGGCGGCCGCGCCGCTCGACCGGGCCGTCGTGTGCGAGGTGCTCGACCCGTTCACGGTGGCCCGGGACGGGGAGTCGCTCGTCGTGCGGACACCGGACGGCGGGGAGGCCGACGTGCGGGTGCGCGCCGACTGCGTCACCTTCCACCGGTTCGGCGGCGCCGGCGTCATGGACCTGCTCTCCGTACTCCTTGACCGCCTGGGCGCCGTCCTGATCGTGCCCGGCGGTCCGTTCCTCGTCCACCGGGAGGGTGACGCCGCCCAAGTCGCCACGGACATGCGGGAGTCGAGTGGATGGCCGGTCGTGGTCGCGCCCGGTGGGGCGGCCCTGGAGCGGGGGATGCGCGGGGCGCCGTGAGCGGAGGCGCGGGGTGATCGCCCGGTGTGCGACCGCCGTCCCGCACGACGCGGTACGAAAGATCGCCACCTGCTTTTGAACACGTTCATGAAAGGCGTACGCTGCCTTCATGAGCGACACGAACGGGCCTCGGGCCCTTCTCACGCGCATCCGCGTCTGGCTGGTCGTCTTCATCGTCTGTCTGGTGCTCAGCGGGGCCACCGCGTTCCCGCTGGTCACCGAACTCCGCCTGGTCGACGAGGCGTTGACCTCGTGGGCCGCCCCGCTCGGCGACGCCTTCCCCGGTCTCGCCGAGTGGATCGCCCGCGTCCGTACGGGCATCGAGGGAACCGACACCGAAGCCCCCTACATGCTGTACGGCACCGACTGGCTGGCCTTCGCCCACCTCGTCATCGCCGTCGCCTTCTACGGCCCCTACCGCGACCCCGTCCGCAATATCTGGATCATCGAGTTCGGCATGATCGCCTGCGTCGGCGTCATCCCGCTCGCCCTGATCTGCGGACCGGTCCGCGGCATCCCCTTCTGGTGGTCGGTCATCGACATGTCGTTCGGCGTGTTCGGCATCCTGCCGCTGCTCGTCGTACGCCGTCAGATCAAGCGCCTCGAAGCGCTGACCGGCCCCGCCGTCACGACGACGGCGCACCGAACGTCGCCAGCATGAGACCCATCGCCACCCGGTTCACGTCCTGGCCCTTCGCGTCCGTGGAGTTGACGCTGTAGACCAGGGTCCGCTCGCCGTGGCGGGTCGAGGCGATGGCCGTGTTGTAGCCCCAGCGGCCACCGGTCTTGCCCCACACCTCGCGCCCGCCCAGGACCTTCATCGACAGGCCGGCGGAGAACGCCGCCGGCTCGCCGGACGTGTGGTCCGCCACCTTCGGCAGGGTGAACATCTCCTCCAGGAGCGGCCCGCGCACCACCCGGCCCGCGAACAGGGCCCGGGTGAAACGCTCCAGATCGGCCGTCGTCGAGATCAGATCCCCGGCCGCCCAGCCGTCCGTCGGGCTCCACACCGTCACGTCCCGCAGTCCCTCGGTCCCGTCCTCCAGCCGCATCGTCTGGTAGCCGTGGTTGTGCGGCCCCTTGATCAGCGGGCTGGTGCCCGGGGAGTAGGTGTTCCGCAGTCCGAGTGGGTGCAGGACGCGGGCCGCCAGCTGGTGCTCGTACGAGTCGCCCGTCACCCGCTCCACGATCAGGGCGGCGATCGTGTAGCCGATGTTCAGATAGTGCTGCTCCGTGCCGGGCGCGAACTCGCGCGGCTGCGCGGTCGCCGACCGCACCATGGCACGCGGGTCGCGGATCTCCAGCCGGTTCGCGTACCACTCCTCGACGGTGTCGCCGGGCGTCCGGGCCGCCGGGATGCCATGGGTGTGGTTGAGGAGCTGGCGTACCGTCACCGTCCCGTAGCTCGCGGGGATCAGGTCCGGGAGGTACGCGCGGGCCGGGCGGTCCAGGTCGATCCGGCCCTCGGACGCCAGCTGGAGGACCACCGCCGCCGTGAACACCTTCGTCACCGAACCGGCCCGGAAGCGGGCGTCCGGGTCGGCCGCGCGGCCCGACTCCAGGTCGTGGACCCCCGCCGAGCCCCGCCAGACACCCTCGGTGCCGCCGACCCGGACCAGCGCGGCCGTCGCGTCCTTCGACGGCAGTCCGGCGATCACCTTCGCGAGCACCGGCCCGGCGGGGTCCGACACCTGGGCGCCGAGGGCGGTGGCGGCGGGAGCGGGACCGGCGGCCGAGGCGGGGAAGGCCACTGGGCCGGCGGCGATGCCCACGGCCACGGCCGCGGCGAGCAGGGTGCGGATTCGGATGCCACGCATGAAGGTCAACTCCTGAAGGGAAAGCCGTCGTTGTCGATGGCTCCATCCTGTCGACCGGCCGCGTCGAGCGGATCGCCCGCACCGGCGGTCCTCACCGCCCTACCGGCTCGCCCGCCCGGGGGAGGAACCCGCGCCCCCGCCTCCCCCCGCCGGGGGAGCACCCGCCGTGACCAGGCCCGTCTCGTACGCGCAGATCACCGCCTGGATCCGGTCCCGCAGCCCCAACTTGGCCAGCACCTGGCCCACATGCGTCTTCACCGTGTGGCCGCTGACCGTCAGCTCCGCCGCGATCTCCGCGTTCGACAGCCCCCGCGCGAGCAGCACCAGCGTCTCCCGCTCCCGCGCGGTCAGCACCGACAGGCGCTCGTCCTCCCGTCCCGGCCCGCCCCGTCGGGGAGCCGCCGCCGTGTACTGCTCCACCAGCCGCCGGGCCACCGACGGCGCGAGCAGCGACTCGCCCGCCGCGACCACCCGGACCGCGTGCACCAGATCGTCCCGCCGCACGTCCTTCAGCAGGAACCCGCTGGCCCCCGCGTGCAGCGCCTCGTACACATACGCGTCGGTGTCGAAGGTCGTCAGCATCACCGTCCGGCAGTCCGTCTCCGAGCTGATCGCCCGGCAGGCCTCGATGCCGTCCATCCGGGGCATCCGGATGTCGAGCAGCGCCACGTCCGGGCGCAGCCGCCGCACCGCCGCCAGCGCCTCCCCTCCGTCCCCGACCTCCGCGACGACCTCGATGTCCTCCTGCGTGCCGAGGATGAGCGCGAACCCGCTGCGCACCAGCTCCTGGTCGTCCGCCACCACCACCCGGACCGTCATCCCGCCTCCAAAGGAAGAACCACCCGCACCTCGAACCCCCGCCCGTCCGGCCCCGGACCGGCCGCCGCCCAGCCGCCGTGCGCCGCCGCCCGCTCGCGCACCCCGGTCAGGCCGTGCCCGCCGGACGCCTCGCCGCCGCGCGGCCCGCGCCCGTCGTCCGTCACCCGCACCGCGAGGTCCTTCGGCCCGTAAACGAGCCGCACCTGAACCGACCGGGCCCGGGCGTGCTTGACCACATTGGTCAGCGCCTCCTGGACGATCCGGAACACGGTCGCCTCCAGCGCCGCCGGCAGCGGCCGCTCGGCGCCCTTTGCCGCGTACCGCACGTCGAGACCGCCGCCCCGTACCCGCGCGAGCAGCTCCGGCAGTTCGCCCAGCCCCGGCTGCGGCGCACGCGGCGGCACGGCGGGCGAGGCGGCTCCGTCCCGCGGCTCCTCGCGCAACACGCCCAGCATGCTCCGCAGTTGGACCATCGCGTCCCGGCCCGCCGACGAGATCGCCTCGAACGCCGCCTCCGCGCGCTCGGGCGCCACCCGTACCGCCACCGGGCCCGCCTCCGCCTGCACGATCATCAGGCTCACCGCGTGCGACAGGATGTCGTGCATCTCCCGTGCGATCCGGGCCCGTTCACGGGCGGTCGCCCGCTCCGCCGCCGCCCGCTGCTCCCGCTGCCGCGCGTCCGCGAGACGGCCGAACGCGTAGGCCGCCCCGAACACGAAGAGGGAGAAGGTCAGTTCACGCAGCTCCTGGGTGTTGAGCCACACCGACACCGGCACCGCGAGCGTGACGATCAGCGCCGCCGCGTACCGCACGCGGGGCGGCGACAGCATGGCGATCGTGTACAGGCAGACCAGGACCGTGTACGGCAGCGGCTGCCCCGGCCCGTCCAGCGCGAGCCGGTAGAGCCCGCTCGCCGCCAGGACCGCGACGAGCACCGTGAACGGCGCCCGCCGCCGCCAGATCAGCGGCACGGCAGTCAGCGCGGTCAGCCCGTACGCCGGCCAGGTCGCCGGCGGCAGTTCGGGCGGGCGCGGCACCACGAACGGCATCGTCAGCGCCGCCTGTACGAGCAGCGCGATCCCGGCGTCCAGCGCCCACGGATGCGCCGCGCCCCACGCGGCGAGCCTCCGCCGCATCCCGGACGGGCCCCCCGGGCCCCACAGTCCGGAAAGGCACCGCGGGGCCCGTATCGCCCACCCGGCCCGGCCCCGTTCCTCCCGCCCGCTCTGTCCCCGCTGTTCCCGCCCGCCCCGGCCCTGCTCCGTCCCCCCGTCGCGCATTACGGCTTGCGGCCCACCGCGCCGTACTGCGCCACGTCCGCCGCCTTCGGCGCGCCCCAGCGCGCGCACGACACCAGGCCCGGCTCCAGCAGGTCGAGACCCTCGAAGAAGGAGGCGACGTCAGCCCGGCCGCGGGCCTTGATCGGCGGGGTCGCGTTGGCGTTCCAGAACGCCATCGCCGCCGCGTTCGCCTCGCCGCCCACCTCGGGGTCCTCCGTCGGATGCGTCAGCGCGAGATAGCTGCCCGAGGGCACCGCCGCCATCACCGTCCGCACGATCGAGCGCGCCTCGTCCGTGTCCGGGACGAAGTTGAGGATGCCCAGCATCAGCACCGCGACCGGCCGGGAGAAGTCCAGCGTCCCGCTCGCCGCCTCGATGATCCCTTGCGGGGCGCGGGCGTCGGCGTCCACGTACTCCGTGGCTCCCTCGGCCGACCCGGTCAGCAGCGCCCGCGCGTGCGTCAGCACGATCGGGTCGTTGTCGACGTAGACGATCCGGGAGTCCGGAGCCACCCGCTGGGCCACCTCGTGGGTGTTGTCGGCGGTCGGCAGTCCCGTGCCGATGTCGAGGAACTGGCGCACCCCGGCCTCGGCGGCGAGATGGGTCACCACCCGCCCCAGGAACGCCCGGTCCGCACGCGCCACCGCGCCGATGCTCGGGTGCAGCGAGGTCACCTGGTCGCCGACCGCCCGGTCCACCGGATAGTTGTCCTTGCCGCCCAGCCAGTAGTTCCATACGCGGGCGTTGTGCGCGATGTCGGTGCGGATCCCGTCGTTCATGTGCGGCCCTTTCGCAGTACGGCGGCGAGCGCGTCGACCCGATTGGTGGTGATCGAATCGACCCCGTTCATGATCAGCTTACGCATGCTCCGTTTCGTGTCCGGAGTCCACACCGAGACCAGCAACCCGTCCCGGTGCACCCGGGCGACCAGGTCCGGACCGGCCAGCCCGAAACGGTAGTTGAGCCATTTCGGACGCAGCGCGTCGAGCAGCACCGGGCGCGGCGGGGCGAGCGAATTCCAGGTCAGCGCGATCTCGGCGCCCCGCTCCACCGCCCGCACCCGCAGCATCGCCGCGCCGCCCGCGCAGTACGCCACCCGCTCGCGCGCCCCGCACTCGGCGACCGTGCCGGCGACCGCGCGGACCGTCCGCTCGTCGCCGCCCGGCAGATCGAGCAGCAGCCGCCGCTCCCCGGCGGCGGCCAGCGCCGCGCGCAGCGTCGGCACCCCGCCGCCGGTCAGCTCCGCCAGCTCGTCCGCCGTGACCGAGTCCAGCGGCCGGTCGTGCCCCCACAGCCGCTTCAAGGTCGTGTCGTGCAGCAGCACCGGGACACCGTCCCGGGTCAGCCGGACATCGACCTCCACGGTGTCCGCGCCGCGGGCGAAGGCGGAACGGACCGAGGCGAGGGTGTTCTCACGGGCGCGGTACGGATCACCGCGATGACCTACGACAGTGACGGGCTGCATACCCCTCATTGTGCGGGTCCGCCCCGGCAGCGCGACGGGCCCGCCCGGAGATCCGGACGGGCCCGCGCTTCCCGCGTGTTCCTCGGTATCGCCTTGTACGGCTACCGGCCCGCGAGCCACGTCTCCGTGTACGTGTCGATCTCCCCGGCCAGCCGCGCCTTGCCGGCCTCGTCCAGGAACGACGCCTCCACCGCGTTCTTCGCCAGCGCGCCGACCCCCCGCTCGTCCAGCTCCAGAAGCCGGGCGGCGACCGCGTACTCGTTGTTCAGGTCCGTACCGAACATCGGCGGGTCGTCGCTGTTGATGGTGACGAGCACCCCGGCGTCCACCATCCGCCGCAGCGGATGGTTCTCCATCCGGTCCACGGCGCGCGTCGCGATGTTCGACGTCGGGCACACCTCCAGCGCGATCCGCTGGTCCGCCAGATACGCGAGCAGCTCCGGGTCCCGGGCCGCGCTCGTACCGTGACCGATCCGCTCCGCGCCCAGCAGCCGCACCGCGTCCCAGACCGTCTCCGGCCCGGTCGTCTCGCCCGCGTGCGGCACCGACCGCAGCCCCTCCGCCCGCGCGCGGTCGAAGAACGGCTTGAACTGCGGGCGCGGCACACCGATCTCCGGGCCGCCGAGCCCGAAGGACACCAGGCCCTCCGGCCGCCGGTCCAGCGCGAGCCGCGCCGTCTCCTCCGCCGACGCCAGGCCCGCCTCGCCCGGGATGTCGAAGCACCAGCGCAGCAGGACACCCAGCTCGGTCTCGGCCGCCTTGCGGGCGTCCTCGATCGCCTCCATGAACGCGAACTCGTCGATCCCGCGCCGCACCGAGCTGTACGGGGTGATGGTCAGCTCCGCGTAGCGGATGTTCTGCCGCGCCATGTCCCGGGCCACCTCGAACGTCAGCAGCCGGACGTCCTCCGGAGTGCGGACCAGGTCCACCACCGACAGGTACACGTCGATGAAGTGCGCGAAGTCCGTGAACGTGAAGTACTCGCGCAGCGCCTCCGGATCCGCCGGGACCCGCGAGTCCGCGTGGCGGGCCGCCAGCTCGGCCACGATCCGGGGGGACGCGGAGCCCACGTGGTGCACGTGCAGCTCGGCCTTCGGGAGCCCGGCGATGAAGGAAGAGAGGTCGGTCATCGGATCATCCTAGGCCGTGCCTTCAAACTGCCTCCCCCAGAGCTTCGCCTGGGAGGTACCCCCACCGTGCGACGCCTGGCACGCACGCTCGCTGCGTTGTCGAATTCATCCAAGTACACCCAGTACGAGGATGATCCTCCGCCTTGCGATGCTGCTCGGCATCCGAAGGGCGAATCAAAGTGCCGAGACGGAGCGAGCGAAGCGAGCGCAGTGCACCAGACGCCGCACGGCCCGGCCTCCGCCCGAACGACGGCAGTTTGAAGGCACGGCCTGGGCCGGACAGGGGACTCGGCGCCGGACACGTAGCATGACGGGACCACGATGGGGGAGGCCCATGTCCGAGAACAACGACACTCCGGTGGACCCGTGGGCTCCGCCGAACCGCGACGGTGTCGAACTGAACAAGCCCGCCGGCCCGCCCGCGCAGGACATATCCGGCCAGCCGGCGCCGGGTACGTCCGGCCCGCCGGCGGTGCACGACCAGCAGACCATGGCCTCGGGGGTGGAGCTTCCGCCGCCGCCCGTGGCACCGGGCGGGAGCTACGGCTACCCGGCCGCCGCCACCACGCCGCCGCCGGCCGGGACGACCCCGCCCGGAGGAACGACTCCGCCGGGCGCGCCCACCGGATACGGCTACCCGGCGCCGCCGCCCGCGTACCCGGGCGCCGGCTACGGGACGACGCCCGGCTACCCGGCGTACGGCAACCAGCCCGGCTGGGGGCCCGCACCCTCCAACGGCCAGGGCACGGCCTCGATGGTGCTCGGCATCATCGCGGTCGCCGGCTTCTGCTTCTGGGGCCTCGGCCTCGTGCTCGGCGTCCTGGCCCTGATCTTCGGCATCCTCGGCCTCAAGAAGGCCAAGCGCGGTGAGGCGACGAACCGCGGCATGGCGATCGCGGGCATCGTGCTCGGTTCGATCGGCGCCCTGCTCAGCGCCCTGTTCCTCGCCGCGATGATCTTCTCGCTCACGACCTACGACTTCTCGGAGGTCGACTCGGAGCAGGGGGAGCCGACGGAGGTCGTGCTCCAGGTCGAGCGCTGAGCACCGGCGTACCCCGGTACGCGACGACGCGCTGACCGACTGACTGACCGCTGACTGGCAGACGGACGCGCGGGGCGGCCTTCCCACCCCGCGCGTCCGTCGTCGCGTCAGTCCGTCGTCGTCCGTCGTCGCATCCGGGGTCTCACTCCAGCCGCTCCCGCGCCTCCATCAGCGCGAAGCCCAGCAGATTCAGCCCCCGCCACCGCTCCGGGTCCCTCGCCCGCGGATCGTCGGCGGCCAGGCCGATGCCCCAGATCCGGTCCAGGGGGCTGGCCTCCACCAGGACCCGCTTCCCGGTGCCCACCAGGAACGCGCGCAGCGCCGGGTCCGAGCCGAACTTGTGCGTGCTGCCCGCCACCACGATGCCGAAGCGCTCCCGCTCCCAGACGGTGCCCTCGAAGCCGCGCACCAGCCGGCCCGCCTTCTTCGCCTCGGCGGGGGTACGGGCGGCCAGCGCCGCCTCCTCCGCTTCACGATCCCCGAAAAGCCTCGCCTTTTCGGCCATCATCCAATGCTCGGCCGTGGCATAGCGCACGCCGTCGACCACGAACGGTGACGGCCACCATTGACTGAGGCAACTCGGCCCCAACTCGCCGTCGGGGCGCGGGCGATGGCCCCAGAAATGCAGCCATTTGACCCGGTCGCCGCCCGCTTCCATGGCGCTGACCTGCTCCTTCAGTTCCTCAAGGGCTTTCATGCACGTCACTCTCGCAGGCGCCACTGACACTCCGTCCGGCAATTGCCTGCCGTTCTCGACACTTTGGTCGACAGATTCCGTCGAGTAACCAAAAGGCAACAACGGAATCCCTTGTTGGGCCTGAGGCGCTCTGCCAGGATCGGCATTCAATTCGAGCGGGAACAACGGAGAGCGCCATGGGCAACCGCTTCCAGATGTCGGACCACTTCACGGACGGCGCGCAGTACATCGGAGGGCGGCTTCGTCCCGGCACCTCCGGCGAGGATCACAGCGTCGTCGATCCGGCGACCGGCGAGAGCGTGTACACGTACCGCCTCGCCTCGACGGACGACGTGGACGACGCCGTCGCCAGTGCCCGCGAGGCCCTGCCCGGCTGGGCCGGTGCCACGCCCGGCGAACGGTCCGACGCGCTGCACCGGCTCGCCGGCGTACTGGCGAGCCGGGCCGAGGACTTCGCCCGCGCCGAGTCGCTCCAGTGCGGCAAACCGATCAGGCTGACCACCGAGTTCGACGTCCCCGGCACCGTGGACAACACGGCCTTCTTCGCGGGCGCCGCACGGCACCTCCAGGGCCAGTCCGCCGGCGAGTACTCCGGCGACCACACCTCCTACGTGCGGCGCGAGCCGATCGGCGTGGTCGGCTCGATCGCGCCCTGGAACTACCCGCTGCAGATGGCCGCGTGGAAGATCCTCCCGGCCATCGCGGCCGGCAACACCATCGTCCTGAAGCCGGCCGAACTGACCCCGCTGACCTCGCTGATGTTCGCCCGGGCGGTGACCGACGCCGGGATCCCGGACGGTGTCGTCAACATCGTGACCGGCGCCGGGCGGGTCGCGGGCGAGCATCTGGTCGGCCACCCGGACGTCGCCATGACCTCGTTCACCGGCTCCACCGCCGTCGGCAAGCGGGTCGCCGAGATCGGCACCCGTACCGTCAAGCGGCTCCACCTCGAACTCGGCGGCAAGGCCCCGTTCGTGGTCTTCGACGACGCCGACCTGGAGGCCGCCGCGCACGGCGCCGTCGCCGCCTCGCTCATCAACAGCGGACAGGACTGCACCGCCGCCACCCGCGCCTACGTCCAGCGGCCGCTGTTCGACGCCTTCGTGGAGCGGGTCGCGGAACTGATGGAGACGGTCCGCCTCGGCGACCCCGCCGACCCCGCCACCGATCTCGGCCCGCTGATCAGCCATGCCCAGCGTGACCGGGTCGCCGGCTTCGTGGACCGCGCCCGCGGCTACGCGACCGTGGTCACCGGTGGAACAACCCCTGGTGGAGAGCTCGAGAAGGGCGCATACTACCGCCCTACCCTGATCACCGGCGCCCCGCAGGACAGCGAGGTCGTGCAGTCGGAGATCTTCGGACCGGTCCTGGTGGCCCTGCCCTTCGACGGCGACGACGAGGGCATCCGGCTCGCCAACGACACCCCGTACGGCCTCGCCGCCTCCGCCTGGAGCCGCGACGTCTACCGGGCGAACAGGGCCACCCGCGAGATCAAGGCCGGCTGCGTCTGGGTCAACGACCACATCCCGATCATCAGTGAGATGCCCCATGGCGGCTCCAAGTCCTCGGGCTTCGGAAAGGACATGTCGGCGTACTCCTTCGAGGAGTACACGCAGGTCAAGCACGTGATGTTCGACAACACCGCGGTGGCGGCCAAGGGCTGGCACCGCACGATCTTCGGGGACCGATAGCAGATCGCCGCCGCCTGGCGGCGACCCATCCCGAAAGGGCACAGCGCATGGAGCAGTACCAGTCCGACAGTCTGTCGGCCGCACAGCTCGCGGCGATACGGCGCACGCTGACCAGCGGTCGCGGCGCCCTCAGCCGTCGCTCGATGCTGCGCGCCGGCGGCGTCGGCGCGCTCACCGTCGGTGGTTTCGCGGCCCTGACCGGCTGCGGCATCCCGCCCGCCAAGCGCGAGGGCCAGGGGCCGGCCAGCACGGACTTCTCGGCCCAGGAGAAGACGGTGAACTTCTCCAACTGGACCGAGTACATGGACACCGGCGAGGACGGCCACTCCCGCCCGTCGCTCGCCGCGTTCGCCAAACGGACCGGCATCAAGGTCAGATACACCGAGGACATCAACGACAACGTCGAGTTCTTCGGCAAGATCAAGCCGCAGCTCGCGGCCGGCCAGGACACCGGCCGCGACATGATCTGTGTCACCGACTGGCTGGCCGCCCGCGTCATCCGCCTCGGCTGGGCGCAGAAGCTCGACGCGTCCAACCTGCCCAACGCGTTCGCGAACCTCTCGGCCCAGTTCCGCACCCCCGACTGGGACCCGGGCCGGTCCTACTCCTACCCCTGGACCGGTATCTCCACCGTCATCGCCTACAACTCCAAGGCGACCGGCGGCCGGAAGGTCGACTCCGTCACCCAGCTGCTCGACGACCCCGCGCTCAAGGGCCGCGTCGGCTTCCTGACCGAGATGCGCGACACCGTCGGCATGACCCTGCTCGACATGGGCAAGGACCCGGCGAACTTCACCGACGCCGACTACGACGCCGCGCTCGGCCGGCTCCAGAAGGCCGTCGACAAGAAGCAGATCCGCCGCTTCACCGGCAACGACTACACCTCCGACCTGGACAAGGGCGACATCGCCGCCTGCGTCGCCTGGGCCGGTGACGTCATCCAGCTCCAGGCCGACAACCCGGACATCAAGTACACGGTCCCGTCGGCGGGCTACATCACCTCCAGCGACAACCTGCTCATCCCCACGCAGGCCCGGCACAAGACCAACGCCGAGAAGCTCATGGACTACTACTACGAGCCGGCCGTCGCCGCGCGGCTGGCCGCGTACATCAACTTCGTGTGCCCCGTCGACGGCGTGAAGGACGAGCTGGCGAAGATCGACCCCGTCCTCGCCAATAATGTCCTGATCGTCCCCGACAAGGAGATGGCCCGGAAGTCCCACTCGTTCCGTTCGCTCAGCACGGCCGAGGAAACGGCGTACGAGGAGAAGTTCGCCAAGCTCATCGGTGCCTGACCGGCGTCCGCCCTCCCCTGTCCTTACGCACACCCCCGGGACCCACCCCATGACTGACAAGAACTCCGGCGGCGATGTCCGTCTCACCGGCATCAGCAAGACCTACGGCTCCTTCACCGCCGTCCACCCGCTCGACCTGACCGTCCCGCAGGGCTCGTTCTTCGCCCTGCTCGGCGCGTCCGGCTGCGGCAAGACGACCACGCTGCGCATGATCGCCGGCCTGGAGGACCCGACCACGGGCACCATCTCGCTCGGCGACCGCGACGTCACCGACCTCCCCCCGTACAAGCGGCCGGTGAACACCGTCTTCCAGTCCTACGCGCTCTTCCCGCACATGGACATCCAGGAGAACATCGCGTTCGGCCTGCGCCGCCGCGGTGTCAAGTCGGTGAAGAAACAGGTCGACGAGATGCTGGAACTCGTCCAGCTCGGCGACAAGGCCCGGCACAAGCCGCACCAGCTCTCCGGTGGCCAGCAGCAGCGCGTCGCCGTCGCCCGCGCGCTCATCAACCACCCCCAGGTGCTGCTCCTCGACGAGCCGCTCGGCGCGCTCGACCTCAAGCTGCGCCGCCAGATGCAGCTGGAGCTCAAGCGCATCCAGACCGAGGTCGGCATCACCTTCGTGCACGTCACCCACGACCAGGAGGAGGCCATGACCATGGCCGACCAGGTCGCGGTCATGAACGGCGGCCGAGTCGAGCAGCTCGGCGCCCCCGCCGACCTGTACGAGAACCCGAGGACCACCTTCGTCGCCAACTTCCTCGGCACCTCCAACCTCATCGAGGCCGAGGTCGCCGAGACCGGCTCCGCCATCGTCGTCACCGCCGGCGGCGGCAAGCTGAAGGTCCCCGGCGACCGCTGTACCACCGCCGTCCGCGCCGGCGGGAAACTGCTGGTGGGCGTACGGCCCGAGAAGATATCCCTGGCGCACGCCGACGACGCGGGCACCATCGCCGACGGCCGCAACCGGGTCACCGGACGGATCGTGGACTCCTCCTTCATCGGTGTCTCCACCCAGTACGTGGTGGACTCCCCGGCCGGCGCGGGCCTGCAGGTGTACGAGCAGAACATCGAGCGCGACAGCCGTCTCGTGCCCGGCGCCGAGGTCGTCCTGCACTGGAACCCGGCGCACACCTTCGGTCTCGACGCCGATCAGGACATCGACGCGGGCGTGGAGACGGTGGAGGACGCCTCGTGAGTTCTTCCACCCTCGTCCAAGAGGAGCGGACGGCACCGGAGCAGGCTCCGGTGCTTCGCAAGCCCTCCACCCGCAAGCGGCTCGTCCCGTACTGGCTGCTGCTGCCCGGCATCATCTGGCTGGTCGTCTTCTTCGCGCTGCCGATGGTCTACCAGGCCTCGACCTCGGTCCAGACCGGCTCCCTGGAGAAGGGCTTCGAGGTCACCTGGCACTTCCAGACCTACTGGGAGGCCTTTCGGGAGTACTGGCCGCAGTTCCTGAGCTCGCTGCTGTACGCGGGCACCGCGACCCTGCTGTGCCTGCTGCTCGGCTACCCGCTGGCGTACATGATCGCCTTCAAGGCCGGCCGCTGGCGCAACCTCGTCCTCGTCCTCGTCATCGCCCCGTTCTTCACCAGCTTCCTCATCCGGACGCTGGCCTGGAAGACGATCCTCGCCGACAGCGGCGCGGTCGTCGGCGTCCTCGACGCGCTGCACGTCCTCGACGTCACCAGCTGGCTCGGCTGGACCGAGGGGCACCGGGTGCTCGCCACCCCGATGGCCGTGGTCTGCGGTCTCACGTACAACTTCCTGCCGTTCATGATCCTGCCGCTCTACACCTCCCTTGAGCGCATCGACGGCCGGCTCCACGAAGCCGCCCAGGACCTGTACGCCTCGCCCGTGACCACCTTCCGCACGGTGACGTTCCCGCTGTCCATGCCGGGCGTCGTCTCCGGCACGCTGCTCACCTTCATCCCGGCGAGCGGCGACTACGTCAACGCCGAACTCCTCGGCTCCACCGACACCAAGATGGTCGGCAACGTGATCCAGTCGCAGTTCCTGCGTGTCCTGGACTACCCGACGGCCGCCGCCCTGTCGTTCATCCTCATGGCGATCGTGCTGCTCATGGTCACCGTCTACATCCGCCGAGCGGGAACGGAGGACCTGGTCTGATGCCGACGATGCGTTGGATTCGACGGAACCTTGTCGTCATCGCGGGCCTGCTCACGCTCGCGTACATGATCCTGCCGAACATCGTGGTCATGGTGTTCTCGTTCAACAAGCCGAACGGGCGCTTCAACTACGCGTGGCAGAAGTTCTCCCTGGACGCCTGGAAGGACCCCTGTGGCGTCGCCGACATGTGCGGCTCGCTGTCGCTGTCCCTCCAGATCGCCGCCTGGGCCACCCTCGGCGCGACCATCCTCGGCACGATGATCTCGTTCGCGCTGGTCCGCTACCGCTTCCGGGCGCGTGGCGCGATCAACTCGCTGATCTTCCTGCCGATGGCGATGCCCGAGGTCGTCATGGCCGCCTCGCTGCTCACCCTGTTCCTCAACATGGGTGCCCAGCTCGGCTTCTGGACGATTCTCATCGCCCACATCATGTTCTGTCTGTCGTTCGTCGTGACGGCGGTCAAGGCGCGGGTGATGTCCATGGACCCGCGTCTGGAAGAGGCCGCGGGCGATCTCTACGCGGGACCGGTGCAGACCTTCCTGCGGGTCACGCTGCCGATCGCGGCCCCCGGCATCGCGGCCGGCGCGCTGCTCGCCTTCGCCCTGTCGTTCGACGACTTCATCATCACCAACTTCAACGCGGGCTCCACCGTGACCTTCCCCATGTTCGTCTGGGGCTCGGCACAGCGCGGAACCCCCGTTCAGATCAACGTCATCGGTACGGCGATGTTCGTCATCGCGGTGCTGGTGGTCGTGGCCGGTCAGATCATCACGAACCGGCGCAAGAAAACAGCAACCGCCTGACCGGTCGGCCGCCGCCGACCGTCCGAACCGGGCGGCGGGCGGCGGCCGGCAGCCGGTCAGGCCACGAAGGAGTTGGAAACCATGGCCCCCGTCGCCATGCGTCTCGCTGCACAATCTCTCTCCGACGCCCAGCCCGTCCCCTTCTGGCTGGAAGACCCCGGCAAGCCCGCGGCCCTGCCCGCCCTCACCGGCACCGAGCGCTGTGATCTGCTCGTCGTCGGCGGCGGCTACAGCGGCCTGTGGACCGCGCTGCGCGCCAAGGAGCGCGACCCTTCCCGGGATGTCGTACTCATCGAAGGGCGCGAGGTGGGCTGGGCCGCCTCGGGCCGCAACGGCGGCTTCTGCGCCGCCTCCCTCACCCACGGCCTGGGCAACGGCCTGGCCCGCTGGCCGCACGAGCTCGCGGAACTGGAGCGGCTCGGCACCGAGAACCTCGACGCGATCGAGGCGACCGTCGCCCGCTACGGCATGGACTGCGACTTCGAGCGCACCGGCGAGATCGACATCGCCACCGAGCCCTACCAGCTCGACGAGCTGCACGAGATGCACGAGGAGGCCGAGCGGCTCGGTCTCGCCGACGGCCTGGAGCTGATGGACCGCGACGCGCTGCGCGCCGAAGTCGACTCGCCGACCTTCCAGGGCGGCCTGTGGGACCGGCGCGGGGTCGCGATGCTGCACCCGGCGAAGCTGGTCTGGGGCCTCAAGCGGGCCTGCCTCGATCTGGGCGTACGGATCTTCGAGAACACCCCGGGGCTCGACCTCGTCCCGGCGGGCGGCGGCACTGGCAGCGGTGGTGGCGCCGGGGGCGGGATGGCCGTCCGCACCCCGTACGGGCGGGTCGCCGCCCGGCGGGTCGCGCTCGGCACCAACGTCTTCCCGTCGCTGGTCAAGCGGATGCGGCCGTTCACCGTCCCGGTCTACGACTACGCGCTGACGACCGAGCCGCTGAGCGCCGAGCAGCTGGCCTCGATCGGCGGCTGGCGCCGCCGGCAGGGCCTCGGCGACAGCGCCAACCAGTTCCACTACTTCCGGATCACCGCCGACAACCGCATCCTGTGGGGCGGTTACGACGCGATCTACCCCTTCGGCGGCAAGGTCTCCGCCGAGATGGACCACCGCCCCGAGACGTATCTGAAGCTGGCCGGACACTTCTTCACCTGCTTCCCGCAGCTGGAGGGCCTGCGCTTCAGCCACGCCTGGGGCGGCGCGATCGACACCTGCTCGCGCTTCTCTGCCTTCTTCGGCACGGCGCACCACGGCAAGGTCGCGTACGCGGCCGGCTACACCGGCCTCGGCGTCGGCGCCTCCCGCTTCGGCGCGGACGTGATGCTCGATCTGCTGGCGGGGGAGTCGACCGAGCGCACCCGGCTCGACATGGTCCGCTCCAAGCCGCTGCCCTTCCCGCCGGAGCCGATCGCGTGGGCGGGTATCGGGCTGACCAAGTGGTCGCTGGCCCGGGCCGACGAGAACGGCGGCCGGCGGAACCTGTGGCTGAAGACCCTGGACCGGATGGGCCTGGGCTTCGACAGCTGAGCCACTTCTTCGGCTGAGCCACTTCTTCTTGTGAGGTGTGATGCAAGTCACATCTCATGGATGCTGAACCCGCGTCATAGGCGGGGGGTGGCTTCCTCTCTCCGTGTGGGCCCCGCACCAGGCGGGCCCACACGGAGAGGAGAACACCGGATGACTGCCATGGAGGTCCGGAGCGCGGTGGAGTGGCTGGTGTCGGCCGCGCCCGACCCCGACGCCTGCCGTTTCGAATGGGAGCGCAACCCGCACGGGGTCGCCCTGCTGCCCGCCGGACGCCAGTGGGACGTCCTGATCCTGCCCGCCGTGCTCGGGCACCCCACCCTGGAGATCCTGACCCGGCTCGCCGGACGGCCGGGACCGGTCCTCGCCGACTTCGGCGACGCCCGGACGGGCTTCTTCGTCCCCCCGGGCACCGCCGACCACTGGCTGGGCACGGGCGTGCGCTGCGCGGGCGCCGGGACCTGGATCGTCGTCCCCTACCCGGGGCGGATGGCGGGCGGGGTGCGCTGGGTGATCCCCCCGGACGCCGCGGGCACGCTCAACGACGCCATGCTGCTGGAACTCGCGATGCACGAGGCGGCGGTGCTGCGGCGGGGGAGTGCCGGGGCGGCGGGAGAAGGGGCGGGAGGAGGTGGGGGCGGGGAGTGAGGGGCCGGCCCTGACCGCGGGCCGGGTGCGCTGACTCCCGTATCGCGCATCCCGCACCTCGTTCCCGTGTCTCGTATCCCGGGCCCGTGCGTCCGTACCCCCGTACCCCGCGCCTCGTGTGCCCGTACCTCTGTATCCCGTACCCCTGTGCTCCCTGTATCCCCGTGTGCCCCGCTTCTCGCTTCCAAGGTGTTCAGAGGTCTTGACCACCTGATTGGTCTGGACCATGCTGTGGCGCGCTCCACCACCTCGAATCCCCCATCCCCGGAGGCAGTCGTGGATCGCAGCAGACCCCTCACCCTCGCCCTGGCGGGCCTCCTCGCCGCCGGCGGACTCGTGGCGCTCACCCCCGTGGCCCACGCCGCCGACACCGAACTCGCCCGCAACGGCGGCTTCGAGTCCGGTCTGGACGGCTGGAGCTGTACGGCGGGCAGCGGAGCCGCCGTCACCTCCCCCACGCACAGCGGCACCCAGGCCCTCCAGGCGACCCCGGCCGGCAGCGACAACGCCCGCTGTTCCCAGACCGTCGCGGTGCGCCCCGGCGCCACGTACACCCTCAGCGGCTGGGTACGCGGCGGCTACGTTTACCTCGGCGCCTCCGGCACCGGCACGACCGATGTTTCCACCTGGACCCCGTCCGCGCCCGACTGGCAGCGGCTCGCCACCACCTTCACCACCGGGGCCACGACCACCTCGGTGACGATCTACACCCACGGCTGGTACGGCACCGGCGCCTACCAGGCCGACGACCTGTCCCTGATCGGCCCCGGCGGCGACCCCGCCGCGCCGCCCGCGGCCCCCACCGGTCTCACCGCCGGCTCCGCGACCGCCACCACGATCACGCTCGGCTGGCCAGCCGTCCCCGGCGCCACCTCGTACCGGATCCAGCAGGGCGCCACCGCCGTCGCGACCGTCACCGGCACCTCGTACACCGCCACCGGCCTCACCCCCGGCACCGCCTACACCTTCCGGGTCACGGCCCTCAACAGCGCGGGCGAATCCGCTCCCTCCGCCCCGGTGACCGCCACCACCACCTCGTCGGGCGGCGGCACCCCCGGCGGCGGGCTCCCCGCCCACGCCCTCGTCGGCTACCTCCACGCGAGCTTCGCCAACGGCTCCGGCTACACCCGTATGGCCGACGTCCCCGACTCCTGGGACGTCATCGACCTGGCCTTCGGCGAACCCACCTCGGTGACCTCCGGCGACATCCGCTTCAGCCTGTGCCCGGTCGCCGAGTGCCCGAACGTCGAATCACCCGCCGAGTTCAAGGCCGCCGTCAAGGCCAAGCAGGCGGCCGGCAAGAAGGTCCTCATCTCCATCGGCGGGCAGAACGGACAGGTCCAGCTGACCACGGCCGCCGCCCGCGACACCTTCGTCTCCTCCGTGTCGAAGATCATCGACGAGTACGGTCTCGACGGCCTCGACATCGACTTCGAGGGCCACTCGCTGTCGCTCCAGACCGGCGACACCGACTTCCGCAGCCCCACGACCGCGGTCGTCGTCAACCTGATCCAGGCCGTGAAGACCCTCAAGGCCCGGTACGGCCCCGGCTTCATCCTCACCATGGCCCCGGAGACCTTCTTCGTACAGCTCGGCTACCAGTACTACGGATCCGGCCCCTGGGGCGGCCAGGACCCGCGCGCCGGCGCCTACCTCCCGGTCGTCCACGCGCTGCGCGACGACCTCACCCTGCTGCACGTCCAGGACTACAACTCGGGCTCCATCATGGGCCTCGACAACCAGTACCACTCCATGGGCGGCGCGGACTTCCACATCGCCATGACCGACATGCTGCTCACCGGCTTCCCGGTGGCCGGCAACGCCGACCGCTTCTTCCCGCCCCTGCGCCCCGACCAGGTCGCCATCGGCCTGCCCGCCTCCACCCAGGCGGGCAACGGCCACACCGCCCCGGCCGAGGTGACGAAGGCCCTCGACTGCCTCACGAAGAAGACCGGCTGCGGTTCCTACCAGACCCACGGCGCCTGGCCGGCGCTGCGCGGCCTGATGACCTGGTCGATCAACTGGGACCGCTACAACCAGTGGGCGTTCAGGGACAACTTCGCCGCGTATCGGTGGAGCTGACGGCCTGAGGGGGCCGGGCCGGCGGGTCGGGACGGGGGCGGGTCGGGGCGGTGGGTTCCCGGCCCTGTCACCCGGCTGCCGTTACCCGGCCCCCGTTACCCGGCCCCCGCCATCCGCCGCCCGGCCGCGGGCCCGGTGTGACGGGCGGCCAGGACCGGCCAGCGCAGCAGCGGGAGGCAGAGGGCCACGGAGGCCAGGACGTCCAGCGGCCAGTGGTAGCCGCGCAGGACCAGGCCCGCGGCCGTGACCGAGGTCAGCAGGATCGCCAGGGGTAGCAGGCGGCGTGAGACCAGGAGGGCCGCGCTCGTGTAGGCGACCATCGCCGTGGCCGTGTGGCCCGACGGGAAGTAGCCGTGGGCCCAGGGCTCCAGCGGGCCCGGGCGGGCCGTCCAGTCCTTCAGCGGGACGACCAGGAGCGGTACGGCCGCCATGGCCAGACCCGCGTACAGGGCGGCGGCGCGGCGCCCGCGCCAGACCGCGTACGCCATCGCGCACACCAGTACCGGCAGCGCGACCACCGGATTGCCGAGGTCCGACGCGGCTTCGGACAGCCCGCGCGGGACGGTGTCCACGAGGACGCCGGACAGCCGCTCGTCGAGCCGGAGGAGGGGGCCGCGGACCAGGACCTGCCAGGTGGCGGCGGCGAGGACGACCAGCGCCCAGAAGACAGCCGACCGCCCCGGAACAGGGGGGGTGGTTCCGGGGCGGTCGACCTGACCGGGCTGCCGCGCGCCCCGGGGGGTGTGGGGCGAGCGGGCATCCGATCGGTGAGGAGTTCCGGAGCCCAGGGCTCCAGCGGTGTGCGCGAAGGCACGGTGTGGGCGGGGCTGGGGAGGCTCCGCCCGGGGTGTTTCTCTCATCTGCGGAAACCGTACGGCACGAAAAGGGGGACCGACAGCCGGAATCTCATTCCGCCATCGGCCCCCCACAGCTTCTTCACACGGCCTTTCGGACGGCCTTTCGGACGACCTTTCGGCGGTCCTTCGTGCGGTCCTTCGGACGGCCGGTTCAGGCGCGCCGTCAGATCCGGGCGAGGGCGCCCTCGATGATGTCCAGACCCTCGTTGAGCAGGTCCTCGCCGATGACCAGCGGCGGCAGGAAGCGCAGCACGTTGCCGTAGGTGCCACAGGTCAGGACGAGCAGACCCTCGGCGTGGCAGGCCTTGGCCAGCGCGGCGGCCTCGGCGGCGGCCGGCTCCTTGGTCGCCGGGTCCTTGACCAGCTCGATGGCGATCATCGCGCCGCGGCCGCGGATGTCACCGATGAGCGGGAACTTCTCCTGCATCGCGGTCAGGCGGCCCTTCATGACCTCCTCGATGCGCTTGGCCTTGCCGTTGAGGTCGAGCTCCTTCATGGTCTCGATGGCGCCCAGCGCACCGGCGCAGGCGACCGGGTTGCCGCCGTACGTGCCGCCCAGGCCACCGCCGTGCACGGAGTCCATGATCTCGGCGCGGCCGGTCACGGCGGCGAGCGGCAGACCGCCCGCGATGCCCTTGGCGGTGGTGATGAGGTCCGGGACGATGCCCTCGTCCTCACAGGCGAACCACTGGCCGGTCCGGCAGAAGCCGGCCTGGATCTCGTCCGCGACGAAGACGATGCCGTTGTCGTTGGCGAACTTCACGATCGCCGGGAGGAAGCCCTTGGCCGGCTCGATGAAGCCACCCTCGCCGAGGACCGGCTCGATGATGATCGCGGCGACGTTGTCGGCGCCGATCTGCTTGGTGATCTGGTCGATGGCCTGGGCGGCGGCCTCGGGGCCGGCGTTCTCAGGCCCGGTCGGCCAGCGGTAGCCGTAGGCCACCGGCACGCGGTAGACCTCGGGCGCGAACGGGCCGAAGCCCTGCTTGTACGGCATGTTCTTCGCCGTCAGCGCCATGGTGAGGTTGGTGCGGCCGTGGTAGCCGTGGTCGAAGACGACGACGGCCTGGCGCTTGGTGTACGAACGGGCGATCTTGACCGCGTTCTCGACGGCCTCGGCACCCGAGTTGAACAGCGCCGACTTCTTGGCGTGGTCACCCGGCGTCAGCTCGGCCAGCGCCTCGCAGACCGCGACGTAGCTCTCGTACGGCGTCACCATGAAGCAGGTGTGCGTGAAGTCCTGGAGCTGCGCGGAGGCGCGGCGCACGACGGCCTCGGCGGAGGCGCCGACGGAGGTCACGGCGATACCGGAACCGAAGTCGATCAGGCGGTTTCCGTCGACGTCCTCGATGATGCCGCCACCGGCCCGCGCGGTGAACACCGGCAGCGTGGAGCCCACGCCACCGGCGACCGTGTCGAGGCGGCGGGCCTGAAGCTCCTGCGACTTCGGGCCGGGGATGGCGGTGACGACGCGCCGCTCCTGCGGGACAGCGTTCATGCGGGGCTCCTGGGGGTGTTCTGGACGCACTTGCGGGTTTCCTCCGCAGGCTAGGCGCGGGGGAGGGGGCGGGGCATGCGCCGATCGGGAGTGGTGGCGGGGGGTTCCTTGTCCGTGGTGGACATGACGGGGTCGGGTGGCGGGCAGGGGAGCGGGGTCCGGGGCCGGCCCGGGAATCGGTACGGGATCGGCCGTACGGGTGGGCGAAACCCTTCCGGCGCGGCCCGCGCCCACTAGATTTGGCGCCGGCACAGTTGCGGTGACCTGGCTGGTCAGGGGGCAGGGGTTCATGGAGAGCGACGGCACGTACGAGACGAGCGACACCCGGGGGGCCGGGCTGCCGCGCCCGTCGGCACCGCCCCCGCCGGACCGGGTGCCCCCCGCCCCGGCCCTCCCGCCCGCTGCTCCGGCCGCGGCCCCGCCTCCCGTGCCCAGGTACGCGCCGGGTGCCGGGGGCGGGAGGGCCGGGACGGGGGGCCCGGGTGCTGCGGGTGTCGCGGGTTTCGGGGGCGGTGCGGGTGGTGCGGGCGGCGAGGCCAAGGCCGTGCCCGCCCCGCCCGGCTCGCCCCCGGCCGCGGCCCCGCCCCGCTCGGCCATCGCCGAGTGGATGGACGCCCCACGGCCGGCGGTGGGGCCGGGGGTGTGGCGGTTTCGGTACGTGGCGCCGGAGGCGGCCGGACGCGACCGCGTGCCCCCCGTCACGGTCATCGGCATGCTGATCCCCCTGGTGATCGCCCTGCTCCTGTGGGCTGCCTGGCGTCACGAGGTGTTTCCGTACAAGATTCAGATGCTGTGGGTGCTGACCCCCAAGGACTGGTGGTACCCGGGCACGACGGTCCCGGTGGACGGCGACTGGCACGGCAGCGCGGCCCGCAACCTGTACGACAGCGCGTTTCTCGTCGGGATCGTGTGCGCCGCCGGCTTCTTCGGCTCCTGGGGCAAGATCAGCCGCCACTACCTCGGCCGGTTCAGCCCGCCGGTCCGCGCGCTTCTCGCGGGCGGCATGGCCCTGGGCGCCCTCGCCTTCGTCTGGCCCGAGGCACTCGGCCTCGGCTGGGATCCGCTTCCCCTCGCGGTCGCCGTGCTCTCCGCCGTCGCCCTCCTCACCGGCGGATTCGAGGTGTTCTCTTCGCCGTTCGTCGTCTACACCCTGTACGCGCTGATCACCGCCCTCGTCGTCTGGCCCTTCGCCCGCGTCGGCGACTGGAAGGGCCTGTGGCTCGCCCGCCGCGCCCGGCAGAACCCGCCCGCCCCCGTCCCCACCGGCCCGAAGGCCCCGCCGTCGCAGTGGCCCGAGCTCCGGGAGGCGGGCGAGTACCCGGCGGCCGACCGGCTCGTCGCCGAGGTGGCCGGCGGGCGGATGAACGATGTCGACGTGGCCCGGGTCCGCCGGGCCTGGGCCGGCACCGCCCGGGACGGGGTGGGCCGGGCCGCGCTCGTCGGCGCGCTGCTGCGCGAGGGGGCCGGGGCCGCCGCGCACCCCTCCGGCGACCGTGATCTGCCCGCCCGTACCGCCGAGCACGATCTGTTTCTGGGGCAGGTCCGGATCGGCCGGTACGCACCCGCCGAACGCGCCCCCGCCCCGTACGTGGGCGCCGGAGCCGCCCTCGGCCCCGCGCTCCTCGGCACCTCGCTGCTCGCCGTCGGCCCCTCCGGCTCCGGCAAGACCCGAGCCCTCGTCGCGCCGGTCGTCGAGTCGCTCACCCTCCAGGCGCTCACCGGCGGCTGCGCCGTCGTCGCCGTCGGCGAGGCGGGCGCGCCGCTCGGACCGGACGCGGCGTACGACGTCGTCATCCGGCTCGGCGACCCGGCCTCCCCGCACGACCTGGACCTGTACGCCGGGGCCACCGACCCGGACGAGGCCGCCGTCCTGCTCGCCGAGGGACTCGTCGGCGACCTGGAGGGCCTGGAGACCCGGCGCGCGGCGACCGTGCTCGCCCAGCTCATCGGCCCCTACCGGGCCGCGTACGGGCGCTTCCCCACCGTGCCGGTGCTGCGCGAACTGCTGGAAGCCGGCCCCGGAACCCTCCAGACCCTGCTCGACCTGCTGCCGCAGGACCGGAGCGCCACGGCCATGCGCCGCGAACTGGAGTCACGGCTCCGGCAGGCCGGCACCGCCGGGGACCCCGGTCCCGTGCTCGCCGACCGGCTCGCGACCCTCGACCGGCCCGTCTTCGCCGAGTTCTTCGGCGGCGGAGGCGGCACCGGCATCGCCACTGGCCACGGCAAGGGGGCGGGCGACGAGCGCGGCTTCTCGCTGCGTGCCGTCGCCCGCCACCCCATCCGGGTGCGGATCAGCCTGCCGGAAGGCGCCCACGAGGAGGCGTCACGGCTGCTCAACCGGCTGATCCTGGCCCAGTTCCAGTCCGTCGTCAGGGACCGGGACCGGCAGGGACAGGGCGCCGGGCACGGGCACTTCGCCTGTCTCGTGCTCGACGACGCGGCCGGCGCGCTCACCCAGGGGACCGTCCGGGCCCTCCAGCGGCTGCGCCCGCAGAACGCCGGTGTCGTACTCGCCCTGCGCACCCTTGCCGAGGTGCCGGAGGCGCTGCGCGGGCCGCTGCTCGCGGTGGTCGGCTGCCGGATGGCCTTCGCCGGCATCCCCACCTGGGATGGCCGGGCCTTCGCCGACACCTGGGGTACCGAACGGTTCGAGAAGACCGAGGTCGCCCACCACACCGTCTTCGCCGACCAGCCGATGACCCGCTTCGTCCACTTCCTGCGCAAGAAGGTGACGGGCAAGGCGGTCACCACCGAGGCGGTCACCGTCCGCGAGGTCGAGCGCGAGCGCTGGTCCGCGTCCGACCTCGCGCACACGGTCCCGCCCGGCCACGCCGTCCTGTCGCTCACGGACGTACGGGGAGAGCACACCCCGCCGCTCCTCGTCGACCTCCGGCGGGGCGGCGGAGCCTGACCCGTCCCGCTCCTGCCTCCGTCCCGTCCCTGACCCTGTTTGTCGAAGCGCCCGCCCCGTCTTCCGCGGTGCCCGTCCCACTCGTATCCCGAACCGCTCGTCCCCCTCGTTTTCCCAACCGCCCGCCCTCCCCGTTCTCCGGACCGCCCGTCGTCACGGCCGACCTGCGACGATGCGTACGAAACGGGCGCGGGCTGGCACAATCGAGGGGGACGCGCCGGCCTTCCCGGCGGCGTGTTCCGACCCCTCCCTCCCGGTCCCACGATCGACGGTTCACGATGCCGCCCACCCTCGCCTCGCTCGTCCAGCACCCGGCGCTCAAACTCACCGTCCGCGCCGGTGAGGACCGCCTCGACACACCTGTGCGCTGGGCGCACGTCAGCGAGCTCACCGACCCCGTCCCGTACATGGAGGGCGGCGAGCTGCTGCTCACCACCGCCCTCACCCTCGACGCCGAGGACCCCGAGGCGATGCGGCGCTATGTGCGGCGGCTGCTCGCCGCCGGTGTCGTCGGTCTCGGCTTCGCGGTCGGCGTCACCTACGAGGACATTCCGGCGGCGCTGGTCGACGCGGCCCGCGAGGAGCACCTGCCACTGCTCGCGGTGCCCCGGCCCACCCCCTTCCTCGCCATCAGCAAGGCCGTGTCGGCGGCCATCGCCGCCGAGCAGTACCGGTCGGTGACGGCGGGCTTCGAGGTGCAGCGCGAGCTGACCCGGGCGGCGCTCGCCGAGGGCCCGGACGGCGTCGTCGCCCGGCTCGCCGCGCATGTCGACGGCTGGGTCGCGCTGTACGACACCTCTGGCACCGTCCTGGCCGTCGCACCCGAGTGGGCCGCGCGCCGGGCGGCCCGGCTCGCCCCCGACGTCGAGCGGTTTCGCGAACGGTCCGCGCCCGCCAGCACCGTCGTCGGCGGCGGCGAGGACGAGGAGGAGGGCACGGACCGGGTCGAACTCCAGTCGCTGGGCACCGGCCGCCGGGTACGCGGGGCGCTCGCGGTCGGCACGGGCGCGCCGCTGGGCACGGCCGAGCGGTACGCGGTGCACTCCGCCATCGCCCTGCTGACGTTGACGACCGAGCGGTCCCGTTCCCTCCAGGCCGCCGAACACCGGCTGGGCGCGGCCGTCCTGCGGATGCTGCTCGACGGACAGACCGGCCACGCCACGACGGCGGCCGGGGATCTGTACGGCGGGCTGCTCGACGCGCCGTACCGGCTGCTCATCGCCGAACCGGCGACGGCGGCGGCCCCCGAGGCGGGCCCGGTGGCAGGAGCGGCGACCGGGCCCGCCTCGGGGACCGGGGCAGCGACCGGGACCGGGGCAGCCGGGGTGGCGACAGGGCCGGCGGTGGTGCGCGCGAGCGGCGAGGCACCGCTCGCCGAGCTCGGCGATGCCCTGGAATCCGCGGCCGCCCGGGCCGGCGAGTCCGTCCTGGCCGTGCTGACCGAGCCCGAGGGCCCGGCGGGCGCCGGCCGGCTGGTGGTCCTGGCAGGCGACGGGGGAGCGGTGGTCACGGCGTGCGAACGGTACGCGGGGCGCGAGTCGGAGGAGACCGGACTGGTTCTCGGACTGTCCGGCCCGGCCGGCGCCGCCACCGCTGCCGCCGCCTACAAGCAGGCCGAACAAGCGCTCTCGGTGGCCCGGCGGCGCGGCCGGACGCTCGTCGAACACGAGGAGGTGGCGGCGGGCTCGGTGCTGCCCCTGCTGGCCGACGAGGCCGTCCGCGCGTTCGCGGACGGACTGCTGCGCGCGCTGTACGCGCACGACGCTACCGGCCGGGGCGACCTCGTCGCCTCGCTGCGCGCCTGGCTGTCCCGGCACGGCCAGTGGGACGCCGCCGCCGCCGACCTGGGCGTCCACCGGCACACTCTGCGCTACCGGATGCGGCGCGTGGAGGAGATCCTGGGCCGCTCGCTCGACGATCCGGACGTCCGGATGGAGCTGTGGCTGGCGCTGAAGGCCACCGACGACGGTCGCGAGTAGCGTATTCCTGCCCGATCCCGGGCAGGAAATCTGGTCAGGAAGCTCCCCGCTCCATAACCTCCGGTGCATGACAAGCCCTGCCTCCGACCCCGCGCCCTCCGTTTCCCCTCGCTCCTTCGCACCGTCCGCCGAGTCCCCATCGGCTCAGGGACCCACCCCGGAATCCCTTTCAGGGGCCGGACCGCAGTCCGTGCCGGCTGCCGCTCCGGGGGCCGCCCGCCGGATCCCCGCCGCCGTCTGGGTGGCGCTCGGCATCGTCTACGTGGTGTGGGGATCCACGTACCTCGGGATCCGGGTCGTGGTCGAGACCCTGCCCCCGTTCCTGTCCGCCGGGGCGCGGTTCGTCGTCGCGGGTCTGATCCTCGCGGCGATCATCGCCTGGCGGCAGGGGCCCGCCGCCCTCAAGGTGAGCCCGCGCGAACTGGCCTCGGCGGCCGTCGTCGGCCTGATGCTGCTCCTCGGCGGCAACGCGGTCATCGTGCTCGCCGAGACCTCCGTGCCCTCCGGCCTCGCCGCGCTGCTCGTCGCCATCGTGCCCGCCTGGGTCGTCGTGCTCAAGGCGCTCACCGGGCAGCGGCCGACTCTCGGAGCGCTCGCGGGCGTCCTGCTCGGACTCGCCGGACTCGCGGTGCTCACCCTGCCCGGTCTCAGCGGCGAGGTGCACGCCGGCGGCCTCGCCCTGGTCGTCATGGGCACCCTGCTCTGGTCGCTCGGCTCCTTCGTGTCGTCCCGGATCCCGATGCCCGCGAACCCCTTCACCGCCAGCGTGTACGAGATGCTGGCCGGCGGTCTCGCGGGCCTCGGCGTCGGCCTGCTGCGCGGCGAACACCACGGCCTGGACCTCGCGGCCGTCTCCACCCGGTCCTGGGTGGGCCTCGCCTACCTCATCGTGTTCGGCTCGCTCGTCGCCTTCACCGCGTACGCCTGGCTGCTCCAGTCCGCACCGCTCTCGCTCGTCGCGACCTACGCATACGTCAACCCCATCGTCGCCGTCACTCTCGGCGCGCTGCTCCTCGGCGAGGCTCTGACCTGGCCGATCGTCCTCGGCGGTCTGATCGTCGTGGCCGGGGTGTGCCTGATCGTCTCGACGGAACGACGGAGGTGACCGGCTGAGGGTCCGTGTGCGGGCGGGCGGGGCGTACGCGAGAGAGCGAGCGCCGGCGGCGAGCCGCCGCCCATGAGGACCCGCGGCCCCGTCGCCCCTGCCGGACCCGAGCCGCCGCCGATCCCGGCCCTTGCCCTTCCTTCCCGCCAAAGCGGCCAGGATCCCCGTACCCACCACTCCACACCGGACAAGCGTTCATGAGCCCGCTTCGTCCTAACGTGTCACGAGAGCGAGTGCGCGAGTGCCTGAGCGCGGGCTCCTCGACCCCATCACCCCCAACGGAAAGGGCCGGGACGCGATGACGACCACCCACGGCTTCTGGATCGCCGGCCGCGAGGCCACCGGCGAGACGACCTTCGACGTCACGAACTCGTACGACGGACGTCTGGTCGGCACCGTCTCCGTACCCACCGAGGCCCAGGTCGAGGAAGCCGTCGCCGCCGCGCACGCCGTCGTCGACGAGTTCGCCGCCACCCCGGCGCACGTCCGCTCCGCCGCTCTCGACCACGTCGCCAAGCGGCTCGCCGAGCGCACCGAGGAACTGGCCCAGCTGATCTCCGCCGAGAACGGCAAGCCGATCAAGTGGGCGCGCGGCGAGATCGGCCGTGCCGTGTCCGTGTTCCGGTTCGCCTCCGAGGAGGCCCGCCGCTGGAACGGCGGCGAGGTCCAGCGCCTCGACACCGAGGCCGGCGGCGCCGGCCGGCTCGCGCTGATCCGCCGTATCCCCCGGGGCGTCGTCCTCGGCATCGCGCCGTTCAACTTCCCGCTGAACCTCGCCGCGCACAAGGTCGCCCCGGCCATCGCCGTCGGCGCGCCGATCATCCTCAAGCCGGCCCCGGCCACCCCGATCTCCTCCCTCATCCTGGGCGAGATCCTGGCCGAGACCGACCTGCCGGCCGGCTCCTGGTCGATCCTGACCGTGCCGAACGACCGGATGCCCGCCCTCGTCCAGGACGAGCGGCTGCCCGTCATCTCCTTCACCGGCTCGGACAAGGTCGGCTACGCCATCCAGCAGTCCGTGCCGCACAAGCACTGCACGCTGGAGCTCGGCGGCAACGCCGCCGCCGTCGTCCTGCCCGACTGGTCCTCCGAGGCCGACCTGGACTGGGCCGCCACCCGCATGGCGACCTTCTCCAACTACCAGGGCGGCCAGTCCTGCATCTCCGTGCAGCGCGTGATCGTGGACGGCTCCGTTCACGACCGTCTGCTGCCGAAGATCGTCGCCGCTGTCGAGGCCCAGGTCACCGGCGACCCGGCGGACGACGCCACCGACGTCGGCCCGCTCGTCGACGAGGCCGCCGCCCGCCGTGTCGAGTCCTGGGTGGACGAGGCCGTCGCGGCCGGGGCCACGCTGCTCACCGGCGGCAAGCGCGACGGCGCGACGTACGCCCCGACCGTCCTCACCGACCTCCCGGCCGATGTCACCCTCGCCCGCTGCGAGGTCTTCGGCCCGGTCCTGACCGTCACCAAGGTCGACGGCGAGGCCGAGGCGTTCGCCCTGGTCAACGACTCGGACTTCGGCCTCCAGGCGGGCGTCTTCACGCACGACATCCAGGCCGCCTTCCGCGCCCACCGCACCCTCGAGGTCGGCGGCGTGATCATCGGTGACGTCCCCTCCTACCGCGCCGACCAGATGCCGTACGGCGGCGCCAAGCGCTCCGGCGTCGGACGTGAGGGCGTCCGTTACGCGATGGACGACTACACGTACGAGCGTTCGCTGGTCATGACGGGCCTCGCCCTCTAGAAGCGAGCGACCCGCCCGCGTCGCGCGGCCCACGCCGCGCGACGCGCGCCCCATGAACTCCCGTACGGCGACACGCGCGCCGCACGGGCGGGAGAGAACGACGGCCGGAGCCCACTGTGCGGGGGCTCCGGCCGTCGGCCGTATCCGGCGGACGGCGGGACGGCGGACGGCGGACGGCGGGAGCGACGGTGGGAGCGACGGCGCTACGGTGTCGATACGCCCGCCCCGGGTACACCCGCACCAGGTAGGCCCACACCCGGTTCGCCACCTCCCCGCCTTGCCGCCCCGCCACCCCCGGACAGGTCGCATGCCCTACCGCGTAGTCGTCACGGACCACCTTCCCGCCCGGCTGGAAGGGACCTTCAGTCCGTGGGCCGTCGAGCACGGACACGGCAAGGTCCTGCTGCGCGGGTTCCTCGCCCGCGACGACGCGAGGCCGCCCCGCGTCTTCGACGTGCTCTTCCAGGACGTCTCCCGGATCTCGCTCTCCGACTACTACCGCGACGGCCTCGGCCTGGCGGACGCCGGCCCGGACGCACTGCGTGCCGAGGGCCGGAGGATCGGGCGCGCCTGGTCGCCCGGGGACCGCCTCTTCAGGCTCTCCGCCGGTCATCCGTACGACTATGTGGTCGCGGGCAACGTGTTCTGGGCCGAGGTGCTCGTGCCCGCGACCGCACCGAGCCCGCTGACACAGGAATCGCCCCCGCCCGGCGCGGTCGAGGGCGGTGCGGTCTTCCGGCTGCGGTCGGCCCGGTAGGCGGACCCGTTTGCGTCCCCGCGACCGGACCCGAGGCCCGCCCCGCGCCGTCCTCCCGCTTTCCGGAAGCGGATATTTCGGGTACGACGGACAGGGAGCCACCAGGCTCCACGCCCCGACGAGCGGCGAGGTGAGCCCCTCATGTCCGCACCCACCCAGCGGTCGCCCAAGGTCACCGAACGCGAGGCCCGGCAGGTCGCCGAGGCGGCCCGCCAGCAGGACTGGCACAAGCCGAGCTTCGCCAAGGAACTCTTCCTCGGCCGGTTCCGCCTCGACCTCATCCATCCGCACCCGTTGCCCGCCGACGAGGACGTCCGGCGCGGCGAGGCCTTCCTGGCCAAGCTGCGCGCCTTCTGCGAGAGCGGCGGAGTCGACGGCCTGCGGATCGAACGCGAGGCGCGGATCCCCGACGAGACGATCGACGGACTGCGCGCGCTCGGCGCCTTCGGGATGAAGATCGACCCGAAGTACGGCGGCCTCGGCCTCACCCAGCTGTACTACAACCGGGCCCTCGCCCTCGTCGGTTCGCTCAGCCCGGCGCTCGGCGCGCTGCTCTCCGCGCATCAGTCGATCGGCGTACCGCAGCCGCTGAAACTGTTCGGCAGCCGGGAACAGAAGGACACCTTCCTGCCCCGGCTGGCGCGCGGCGCGATCTCCGCGTTCCTGCTCACCGAGCCCGACGTCGGCTCGGACCCGGCCCGGCTCGCGACGACCGCCGTCCCCGACGGCGAGGACGCGTACCTCCTCGACGGCGTCAAGCTGTGGACCACCAACGGCGTGATCGCCGAACTCCTCGTCGTCATGGCCCGCGTCCCCGCCTCCGAGGGCCACCGCGGCGGCATCACCGCGTTCGTCGTCGAGGCGGACTCGCCCGGTATCACCGTCGAACAGCGCAACGCCTTCATGGGCCTGCGCGGTCTGGAGAACGGCGTCACCCGCTTCCATCGGGTCCGCGTCCCCGCCACGCACCGCATCGGCCCCGAGGGCTCCGGCCTCAAGATCGCGCTGACCACGCTCAACACCGGCCGGCTCTCGCTGCCCGCGTCCTGCGCGGGCGCCGGGAAATGGTGTCTGAAGATCGCCCGCGAATGGGCGGCGGAACGCGAGCAGTGGGGCAAGCCCGTCGCCCGCCACGAGGCCGTCGGCACCAAGATCTCGTTCATCGCGGCGACCGCGTTCGCCCTGGAGGCCGTGGTCGACCTCGCCTCCCAGATGGCCGACGAGGACCGCAACGACATCCGGATCGAGGCGGCGCTCGCCAAGCTGTACGGCTCCGAGATGGCCTGGCGCATCGCCGACGAACTGGTCCAGATCCGCGGCGGCCGAGGCTACGAGACCGCCGATTCGCTCGCAGCCCGCGGCGAACGCGCCGTCCCCGCCGAACAGCTCCTGCGCGACCTGCGCATCAACCGGATCTTCGAGGGCTCCACCGAGATCATGCACCTGCTGATCGCCCGCGAGGCCGTCGACGCCCACCTTGCCGTCGCCGGCGACATCATCGACCCCGACAAGGCCCTCGCCGACAAGGCGAGGGCGGGAGTACGGGCCGGCGGCTTCTACGCCCGCTGGCTGCCGAAGCTCGTCGCCGGACAGGGACAGCTCCCCGGGGCGTACGGGGAGTTCGGCGACCTCGCGACCCATCTGCGGTACGTCGAACGCACGTCCCGCAAACTCGCCCGCGCCACCTTCTACGCCATGTCGCGCTGGCAGGGCCGGATGGAACTCAAACAGGCCTTCCTGGGCCGGATCGTCGACATCGGCGCCGAACTCTTCGCGATGAGCGCCGTCTGCGTACGGGCCGAACTCCTGCGCACCACCGGCGACCACGGCCGCCCGGCGCACCGGCTCGCGGACGTCTTCTGCCGCCAGGCCCGGCTGCGTACCGACGAACTCTTCGGACGGCTGTGGGCCAACACCGACGACCTGGACCGCAAGGTCGTCGACGGCGTCCTGGCCGGTGCGTACACCTGGCTGGAGGAAGGCGTCCTCGACCCCAGCGACGACGGCCCCTGGATCGCCGACACCACCCCCGGCCCGTCGACCCGGCCCGACGTCCACCGCACCATCGGCTGAGGAACGGCCGGCCGGCCGGGGCCTCGGCGCGGGAGCCGCCGGCCGGAGCGGGAGCCACGCGCGCGTACGAGGCCCGTGGGTGTGCGAGACCCCGGTGCGTACGGGGCCCGCTCACCGCCTGCGACGAGACCCACGCGCGCGTGGCCCTCGCTCCGGCGGGCCCGGCCGCCTCTGCTGGTCCGGTCGCCGCTGCTGGTCCCGCCGCCCCGGCCGCACGTTCGACGGCCCCGCCCGCGTACGTCCGTGTCCAGCCGGTCTTCCCACTCTTCCGGGACTTCCCCGGCGTTTTCGGCGCGATCCGCCGGACCCTGTGAAGAGGGCACAGGCTTTGCGGCAACAATGGGGGGCATGAGCGATCGCCCCTCTCCTCTCGCCGACCCCCACACCGCCTTCGACATCTCCGAAGGGCGCCGGAACATCGTCGTGCTCGGCTCGACCGGTTCCGTCGGCACCCAGGCCGTCGACCTGGTCCTGCGCAACCCGGACCGGTTCCGGGTCACCGCCCTCGCCGCCTCCGGCAGCCGGATCGGGCTGCTCGCCGAGCAGGCGCACCGGCTGCGGGCCGGCACGGTCGCGGTCGCCCGCGAGGAGGCCGCCGAGGAGCTGCGTACGGCCCTGAAGGCGCGGTACGGCTCCGAGCCGCTGCCCGAGATCCTGGCCGGGCCGGACGCCGCCACCCAGGTCGCCGCGTCGCCCTGCCACACCGTGCTCAACGGCATCACCGGCTCCATCGGCCTCGCGCCCACGCTCGCCGCCCTGGAGGCCGGCCGTACCCTGGCGCTCGCCAACAAGGAGTCGCTGATCGTCGGCGGCCCGCTGGTCAAAGCGCTCGCCAAGCCCGGCCAGATCATCCCGGTCGACTCCGAGCACGCCGCGCTCTTCCAGGCGCTCGCCGCCGGCAGCCGCCACGACGTCCGCAAGCTCGTCGTCACCGCCTCCGGCGGCCCCTTCCGCGGCCGGACCCGCGACCAGCTCGCGGGCGTCACCCGCGAGGAGGCGCTGGCCCACCCGACGTGGGCGATGGGCCCCGTCATCACGATCAACAGCGCGACGCTCGTGAACAAGGGCCTGGAGGTCATCGAGGCCCACCTGCTCTACGACATCCCCTTCGACCGCATCGAGGTCGTCGTCCACCCCCAGTCGTACGTGCACTCCATGGTCGAGTTCACCGACGGCTCCACGCTCGCCCAGGCCACCCCGCCGGACATGCGCGGCCCCATCGCCATCGGCATCGGCTGGCCCGAGCGGATCCCGGACGCCGCCCCGGCCTTCGACTGGTCGACCGCCTCCACCTGGGAGTTCTTCCCCCTCGACAACGAGGCCTTCCCTGCCGTGAACCTCGCCCGCCACGTCGGCGGGCTCGGCGGCACCGCGCCCGCCGTCTTCAACGCCGCCAACGAGGAGTGCGTGGACGCCTTCCTCCACAGCGACCTGCCGTTCAACGCGATCATGGACACCGTCACCGCGGTCGTCGGCGAACACGGCGATCCCGGCCGGGGAACTTCCCTCACCGTTTCGGACGTCCTGGAAGCGGAGACCTGGGCACGGGCCCGGGCCCGGGAACTCGCGGCGAAGGCAATCGCGGAGGCGCGCGCATGACGGTATTCCTGTACGTGCTGGGTCTGGTGCTGTTCGCGCTGGGCCTGCTCGTCTCCATCGCCTGGCACGAACTGGGCCACCTCTCCACGGCCAAGCTCTTCGGCATCCGCGTACCGCAGTACATGGTGGGCTTCGGCCCCACCATCTGGTCGCGGAAGAAGGGCGAGACGGAGTACGGCTTCAAGGCCATCCCGGCCGGCGGCTACATCCGCATGATCGGCATGTTCCCGCCCGGCAAGGACGGCCGGATCGAGGCCCGCTCGACCTCGCCCTGGCGCTCCATGATCGAAGACGCCCGCGAGGCGTCCTTCGAGGAACTCGAACCAGGCGACGAGGACCGGCTCTTCTACACGCGCAAGCCGTGGAAGCGCGTCATCGTCATGTTCGCCGGGCCGTTCATGAACCTCGTGCTCGCCGCCGTGCTGTTCTTCGGCAGCGCCATGGCCATCGGCTTCGAGACCCAGACCACCAAGGTCGCCGGCGTCACCAACTGCGTCATCGACCAGAGCGAGAAGCGCGACACCTGCAAGACCGGCGACCGCCCCTCGCCCGCGAAGGCGGCCGGCCTGCTCAAGGGCGACCGGATCGTCGCCTTCCAGGGCGAACGCGTCTCCGACTGGAACACGCTCTCCGACCGCATCCGCGCCACCACCGGCCCCGCCGGCCTCACCGTCGAGCGGGGCGGCAAGGAACTCACGCTCAAGGCGACCCTCCTGGAGAACCGGGTCCTCAAGAAGGACGCCGACGGAAACGTCGTCCAGCCCCTCCAGTACGTCTCCGCCGGCTACCTCGGCTTCGAATCCGGCCGCGAAGTCGTCCCGCTGACTTTCGGCCAGTCCGCCGACCGGATGTCCCAGCAGCTCCAGGCCGGCGTCGAATCCGTCCTCGCCCTGCCCGGCAAGATCCCCGCCCTGTGGGACGCCGCCTTCGGCGACGGCGAACGCAAGCAGGACTCGCCCGTCGGCGTCGTCGGCGCCGCCCGCATCAGCGGCGAACTGATGACCGTGGACGCGCCGCCCCAGACGATCCTCGTCTGGTTCATGAACCTGCTGGTCATGTTCAACGTGTCGCTGTTCCTGTTCAACATGCTCCCGCTGCTCCCGCTCGACGGCGGCCACATCGCCGGCGCCCTGTGGGAGTCGGTCCGCCGCCACGCCGCGCGGATCTTCAAGCGCCCCGACCCAGGCCCCTTCGATGTCGCCAAGCTGATGCCCATCGCGTACGTCGTCGCCGGAGTCTTCGTCTGCTTCACCCTGCTCGTCCTTGTCGCCGATGTCGTCAACCCGGTGAAACTCACCTGACGACCGAGTGACGACGGTGGCCGGAACCCGTGGGGTGTCCGGCCACCGCCCGTAGGGGCGGTAACCTCGAATACCTTGAACCACCTGAGCCGGATGAACCACACCTTGGGGTTGTACAGCTGATGACCGCGATCTCTCTCGGTATCCCGACCGTTCCGACCAAGCTCGCCGAGCGGCGCAAGAGCCGGCAGATCCAGGTCGGATCGGTGGCGGTCGGCGGCGACGCCCCGGTGTCCGTGCAGTCGATGACCACCACCCGCACCTCCGACATCGGCGCCACCCTCCAGCAGATCGCCGAGCTGACCGCCTCCGGCTGCCAGATCGTGCGCGTGGCCTGCCCCACCCAGGACGACGCCGACGCCCTCGCCACCATCGCGAGGAAGTCGCAGATCCCGGTCATCGCCGACATCCACTTCCAGCCCAAGTACGTGTTCGCCGCCATCGACGCCGGCTGCGCCGCCGTCCGCGTCAACCCCGGCAACATCAAGCAGTTCGACGACAAGGTCAAGGAGATCGCCAAGGCGGCGGGCGACGCGCGCGTCCCGATCCGCATCGGCGTGAACGCGGGCTCCCTCGACCGCCGCCTCCTCCAGAAGTACGGCAAGGCCACCCCGGAGGCCCTCGTCGAGTCGGCCCTCTGGGAGGCGTCGCTCTTCGAGGAGCACGGCTTCCGCGACATCAAGATCTCGGTCAAGCACAACGACCCGGTCGTCATGGTCAACGCCTACCGCCAGCTCGCCGCCCAGTGCGACTACCCGCTGCACCTCGGCGTCACCGAGGCCGGCCCCGCCTTCCAGGGCACCATCAAGTCCGCCGTCGCCTTCGGCGCGCTGCTGTCCGAGGGCATCGGCGACACCATCCGCGTCTCCCTCTCCGCCCCGCCGGTCGAGGAGATCAAGGTCGGCAACCAGATCCTGGAGTCCCTGAACCTCCGCCCGCGCCGCCTGGAGATCGTCTCCTGCCCGTCCTGCGGCCGCGCCCAGGTCGACGTCTACAAGCTCGCCGAAGAGGTCACCGCCGGCCTCGAAGGCATGGAGGTCCCGCTCCGCGTCGCCGTCATGGGCTGCGTCGTCAACGGCCCCGGCGAGGCCCGCGAGGCCGACCTGGGCGTCGCCTCCGGCAACGGCAAGGGCCAGATCTTCGTGAAGGGCGAGGTCATCAAGACCGTCCCCGAGTCCAAGATCGTCGAGACGCTGATCGAAGAGGCCATGAAGATCGCCGAGCAGATGGAGAAGGACGGCGTCACGAGCGGCGAGCCGTCGGTCTCGGTCGCGGGCTGATCTCCCGGACCTTCCCGCTTGTGGGGGCCCGTCCGTGCCGAGGAGGCACGGGCGGGGCCCCCTTTTTTTGTGCCTCCTTCTCCCCCTGCCTTCGGCGGGGGGACCCCCACGGGGTGCTGGAGTCGGACTCACAGCACCGATCGTGCTCGGCCCGCTCGT